>JAKISW010000011.1 GCA_021648375.1 Devosiaceae bacterium
GATGGCGCTGGTGAAGAGAACACCAAGCCGGAACGGCTAGGGTTCGAAAACAAGCTTAGCGAGGAACGAGCTTAGCGGTTTCGATGTTGGGGCAAAGCCACAACATAATCCCTCCCCACCCGCCATTAAAAAAGCCACCCTGTTTTGGGTGGTTTTTTTAATGGTTGATGGCGCTGGTGAAGAGAACACCAAGCCGGAACGGCTAGGGTTCGAAAACAAGCTTAGCGAGGAACGAGCTTAGCGGTTTCGATGTTGGGGCAAAGCCACAACATAATCCCTCCCCACCCGCCATTTTGTATCGCTCGCGGCGGTTCGCCTTACTCACGCCCTCAAAGGGACGGCCAAATGTAGTCTGCGGTTTCTTCGGCCACTTGGTACTATGTACCATTTCGGCAAAGCCCTTACCTTCACGCCTGTACTCATTCCCAAGAATGTGGGCATCCTAAAAAATGATGATTGCCTGATCAACCTTCGCATCGCCAGCACAGGCAAATTTTGATGCAATTGGTACTGACCTAAGATATTTTCACTGAGCAATGCTGTAACGCGGGAAATAGGTCAAAGTTGAAAAATCCCATTTTCTATGCTGTAATTTATTATCTGACTTGTTGGAGATCTCAATGTATAGATTTTTAGCTGTGATTTACATCGTACTGGCGATTGCCGGCCCTGCACGTGCAGGAATCAATGCGACCACCGAGGCCTATCAAGCTGAAATAAAGACAATGGAGGCGGTGCAGGAGGCGCGCTGGGGAAGTCGTACCGCTAGGGCGACGTTGCAGAAGGCTTTCGAGGCGGGTCAGGTCGGCTGGGCGCAGTACTACCTGACGTCCTGGAGCGGCTGGCTCTGGCTCGATTGGAACGACACCGAAGAAGTATATAGTCTGGCCCATCGTCGGCTCTTTGACTGGTATTTTGCGGTGGCGGACGGTCAGGCAGATGCAGCTCAGGTTGAGGCCATGCTGGAACGCGGTATGCTCAGGCTGCGTTTATTGCATTCACGGATGCCCATATGGTTCGAGGATGATCTAAAACATAGTGTCGAGAGGGCTCGATGGCTGGATCGGGCCAGGGAGGTGGCGGACTGCTGTAGAGAGCTTCAATTATATTACTGGGATCTTGCCGATATGGCGTCAGAGGATTCAATCGCCCCGGATTATAGGATGATCGGTAGGATTGAGATATTCCCGGCGGTGCCCGAGGGCGGTGGTGTACCGGCGTTGCCAGAGCTTGATCAATCGGATTTGGAGCAACGTGCTGCCGAGGCTTTTGCGGCCGGTGATGCGGCGGTAATTCGTGGGCAAATCCGCGAAGCCGAGGTGCTTTTGATGTTAAGCGACGATCCGGCAATGATTGAGTTGGCGCAAGTTCTGCGTCTGCTTCGCGAGCGGCTGGATTATGCCGCAGCGCCGGTTGGTGGGCTTTTGACACAAGCTATGGGCCTGCCAGAAGGGCAGCTGCGCGATGCGGTTTTTCTACAGGTTCAGGATGAACTTTTGGATCGGCTCGGGTATTTTAGCGAAATTCTGGCTAATTCGGCAACCAGTCCCCAGGATCGCGAGAGCATGCGCAGTTCGCTTTTATCCAATGCCAAGCGGCTGGCCCAGCTTGCCGACGATTCACGGTTCAAATTCCAAAGTGCCTCGGGCGCTTCGCGGTTGTTCGCTGCGCTGAGCGCCACCAGCAATGCGCTGGACGCTGGCGGGAATGGGGATTTAAACGGCTCGGAGTTAGCAAGAATTTTGCAGGATGTAGGCGATTCCTTTCCGGGGGCGATTTCCCCGATATCGCCGTTTTCCGGGCCCATGGGGGCCGTGTCTGCCCAGTTGAACGATGTTCGCAGCGGTTTTAAACTGGCATCAAAAGCCTTGGACGGGGTGACTGCCGCCATGGGTGGCGACCCCGGGGGTGTGGAGCGGGCGCAGGTCGCAGCACGGGAGCTGAGAGAGGTACTTAGTCCGAAACGCTTTGTGCAAAGCATAAGCCGGGGGTTCGTCGAGGGAGTGGTCAACAATGTGCCCTTTGCGCGCTCTCTTTATGACTGGGTTAATAGTTGATGCGCAAGCTTCTGGCCTGACTGCTTCAAAAGGATGATTTTCAGTTTAGTAAATCATCCGCATTATTGATCTCGCGCCATTCGTTTTGCTCAAGGGTCAAAAGATAGCGCGCTGACCGCAACCTGTTGTCATGAAGACGCAGTTGCGTTCCTTGTCGGACGTGAATTTCTTTATATTTCAAAAGGGGCAGAGTCACGCAATGTGTCCGGAAGGCCGTGGCCAGTTTCGGTGCAGATCATCTAGCACTATGGCGTGGCGGTGGTCTGCAATTCCGTATTCACGCAAATGCGGATGTTGGGGCGACAAGTCCGGGTGTTCGTGTTCCATTGTTTCCGGTTCAGATGCAGGCCAAATGCGTAGTGCACCAACCAGTCCCAGTGCCGCTATTGCCGCCAGCACCATGAACGTTGCATCAAGGCCAAATCGTGCGCCAAAAAACCCCGCAATCGGATAGGTGATCAGCCAGCAAACGTGACTGAGAGCAAACTGCGCAGCAAAAATTGCGGGCCGGTCCTGTGCATGTGCCGAGCGTCGCAATAACCTCCCGCTAGGGGTCATAGTCAGGCTGTAGCCAAAACCAATCAGCAGCCATAGCGAAGCCAAAGCGATGAGCGATCCCGCCAGCGGTCCAAGCGCTGTGCCAACAACAAGCAATCCGGCACCGGTAATCATTACCGGGCGGTCCGGTATTTTCTGGAGTAACCGGGGCAGGATCAGCGAACCCGCCATTGATCCGCCGCCAAATGCTGCCAGCGCCCATGCCACCGCGCTTTGCTCAAGGCCAAAACGGGTTTGAACGATCACCACTGTATTGACGATAACCATGGCCCCCGCCGCCGCCACTGCCAGGTTGAGCGCAAGCAAACCACGCAGGCGTGGCGTGGCGAGATAAATGCGAATGCCGCGCGTTGTGCGCTCCCATACATTGCGCTTTACACTCGATTCAGCACTTGGCAACGCAGCACTTGGCAGGGAGGTACTGGCCACCAATATTGCGGAGGCGACGAACCCGATAACAGTGCCGTAAAACAAAACCGGAAAGCTCACCACGCTCAGCAGTGCCACCGCCAGCATCGGAGAAATCAAACTCTCAAGATCATATGCAAGTCGTGATAATGATAACGCCCTTGTGTATTCTTCCTCATTCGGCAAAACGTCCGGGATGGTGGCCTGAAAGGTCGGAGTAAAACCGGCGGACGCAGCCTGAAGCAGGAAGATAAGAATATAAATCTGCCAGATTTCGGTAACGAAAGGTAGAGCCAGAGCAACACCGGCCCGTATCAGATCGAGCGTCACCAGCATAGCGCGGCGCGGCACCCTATCGGCAAAAGCCGAGGCGATGGGGGCAAGTATTACATAAGCGAGCATCTTTATGGCAAATGCCGTGCCAAGTACCATCCCCGCATTCTCGCCCGCGATCTGCCAGGCCATAAGGCCAAGCGCTACCGTGGCAAGTCCAGTGCCAATCAACGCGATAATCTGCGCCCCAAACAGATGGCGGTATGTGCGATTAGCAAGAATTTTCAGCATAACGGCACCCTCAAAATAATTTCATCAACATTTGCATGGAACACACGGTATTTACAGCCCCTGTCCCAAAGTAACTTTAACTCAAAATCAAACTTAATATTCCATTTTCTACAAAAATAGAATATCCCTCAGTTTATTGAGTTGAACCAACGTCTAAAAAAAACGAGCTGGAAACATAAACAATGCAAACGTATAATACGCCTGAGACAGTTGACGAATTTAAAAAACGCCTTGTTGAAACTTCTATAAACTTACCGAAAAGATTAAAACAATGTGCGGACTATGTTGCACAAAATACTGACCGTATTTCTATCTCAACAGTGGCGGATATGTCTTTGGCGGCAGGTGTGCAACCATCTGCATTTATGCGGTTTTGTCGCGAAATGGGATTTTCAGGTTATTCAGAAATGCAGCGCCTGTTTCGAGATGATAAGACCCACGGTTGGCCAGATTATTCTACCAGACTTATCAGTATGAGGGAGAGAGGAGATAATTCTCCATCGGCTCTTTTGGCTGAATTCGTTGAGGCCGGACGTAGTTCATTGGAAAAAATGATAAAATCAATCGATATTTCCCAACTTGAACACGCTGCAGATATTCTCTCCAAAACGTCTATGATCCATACAATTGGCCTCAATCGAGCATATCCGGTAGCTGCCTATCTGGCCTATGCTTTTGAAAAAATGAACGTTCCGGTATTCCTTCATGATCTGGTTGGCAAACTGGACCATCGCCATGCAATACGGGCCAATGACGTGCTTATAGCGATTTCATTCACACCTTATTCACAAGAAACACTTGATCTTGTCCACCATGCATTTGAACAAAAATGCAAGATTGTTTCAATTACCGATTCAATCAACAGCCCCATGTGCCTGCCATGCGTAACATCCCTTATTGTGTCAGAGATAGATGTTGGCTCATTTCGCGCTCTTTCCGCAACGCTTTCACTTGCTACCGCGCTTTCAGTTGCGGTGGGCGCAAAGCGTCAGGACTTATAAAATAGAACAAAAATATTTTTAATTGACTTTTTGGAATATTTATTTACCCTGCTAACATCTTATCTCTAGGTGTTAGGGGAAAAAATGACACTTAATATTGGCATGTTCGGCGCAGGTCGAATTGGAATTGTTCATGCGCGCAGCATTGCGGGCAACACTCGTTCTAAGTTGGTGGCGGTAACTGATCTGGTGCCCCAGGCGGCTCAATCGCTGGCCAATGAATATGATGCATCGGCGATGTCGGCGGATGAAATTCTTGCGGACGCCAATATTGATGCGATCGTAATTGCATCCTCAACAAACACCCATATTGATCTGATAGAAGCTGGTATCAAGGCTGGAAAAGCTGTTTTTTGCGAGAAACCTGTTGATCTCGATCTCAGCAGAGCCAAAGCATGCCTTGAAACTGTAGCAGGACACAACAAGCCGGTCATGATAGGTTTTAATCGGCGGTTTGATCCAGACTTTACGACACTGAAGGCTGCGTTTGATGCCGGTGAGGTGGGTAAGGGCGAGTTATTGTCGATCACCTCGTTTGATCCGGCCCCTTCGTCGGTTGAGTATATAAAGGTTAGTGGTGGCTTATTTCGCGATATGGCTATTCATGATTTTGACATGGCTTGCTGGCTGTTCGGTGCAGTGCCGCAAACCATAATTGCCACAGGGTCCTGTCTTATCGATTCTGAATTCAGCGCGGTAGGGGACATTGATACCGCGGTGATCACGCTAAAATTTGCTGATGGCCGAATAGCTACTATCCGCAATAGCCGCCGTGCGGCTTACGGCTATGATCAGCGGTTGGAATTGCTGGGTGAAAAGGGGCTTTTATCAGCAGGAAATGTTTTGGAAAATACTGTAGTAAAATCAACCGTGGATGGGATAATCAGCGCCAACCCGGAGTATTTTTTCCTCGAGCGCTATACGAGATCCTACTCAATTGGCTGGGCCAGCTTCGTTGATGCAGTGCTAGATGGGACAGAAATTCCTGTGAGCGTCGCCGATGGAGTAAACGCGCTGGCGATTGCTGAAGCGGCGGGTATGTCGCTTGAGCAGGGCAGGGCGGTTGAGCTGGCACCTCTATTGAAGGGGGCAGCGTAGTAGTGAGAAAGCTGGGCTGCTGCACATGGGTTTTTGGCGATCAGCCGTTAGCGGATACTGCGCAGGCGCTTCAATATGTTGGTTTGGATGGTGTGGAATTATTTGGTGACTGGCAATCAACCAACCCTAAGAAAGCCAAAGCGGTTCTTGAAGGTCACGGCCTGGAAATTTTTTCAATCACACCCGCAGATGCGGATATTTCACACCCGGACGCAAAAATACGAAATGCCTCACTGGACTATTACAAGGGGCTTGCCGATTTTGCCGCCGAACTTGGTGCGCCCATGTTCTGCATGCATGGACAGGTCGGACGGATTCGTCCGGTTTCCACCCAAGAGGAAGAAGATGCCCTGCTGGTTGTAACAACATCACAAATCTGCACCATAGCTGCAGCAAACGGTCTGAACGTCGCCTTTGAAATTTTAAATCGCTACGAAAGCCATCAAATTCGCACAGTCGCTGAAGGGCTTGAATTGCTCAATCAGGTAAAGGCAGCCAATTTATCCCTGCTGGCTGATGCCTATCACATGAATATTGAAGAGGCGAACCCGGCCGCTGCACTGCGTGCTGGTGCCGGATCGATTGGCCTCTATCACGCCGCTGATTCAAATCGGGGCGCAGTTGGAGAGGGGCACACAGATTTTGTATCCCAGATCACAGCACTTGACGACATCGCCTATGCCGGGCCGGTAGTTTTTGAAACTGCAGCCCCCGGACCGGACCCGTTCAACACTGACAAAGGCAACGAATTTCGCGATGAAATAATCCGACAACTCGTTGATAGCAAAAAAGAATTACGTGCCATGGGCACCTGAAATTCGGCGCTAAGCTGAATCACGCGGCATTGTGCCGTAAATAGAAACCAAATTTCCTAGGGAGGGAAAAAATGAAATTATTTATCAAGTCAGCACTGATGGCCGCCGCTATAGCGTTTGCCAGTCCGGTGCTTGCACAAAATATTATTGTCGTATCGCACGGTCAGGCAAATGACCCGTTCTGGTCGGTTGTTAAAAACGGCGTGGAAGAAGCGGCGCGCGATACCGGTGCTACCGTTAGCTACCGCGCACCGGAAACCTTTGATATGGTGGCTATGAGCCAGCTTATTGATGCTGCGGTTAACCAGGAGCCTGACGGGCTGGTGGTTTCTATTCCTGATGGTGATGCGCTTGGGCCATCAATCCAACGCGCTGTTGCAGCCGGCATCCCGGTTATTTCGATGAATTCCGGCTCAAATGTTTCCAAAGGTCTGGGAGCGTTGCTTCATGTGGGGCAGGACGAGTATGATGCCGGTGTTGCCGCAGGCGAAAAGCTTGCCGCCCTTGGTGGTACTGTAGGCATATGTGTCAATCAGGAAGTTGGCAATGTGGCTCTGGATTTGCGTTGTGAAGGCTTTGCCGAAGGTTTTGGCGGACCGGTAACAGTGCTTCCTACCTCCAATGATCCAACCGAAATCGAAGCCAAGGTCAAGGCGTCATTAGAATCCAATCCAGATGTCGACACTATTATGGCTCTTGGTGCCGCAACTGCTGGCGAGCCTTCTGTTGCCGCAGTTAAGGGTGTTGGCCGGGCTGGCGAAGTTCTGGTTGCCTCTTTTGATATGTCACCGAGCTTCCTCAACTCGATTATTGCCGGGGATGCCGCTTTTGCCATTGACCAGCAACAATTCCTGCAAGGCTATCTGTCAGTTAACTTCCTTGCCTTGAATGCTAAATACGGCCTGATGCCAGGTGGTAATGTGCCCTCAGGTCCAAACCTGATAACTGCAGATAAAGCAGAGCAGGTTATCGAGCTTTCCGCACAGGGTATCCGTTAACAAACACAATAGAATGGACAGCGCCATAATCTGCGCTGTCCAATTTAAGGGGAGGGCAACATGTCAACGAAATCAACCGATACAGTAGACGAAAGAATAGGGTCCGAAAGCCTGTTGTCCCGCCTGATGAAAAGGCCGGAACTGGGCGCAATTGCCGGGGTAATTCTGGTCACCATTTTCTTTTTAATAACAGCAGACAGCGCTATGTTTACCCTGTCAGGGGTATTGAATTTTCTAACACCCTCGTCTCAATTGGCCATTCTGGCAATCGGCGCGGCGATGCTGATGATCGGCGGCGAGTTTGATCTCTCTATAGGCTCAATGGTCGCTTTAGCCGGCCTGTTTTTTTCCGTTGCCGTCGTAAACTTTGGAATGCCGCTTTTTATGGCTATACCGGCAACTCTGGCATTTGCCGCTGCTGTCGGCTCGATCAATGGGCAAATCGTCGTCCGTACTGGTTTACCTTCATTTATTGTCACGCTGGCCTTCCTGTTTATTTTACGTGGCCTGTCACTGGTCGGATTAAAACTGGCCACTGGCGGCTCTACCCAGTTGCGCGGCGTGCGCGAAGCGGTAGAGGGTGACTTTCTCGTCCCCTTTTTCAGCGGTGATGCCTTTCCTGGTTTTTTTGCATGGTTGGCAAGTATCGGGTGGATTGAGACCTTTAAGAACGGAGTGCCAAAAGTCACCGGAATTCCGGTTGAGATCCTTTGGTCTATCGCTTTGGTGGTTCTGGCGACCTATGTCCTGCTGCGTACGCCTGTGGGCAACTGGATTTTTGCTTCGGGAGGCGACCCGGAAGCCGCATCCAATTCTGGAGTGCCGGTAAAAAAGGTAAAAATTTCATTGTTCATGCTGACAGCGGCCTGTGCCGCTTTGCTTGCCATTATTCAGGTCCTTGATGCTGGTTCAACCGATGCGCGTCGCGGGTTTCAAAAAGAATTTGAAGCTATTATTGCCGCTGTAATCGGCGGATGCTTATTGACCGGTGGATATGGCTCAGCTATCGGGGCGTTCTTTGGCTCGATAATTTTTGGCATGGTCGTGATTGGCCTGACCTATACCGACTTTGATCAGGACTGGTTTCAGGTCTTTCTGGGCGGCATGCTTTTACTCGCTGTGATCTTTAATAACATGATCCGCAAACGCGTAACCGGGGAGCGCTGATATGAGTGATGCCATTGTCCATATGGAAAATATTGAAAAGCGTTTTGGTCCGGTTATTGCACTGGCAGGCGTCAGCTTTGATGTCAGCGCCGGTGAATGTCATTGCCTGTTGGGCGACAATGGGGCCGGAAAATCAACCTTCATCAAAACCATGTCCGGAGTGTATAAACCCTCTGCTGGATCCATCCTTTTTGAAGGCAAGGAGATGAATTTCGATAGCCCCCGCGATTCAATGGAAGCCGGGATCGCTACGGTTTATCAGGATTTGGCGATGATACCTCTGATGTCGGTCACGCGCAATTTCTGGATGGGGCGAGAACCAACAAAAGGTAAGGGCCTTTTCAAACGCTTTGATATTGATCGTGCCAATGAGATTACCATGGCAGAAATGCAAAAAATGGGCATCAATTTGCGTGCGCCTGATCAGGCGGTCGGCACACTTTCCGGCGGAGAGCGTCAAACAGTGGCGATTGCCCGCGCAGTCTATTTTGGCGCCAAGGTATTGATCCTTGACGAACCGACATCAGCGCTTGGTGTACGCCAGACTTCAAATGTGTTGGCGACCGTTGCGCGGGTCAGAAACCAGGGTATCGGGGTGGTTTTTATTACTCACAACGTACGTCATGCACTAGCGGTTGGTGACCGGTTTACGGTTCTTAATCGCGGAAAAACCCTTGGCACAGCGACAAAGGGAAATATCACAGCCGAAGAATTACAGGACCTGATGGCTGGGGGGCAGGAAATGGCCACGCTGGAAGGCTCGCTGGGAGGAACAGTGTGACCCTCGATCTCATCACAATTGGCCGCGCTTCGGTGGATCTTTATGGTGCTCAAGTGGGCGGCAGGTTGGAAGATATGGCATCTTTTAACAAGTATATTGGTGGCTCCCCAACAAATATTGCAACAGGCACTGCACGACTGGGGCTAAAATCCGCCCTGATTACACGGGTCGGAGACGAGCATATGGGTCGCTTCATCCGTGAAGAACTTATGTCAGAAGGCGTCGATGTTAGCTGTGTGGTGACTGACCCCGATCGCCTTACGGCGCTGGTTTTGCTGGGTATCCGTGATCGCGAGCAATTCCCCTTGATATTCTATCGTGAAAACTGCGCGGATATGGCCCTTTGCGAAGATGATATAGACCCTGCATTTATAGAGCGTGCACGCTGCGTTACGGTAACAGGCACCCATCTCAGCCATGCCAATACAGAGGCCGCAGTGCTTAAAGCGCTGCATTTAGCGCGCAAAAACGGCGCCAAAACGGCACTTGATATTGACTACAGACCCAATCTTTGGGGGCTGGCGGGCCATGATGCGGGGGAGGAACGCTTTATAAATAGCCCCGCCGTAACGGCGAAGTTGCAAAAAACACTGGCACTGTTTGATCTGATTGTCGGCACAGAAGAAGAATTTCATATTGCCGGAGGCAGCACAGATACGATTGAGGCCCTGCGCAATGTGCGCGCCCTGAGCGACGCCACGCTGGTATGCAAGCGCGGCCCGATGGGGGCAGCAGCTTTTACCGGTGCTATTTCTGATACATTGGATGACGGCATCAGTGGCCCCGGTTTTCCAATTGAGGTTTTTAATGTGCTTGGGGCAGGGGATGGTTTTATGTCTGGTCTGCTCAAGGGCTGGCTTGACGGTGAAAGCTGGCAGGTGGCCCTGACTTATGCAAACGCCTGTGGTGCTTTTGCAGTTAGTCGTCATGGCTGCACACCATCTTATCCCAGTTGGGAGGAGCTACAGTTTTTTCTCAAACGCGGGGTAAAAACACCTGCCTTGCGCAAAGATGCTGAGCTTGAGCAAATCCACTGGTCCACCAACCGCCGCAAAAACTGGCCGGATATGCGGGTATTTGCTTTTGATCACCGGATACAGCTTGAAACTATGGCAAAAGAAGCAGGCGCTGATTTGCAAAATATCGGGGAGTTCAAACAACTCTGCCTGCAGGCCGCGCTCAACGTTGCTGGCTCTTCCAGCGGGCATGGCATTCTTTGCGATAGTCGGTTTGGACAGGATGCTTTGTTTGATGCAACCGGCAGCGGATTGTGGATCGGGCGCCCGGTGGAATGGCCCGGTTCACGTCCATTAACGCTGGAACCTGAACTTGGTGCGGATTTTGGCGGGCTGCATGAATGGCCAAGTGAACACGTGGTCAAAGTGTTGTGTTTTTATCACCCGGATGATTCTACCGATATAAAATTGCAACAGGAAACCACGATAAAACGCTTATTTGCTTCGGCTCGACGTAACAGGTTGGAATTTTTACTGGAAATTATCCCCTCTAAAGTCGCTGTTTGCGATGGCGAGACTGCGGGCACGATTATTCAGCGCTTCTATGAAATTGGTATCTATCCCGACTGGTGGAAACTTGAACCGATGACTAGCGAAATGGCATGGGCAAACACTTGTCGTATCATTCAAGAACACGACCCGTATTGTCGGGGTGTGGTGGTTCTGGGGTTGGATGCCTCCCAAAATGCACTTGCAGAATGTTTTACTGCCGCCGCACGTCATGAACTTGTAAAAGGGTTTGCGGTCGGGCGCACAATCTTTAGTGATGCGGCGCGGGGGTGGATGAAGGGCGAAATTTCCGACGAGGCGGCCGTTCAGGATATGGCGAAAAAATACGCAGCATTATGCAGCACATGGGACAAGGCACGAGAGGCGAACAGATGGCGAGCATCCGCTTAACCGCAGCGCAGGCTCTGGTAAGATTTATCGAAAACCAGTTTAACGATGATGGGGACCGGATCATCGAAGGTATCTGGGCAATTTTTGGTCATGGCAATGTGGCGGGCCTCGGCGAAGCGCTATATGATGCCCGTGACCGCTTGCCCACATATCGCGGCCATAACGAGCAGACCATGGCCCATGCTGCTATTGCCTATGCCAAGCAATTAAATCGCAAACGTGCCATGGCGGTGACAAGCTCTATTGGTCCCGGAGCCACCAATATGGTGACAGCGGCAGCGCTTGCCCATGTAAACCGGTTGCCAGTGTTATTGATCCCCGGCGATGTATTTGCCAGTCGCGGTCCTGATCCTGTGCTTCAGCAGGTTGAAGATTTTAACGATGGCACCATCAGTGCCAATGATTGTTTTAAACCGGTCAGCCGTTATTTTGACCGCATAACCCGACCTGAACAACTGATTACCTCCCTGCCGCGCGCTTTTCAAACGCTAACCGATCCGGCTGATTGTGGTCCTGTTACCCTGTCATTCTGTCAGGATGTGCAGGCCGAAGCCTATGATTATCCGCTCACCATGTTTGAAAAAAAGATATGGGCAGCTCGGCGGCCAGAACCGGATGCGGATGAGCTGGCGCGTGCAGTCGCAGCGATTAAATCAGCCAAAAAACCGGTGATCATTGCCGGTGGTGGTGTGCATTATTCAATAAGCTGTGAAACGCTTGAAGATTTTGCACAGGCCCACAATATTCCGGTTGTTGAAACTCAGGCCGGAAAATCAGCACTGCACTGGCAGCATGATCTGGCCTTTGGTCCGGTGGGGGTGACGGGATCACAAAGCGCCAATTCCATTTGCGCCGATGCGGATGTAATTATTGGTGTTGGTACGCGTTTTCAGGATTTCACAACCGGATCATGGTCAATTTTCAAAAACCCGGATCTAAAAATATTGGCGCTGAACATACAACCCTATGATGCCATCAAGCATAATGCCTTGTCGCTGGTATGTGATGCCCGTGTTGGGTTGGAAAAATTGGGCGCAGCGCTTGGTGCCTATAAAGCGCCACACAGGGAGCAAACTATCCGTTCTGATTGGTATGCGGCGGTTGATGCTGTAACAGCACCGCCCAAAGATACCAACGCCTTGCCAACCGATATGCAGGTGATCGGTGCATTGCAGCGCGCAGCGACCAAAAAAACTGTAGTAATGAGCGCAGCAGGCACCATGCCGGGCGAACTGCACAAACTATGGAAATCAACCAATCCCGGTGCCTATCACATGGAATACGGGTTTAGCTGCATGGGATATGAAATTGCCGGTGCCATGGGCATTAAAATGGCCGAACCTTGGCGCGATGTAATATGCTTCACCGGAGACGGCACCTATATGATGGCCAATTCCGAATTGGCCACAGCTGTGATGATGGGCATTAATTATACGCTGATCATTACAGACAATCGCGGCTTTGGTTGCATTAACCGTTTGCAAATGGCCACCGGAGGTGCCGAGTTCAACAATTTGCTGGACCATGCAAAACATAAACAACCTGCAGCGATAGATTTTGTAAAACATGCCGAAGCCATGGGGGCAAAGGCTATCAAAGTCTCATCAATTGCCGAACTGGAACAAGGTCTGGCACAGCGCACCGGCAAGGGCGTTGAGGTTTTTGTTGTCGATACAGACCCATACCCCTCAACTGAGGCAGGCGGGTGCTGGTGGGAAGTTGCGGTGCCCGAAATATCAAACAGAGAAGAAGTTAATCAGGCACGCGCCGAATATGAAGCCGCTCTAATTGAAAGAGATAAAATATGATCCTTTATGGCACCAACCCGATTGCCTGGTCCAATGATGATGACCTTACTCTTGGCGCTCATATCAGTCTGGAACAATGCCTTAGTGATGCGGGTGAGATTGGTTTTGATGGCATCGAGAAGGGCCACAAAATGCCTCTTGATCCAGAGGAGTTGGCTGCGGCTCTTGCACCCCATGGGTTGCGCTTCATTTCCGGCTGGTATTCGCTCAATTTGCTGGACCGTTCACCAGAGGATGAAAAAAAGGCGATTCAGCCGCATCTTGATCTGTTAAAAGCTATGGGATGCAAAATCTGCATTGTTTGCGAAACATCCAATGCGATCCACGGTGCCGATGATATTTCGGTTAATGACAAGCCTGTTCTGGCGGATGATCAATGGGAGAAATTTGGCGCGGATGTTGAAGAAATTTCCCAATTCTGTGCAGATCAGGGGATCACGCTGGCCTATCATCATCATATGGGAACGGTCGTTGAAACCCCGGATGAAACCGAGCGATTTATGAGCGTGACCGGACCGGCCACCAAATTGCTTTTTGATACCGGTCATTGCTATTTTGGTGGTGGTGATCCGGCCGAAATTTTGGCTCGTCACATGGATCGGGTGGCCCATATCCACGCAAAAAATGTACGTCCGTCGGTGATGTCGGTGGTGCGCGAACAAGGACTATCGTTTCTCGAAGGTGTGCGCCGTGGAGTATTCACTGTGCCGGGGGATAGCGAAGGAGGGGTGATGTTTGAGCCGGTGCTCGCTATTGCGGCAGCCCATGATTATCAGGGCTGGCTGGTGATCGAAGCCGAGCAGGACCCGGTGGTGCACAATCCTTTTAAATATCAGTCCATGGGTCTTAAAGCACTAAAACAAATGGCAAATTCTGTTGGATTGGATAAGGGATAATGGCAAATCTGCTAAGAAAACCAATATCTGAAAGCGGCAAGGTCCACAATATTTCCCCAAAAAGCGCCGACTGGGATTATGTGGGCTTTGGACTTTATCATTTGAAGGCCGGTGAACGGGTTAGTGAGCAAACCGGCCCGCGCGAAGTGATTTTGGTTCTGGTTGAAGGCCGTGCACAAATATCTGTCGCGGGGCAGGATTTTGGTGAGTTGGGGCAGCGAATGAGCGTGTTCGAGCGCCTGCCGCCTGCCTGTGTCTATGCGCCCAACGGGGCGGACTGGACGGCTAAGGCTACCAGTGACTGTGTGCTGGCGGTTTGTTCTGCACCGGGCGCAAGTGGCCATGAAGCTGCGGTAATAGGTCCAAAAGATATTGAGCTGGAAGAGCGCGGCAAGGGCGCAAATACACGCTATATCCACAATATCGCCATGGAAAACCGCGATGTTGCCGACAGTTTGCTGGTAACGGAGGTGTTTACACCTAGCGGAAACTGGTCATCCTACCCCCCCCATCGCCATGACGAAAATAATTTTCCTCACATGACATATCTGGAAGAAACCTATTACCACCGGCTTAATCCGGCGCAGGGTTTCGGATTCCAACGGGTTTTTACCGAGGATGGGGATCTGGATGAAACCATGGCGGTTAGTGATGGCGATGTAGTGCTTGTGCCGCGTGGCCATCACCCGTGTGCTGCGCCCTACGGGTATGAAATGTACTACTTAAATGTCATGGCCGGGCCATTACGCAAATGGCGGTTCCAGAACCATCCCGATCACGACTGGATATTTCAGCGCGATAAATAATTCTCCCTGAGCTCTGCCCCTTTGCAGGGGCGGAGTTTTTTTGAAAAACTCTGCTTAAAAACTGTCAAACCAAAATTGCACAGGATAAAACCATGTCTAAAATCACCCATTTCATTAACGGCGCGCCCTTTGCAGGCGATTCTGATCGCGCGGCTGAGGTCTTTAACCCGGCCACCGGCTCAGTCGAAAAATCCGTTGTTTTAGCGTCCAGCGCTGATGTGGACACAGCAGTGGCGGCAGCAAAATCCGCATGGCCAAAATGGTCAAAAACTCCGGCATTACGTCGAGTGCGTATCCTTGATCGGTTCAAAAATATTCTTTGGGATCGTGGCGATCAACTGGCCAAAATCATTTCAGCCGAACATGGCAAGACCCATGACGACGCCCTTGGCGAAGTCACTCGCGGGCTTGAAGTTGTTGAATTCGCAACCTCGGCACCCTCTTTTCTGAAAGGAGAATTCAGCGAAAACGTTGGCACCGGGGTGGACAGTTATATGATCCGCCAATCCCTTGGGGTTTGCGCCGGAATCACGCCCTTCAACTTTCCGGTGATGGTGCCAATGTGGATGTTCCCGATAGCTTTGGCGACCGGTAATACCTTTATCCTAAAACCGTCGGAACGTGACCCCTCCGCATCACTCTTACTGGCACAATGGCTGAAAGAGGCTGGCCTTCCGGACGGTGTTTTCAACGTGATTAATGGAGACAAAGTGGCAGTGGACGCTTTGCTGCATCACCCGGATGTCAAGGCGATCAGTTTTGTGGGCTCAACACCAATAGCGCAATATATCCATAAAACCGGCACGGCTAATGGCAAGCGAGTACAGGCTCTGGGCGGAGCAAAAAACCACATGATTATCATGCCCGATGCGGATATGGACATGGCCGCAAGCGCACTGATGGGCGCGGGATTTGGTTCTGCCGGTGAGCGCTGCATGGCGATCTCGGTTGCGGTTCCTGTAACTGATGCGGTCGCAGATGCGCTGATTGAAAAACTGATGCCGCAAATCAAGGCTCTAAAGATTGGTCCGGCTTCAGACCCATCTTCACAGATGGGCCCGCTTATTACGGCACAGCATTTATCCAAAGTTAAGGGTTACATAACCAGTGGTGAAGAACAGGGTGCCAAAATTGTGATTGATGGGCGCAATTTCAAGCAAGACAAACTCGGTTATGAAAACGGACATTTTATTGGCGGCACGCTTTTGGATAATGTCACTCAGGACATGACCTGTTATAAAGAGGAAATCTTTGGACCGGTGCTCTTAGTTGTTCGCAAAGGGTCTTATCAGGATGCTATCGATCTGATCCATGGCCACGAATATGCCAACGGAACGGCAATATTCACCCGTGATGGCGATGTTGCACGCAATTTCAGCCAGGATATAGAAGTGGGAATGGTTGGCATCAATGTGCCAATTCCGGTGCCAATGGCTTTTCACAGTTTTGGTGGCTGGAAATCTTCTATTTTTGGGGACCACCATATGCATGGTATGGAGGGCGTGCGATTTTTCACCCGTATCAAGACAACAACAACGCGTTGGCCATCTGGAATGCGCACCGATCCTGAATTTACCATGCCAACATTGGGATAAAGTATGAAAAACAATTTGGGAGTAGCGTTGATAGGTACCGGTTTTATGGGCAAGGTGCATGCTTTGGCATGGCAGGCTGTGCAGCCGGTCTTTGGCACCGATGTCAAACCTCGCCTTGAGATTTTGTGTGATCAACCAGCGGACCGAGCAACTGAGCTGGCCGAACAATTCGGGTTTGCCCGGGCAACTGATGATTGGCGCACGGCAATCCTTGACCCGGCCGTGGATGTGGTTTCGATTACCACACCAAACAAGCTTCATGCTCAAATGGTGATAGCGGCGGCCAATGCGGGCAAGCATATCTGGTGTGAAAAACCGCTAGCCGTAACACTTGAAGATGCCAGAGCCATGGCAAAAGCAGTGGAGCAGTCCGGGGTGGCTGCAATTTTTGGCTATAATTACACCCAAAACCCCACTTTTTTGCATGCGGTTGATCTGATTAAAAGTGGTGCAATTGGTCGTTTGATCCATTTTCGTGGATTTGTTGATGAGGATTATCAGGCGGATCCATCTACTCCGTGGACCTGGCGATCATTACGCTCTGAGGCCGGTCTGGGAGTGCTGGGCGATCTTACCTGCCATCTGATCAGCCTGGCTCTGCGCCTGATGGGACCGGTTGCAGTAACATCGGCTGATATGCAAACGGTTCACCACATCCGCCCGTTAGAGGATGGATCTGGAACCGGTGAAGTTGAAAATGAAGATATTGCCAGTGCGCTTTTGCGGTTTGAAAACGGTGCGCAGGGGGTGATTTCCTCATCCCGGGTGGCCTGGGGGCGTAAAAGCCGTCTGTCTTTTGAGGTGCATGGAGACAAGGGCATGATCTGTTTTGATCAGGAGCGCATGAACGAATTGCAGCTTTATTTAGCTGAAGGTCCAAAATCACAACAGGGGTTCAAAACAATCCTGACGGGACCAGCACATCCGCTTTATGCCAATTTCAACCCGGCACCGGGCCACACACTTGGCTTCCAGGACCAAAAAACCATCGAGGCCGCAGCATTCCTTGATATGATTTCAGGGAAAGACAGCAATGGTGTTGGCATGCAAGAGGCACTTTTAATTGAGGAAACAATTCACGCAATTGCCCGTGCCGCTAAAAACAGCCTTCCTTAAAAAATACTGGCACCAGTAAAAACCTGAGTTATCAAGCCAAACAAAAGCGTTATGGCCAGTGTCAAAACCCAAACAATTGTGGTTGCCAATGTGGATTTTTGCTCAGATTTCGCCTCTTTTTCTGCCATATACATGGCAACAATCACCCGAAGATAAACCGCAAGCGAAAGAACTGAATTCAAAATTGCAATGATTACCAGCCATAAAAATCCGGCTTCGATTGCAGCGCCAAACAATAGCGCCTTGCCAAAAAACCCAAACAGGGGAGGGATGCCGGCCAGCGAAAGCAAAAACACCACCATAGCCACACCCACAATTGACGACCTGCGTCCCAGCCCGGTGAATTTATCCATATCCCGTCCGCCCACAAGGATAATGGCAAACGCCCCGATATTCATCGCTGCATAGGCGGCACCAAATATAATCAACGAATCCAGCGCCAGAGCACTAAAGCCAATAGCCACCAGTCCCAACAAAAAATATCCGGATTGGGCAATTGAAGAATAGGCAAGCAAGCGCACCAGATTGCTTTGCACCAGCGCCGTGAGATATCCATAGGTCATGCTAAGAGCGGCAAGTATCGCGATTGCCCATTGCCAACCGGTCGCAATCGGCAAATAGGTAAAAACCTGCGCCAATGCAAAAATTGCCGCCAGCTTGGTAACCACCGACATATAGGCGGCAACCGATATGGGCGCTCCGTCATAGGCATCCGGTGCCCAGAAATGAAACGGCACAAGAGCCGCCTTATATCCAAGACCCACCAATAGCGCCAACAAACCAGCCGCTGCTAGTAGTGGTTTATCACCAATGGTGACCAAGGCACTAAACAGGGTTGATCCTGCCCCCGCATACCAAAAGGTCACTCCATAAATCATCACAGCTCCGGCCACCGAGCCATAGACTAAAAACTTCATGGATGCTTCGGTTGCCGCATCATCAGCAGGATAGGCAACCAGTGCAAACGAGCCAAGTCCGGTCAGCACCACACCGAGCACGATCAGCATTACATCACCACTTCCCGAAAGCATCAATGCTCCAAGAGAAACCAGAACCATCAGGCTGTAAACACTGCCCTCGCGAAATCTCCCCGCCAATTCGCCTCGCGCCAAAAGCAGGGAAAGAGCGGTTGCAGGAAGCAAGATCAGTTTTGACCATACGGCTATATAATTTATTCTGTAGGTGCCACCAAACACCGATGCATCCGTTCCCAGCAACAGGTATGATTGCCAGGTGGCCAGAGCCAGACCGGCAAGACCGATTGCCAGCACCACACGGGAAAATCTAACCATTTCACCGATCAACATCAGCGTCACGGTGATCATCAAAATAAGTTCTGGCAGCAGCAGTGAAAGATCGCGACCCATTACAACCCCATACTTGTTGTGGTAATGTTGATAAGGTTCAGCAACCATGAGGGGGCAACGCCAATGGCGATGGTCAACACAATCAATGGCACCAGAACAATTATCTCACGCCGGTCAAGATCAGCCATTTTTGACCATTTCTCATTGGTTTCACCTAAAAACACTGCACTTATTGAGCGCAGATAAAGCGCTGCAACAACAACAATTGCCAATATCGAAATCACCGCCCATGGGGAGACATTAAGCGTGGCCAGAAAAATCTGAAACTCGGCGGGAAAGTGGGCAAGTCCGGGCAGCCCGAGCGAGGCAAAAGCCATTAAAATATAGGTCCAGCCCATTATGGGAACAACTTTTAACAAACCCCCAAACTGATCCATCTCCCTTGTATGGGCACGGTCTTTAAGCATGCCCACCAGAAAAAACAGTGCGCCGGTAACCAGCCCATGGCTGATCATTTGCAGGGTTGCACCATCAAGGGCAATTGATCGCATTTTTGGGTCGGTTGCCATCGCCGCAATCGCCACCGCAATGACCACATACCCCATATGATTGACCGAAGTATAAGCGATCATGCGCTTGAGATCGCTTTGGGCCAGCGCCACAAAGGCTCCATATATGGCCCCGACCACCCCGACAGCCAACACAACTGTTCCAGCGTCGGCAAACGCCTCAGGCGTCATTTGCAGGGCAAATCTAACCAGACCATAGGTGCCAAATTTAAGCATCACACCGGCAAGAATAACCGAGCCAACAGTAGGTGCCTGCACATGGGCCGCCGGTAGCCATGTATGCACCGGAAAAGCAGGAATCTTAACCGCAAACGTAAACAGCATGGCAATCAGCGCCAGCATGCCTCCAACCCCCAGCAGCGGCGGCATATCAATCCACACCCGCATGTCAAACGTATAGGGGTCTGAAGCCAAAAACATCCCAAGAATTGCCAACAACAGCGGCAGACTGCCCAGCAATGTATAAAGGAAAAACATCAGAGCTGCCTTTTGGCGCTCCACTCCACCCCACCCGGCAATCATGAAATACATGGAGACCAGAGAGACTTCAAAAAACACATAAAAAAGCAACGCATCAAGGGCCACAAAAGTGCCAATGGAAGCGGTTTCAAGCATCAGCATCAGGATTACAAAACTGCGCGCCCTGTCGCCGGACTTGGCCTGATATATAAAAGCCAAAAGGAACAAAAGCGCGCTCAGCAAAACCAGTGGCAGGCTTATGCCATCCACTCCGACCCGATAGGCAGCACCAATGGCCTCGATCCATGTGACTTCTTCCACCTGCGCAAATCCGCCCGGCACTATTCCGCGCGACCAGATCACCAACGTCACCAAAAGAGTGAGCGCGCTGGCAATAATTCCAACCGTGTGAGCAAACTTGCTGGAACTTTTTGGCAGCGCCATCAATAGCAGCGCACCCACAAGGGGCAAAAAAACAGCAATGGAAATAACCGGGATCATGCTCTGACCTCCTTAAAAAAGCATCGGCGCTGCAATAAGCCCGACAGCAAGTATGCCCGTTGCAATAATGCTTAGGGCCAGTTCACGATGGATCAGGCCGCTTTGCAAAAGGCGCGCCAATTTTCCTGTTGCAAAAGTGATGCTGGCAAAGCCAAAAATCGCCCCGTCAATCCCCTTTTCATCGCTGAAACGGGTTACACGACCAAGACTCATCATGGAATTGCCAAAGGCCAATACCGCGGCGTAAAGGCCGATATCCATTATATTGGTGCCACGGGCAAAGCTCATCATGGAATTACCAATTTTGAGCGCCAGATTGTAGAGTTGCTGATCCACAACATTACAGGCGCGCGCCATGGCCATGGCAGGACGCACCACCAGATTATCCATACCACCGGCAATGATAAACCCGTTTTGCGCCCACCCCAGCAAAGGACCAAGCAATTGTTTTGGTTTAAAAAACCATCCCAGCAACAGGCCAAAAACAGCAGCACCAAGCCCAAAAGCCATGGCAAGCGTGCTTAGCTCAGGTTCCTTGCCCAGCATTTCTTCTAATGGAACGAAAGTAACTCCAAGAACAATTGCCAGAAAAACCGGCCCGGCCATGCCAATACCCATCCAGCGCATATCCGGACTTATACTTGAAGCGTTTGAATTTTCAGAATTTGGTTTTACTTCTTCGCCCGACCCACGCCAAAGCTGGCCCACGGCACGCGCCATATAAGCCCCGGTTAAAACTGTTGCCGCCAAACCTAAAGGCAATAACCAGACAGCACCGGGAGCAGACATGGCAGCGGCGATTATTGCATCCTTGGAAAAGAACCCGACAAGGGGTGGAATGCCAGCTAATGCCAGTGCCGCCAAAGCAAATCCTGCAAACACCTTTTTATGTTCACGACCAGCCCCGGCAATATCGCTCATCAAGGTGGAGCCGCGCGAATGTTGAAAAACTCCAGCACCTAAAAACAGACCGCTTTTAATTGCCGCATGGGCAATCAGATGCAGCAATGCCACCACCCATGCACCAGCTCCAATGGCCAATAACATCAATCCATATTGACTGGAGGTGGAAGCGGCCAACAAGCGTTTAAGATCTTTTTCACCGAGCGCGATAAGTCCGGTAACAACACTTGTAATGCCACCCACCAGCCCGATTACAATAAGGGTTTGTTCTGGCAACATGGGTGCAATGCGGATTAGTAAAATTGCGCCGGCGGCCACCAGTGTTGCCGAATGTAACAATGCCGAAACCGGGGTAGGCCCGGCCATGGCCCGCTGCAACCAATCATTGAGCGGCACCTGCGCCGATTTCCCCATGGCAGCAACCAGCAATAACAATCCGCCAACAATTGCCGGGGTGCCGGTGGTGGCCAGACTGGTTGAAATCTGGCTGGTGCCGGATATGCCAATCAGTATAAAAATCCCGATATAAAGGCCAAGGTCGGCGCTACGTGTATAAAGAAAGGCCCGTGTTGCTGATCCAGCGACCTTGGGCCTGCCATGCCAGAAACCAATCAACAGATAGCTCGATACCCCGATCATCTCCCACGCTGCCAACAGGGTTATCCAGTCAGCTGACAATACCAGCAACTGCATGGCGGCAACAAACATCAACATGGTGGCAAAAAATCGTGGTTTTTCTGGATCCTTGTCCATATAACCAACGGCAAAAATCATTACAAAAATTGCAACTGTAGATACCATTAACGAAAGAACTGCCGTTAGCTGGCTGGCCTCAAGCAACAGCGGCATGCCGGGAAGTCCGGGCAATGTTGCTATAAAAGGCGTGCCGGAAATTGCTGCCGCCAACAGGGTAAAACTGCCAACAAGACTAAGGGCTGCCCCGGCAACTGCCAGCAAGCCAGACCATTTGCGCAAAAGCAAAACCGCCGCCGCCATAAGAGAAGGCGCAAAAATAACCACCCCCAGCGCTATCATCCCTTTAACTCCTGCGCTTCTTCCATTTCCACTGACCCGCGTGATCTGAAGCGGGTGATGGCCACCGCAAAACCAACTGCCATCTCCACCGCCATCACGGTCATAACGATCAGCACAAACATTTGCGCCTCTATGGCATCGGGATGCAAATATCGCCAGAACGCCACCAGATTAAGCAGGGCCGCCGCCAATATCAGCTCGATTCCCATCATAATCATCACCAGATTTGTTTGGGAAAGCGCCCCATAAATTCCGGTGCCAAACATGGCCGCGGCAATGATCAATGTTACAACAAGTTCCAATGTCATGCTGCCCCCCCATGATTGTGAACCTGATACGGTTCTTTAGATTTATCAGGCGTTTCTTTGGGTCGGTGTGGCGGCTGTACCGCTATTGAAGTCGCAGCGATCATTGCGGTTAAAATCGTTAGGCCCGCACTTTCGAAGATCAACATAGAGCGCCCTAAAAGTTCAATTCCCAACAGGCGCACCTGCTCACCAGCATCCGGTATCTGAGTTGCAATCGGTCCCCAATCCCCAAACAGCGCCAAGCCGCTGGCACCGCCAAAAGCAATGATCCCGGCCCAAAGAGAAAGTTTGCGCTGATGCTTCATGTCCATCTCGCCCAACCCGCCGGGGTCCATCATAAACATCACCATAAAGATGGCCATTATACTCATCTCGGTGGCCATCATCATGATTTGCAACACCCCCAAAAATTCGGCCTGCATAACCAAAAACATTGCACCAACGGCGGTTTGAGAAAATAACAGGGCCAAGGCTGAACGCACCATGGAATGGGTGCGAAAAACCACAATGCCAAACCACACTGCAGCCAGACCAAAAGCCAAAAGAAAAATCACCTGCACACTCATAGGGGCACCACCAGAACCAAAACGCCCACCAGAAAAATATTGGCCAGCGCCAGCGGAATTCCCAGCTTCCAGCTCCAAGCCAGCAAGGTAGCCTCGCGAATGCGCGGCAGCATGCGCCCACCGGACAGCATCAGCGCAGCCACACCTAAAATTTTTATCATGCTCCACGACCAGTCAGGCCCAAACGGTCCCAACCATCCCCCAAGATAAAACACCACGATTGCCGAAGAAACCGAAAGGATCAGCACCATGCGCCCAAGCCTGAATATTATAAGACGCACGCCGGTATATTCGGCCTCAACTCCACCCGCCAATTCTCCCGATGCTACCGGCAGATCAAACGGGGGAACAAAGGCCATGGCCATCCCGGCAAACAAAAACAATAAAAAACCCAAGGGCTGATAGGCGATATTCCACAGCATTTCTTGTGAGTTCACTATATCGATAGTCGAAAGGGATTCAGCGCGCATGGCAACGGTTGTTATGGGCATAACCACTAGCATGGCATAGGCAATAAGCTGCCCCAAAAAACGCCAGCCGCCAATCATGCCATAGGCACCATCAGGTCCCCAGCCAGCCATGATCATCGCCACCAGCACATAGGCCAAAGCCGCATTAAAAAACAAAGCCCCGGTGGCAAGATCGGTAACAATAAGCCCCGGCGCCAATGGAATGACAGCCAGCGACAACAGCGCAGCGATCAGCAGCAAAACCGGCCCGACCTCAAAAAACAGCCGGTCGGATTTGCGCGGCAAAATATTCTCCTGTCCTAATAAGCGCAGGGTGGAAATCAGCGGTCCCGCCAGCCGTAGCCGATTGGTCGAGACCCATTCTTCAATCACCGCCACCCCATAGGTGGCAAAAATTAAAGAAGCTATGAGGACGAAACTACTCAAACCCGCATCTCCCAAGGAGAAATATCAATGGAAGCTATGGCAACCAACGCATCGCCCAATTCCTGCTGATCGGTGAGGGGGGCGACAAGCTCCGTATGACGCATTGAGGGAGTATCAAGTTTGGCTGAAATTACCTGTCCGCCTTTAAGCTCCACATGCAAATTGGCTTTTCCGCGTGCCGTATCAACACTGGCATGACCATGGCCTGCCGCATTGCCGATTTCAGCCAGTTTAATTTCGCCAATAGCACCTGCTTTTTTTATCAGTGCAAGGCTTTGGGAAATGTCATCAAGACGAGCCACTAAACGCCCCGCCGCATTGTTTTCAATAGACTGTGGTCCATCCCAATTACTTTGAGGTGGCAATTCTCCAACCGCATCCAATCTGCGCCTTAGAAATGGAGTTGCCTTCACTTTTTTTATAAATTGGCTCAACTCCGGTGTAAGTTTGATTATCTGCTCATAATCCGCACCAATTATCAAAAGCTGCAATTTCGCCGCTTTGCGTTCGATGCCTTTGAGGCCAAGCTGGCGACCAAGATTTGTCAACCAGCGCAATTGGCTTGCTATGCGCTCCTGGGCAAGGGTTGCATCACGCAAATTGTCATTTTCAGACGTTTTTTCCGCCGCCGCTTCAATTGCCCGGCATGCCAACAGGCGATAGGTGAGGGGAGCCAGTGGCATTTGCCCCTGTAAATTTTCCACATAATCACCTGCATTTATCGGCCCGTTTTCCAACGAGTCAGAAAAGCCACAAAAACTGCTGGTTGTAGCTTTGGCAACATTGTCACCATCAAGGGTTAGTTCCAACCCAAAGCCTGCTGGCAGACCGGGGAAAAACGGGCCGAACGGAACCGTAATCCATTCCATTTGCAATCCATCACTACTTCTTGGCGTTCCCTCAGTCATCTCTATCATCGACATAAAACCGGGCTCCAACCCAATCAGCTTGGAAACTGAACTTTCGCTTTCATGACTATGGGAACCATGACTATGGGAACCATGATCGCTTTCAGCCTTTACCGGTTCAAGAAACATCCCGCATTTTGGACACGAGCCCGGCTCATCACTAACCACCTCCGGGTGCATGGGGCAGGTGTATTTAGCAGTAGCATCACCGCTTTCCCCATCAGCTTTTTTATGTTCGCCGTGATCAACTTCGGCGGGGGCAGTTTTGACATGTGATGAATGGGCATGCGCGGCATTAGATGAGGATTGAGTTTTCTGTACTGATTTTTCCTCAGGTTGACCTGTATCTGTTCCGGTTTCTCTTGGCACCAGATCCATCCCGCATTTTGGACACGAGCCCGGCTGATTACTAACAACCTCCGGGTGCATGGGGCAGGTATATTCAATCCGACTTTGCAGCGCCGGAGCATCAAAGCTTTGCACTGAATTGCTGAATGAATTTTGAGCGAAGTGCAGGCGCAAAGAATTTACGCTCTCTATCAATCCGGCCTGCGAAAGTTCCCCATAAATATCAGCTTCTGGCAAAGGTGAAATATTTTTTACACCAAGGGCAACAATTGCGCGCGGCCGGGGCATTTGGGCAAATGCAACCGAGGCAGCATTTAGCATTTTATCGCCAAGCGGCGGCAGCAATAACAATACATTGGCATCGCGTGGCCCCGATGCCATCCGCAACCCTGCATCCATCAGGTCCAACCCGCCGGCCAGCGCCAGTTCCGGCCCCGGCACCACCAACACTCTTAAATCGTTACCCGTCGCCCGCCCTATCAATCCATGTAACAGGTTAGGTTTTGAAAATTCCCTGGATCCAAACATATCTATTGCCTTTTTAATGCACTCTGACTCCAGCCATAAAGCAGGCCAAGAAACAGAATTGCCAGAAAAACACCCATATCAAGCAGCGCCACCAGCCCTTCTTCTTTGTAGACAACAGCCCACGGATACATGAAGGCCATTTCCATATCGAATGCTAAAAATAACAGAGCAAAGGTTGTGTACCGGGCATGATAGCGAACCCAGACCGGATCTCTTGATAATTGTCCGGCAGTGGCTGGAACGTCTTTTCCCGGCTCTTTGCGGGTTTTACCGATTGCACGAGCCAGAGCATAGAGCGATAAAACCAAACCCAGCGTTCCAACCGTCAGGCCGAATAAAATAGCATATTGTTGCAACTGGCTCATTTACTCACCTTCCAACATTTACGCAAAGCGCCTGTTAGAATCAAAAGCCTAGACCTTCATTCGTCCATAAGCAAAACACAAAAAATTAATATTTTTAAATAAAAACTACTTTGGTCCCGTTCGAGGGGATTTCACTAAATTGCAAAGCCCATATAAATTTCCAGTCAAAATATCTCGTAAAACACTCATAAACTCCATAACTCACACATAATTGAGATCAATTATTTGGCGTTAAATCACCCGTTACCTTATGTGGATAAATCTGGTATTTATGTTATCAACCCTATCAATTAACCAAATCACTTAAGAGTATTTCATGCAGCTTGCTTTTGTTATTCCTGCCTACAATGAAGAAAATTTGATTAAATTATGCTTGGAATCGGTAATTCGCGAAATTGAGCAATCAGGAATTCAGGCCGAAATCATTGTCGTTGATAATGCTTCAACCGATAAAACCGGGGAAATTGCCTCCTCCTATCCCAATGTCAGGGTTTTAACAGAAAATAAAAAGGGCCCAACTTTTGCTCGCCAGACTGGCTTTGATGCAACTGAGGCCGAGCTGGTGGCCGTAATTGATGCCGATACCATATTGCCTGAAGGCTGGATCAACAAAGTACTTTCCATCTATGACAAAAAACCCGAGCTGGTTGGTGTCAGCGGACCCTATATTTATTATGATCTATCGTTCTGGAACCGGCTTTTGGTAAGGTGTTTCTATTTTCTTTCTTTTTTGGTCTACCTGCTGGTGCGCTTTGTTTTCAAGGCCGGGTCAATGGTGCAGGGGGGCAATCTTGTAATGCGCCGAGAGGCCTGGATCGCAGCTGGCGGTTATGACACTTCCATTGAATTTTATGGCGACGATACGGATGTGGCAGTACGCCTGAGTAAAATCGGGCCGGTTAAATGGACTTTTAGTCTGCCAATGCTCACCTCCGGTCGCAGGCTTGGAGGAGAAGGGGTATTTAAAACCGCCGGAACCTATACCCTGAACTATTTCTGGGTAATTTTATGGGGTCGACCGGTAACAAAAAAGTATAATGATATTCGTCCTGAGTAGGGCAGAACTTGACTCATTCTTGTTGTCGGCGAAGAGTTTTCCGGCTAGGTATTATTTTCAAATTAAATCCGATGCGGTTTTAGGGGCATCCAATTGAACTGCAATCAAGTGAGCGACGATAATATTAGTATAAACTCTAATGCCGAAGAGCCATGTGCTGATGAATCAAAAACACTTCTGGTTCCCCTTGGCGATCGAGCACTGTTAATAAAATTTGGCGACAGGTTGGATGCAGAAATCAATCAGCGCGCAGTTTTAGCTGCCAAAATTGTTAAAACCGCTAAAATTCCGGGAGTTTTGGAGGTTTGTCCGACCCTTGTTTCGGTGCTGGTACGTTATGATCCGCAAAGCCTTGGTTATATGCAGCTTTGCGACCAGATTAGAATGGCACTTTCTAACCTAGCGTACAGTGGCACTCCAAAGAGAAAAAAATTCACAATTTCCGTAAAATATGGGGGTAAGTTGGGGCCGGATTTGGAAGAATCTGCTGCTCGCTGTTCCCTTTCAGTCGCTGAATTCATAAAAGCCCACAATGGTTCTAAATTGCATGTGCTGGCGACGGGATTTGCACCGGGCTTTGTATATTGTGGCCTGCACAAACCACAATTACATATTCCGCGCCGCACCAAACTGCATACAAAAGTTGCACCCGGTTCTGTACTTTTTGCCGCCGGACAAACCGCAATTTCTGCTACCCATGTTCCAACAGGCTGGAACGTAATCGGACACACCGATTTCTCAAATTTTGATGCCGCCGACAATCCACCGACCAAACTAAGACCCGGCGATGAAATTTCATTTGTTTCTCAGGATTCCAAATGACAAAAATTGAATTTATAAAAGTTGGCCCACTGGTTTCCATTCAGGATGATGGCAGATTTGGTGCTCTTGGCCACGGGGCAGCCGCATCTGGCCCCATGGATCGACACGCCTATAAACTGGCCGCACAAATGTTGATGCAAGACAATCATAAAGTCGCCAATACCGCCCTTGAAAGCGCCGGTGGACTGCTAAAATTTACCCTTGAAGATGCCAATATTAACGCAGCTTTTTGTGGTGGACAATTCAACCTGAAAATTAACGGCGTATCCAAAGAATGGAATATGGTGCATGCGTTAAAGGACGGGGATGTAGTTGAAGTGGCCCCGGGTGCCAGTGGAAATTATGCTTTAATCCGCATGGATCATGAGTTTTTAGTGCCAGAAGTTATAAAAAGCTATGCCACAAATACGGTTGCCCATTTGGGAGGCTATGAAAACCGTCTGATACAGGCTGGTGATAAAATTTCCATTGCACCTGCTTCCGAAAAACAATCCCACCATATTCAAAAGCTTCACAATGACGAAAACACACCCATTCGAGTTATCTGGGGCATGCATGCTGAAAAATTTTCCTCTCATGTGCGCAATGAATTCCTAAAAAATACATTTGTCATATCTTCCATGCTCAATCGCATGGGAGTTCGTTTGATGGATAAGGGAAACGTGTTCAAAGATAAGCTGGACCTGTCACTGGTTTCAGATGCCATCGTGCCGGGAGATGTGCAGATTTTAGGCGATGGCACCCCGATTGTTTTAATGCGCGACCATCAGCCAACAGGTGGCTATCCAAGAATAGCAACGGTTATCAGTGCTGATCTGGACAGATTCAGTCAGTTGCGCCCCGGAGCAAAGTTTACGTTTAGTGCCGTAACCGTTGACCATGCCCATAAACTGCTAAAATCAGCAGGATGAAAATGAAAACAATCGACCTGAATGCCGACCTGGGTGAGGGGATGGGATTTGATCTGGAATTATTACAAATAATTTCCAGCGCCTCCATTGCATGTGGCGGTCACGCGGGAGATGCTAAGACCATGGCCGCAACGCTTGAAGCGGCAAAAAAAGCCGGTGTTGTAACTGGTGCTCATCCCGGTTTTAAAGATCGTGAAAATTTCGGACGAAAACAGCTTGATATTTCAGCCTCTCATATGGGCGAAATAATCGTTGAGCAGATAAAGACCATCTGCCTAATTGCTGATGAGGTTGGACAAATAATAAGCTATGTTAAGCTCCATGGCGCTTTATATAATCTTGCCAGCAAGGATTTTACCTACGCAAAAACCATATTTGGTGCCATTAAAAAATTTGATGCAAATCTGGCCATCCTTGCCATGGATAACTCCGCCCAGCTTAAGGCAGCAAAAGAACTGGATTTTAAAACCATCTCCGAAGCTTTTGCCGACAGGGCCTATCAGAATAATGGGCTGCTGCTTTCGCGTAAATTTGATGGGGCGGTTTTTAACAAGACAGAACTGGCAGTGAAACAGGTTTTATCCATTGCCCAAAACAACAAAATCACCAGCCATGATGGATTTGAAATTCCTTCGAACGCAAATTCCATCTGCCTGCATGGAGACAATAAAGCAGCATTAAAACTCGCCAATGCCATAAAACTCGCCCTTGAAGATGCGGGAATAAAAATTGCCGCGCCGGTTATCATTTGAAACTGAAAAGCAAAAAATAAAAAATTATTTTCGGCGGCCACCACGACGTTTGGGAGAAGTGTTGGTATTCTCTTCAAATGCTGCCATGTCAAAATGCTTGCGGGTTTTTAAAAAAGCATCAGCCGAGTTGGGAATACCCATGGCATTTACAAAATGGGTTTGAAATCGCGGCTCCAGTGCCGTTTCAATTTTTTCTATTTCCAAAACCAACTGCTCGATGTTTTCGCGCTCACTATAATCAAGCAAACAAATCAGCGCCCCTTGTCCGGCCGCATTGCCAATGGCTTTCAAATCCTGATGATCCGTATCGGGCACAAGTCCAAGCAAAAGCGCGTGAGCAGGATCAATATATGAACCAAAGGCTCCAGCTAATCGTATGTCAGAAATTTCGTTCAACTCGGCCTTTTCCAGTAGCAGTTTTATGCCCGCATAAAGGGCCGATTTGGCCAGCTGGATTGCTCTGACATCATTCTGGGTTATGGCCAGATGCGGGTTTTCATTCTGAACAATATAGGAAAATGTACGCCCGTTTGCTACCAACAGGTTTTCTTCCACCGTGTTTTTAGGCCCGCGAATAATGCCACTGACAGAGATAATTCCTGCCAGCAACATTTCACCAATCACTTCAACAATGGCCGATCCACAAAGCCCGGTTACCCCGTTAGCTAATGTGGCTTCTTCAAAACCATCCTCATTGGACCAAAGTTCACTGCCAATGACTTTATAGCGCGCCTGAAGAGTTTCTTTATTAATTCGAATGCGCTCAATAGCTCCGGGTGCCGCCCGTTGGCCGGACGAAATTTCAGCGCCCTCCAGAGCCGGACCGGTAGGGGATGAGGCAGCATATATTTGGTTACCATCCCAAAGAATAATTTCGGCATTTGTCCCAACATCAACCAGCAAAACGGGATCTTTTTCTTTCGATGGACGCTGGCTCAATATCACCGCCGCAGCATCGGCCCCCACATGACCGGCAATAATCGGCAAAAAATAAATTTTGCCGCCATCACCAAGCTTAATACCAACTTCATGCGCTCCGGCACGAACGGCGCTTGATACCGCCGGATTAAATGGAGCCTGCCCCAGGGGAGTGGGATCAAGCCCCAGGAACAAATGCTGCATCACCGGGTTGGCCACATATACCGCCTCCAGCACATGGGAAATATCCTGCCCTGATTTTTCCAGCAATTCATCGGTCAACTCATTGATGGCATCACGAATGGTTCTGGTCAGAATTTCCTGACCGCCATCATTCATCATCACATAGGATACGCGGCTCATCAGATCTTCACCGAAGCGGATTTGTGGGTTTGCGCGCCCGGAACTTGCAAGAATTTCTCCACTCATCAGGTCCACAAGATGGGCGGCAACAGTGGTTGAGCCAATATCCACCGCCAGACCAAACAGTTTTTCACAATAATCAGGATAGAGCGCAATCAACTCAGGCCGCTCACCAGACAAGTCAACAGCAAGAGTAATTTTCCAGTCGGCCTCTACCAATGTTGATTGAATTTTTGACAGCAGCTCGAAGGGAATTTTCAGGTCTTTGATGAAAAAATCTTTGGCCAGCGCATTGGCGAGTCGATCGGCATCTCCAACCGGGGTATGCAGGTCCGGCTTTTCCAGCTCCACATAACAGAGCCGAATGGCAGAATTTCTGATCATACCAGCGGTAGAGCCATCTTTACGAATGGTCTGCCCGGCAATTATTGAAGCGGCCGGAACGTCAATTACCAGATCGCCATCTATTTTTGCAGCGCACGATAAGCGCCGGTCAGCGTCTAATGTGCGCAATTCCCCATAGCGTTTTTCAATGGCTCCCATAGGTGAAAGATTTTGTGCTGAACTTTCAAGGCCAAATTTAGCAAACTTTCCTTCGGCAACACTGATCTGACAGCGTCCGCAAATTCCCCGTCCGCCGCAAACACTTTCAATATTTACACCAAGCTGGCGCGCGGCGTTCAAAACAGGAGTTCCAACAGCAAACTGCCCGCTTTTGCCCGATGGCTGAAAGACTATTTTGGCTTTTTTTGCAGTTTTTTCCATCTGGAAATTCGCCTGTTTTTTTAAGTCAGGAATTGTAATAAAACCTAGCGGCGACGTCTTCCGCCCCGGCGTCTTGATCCCTGTTCACCTTCCGGAGCAGGGGGGCGATTAGCTTTCAGCCATGCCGCGCAATTGGGATCATGCCCGTTTAAGACATTGGCCGCCTGCACCGCAACCATTTGTTCCTGATGCAGCGGGTTCATAATTGCCGAAGTCATGCCCATAGACGCAGACATGGATATAAAATGAGCGATCAGCGCATGACGGTTTGGCACCCCGAACCCCACATTTGAAGCGCCGCATATGGTATTCACCTGTAATTCTTCGCGCAAACGGCGCACCAGAGCAAACACCTGCAATCCGGCATCGTTCATCGCTCCAACCGGCATAACCAGTGGATCAACAATCACATCTTCTTTTGGGATGCCGTGATCAGCAGCTCTCTCAATAATTTTTTTGGCCACTAGATAGCGCACATCAGGGTCGGTTGAAATTCCGGTTTCATCATTGGAAATAGCAACCACCGCCGCGCCATATTTTTTAATCAGCGGCAAAACCCTTTCAAGGCTTTCATCTTCACCTGTGACAGAATTGACCAATGCCTTGCCCTGATAAACCGACAGACCCGCCTCAAGCGCTTCAATAATCGAGCTGTCAATGGAAAGGGGCACATCAGTAATTGACTGCACCAGTTTTATGCAATCAGCGAGAATTTTTGGCTCATCGGCGAGAGGTATGCCAGCATTTACATCTAGAACTGTGGCACCCGCCGCCACCTGCGCCAAAGCATCGGCCTCGACACGAGAATAATTACCATCCTTCATTTCGGCAGCCAAAAGCTTGCGCCCGGTGGGATTTATCCGTTCACCAATTACGCAAAATGGCTGATCAAATCCTATAATAACTTCTTTATTGGGGGAGGATAGAATGGTTTTGCTCATAAGGAAAAGTCCGATCAGAAGGTTTAATTATTTGAGTTTAAACTTGAGTTTTTGGAGGCCTCATAGCCGCTGTTTTTGGCCAGTTCTCCAAGACGGGAGCTGGGATATTCCTGTTCTATTTTTTCGGCATATTGTTTTACTGCCAATGCAATATCGCCATCGCCATCATCTATTTCTATTTTGGATTTGCGCCAATCTTCGAGATAAGCATCCGTATCGGTAGCCCCGGCAACCATCGCCGCCCGGTCCACTGCGACAGTGAAGCGTTGATCCAACTGTACTTTTGTTGCCTTGCGACCCTTGCCGCTAATAATTTGGGTGGGAATATCGCGCCACCAGATGATTGATGCATTGCTCATTTGATTTTTTCTTCTTTTGCGAGACCCGTCTGGGCAAGATCAGTTTTTGCCAAAATTGCAAATTCTTCAATTGTGGTTCGCAGCTCTCCAAACCCGGTATGAATTTTTTCGAAACGAAGATTTAAGCGTTTGGCAGCATCGCGAGCTTTGGCGTCAAGTTTTTCATCATTGCTTTGGCTCAAATATAGCAATCTAGTATAATTGCCAAAATATTCGCTGAGCAATTGCGGATGTCGATCAAGCCCCAACGGCCTATAGACCAGATTATCAAATTGCCGGGCCAGATAATCGGTCAGGTAAAAGGTGCCAGGCTCATCATCATGCAGTTTTTCAAAGCTTTCTACTCCCGCATAAAAAGCATAACAATGGGAGCCATCTAAACGGGTTGCACCAAATTTTTCAATTACTGCATCAAGTTTTCCAACCGTTCCACAATCCCCATAGGCAACAAAAAGCTGCCCACATTTCTTAGCCAGATTTTCAAGGGCGTTTTCCACCTCTTGAGGGATTTTTTGAGGGGTATTATGCAGCTTTGCCGGCAGATACCGGACTTCAATATTTTGCAGCCTGTTGATTTTTACAATTTCTTCAATTTCACGAGCCAAGGCACCACAGGCAACAATTCCAAGCGGTTTGTTGTTAGCAAAAAAGCCTTTTGCGGTTAAATCATTCCCGTTAATTGCAGTGCAATCATTCACTTCTAAGCACTCCGCTGGCTTATCAGGCGTTTTGCCGTATCCACAGCAACGGCAGCATCCTGGCAATAGGCGTCCGCGCCAATTGCTTCGCCAAATTCCTCGTTTAAGGGCGCGCCACCAACAATAACAATCATCTGGTCACGAATGCCTTTTTCTTTCAGGGTTTCAATAACCACCTTCATATAGGTCATGGTGGTGGTTAAAAGCGCCGACATGCCTAAAATATCAGGCTTGTGCTCTTCGATAGCGGCCAAAAACTGATCGACATCAGTATTTATTCCCAGATCAATCACTTCAAAACCTGCCCCCTCCATCATCATGCCAACAAGGTTTTTTCCGATATCATGAATATCTCCCTTAACCGTTCCAACAACCATCTTGCCCAGTTTTGGCGCTCCGGTCGCTATCAAAAGCGGTCGTAAAATGGCCATACCACCCTTCATGGACCCGGCAGCCAACAGCACTTCCGGCACGAACAATATACCATCGCGGAAATCATCCCCGACCGCTTTCATGCCCTGCACCAAAACTTTTGTTAAAACGTCATATGGCTCCCATCCACGCTCAAGCAGAATATTTACCCCTTCACTGACCTCATTCTTGAGACCGTCATAAAGGTCATCCTGCATTTGCTCTGTAAGTTCACCATCATCTAAACTGGAAAGATCTAGTTCTTCGTCTGACATTTTTTTCTCCGCTCCGCTTTGTTTTTAAAACATCGTTTTTATAAATTTCGTTTTTAGAAACTTCGGAACCGTTTTTGAGTACTGAAAAAATAAAAATTATTTTGTTGTCCTGCAACTATGTTGTTTCACAACTACGTTGTTCTGCGGCGACGTCGCCCACCCTCGCCAGCTGTTTTTGTGCTGGGCGGTGCAACCAATGCGCCCAGCTTTTCTTCCAGTTCAGCCCGGGTTGGCTTTTCCCTTTTTGTGTGATTATCCAATGCTCTTCGCATTCGCGCCACATGTTCGGGAGAATTGCCGCAACAACCACCAATAATGTGCGCTCCGGTATCAATGGCCAATCGGGCATAATCCTCCATCAGGTCTGGCGTGCCAGAATATCGCACGGCATCGCCCTTAACCTGAGGTATCCCGGCATTTGCCTTGGCGATCACCGGAATATTTTGGGCATTGTCCGTCAGTTCCAGCAGGGCAAAAAGCAGGTCGGATGCTCCAACCCCACAATTGGAGCCGATCGCTGCCGGGGCGGGGTTTTTTCCGGTCATGGTTTTTGCAAAATCTGCGGGGCTAAGTCCCATCATTGAGTGCCCGGCAGTATCAAAGCTAACAGTCACTGAATAGGGAAAATCCACCTCAATTGCCGCTTCAATTGCCGCGTCAATTTCCTCAGATGCCGACATGGTTTCAATCCACGCCACATCGGCGCCGCCGTCTTTTAGCCCTTTGATCTGCTCTATAAATACTTCCACCGCCTGTTCATAGGTCAGTTCTCCAAGGGGGGCAAAAAGATCTCCGGTTGGCCCAACCGACCCGGCAATCAATATGTCACGCCCCGCTCCCTTGGCCGCTTTTATAGCAATCTCTGCCGCTCTGGCGTTAATTTCATGCACTCTTTTTTCCAGATTATGCAGATGCAACCGGCGTGAAGAAGCACCAAAACTATTGGTCACCAAAATATCAGAACCCGCATCAACAAACGACTGGTGCAGCGCTAAAATATTTTCTGGAAGTTCCAAATTCCATATTTCCGGAGCCATTCCCGAAGTCAAACCCATGTCAAACAGATTAGTGCCGGTGGCGCCGTCAGCCAGCAAAAACTCATTTTTTTCGAGCATTTGAGATAGTTTGGACATTATGTGATCCTCAATTCATAAAGACTTTAAAATCCGACTCTGATCGGGATATAAAGATTTCTTTATATGATGCAAAAAAATGATGCAAGCCGTATATGTTTTTACCTGCCCGCGCCTGATGCATCACTTGGCCCAAACATTGATTCCATAAAATTTCCTCCAATTTGCACCATATTGCCTGACAGGGCGTTAACCATGCCTAAACCATGGATGTAGAGGTTGCACCAATTGCCCTCTTAATCGGCTAATCTGGTTTTGAATGTTTAAACAGGACCAAAATCAGTGCCAATTTCTCCATTAACCCGCTCGCCGGTTTCTTCTTTTTTGCGTCTAGGTGCAGCTTTTGCCCTAACGCTTATTCTGGCTGCCTGCGCAGGGCCGGGACAAAATTTGCTTGGTTCGGTTGATAAAGAATTCATCAACAACGAAACCAAATTTTCGGTGGCAGCTTTTGGTGTTGCAGCTTCTCCAAGGGTTAGCACATCACGCCAGATCGGGCGCGGGGGCGGGCGTGCGGTTGTTGGTCAGCCTTATAAAATAGCCGGAAAATGGTATTATCCCAAAGTTGAAGCCAATTATAATAAGGTTGGAACCGCTTCATGGTATGGTCCAAACTTTCAGGGACGCTTAACGGCCAATGGCGAGACTTTCGATCAATATTTTCTCTCGGCAGCTCACCCCACCTTGCCGCTTCCATCCTATGTTCAGGTGACGAACCTGTCTAATGGTCGCACTGTTACGGTACGGGTTAATGATCGTGGACCGTTTGCCAATAATCGCATGATTGATCTATCGCGCCGCGCTGCCGAGGTACTAGATTTTATCAATCAGGGCACGGCAAGGGTCAGGGTTACCTATCTGGGACGTGCGCCGGTAAATGGCGATGACACGAACTATCTGGTGGCAAGCATTGGTAAGAATAATACCGGAGCAGGAGGCCTGCCTATCCCTAGGCCGGATTATGGTCGTCAAAACTCATCGCAACCCAGTATTATTTCTCGCCAGAATGGTGGAATATTTGGCGCGGTTATAAGTCTGTTTTCCTATGCCGAACCGGGACAGGGTGCAAAGATGATTTCCGATGCCCACCAGGCGGCCGCAGCTGCCAACACAATGGCCAATGCCAGCCCGGAACTTTTGGCCTGGGTAAGTGACGTGGAAAATGGCTATCAGATCAACGGCTTGCAAAACCAATCACCTCCAGATCAAAGCACCCCGGTTTCAATTGACCTTGGCATATTTGATAACCGACAGTTTGCCGCCGAAGTGGCGCGTCAGTTTGCACTTTTTGGAGCCGTTGATGCCACCTATTCCCGCTCTGGCTCCAACAGCCCAATTCGTCTGGTTATGACCCGTTTAAAGGCCGGAGTTGGTGAAGCGGATGTTGCCCAATTTATAGATGAGATGGGATTAAACGCATCCTGAATGGCGATTTTGAGCTAAACCCTGTTCACAAATCCTAACAAACTGATCAGTTTGCCTGTTGCTCTTAATCATATTGCTGCCTAGAAGTGACGCAACTATTGAAAATTAGTATAAATTAAATCTATCAAACGGGCTATTCATATTAGCCTTACCCCTTCAGGACCCTGGATTTTGGTAAGAATTGTGAACAGAATTTTTATAGGTTTCAACGCTGCTAAACTTGCCGGGACTCTATTACTGGCAAGTGCTGCATGGTTTTTAGTCTTTAGCACTGCTGCCCAGGCCCAATTGGAATTCACCACCAAAGCAAAATTTGCCATTCTCATGGACTATGAATCCGGCACGGTTCTGTTTCAAAAAAACGCCGATCAGCGTATGGAACCGGCCTCCATGGCCAAACTGATGACACTGGCAGTGGTATTTCGACAGCTTCAATCCGGTCGCTTTGCCATGGAAGATGAATTTTTTATCTCGGAAACAGCCTGGCGCGAAGGGGGGGCAGGATCGGGCGGCTCCACCATGTTTGCTGTCTTAAATTCAAAAATTTCAATTGAAAATCTGGTCCGCTCGGTAATTATTCAGTCGGGAAATGATGCCAGCATAGCACTGGCTGAAGGTATGGCCGGATCCGAGGACACCTTTGCCCGCATAATGAACGAAATGGCACAAGACATTGGCCTGACCGGATCAAATTTTACTAATTCTACCGGCTTGCCAGATCCCCAAATGTATACAACAGCGCGCGATCTTGCTGAGCTATCTCGTTATCTGATCCGTGAGTATCCACAATATTACAGCATGTTTTCAGAACCTTCATTTGAATGGAACGGAATTAATCAACGCAACCGCAATACACTATTGGATGATGGAATTGGTGTTGATGGACTAAAAACCGGACACACAGAAAGCGCCGGTTTTGGCATTGTAATTTCCACCAACGAAGGTGGCCGCCGTCTGGTTGCGGTGCTGCACGGATTTGAAACCGAGCGCGATCGCGCCGAAGAAGCAAGAAAGCTAATTGTATGGGGGAGCCGCGCCTTCGAACAGGTGCCGGCATTTGCCAGCAGAGAAACCGTTGGATATGCAAATATCTATGGAGGAGAAAAACCCAATGTGGCCTTAATTGCCGAAGGGGAGTTAAGCCTTTATCTGCCGATTGGCGGTCGTCGTTGCCTGTCAGCCAACATTGTTTATCAGGCTCCGATTTTACCCCCGGTAATTGCAGGGGACAGGCTTGCAGAATTACGCGTATATTGCGACGATCAATTGATTCAAATTGCACCACTCTATGCAGCCGAGGACGTAAAAGCCGGATCAATATACCGCCGTTCATTTGATGCGCTCAAAGAATTGGCACTGGGCTGGATCTAATGAGAATTATTAAATTTAATAATATCGCCCACAAGAGTATTGCTTGCAATTACATTGCCTATAAGAGGGGCAAACAATGCAAAAGGTAAACCCCAAATCTGTCAATGGAACTGGCAGTGCCCAAAGAACTGGCAATGCCCAAGGAACTGGAAATGCCAAAGCAATAAACAATGCCAGATTTATCACCTTTGAAGGTGGAGAGGGCGTTGGCAAATCCACTCAGGTCAAACAATTACTGACCCGCCTTGGACACTGCTCTGTCAGCGCCATTTGCACTCGCGAACCAGGCGGAACCCCAAAGGCCGAGGCCATCCGCTCGTTTATTCTTGGGGGCAGTTCACAAAGCTGGGGAGTTGGCGCCGAGGCAGTATTGTTTGCAGCTGCCAGGCTTGACCATGTAACAAAATTGGTGGCGCCCAATCTGGAAAGCGGAAATTGGGTAATTTCAGACAGGTTTCACGATTCCACTCGCGCCTATCAGGGCTTGACCGGAGGGGTCAAACCAAAACTCATAGACGCCCTTGAAGAACTGGCTCTTGATGGGTACGAGCCAGAACTAACCATCATGATGGACATGGACCCAAAAACCGCTTTTGAAAGAGTTGAAAAGCGCGCTATTGCCAGCGGAATTCCGGTCGCCACCGACAGGTTCGAGAGCGAAGACCTGGATTGGCATCAAAGATTGCGGGACGGTTTTTTAGAAATTGCCAAAAACAACCCCAAACGCTGTTTTATTGTTGATGCCGCAGGCGATGAGTTGGAGATTGCAGACAAAATCTGGGATCTTGTTACAAAACAATTTCCCGAACTAAACAAAAAACTTTCCGCATGAGCGCATCGGATATATCTCTAGAGGCCGATCATATTTCCGGGATAAAAGCCCCTCAAACTAAAAAGACACTCTATGGGCATCACGATATTATTGAACGGCTTTTCAGGCAGTATGAACAAAACCGACTACCCGGGGGATTACTGCTGCATGGTCCAAAGGGCATAGGAAAAGCAACTCTGGCCTATGAACTGGCGAGAAAAATAACCTATGCCAGTGGCTCTGAAACCATCAGTCAGGTAAATGAGCAGATCGGGGCAGGGGTGCACCCCAATATCAGAATCTTACGTCGCTCTCCGCGCGAGAAGGCAGCGGGTTTTTATCAAAATATCAGGGTTGACGAGGTGCGCTCACTATTGGGTAAATTGCACCAGACAAGGGGCAGAGCAGGGCGGCGCATAATAATTGTCGATAGCGTTGATGACTGCAATTCCAATGCGGCTAATGCCTTGCTTAAAACTCTGGAAGAGCCGCCTGAAAAAACCCATCTTATTTTGATTTCCAACCGTGTTGGAGCATTATTGCCAACCCTGAGATCGCGATGTCAGGGACATGCCATGCGCCCACTAGCCAATGACATTGTTGAAAAAATTCTAAGCGATCCTGAAATCACCGACGAAGTTAAAGGCAAAACAGAAATTTCAACGGCAATCGATTTTTCTGGTGGTCGGCCCCGGCGCGCATTTGAAGCCTTAAGCATGGGCAATATCGGGGTATTAAAACAATTGTCAGACTGGCTGCAAAATCCAGCAACTGACAATGGGCAAACAATGATGGAAATAAGCGATATTCTTGGAAACAAAAAAAATCGCCTGGAGGCCGAATTTGCCCGTGAACTTTTGCTGGACTGGATCACCAATGAGGCAAAATCCGCCAGCACACCAAATAAAACCACACAAAATATCGCGCCCACTCAAACGCTTGCCTCATCGATAGAGCTGTGGGAAAAGGCCAACAGGATTTTTGAAACCGGCGATAGTTTTAATCTGGACCTGAGACAAAGTTTTATCGTCCTGTTCGACCATATTTCATCCCATGCGCAACTTAAATTAACGCGCTAAATTTTAAGGCCTTTAAACCTCTCCCATGAGCAAAGAAAAATTTTATATAACCACACCGATATTTTATCCCAATGGTGTTCCCCATATCGGACACGCCTATACGGCGCTGGCTTGCGATACCATTGCCCGCTTCAACCGACTTGACGGCAGGGAAGTGTTTTTTCTAACCGGCACCGATGAGCACGGTCAAAAAATGCAGCAGACTGCGCATGAAATGGGCATAACGGCGCTTGAACTGGCGACGAAAAATGCGCAGGTTTTCAAAGACCTGTGGAAAATTCTTGATATTTCATATGATGAATTTATCCGTACGACTGAGGAACGTCATCACAAATCTTCAAGAGCAATCTGGAAACTTATGGCAGACAATGGTGATATTTATCTGGATAAATATTCTGGCTGGTATTCCGTTCGTCAGGAAGCATATTTTGAGGAAAAAGAAACGAGTGTTGGAGACGATGGAATTCGGCGTGAACCCCTTGGCTCGCCCGTCGAGTGGGTTGAGGAGGAAAGCTATTTTTTTCGCCTCAGCGCCTATGGAGATAAGTTGATTGAATTTTTTGATCAAAACCCTGATTTTATTGCCCCCAATTCCCGCGAAAACGAGGTGCGCTCGTTCATTAAATCGGGATTGCGCGATATTTCCATCTCAAGAACCAGTTTTGATTGGGGAGTAAAAGTTCCCGATGATGAAAAACACGTAATGTATGTCTGGGTCGACGCTTTGACCAACTATATTACCGCTTGTGGATTTCCTGATGACAGTCAAGAAAAATGGAAATTCTGGCCCGCTGATGTGCACATGATCGGCAAGGATATTATTCGTTTCCACGCTATTTATTGGCCGGCATTTTTAATGTCCGCAGGCATCGAATTACCAAAGCGGGTTTTTGCCCATGGTTTTTTGCTCAGCGATGGCAAGAAGATGTCCAAATCAGTGGGCAATGTGGTTGATCCGTTCAGCTTGATTGAAAGTTTTGGCGTTGATGCATTTCGCTTCTTTTGCCTGCGCGAAGTGCCGTTTGGTCAAGACGGCTCCTATAGCGAAGAGGCAATAATCAACCGGATTAACGCTGATCTTGCCAATGATCTGGGAAATCTGGCCCAGCGTTCGTTGTCAATGATTGCCAAACACTGTGAGGGCAGGGTGCCTGAACTGACGGGGAATTTGCTCCCTGAAGACCAAAAAATTCTTGATGCCGCTGATAAATTGTTACCAAAAGTCAGGAGCCATGTTGAAAAGCAGGCTCTGCATAAATATCTGGATGAAGTCTGGCAGGTGGTGGGTGAGACCAATCGCTATTTCACCGCTCAAGAACCCTGGGCGCTTAAGAAAACCGACCCTGATAGAATGAACAACGTGCTTTATACCACCGCTGAAATAATCAGGCAGGTGGCGATTCTTATTCAGCCGGTAATGCCAACATCAGCAGAAAAATTGCTGGATCTGCTTGGGGTGCCAGATGGCGAGCGCGAATTTTCAAATTTGGGCGAGAATAACCGCCTTCGCTCTGGAACCGAATTGCCCCAACCAACAGGTGTGTTTCCCCGCTATGTAGTGGAAAAACCGGATGCGAAAAAAACCTGATGTTAATCGATAGCCATTGCCATTTGGATTTTGATGCCCTTGCAGGTGATCTGAGCGCGGTTATGGCGCGTATGGAGGCGGCGGGGGTGAGCAATTGCGTGACCATATCAACTCACGTCGAGCAGTTTGATAAAATCTGCGCCATTGCTGAAGCCAATGATAATGTCTGGTGCTCGGTTGGCACCCACCCCCACAACGCCCATGAAGAACTGCACATAACCAGCGACGATCTGATCAAACTGTCCGACCACAAAAAATGCATCGCCATCGGGGAGGCGGGTCTTGATTATTTTTATGATAATTCTCCCCGCGATGCACAAAAACAGGGGTTTTTAAACCATATAGCAGCTGCTCGACAAACAGGATTACCGCTGATTATTCATGCCCGTGATGCGGACGAGGACATGGCACAGATATTAAAAGAGGAAACCCTAAAGGGCGCATTTCCCTTTGTTTTGCATTGCTTTTCTTCCGGCATAGAATTGGCAAATACCGGGATTGAGCTTGGAGGCTATGTTTCGTTTTCCGGAATTCTAACGTTCAAAAATGCCAAGACAGTGCAGGAAGTTGCCAAAAACGCCCCAAAAGATAAAATTCTGGTTGAGACCGATGCACCATTTCTGGCTCCGGTTCCCCATAGGGGTAAATCCAACGAACCTGCGTTTGTGCGCCATACGGCACAATTTTTGGCCGACATTCGTGGCGTGGAATTGAGTACCATTGCAGAGCAAACCACCGATAATTTTTATAGATTATTTTCCAAAGCTAAAACTGAATAATGGCAAAAACCTAAAATGACAAATCCCGCCCAGCAAATCGTTGCGACAATTCTTGGCAGTGGTTCCTCGGGCGGAGTGCCACGGGTGGGCAATATCTGGGGAGATTGTGACCCTAATGAGCCAAAAAACCGGCGCAGGCGCTGCTCGCTTTTGCTAACCGGCACGACCAAGGGCAGGGCGGGTAAAACCCGGATTATAATTGATACCGGATGTGACCTGCGCGAGCAATTATTGGACGCAAATGTTAAAAATATCGACGCGGTATTTTACACCCATGAGCATGCAGACCATACCCATGGCATTGATGATTTAAGAGCTATTGCACTTAACAACCGCAAGCGAATTGATATTTATATGGGCGAACGCACAAGGCTGCGTCTGCACAAAGCATTTTCCTATTGTTTTGAAGCACCCAAAGACAGCGGATATCCACCCATTTTAAATTCCCATGAAATTTTGGCTTCAAAATCCATAACAATTACCGGTGAGGGGGGCGATATCACCCTGCTCCCGGTTTTGCAGGAACATGGCAATATTTCAACATTCGGATTTCGCATCGACGATTTTTTATATTCCTGTGATGTTTCAGGATTTGCAGATAAAAGCATTTCTCATCTTGCCAGTCTAAAGGTGTGGATAGTTGACGCTCTGCGCCGTTCGCCTCATCCATCACACTTAAATCTTGAACAAAGCCTCGCATGGATAAAGCGCATAAAGCCTAATCAGGCAATTTTGACCAATTTGCACGTTGATCTGGACTATAAAACCATAATTGATGAAACACCCGACAACGTAACTCCGGCATATGACGGCATGAGAATAGACATAAATACCGGTAAAATTTTATCCTAACCTGATAAAATGGCCTCTCATACACCACTGCGTTAAATTCGCATAATATATATTATGGAACTTTTGGACAGATATAATTGTATATATAACAATGCTATCGCGCTGAAACCAGCATCAGAACAGATATGCCATCTTGATAGAATTTGGATAAGTCGGCATATGTTGACAGCCGTTCCCAAAATCAGGTCACCTTGAAAGATATATAAAAGTGTCAAAACCTTCAAATTCAAAAACTTCCCCAACAAAACCATCAAGAGAGTTTAGCGCCCTGGTGGACATCATGGCAGCTTTGCGTGACCCTAAAACCGGCTGCCCGTGGGATGTGGAGCAGGACTTTCGTTCAATCCGCCATTTCACCATCGAAGAAGCCTATGAGGTTGCCGATGCCATTGAGCGCAATGATTTTGATGACCTGTGTACAGAATTGGGCGATTTGCTTTTGCAACCGGTATTTCATGCTCAAATGGCAACAGAAGAAAAATTGTTTGACATTGGTGACGTGATTTATGCCATCACTGACAAGCTAATCCGTCGTCATCCCCACATTTTTGACAAAGATAATCAGCTGAGCGCCGAACAGGTGCTTGATCAGTGGGAAAATATAAAAGCAAGCGAACGCGATAACAAAGCTAAAAAAGGACTTAAGTCCAACGAACAAGAACTCAACGAGCTTAAGCCTCCTCAACAGGAACTCAACGAGCCTAGGCTCCCTTCCCTGTTGGTTGATGTTCCAAAAACCCTTCCGGCACTGGCGCGCGCCGAAAAACTCTCAAAACGAGTGGCAAAAATTGGCTTTGACTGGCCGAATATTGATGGGATTTTGAATAAAATTCGCGAGGAACTCGACGAGGTTGAAACTGAAATCAAAGCCCAAAATCAACAAAAAACCCACGATGAAATTGGCGACCTGTTGTTTGCTATCGTTTCGCTGGCGCGAAAGTCAAAAGTCTCACCAGAAGCTGCCTTAAGCGATGCTAATGCAAAATTCACCCGTCGTTTTCAACACGTTGAAAAACGGTGCACGGAAGAAAACATTGCGCTCGCAGACGCCGGCATCGAACAATTGCAAAAGTTCTGGGAAGAAATCCGAAAATCTGACAAGGAATAAACTATAAAATATTATCAGAAAACTTTTCCAAAAACCCATCCATATGCCGCGGGGCAACACGCACTGAATATATGGTTTGATCTTCGGTTGGCTCCCCCTGCTCTAAAACCTCACAAAAACTATAAAGCCAACTGGCCTCCTGACCGCTGGAATGGGAAACTTTCACCTCAAAAATCCGATTTCCTTTAGCCAGAATGGTTTCAATTTTCTCCAGCAACTCCTCAATACCCTGCCCATTTGTTGAAGATACCATGGCGCTGGACGCAATCGTACCTGAGGGCTTGGCATTAAGGTTTTCAATTCCCCCCTCCCCCAAAAGGTCAATTTTGTTCCAGACCTCGATTATGGGAACAAGGTCAGCGTTAACCCCAAGGCTGGCCAAAACACCCATCACTTCTTTGGCCTGCGCCTCGTGATTGGCGTTCGAAATATCCCGAACATGCAAAATTACATCGGCCAAAACCACTTCTTCAAGTGTGGCCCGAAAAGCACTGACCAGATCGGTGGGCAGGTCAGCAATAAACCCCACCGTGTCCGACAGAATAATTCGTTTTTTGTGGGGCAGATCCACTTTTCTGACAGTTGTATCAAGGGTGGCAAAAAGCTGGTCTTTTGCGGACACTTCAGCTCCGGTCAGCAGGTTGAACAGGGTTGATTTGCCCGCATTCGTATAGCCAACCAAAGCCACCAGCGGGAACGGAACCGAATCGCGGGGCTTGCGCTGCATGGCGCGGGTTTTTCGAATTTTCTCAATTCGTTTTTCCAGGGATGCAATGCGGGTACGCAACTGACGTCGATCAGCCTCAATCTGGGTTTCCCCAGGACCACCCAAAAACCCAAAGCCGCCCCTTTGGCGCTCCAGATGGGTCCATGAACGCACGAGGCGCGAGCGCTGATAGTTTAAATGGGCCAGCTCAACCTGCAACACCCCTTCTCTGGTGACGGCCCGTTCGCCAAAAATTTCAAGAATCAAAGCCGTGCGATCAAGAATTTTCACACCCGTTTTGTTTTCAAGATTTCGTTGCTGGATCGGGGTTAAGACCGCATCAATCAAAACCAGCTCAACATCATTTTCAGCGAACTTCTCAGCCAGTTTCTCAACCTGCCCGGTGCCAAAAAAAGTTGCCGGTTTCAGCTCCCGCACAGAAATTTTATCATGGGCCAGAATTTTTAACCTGATGGAGCGCGCAAGGGCGCCAAATTCTTCAAATCTGGCCTCAAAGGCAGCTAATGACAAGCTGTTGGTTTTGATATCGGGACTGACAATCATGGTGCGGGTCGCGGCCTTTTTTCGTTCGAAAAAGGCTTTGGGTCCGCGGGAAAATTCCACCCCTATTGTCTGTTCCCTGGTTTTTTTTGTGGTCAATTTGTTCTTTCTCAGTCCTGTTCTTCTTCATCGCCGTCAAACATATTCAGCGGTGCGCCGGGCATGATGGTTGATATAGCACTTTTATATACCAGCTGCGATTGCGCGTCCCGGCGCAGCAGCAGACTAAAATTATCAAACCAGGTTACCACCCCTTGCAACTTAACCCCGTTTACCAGAAAAATTGTCAAAGGTATCTTTTGTTTGCGCACATGATTGAGAAATGCATCCTGCAAATTCTGGGTTTTATCGGCCATAATTTATCCTCTTGAACAATATTTAACCTGAAAATTTCCGCCAGTTAATTCAACAGGTTGAAAGGCTTAAGTGTAACAGCGAACCACATTTTGTCTACGGTGCAAAAATTTAATCAAAAAAACAACTATGCCACACTCAAACCAACATGCAAATGCCAACATGCCAATATGCAAATTTACCAACGGTTTTTGCTAAAAGCGGCCAATAAAACCAAAAGCTCCACTCTGCCGACAATTCCAATTATGGATATCCATAACAGGGAAACATATGGCACCCCGCCCCCCTCCACAGAAAACAGGTTTTGTGAAACCAAAGAACCAACAGAGGTAAATGCCCCCACAGATATTGTTAAAGCGGCGGTAAATTCATGGCCAAATACTGCCAATATCGCCATGGCAAAAACAATAAAAATCACCGCCGAGAAAAAGGCGCTCCAATTTGCCTTTGTGGAATTAAATACAGTTTCGTCCGTATCAACAGAGCCGGGAATAAACTGACTTGGATAAACCAGCCGCAAAATTTCATTCTTTGAATGCCGGACCATGGCCAGAACCCGAAAAATTTTCAGCCCTCCAGCTGTTGAATAAGAACAGCCCCCAACCAGCGCCAGACCGATTAAAAACAATATGGGAACTGAAAAACCGGCCGAGACATTATGCACTATGCCAGTGGTCGTAATGGTTGCAACAATATCAAAGGCCCGGTTAAACAGATCATCCGCAACATTTCCCCCTAAAGGAAAATTGGCCAGCGACAATGTAATTCCAGCGATTATCACGCCAAAAATTATAAATAGATAGTTACGTGATTCTCCCTGCTGGTGAGTTTGAAAAAACTGCCGGGATGAAATAGTCCGTTGCCATATTATTGACGAAGCTCCAATAAACATGAAAATCATCAAAATGGTTTCTCCGAAACGGTTATCCAGATAACTTCCCTGACTTACCCAGCCGCTAAACCCGTTGGTGGATAATGCGTTCATCGAGGCCAAAACTGCCCTCGCCGGCTCAACACCAACCAGCATCAATGCGATCACACACAATATGCTGGCCGTAAAATATGGAATTGCCACCTCAACAAAAGTTGCCCCAAGGCGCGGATTTCCTCTGGATGCACCATGCAGCACAAACCGCAAATCCCTGTTTGGCGTACCGCCAACTCCATAGCGCCCAATCACATAAACGGCCAGCATCAGGGTCATAAACCCACCAAGCCATGCGGTCATCGCTCGATAAAATATCATCGAAGCGCTCATCTGCGATACGGGAACAAGACTGGTGCCAAGAGTTGTAGAGGCAGAAGTGGCTTCAAAAAAAGCCACGATCGGGTGGGCTTGCTCCAACATAATAAAAGCCGGCATCGCAGCAAGGATCAAAGTAATCCACATGGCAATCGCCCCGACAAACACCCCTGCCCGTCGAAACTGTTTGGGTTGGCTCGTGGCAACCAGATAAAGAAACACTGAAAATATACCATAGGCGAGGCTAAGAATACCAAACACTTCAGCAGCTTGAGCATCGCCGTTTAACAGCCCAACCCCAAGCCCGGACAGGGTGGCAATTGTAAAACCCATGAGTACCAGGGCCAGTAATACGCCAATGGAGGGCATCTATTTTATTCCCTGCATTATTGGCACAAAAAGCAGCGATGAATATTTAATTTGAATTTTGAATGATCCCCGGTTTATCGAATACACAGTGTCAAAATTTACAGTTCTAAAACCAACCAACTTCTAAAACACAAAAATTCTGGCGGGCTAGAAATAGTCGATGCTGACCCTGAACATCTGCTCCACCTGCCTGACTTTTGATGCAAGCGCAAATACAATCACCAGGTCACCGGATTCAACCCTGGTATCACCTGTTGGCATAATAACCTTGCCACCCCGAATAATCGAGCCAATGCGCACCCCATCTCCAAAATCCAGATCCCTTAGGGGCTTGCCCACCAGAGTGGAAGTTTCAAGGGCTTCTGCCTCCAGCAATTCAGCCACTCCGTTAAACAAAGAATAAACACCGCGAATGCGTCCGCGTCTCACATGGCGTAATATTTTGGATACCGTAATCGAGCGCGGGTTTATGAAAGCATCCACACCAAGCCGATGGGCAAACCTGGAATAATGGGCCTGATTAACCAGAGCAAAGTTTGCCTTACATCCAAGTTCACTGGATAAAACAGAGGCCAAAATGTTGGTTTCATCATCATTGGTCAGGCCCAAAAACATGTCTGCATCGGAAATATCCACCTCCCGAAGAATTTCTTCATTGAGAGCATCGCCAAAAACAACAATGGACTCTTTGATGGTTTCCGCTGCGATCTGGGCAATTTTTCGATTGTTTTCAATCAAGCGGACGCTAACCTTGCGCTCACCCTGTTCCAGCCGTGTGGCCACATATCTACCCACATTGCCACCACCAGCGATAACAACCCGACTTGGAGAAGGCTCTTCTCGCCCAAACAGCGCCAGCACCCGTGCCACCTGATCTCTGGCAACGGCAACCACCGCATGATCCCCCACATGCAGCGCCTCTCCGGACCCAACTACAATAATTTCACCGCTCCTCTGCACCCCAAGAACTGTCGCCTGCAGGTTGGGAAAAAGGTCCGTGAGATGTTTTAATGGAGTATCAACAACCGCGCAGTCTTCTGATATTTCAATCACCAGCACCACAACTTCATTATCTTCAAAACTGATAATTTCATCGGCGCCGGGAAATTCCATTCTTTCAAGAATAAGCTGCCCCACCTCAACCTCGGGCGAAATAATAACATCAATCGGCAAGTGATCGCGAGCAAACAGGTTTTGCCATTCCGGGTTCAGATAGGTCTGGGCTCGAATGCGCGCAATGCGGGTTGGCACCTCAAAAATCGAATGGGCAACCTGACAGGCCGTCATATTGACCTCGTCAACCTGAGTAACCGCGATCAGCATATCCGCATCCCGCGCCCCGGCCTGAGCCAGCACATCCGGGTGCGATCCGTGCCCGTGCACGCCGCGCGCATCCAGAGTATCACGCACCCGCTGCACCAGATCACTATTGCTGTCAATCACGGTGACTTCATTGCCCTCCTGAGAGAGCTTTTCTGCGATGCCATAGCCCACCTGCCCCGCACCAGAGATTATTACCCGCATGATTTTTTCCGCTTATCCCCAAAAGGCATTCATCACATAAATATTAGTTAGCATGGACTTAGGGTCAGGACCTATAGCCCAAGTGATTTGATTTTTCGGTGCAAAGCAGAGCGCTCCATCCCGACAAATTGTGCGGTTTTAGAAATATTACCGCCAAAACGCTCAATCTGAGCCAGAATATAACGGCGCTCAAACACCTCTCTGGCTTCACGAAGCGGCAGCCCCATCAGTTGAGCCGTATCCTCAGCATCACCAGTTGTCGGCAACACTTCCCCTATATCTTTGGGCAGCATTGCAGCGCTGATAACCCCGTCATTTTGTTGAGAATCCTTGGAAAGAATAATAACCCTCTCAACTGCGTTGCGCAATTGGCGAGCATTTCCCGGCCAATCCTGGGCCTGCAAAACTGCAATCGCATCTTCACCGATTATCAAAGTTGGCAATGCATGCATTCTACAAACCTGCTGCACAAACATATTGATAAGTTCGGGAATATCCTCACGGCGCATGCTTAAAGGGTTTATGGATAATGGAACCACGGCAAGACGGTGAAAAAGATCTGAACGCAAATCTCCGTTTTCAATCTGCTTTTCAAGGTTTCTCGAAGATGAGGAAATTATTCTCACATTGACCGGAACCGAAGTATTGCCATGAACCCTAGTAAATTTATTTTCCACCAGTGTTCTAAGCATTGCGCTTTGAACATCTCCGGGCAGTGATGAAATTTCTGACAGATAAAGCGTGCCCCCGTGGGCTTTTTCCAGACTGCCAACTTCTGTGCGCACAATCCCGTCTTTTTCCAGATATTCCCGACCAAAAAGTGCGACAAATACCTCTTCAGGCGGATAGAATGAAACATTAAACTCGACAAACGGCATTTTTGCACGCTCGCTTTGAGCATGAATTAAACGTGCGCACAGGCCTTTGCCGGTCCCCGAAGCTCCCGTGATCAAAATTCTTGAATTTGTCGGGCCGGATTTTTCAATTATTGAGCGCGCTTCCTGAATATTCACAGAAAGGCCGGCAAGCTCGGTTTCATTAAATGAAGATTTAACTTCCAGCTCAGCAACCTGACTTTTAAGCTGCGCCCTCTCCATTGCTCTTTCGGTTATCAGCAACAAACGATCCATTTTGAACGGTTTTTCAATATAATCAAAGGCACCGCGCCGAATTGCTGAAACCGCTGTTTCCACATTGCCATGCCCTGAAATCATCACCACCGGCATTTCGGGGTAACGAGATTGAAATTCATCGAGCAATTGCAGACCATCCAATCTGGACCCCTGCATCCAGATGTCTAAAAACACCAGGGCCGGACGTCGAATGGCAATCTCGGCCAAAGCCGAATCCGCATCATGGGCGGTACGGGTTTCAAATCCCTCATCCTCCAGAATTCCTGCGATCAGATCACGGATATCCGCCTCATCATCAACAATCAGAATTTCATGGGCCATTATTCACTCGTTATTTTTTTTGAGGGGTTTTCATTATTTGAAGACGAATTTTCTTTTATCATCAAATCCGGCTGTTTCGAGGCAGGTTTATCGGTTTCGGTGTTATCTTTTCTCGTTTTAACCTCATTGTCCGGCTGTTCATCAGACGTCTGCTCATTGGGAGACTGCACTTTGTTGAGTTGAGGTTCTTGGAGCGCCTGCTCGTCGGGTGACTGATCTTTGTTGAGCGGAAGCTCTTGGGACGACTGCTCATCCAGACTTTGCAATGGCAGGGTAAATCTGAAGCACGCCCCCCTGTTCCCCTCTTTTTTATCTGAAATATTAAGCGCATCCCCGGCATCCAAAAGTTCTACACTTCCCCCGTGCTGCTCGATGATTTTTGCCACAATTGCCAAACCAAGCCCGGTGCCTTTTTCCCTTGTGGTCATATATGGCTCAAGTAATCGCAGGCGATTTTCTTCGGGCCATCCCCACCCATTATCGCAGATATCTACTTCAACAAAATTTTGTTTTATACTGGTTTTGATTAAAATTTTTGGACCATCAATATTTTGAATGCCAACATTTTCAAGAGCTTCAACAGCATTTTTAATCAAATTTGTTAAAGCCTGTGAAATCAGCCGCACATCAAAATGAGCATATATGGTCTCAAGGGGCAAATCTGCCTCAATCTCAATCTGGGGCATTCTTACGCTCTCCAGAAATACCGCCTGACGAATAGTATCTGATAGATCGGCGCGCTCTAAAATAGCGCTTGGCATGCGGGCAAACGACGAAAACTCATCGACCATGCGCCCGATATCGCCAACCTGACGAATGATGGTGCTGGTGCATTTGTCAAAGACTTCAAAATCCCCCTCGAGTTTTTTCGCATAGCGTTTTCGCAATCTCTCGGCTGAAAGCTGGATCGGAGTTAAAGGGTTTTTGATTTCGTGGGCAATTCTGCGCGCCACATCCGCCCAGGCGCTGGTTCTTTGGGCGCTTACCAGATCGGTAATATCATCCAGCGTAACCACAAACCCTTTCGATTCGGTCATCGTGCCCTCACGGGTCAATTGCACCTGATATGTCCGCTGCTCTGCTTCTGACCCCAGGTTAATCTGGTCACGAATCTGGCCATGGCGCGAGGATTTAGCGCGCTCGATTATAGAAGAAAGCTCCGGGATCACCTCTGAAATTTCCAACCCCATCAAATCCAGTTCATCGGCACCAAAAATATCACAGGATCGTCGATTGACCAGCGTAATCGCTCCATCAGCATCCAGCCCCACAACCCCGGCAGAAACCCCCTCCACCACCGCTTCTGTAAATTGGCGGCGCAATTCATTGGTATCGTTGGCATCCAGCAATTCCTGCCGCTGAGAGGCCAACTGGTTGATCATACTGTTAAAGCTCACTCCCAAATCGCGTAAATCACCGCTGTTTTCCACTATGGGCACCTGGGTATCCAGACGTCCTTTTGCAACTCTGGATGATGCAATCATCAGATTGCGTATCGGATCAACAAACCTGTTGGCCAAAGCCATGCCGATCCAAAGAGCCGCAAGCAGCAAAACCAGCGCCAGCCCCAGATACATAATTCCATAGGTGATCTGAAAAACCACCCGGTTGGATGCATAAAGGCGATATTCAGAAATATTTTGATCCGTAAGCTTCATGTATTCAATGACTGCCTGATCAACCGGGCGGGCAACAAATACATAGGTATCATCATAACCGCGCAATTTCACAATCGCCCCCACCATATTGGTGGTGCCGGGTGTTAAAAGCGTAGGCACGCCCTCCTGAACTTCTTCGATTACCGCCAGTGGAAAGCTCGGCTCTGGTCCCTGCACATTTATCTGCGCCCGTAACAACACATCCCCGTCTGCAGACAATAGCTGAGCAAAGGGAAGTGAGCGGGTGGTTGCAAGAGCGGTGAGAACCCGCTGAAAGCGCACACGATCGGTTTCAAAGGTTTCCCGGGCCGTTTCCAGCTCGGTGGCTACCCAGATAATATCATCTCGCAACACCTGAGCATGCTCAAGCAAGTAGGAACGGGCAATAAGTCGTGAATTTTCAACGATATCCCTGGTTCTTTCAGAAAACCACTGATCAAGCCCCTGATTAAGCGTAAGGGCCGCAAATACCGCGATCAACAAGGCAGGAAGTGTGGCCACCATGGCAAACAGACCAACCAGTCGCGAGCGCAATCTGGCCCCGGAATGTCGGCGCATACGGGCCTGTATCATCACCACGATTTCGGTAAAAACCAAAGCGACAACCAAAACCACCAGTACCCCGTTGGTGATCCAAATTCCGGTCCATACCTGAGGGGTTGGCTCAATTGTGCTCGCCCCGGTCATAATCCAAAAAGAGCCAATGGCCACAATAACGGCAATTATTATGATAAACAGGCCAAGAATACGAAGGGCGCGATAGGTCGCAGTCCTTGGCGGTTTGGCAAATATGGCTTGAGTATTATGAGCTTGCTCCGGCGGCACCACTTCGCTTTGCGATGGCACTTGTTCGTCATCAATCTCTTTGGTTTTATCAACGGACAAGTCAGTTGACCCAACGCCATTCTCACCCTCATCGCTTAGGATTTCTGGCGAATTGTCAGATTGAGCGTCATCATTTTTTTCAGGTGGATTTGAAGCCATGCAACATCGTTGTCCAAAACATAAGAATTTGCAAATTGAACCAGTTCGCCCAACGGTTCAATATAAATAACCGATCAATATAAATTGTTACCAAAATGCAACACCGGAAAAACTAAAAAATTACAAAACCCAAAAGCCATAATTCGCCTCAAACCAGTAAATCTTCAGCCGCCTTTTGTTTGACGGGTAATTTCTATTCCATGGGTTTTGATTTTTTTCCTCAAAGTATTACGATTAAGGCCCAAAAGCATCGCCGCCTTTATCTGATTGCCATTGCAGGCGTTCAAAGCCCTGGAAATCAATGGTACCTCCACCTGCGCAACTATATCCTGATAAAGACCGGACGGGGGCAATGACGGCTCATATTGCACAAACAAATCATTAAGATGGCGCTCAACTGCCCCTGCCAGATCAACATTTGCTTCCAATGCAACTAAATTGGGTTGTTCGATTAATGCCAGCTCACTTTTCACAATCTGGGTCGTCAATGTTTCATCCGCATAAAGGGCGCACAATCGACGGACAAGATTTTCCAACTCACGAATATTGCCCGGCCATGAATAATTCATCATTGATTTAATGGCATCTGACGAAATATGACGGGTTTGAAACTGCTCGGATTTTTCATTCTTTAAAAAATGGGATACCAGATCGCTTATGTCCTCAAGCCGCTCACGCAAGGGTGGCAGACGCAAGGGCACCACGTTTAAGCGATAAAACAGATCTTCACGAAACTGTCCCTGACGGATCAGATGGGTAAGGTCCTGATGGGTTGCAGCAACAATTCTAACATTGGTTCTTATGGGACTTGTCCCCCCCACCATGGTGAATTCACCCTCCTGCAATACCCGCAACAATCTGGTTTGTGCATCCATGGGCATATCGCCGATTTCATCCAGAAACAGCGTACCACCATCGGCCTGCTCAAAACGACCGGACTGGCGCATGCTGGCGCCGGTAAAAGCCCCCTTTTCATGGCCAAACAATTCCGCTTCAATGAGGTCCTTGGGGATTGCGGCCATATTAATTGCTACAAATGGACCGCTGGATCGCTTGCCGAACTGATGCAGGGCCTTGGCCACCAATTCTTTGCCGGTGCCGCTTTCCCCTGTGACCATTACGGTCAGATCACTTTGCATCAGTCGGGCCAGGGAACGATAAATTTCCTGCATCGCCCCAGAGCGACCGACCAGAGGCATGCGTTCATCTGGATCGTTTTCATCGGGCTGTTGCTTGGATTTTTGATTTTGCGCATCAGCGAGCGCCCGTGAAACAATTGCCAGCATTTCATTGATATCAAACGGCTTGGGCAGATAATCATAGGCCCCCGCTTCGGAGGCGCGAATTGCTGTCATAAAAGTGTTTTGTGCGCTCATAACAATGATTGGCAAATTGGCCCGCTTGGCTTTTATTTTTGGCATCAGCTCAAAAGCATTGCCATCGGGCAGCGCCACATCGGTAATCAACAAATCACCCTCCCCCCGGTTTACCCAGTTCCACATGGTGGAAAGATTGCCGGTTGGTCGCACTTCATAGCCGGCTCTGGTCAATGTCTGGTTCAAAACCATGCGAATTGAGGCATCATCCTCGGCCAGCAAAATTGTTTTGGCACTCATGATAAATTTCCCCTGGAACTGATTTTCTTCGGGCTGATAGGAGCCATTGGCAGCAAAACCCTGAATTTTGTCCGTGATGGGCGGCTGTCAACTTCAATAACCCCCCCATGGTCAGAGATGATTTTTGCCACTAAGGCCAACCCCAAACCACTGCCCCCAGCTTTTGAAGTTACAAACGGGTCAAACAAAAACGGCAATATTTCTTCGGCCACCCCGCTTCCATTGTCCCCAATGACGATTTCCAATGGCAAAGAGATTTTTTCAGACGTTCCTGCAACCCCTATTTTTATTCCAGGGCGAAAAGCCGTTGATATTTCGATACGAGGATTCTTAACATTTTCCAGAGCTTCGGTGGCATTTTTAAACAAATTTATAAAAACCTGAATCAGTTGATCCTCACTCCCAAATACTAGGGGAAGCGAGGGGTCAAAATTCTCGGTTATAGTGATTTTTTTTGCGTCACCGCTTTTCACCAATAGCTTTACCCGATCCAAAATCACGTGAATATTTATGGCTTTGCGCTCAACAGGACGCTCATCACCAAACACTTCAACCCGATCAACCAGCTTTACAATGCGATCTGTTTCATCCCTGATCAGCCGGGCAAGGGGCTGGTCATGTTCAGTGATCGTTTGTTCGAGCAATTGGGCGGCACCACGAATTCCCGACAGAGGGTTTTTAATTTCATGGGCCAACATTGCGGCCAGACCGGTGGCAGAGCGCGCCGCGCCGCGCGATACCAATTGCCGATCAATCTTATCGGCCATGGTGCGCTCTTGAAACAACAGCGAAACCGCGCCCTTTGCCTCCGGAAGCGGACTTGCAAAAACATCAGTTTCCACCTCTACATCAGAGCGAATAGCGCTGGAAATAACCCGGTATTCGCTCATTGCTGCCTGGCGGGAATTAACAGTTTGCACCATTTGCAATACCGGCGAGCCAAAAGCAAAAATATCATCTAAGCGATGACGCTCCAACAATTGACGCGAAACCCCAAAAAAACTTTCTGCCGCATAATTGGCCCATATTATCTGATTTTTTTCCTCACAGACCAGCACCGGCTGCTGCAGGGAATTAAGGATTGATTTTTCAAACCCGATTAATTTTTCAAACCCGATTAATTTATCAACGAGATTTTTCTCATTTAATTTTTTTGCTTTTTCAGCCATAACTACGCCGCACTGCTTGCTTGAAAATGACTAGGGATAATTTCCTTAAGAGCCGAAATTACCTCATCACAATCATTAAGAGTGAGCAGATTGTGTTGGCGAATTATGTCCTGGCTTACCCCAGCCCTTTGCAGATACCAACGCAAATGCTTGCGGGCCACTCGAATAGCCAGATCATCCCCATAGGCGCTGCGCATAGCGTTGTAATGACTGATAATTATGTCGAGCAATTCGGCGCCAACCGGAGAGTTTGCAACAGGTTTTGAATGCAATGCCGCATCAATCTGCCCAACAATCCATGGTTGCCCCTGCGCACCACGCCCAATCATCACCGCCGCCGCATTTGAATCTGCAAGGGCATTTTTAGCGCTATTAAAATCAACAATATCGCCATTTACGACCACCGGAATATTTACCGCCTCAACCACATCTCTAACCGGCTTCCAGCGCGCTTGCCCCTTATAAAACTGCTGCCGGGTGCGGCCATGCACCACAATCATTTGCACACCCGCACTCTGGGCAAGGTTTGCAATATGGGGCGCATTAATCTGCTCATCATTCCAGCCCAGACGCATTTTTACGGTAACCGGCAAATCAACCGCCCCAACAACCGCCTCGATCAATGCAAGCGCCTTTTCAGGCACCCGCATCAAAGCTGACCCCGCATAGCCATTGGTGACTTTTTTTGAAGGGCAGCCAAGATTTATGTCAATGATATCGGCCCCCGTATCGGCGGCCATTTTAGCACCCAAAATCAACCAGCGCGCTTCATTGCCTGCCAGTTGCACAATATGTGGAAGTTTCCCTGAAGGTTTCAGCTTGCGCTTCATTTCATCCATGCCACTCGCCAAAGCGGCGCTGGCAATCATCTCACTAACCACCATGGGAGCGCCAAAATTTTCCGCAATCATGCGAAACGGGCCATCAGTAATTCCGGCCATGGGAGCCAAAAAGGCCTTCCCTTCAATTTCAATATCGCCGATTTTTATGCAATGCTGCTCTATATTCGCTATCGTCATTTTTTGACTTTGCCGTAAATTTAGGCAGCTTAGTATTTCTGCCCTTTCTTTGATCATCGCCTCTGTTTAGCTGGTTTTGATGGTTTTTCCAATATATTTAGTTATGTGGGTAAACGGTGCCGGTTTTACCAGTTTCATGCCCCACTCCTATTGGGCCAAAGCAATTCATAAGCTATCAGGGAGAGAGAGTTATTTTATCGAGCGGAAAAATTTTGGAAAAACCAAGCAAACTTAAAATTGGCATCATTGTTGCCGCCGCTGGTTCTGGCACCAGAGCAGCACGGCATAGCGAAGATCTACCAAAACAATATCGCCGGATTGATGGCGTTGCCGTGTTGGCGCGCACCATCAATGCCCTGCTGGATATGAATATTATTGATTGGGTTTTGCCGGTGATTGGTGCGGATCATAAAGATTTTTATCAGCAGTTAAAACTTGAAAACAATAAGCTGTTACCCCCGGTTACAGGTGGCAAAGATCGCCAGACCTCATCTCTGGCCGGTCTTGAGGCTCTTAAAAGCCAAAATCCAGATCTGGTATTAATTCATGATGGCGCCCGCCCTTTTGTCACTAAAGATTTGGTGGAGCGGGTTTGCGATGCACTAACCAAGCAAAAAAACAGCAATACAACCACAGGAATTTTACCAGCCGTAAATCCCACCGACGCCATAAAAACTTCTCCTGACGGCAAAAATATTGAAAAAGCTCTAGACCGGGAAAAACTGTGGGCAGCTCAGACACCCCAAGGCTTTTATTTCAATCAAATTCTCAAAGCCCACCAGAAAGCTAAAAATCATCCGGACCGCTTTAGCGATGATTCAGCGTTAGCAGAATGGGCCGGGCTGAAAGTGAATTTACTTGAAGGTGAGCCGGATAATTTCAAGATCACCATCAATAGCGATTTTTTGCGAGCCGAGGCGATGTTAAATCAAAACAGAATAACAAAAACCCAAATGGAAACCAGAGTTGGGTCAGGGCTGGATATTCACCAGTTTGAACCGGGAAATAGTGTCAGGTTAGGCGGAATTGAAATACCCCACGATCGCTCCCTCAAAGGCCATTCAGACGCAGACGCTGCCTTGCATGTATTGACCGACGCCCTGCTTGGCGCGCTGGCCGAGGGTGATATCGGCACACATTTCCCCCCTTCTGAAAACAAATGGAAGGGAGAGCCTTCAGATACTTTTTTAAGGTTTGCCGCTGACAGGATTGCAAAAAGGGGTGGAAGAATTGTGCATCTGGATTTGACCATTATTTGCGAAAAACCCAAAATCACCCCCCATGCTAAAAAAATGCGCCAAAACATCGCCAATATCTGCTCCATTGATGTGGGGCGCATTTCCATCAAAGCCACGACATCTGAAAGCATGGGGTTTATTGGTCGAGGTGAAGGCCTGATGGCAATGGCAAGCGCCACCATTGAAATTCCCAGGGTAGATGATTTGGAGAAGATTGATGTTTCCTGATCCCATAATGGAACTTAGCGCAAAAACTGTTCAATCCCTCAAGGCAAAAAATATGAACATATGCACCGCCGAGAGCTGCACAGGCGGGTTGATCGTTAGCGCTTTAACATCAGTTCCCGGATCATCTACCGTAGTTTATGGCGGCTTCATCACCTATGCCAACGAGGCGAAAATAGCCATGGTTGATGTACCCTCGAAACTGATTTCCCAACATGGAGCGGTATCGCAAGACGTGGCCATCGCCATGGCACAAGGAGCGCTTAAGCAAAGCAAATCTGATATTTCCATTGCGGTAACAGGAATTGCCGGGCCGGGCGGCGGCACAGCAGAAAAGCCGGTAGGTCTGGTGCATTTTTCCTGCGCAACGAAAGAAAGAACCCATCATCAAGAAATGAAATTTGGCGATTTAGGACGCGAAGCAATTCGCATGGCAACCGTAAAAAAAGCGCTTGAGATGGTGCTGAAAACTATTGTCGATCAACCATAACGGCGATTGGCCTCATCCATAAATGCATCCATGATTTCGTCTTGCTTGTTAGCAAAAGCTGGCTCAACAATAGACGCAATTAATGGATTGGCAATTTCAAAATCTATTTCTAGCTTAACGCGCGTACCCTCCCCTTCGGATGCAAATTTCCACAAACTATCCAGATATGAAAATGGTCCATCCAGCGCTTCCGAGTGCACACTCATCAATTTCTCATCAATAACAACCCGGCTGGTATAACTTTGGGATATGGGTCCAAAATTCACATCCATCAACGCCAGCTTGGTATTGTCACCCTCGTCTCGCACTTCCATACCTGTGCAATTGGGCACAAAATCAGGATAAGAATATAAATCTGCAACCAGAGACAGCATTTGCTCAGGGGTGAATTTAACAATATGGGAAAAACTTAATTTGGGCATTCAAGCAGTCTTAAATCTGTTTAATAGATGTTCAATATCGCCATTGTTAGAGATGATTACAAGCTTAGATGATGGAGGCAAGTGCTTGAGAATGAAAGGGTGTAAATTTTTGTGATTTCGTTTGTAAAGCAAAACATATTTCAAAAACCCCATATCCAAAAATTCCGGACACCCCTTAGGTCCATCCACCCTGACCTGTCCATAATTTTTACCTATTCGTCTAATTATTCGAAAAAGACAAACACTCGTCGGGATATTAAACAACACAACCAAATCACATCTTTGAATTCGGTCTTCACCGGTCCGCAAAAATCCGCCATCCAGTATCCACGAAGGTTTTGCGATCAGGTCAGAGTGCTTCTTTGACCAAACTTCCTTGCTCGGCTCTTTCCAACCGGGCAGCCAGAATTCCTGATCAAGATGAATGAGAGCAAGCTTGGAAACTTGCGCAAGTCTCATGGCCAATCGGGATTTTCCCGAACCGGGACTGCCTAAAATTGCAATGCGTTTCATCAACCTAGCACCAAACTAGCCAAAAAAAGAAAATTTTCCTAGCCTAATTTGGCCTGACGCGCCAGACGCAATTTTTCAAAATCATCCCCCGCATGGTGGGAAGATCTCGTCAAAGGCGAGGAAGAAACCAGCAAAAAACCTTTGGAATTAGCAATTGTTGCATAGGCTTTGAATTCTTCGGGGGTGACGAATTTCATCACTTCATGATGCTTGCGGGTCGGTTGCAAATATTGTCCGATGGTCAAAAAATCCACATCAGCCGAGCGTAAATCATCCATTAGTTGCAAGACTTCATTACGCTCTTCGCCAAGTCCAACCATGATGCCGGATTTGGTGAACATGGTCGCATCCAGCTCTTTTACCCTTTGCAACAGGCGGATCGAATGAAAATAGCGCGCTCCAGGACGAACTTTTAGATAATTGCCCGGCACTGTCTCAAGATTATGATTAAACACATCAGGCTTCGCCTCAACTACAATTTCCAACGCGCCCTCCTTGCGCAAAAAATCCGGAGTCAGCACTTCAATAGTTGTGTTTGGACAAGCATCTCGGATGGCTTTGATCACATCGGCAAAATGGCGTGCGCCACCATCATCCAGATCATCACGGTCTACAGATGTTATGACTACGTGATTTAGTTCCAGACTTTTAACCGCATTGGCCACATTTTGCGGCTCCTGCAAATCAAGCGCCAAAGGCACTCCTGTAGCCACATTACAAAATGCGCAGGCCCTAGTGCATATTTCGCCCATAATCATCATGGTGGCGTGTTTTTTTGAAAAACATTCGCCAATATTTGGGCAGCCAGCTTCCTGACAAACCGTAACGATATTATTTTCTTTAATAATATCCATGGTCTGCTGATATTGCCCTCCACCGGGGGCTTTTACGCGAATCCATGATGGTTTGCGCAACATCGGCGTATCAGGCTTATGGGCCTTTTCCGGATGCCGTAAGGTTGGTTTTTTTGATGTATCAATTAAAGTGACCATAAATAATTTAGCTCGTTAATTTGTGTACTATTCGGCGGTTTTTTTCTTACGGGTGAACAGCTTGGTAATACCGGCAGCAATCAATCCAAAAATCACCCCCGGAATGGCTCCAACAAATATTGATGTCCATAAGGCCTGCATCCCCTCAACCTGTTCGCCATTAAGCTCAATCGAGGCGGCTTCTGGCCAAATTAAATTGACCACTCCAATCACCAGCCCCACAAGCAGGCTAAAACCAAGAACCCCCAAAAATACTTTTCTTGCCTTTGACATTTTATCTCGTCCCCAGTTTCAAAAAACTATCTGGAACCACCATATTTACGATAGGCCCAGATTAAAGCGCTTGCTCCGGCAATACCTGCGAGCAATTTAAACAGGATATTGCCACCCCAAAGGCCAAAAACTATCCCAAGCACCAGATTAAAAATTGCCGCGCCGACTACTCCCAGTATTACATTCAGGATCAGTGGATTGTTGGCATCCATCAACCGGTCAGCTATTATTCCAGCGATGCCGCCAATTATAATTGCGAAGATAAAACCCATAAAAGTATGTCCTTTGCGAGCGAATAAACCTCACCTACATATTGAGTGCGCGACCGTATGCGTCAAGTACGCTTTCTTTCATTGTTTCACTAATCGTTGGATGGGGAAAAATCGTATGCATCAATTCTTCTTCGGTAGTTTCCAGATTCATGGCCACCACAAAGCCCTGAATAAGTTCGGTTACCTCAACTCCAACCATGTGAGCACCCAGCAATTCGCCGGTTTTATCATCAAATATGGTTTTTACCATACCATCAGACTCGCCAAGTGCCACCGCCTTGCCGTTGGCAATAAAGGGAAAACGACCTATCCTGACTTTGCGTCCCAGTTTTTTTGCCGCCGCCTCGGTCAGGCCGACACTTGCCACCTGTGGATCACAATAGGTACAACCGGGAATTTTTGATTTATCCAGCCCGTGGACTTTTTGTCCGGCGATAGTTTCAACACAAATTATGCCCTCATGCTCGGCCTTATGGGCCAGCATTGGCGCCCCTGCCACATCACCAATGGCAAAAATACCCGCCACATTTGTGCGACCATGACCATCGACCACAATGGTTGAGCGATCAATTTTTACACCAAGTTTTTCAAGGCCAAGGTTTTCGGTATTTCCCTGAATACCAACAGCAGAAATTAACACTTCAGCGCTGAGTTCTTCGGTTTTTTTATTGGGCAGTTCAACCTGGGCAATTATGCCGGTTTTGGTTTTTTCCACCTTGGCCACTTTGGTATCGGTGAGAATGCGAATACCGCGTTTTTCAAAGCGTTTGCGGGCCATGGCAGAAATTTCTGCATCTTCCACAGGCATCACCTGCCCCATCAATTCAACCACCGTAACTTCTGAACCCAGAGCCCGATAAAATGATGCAAATTCAATCCCGATAGCCCCGGAACCCATAACAACAATGGATTTGGGCAGTTTTTTGGGCTTCATTGCTTCAAAATAGGTCCAGATTCTGTCCGCATCCGGCTCGATTCCCGGCAAAATTCTGGGACGTGCTCCGGTGGCAATGATGATGTTTTTACTTTTATAGGTGCCGGTGGGCAAAATTCCGCGCGGTTTGGGATTTTGTGGCTCAACAGCCGGTTTTTTGGTTTCTCTGACCAGAACTTCTCCAGCCTTTACAATTGTGCCCTCCCCCCAGATCACGTCGATTTTGTTCTTCTTCATTAAAAAACCAATGCCCGAGCTCATCTGTTTGGTAATCCCGCGAGAGCGCTTAACCACGGCTTCCATATCTGCGGAGAATTTTTCTACCTTTAATCCATAATCCTTGGCATGGGCCATGTGGGAATATACTTCAGCCGAGCGCAAAAGCGCCTTGGTGGGTATACATCCCCAATTGAGGCAAATGCCCCCCATATGCTCGCGCTCGACGATTGCAACCTTTAACCCGAGTTGCGCGGCGCGAATGGCGGCGACATAACCACCGGGGCCTGATCCCAAAACGATCACATCGTAAATATCTGCCATGATTTCCTCTGATAGCTAAGTTATTGTTTTTATTCAAGTTCCGCAAAAAACCCTAACCCTAGGCCAGCATCAATACCGGGTTTTCGATCATCTTTTTAAAAGCGCCAAGCAATTGAGCACCAAGCGCCCCATCCACCGAACGATGATCGCAAGAAAGGGTGACATTCATAAAGGTGCCGGTTTTAACCTGGTCATCTTTTGCATAAACCTGCTCCTGCCCGGCACCCACCGCCAAAATCGTGCCGTGAGGTGGATTGATAACCGCCGAAAAATGCTTGATGCCAAACATGCCAAGATTTGAAACGGCGCTTGAGCCACCCTGATATTCGTGGGGAGCCAGCTTTTTGCTTCTGGCACGAATTGCATAATCACGCACTTCATCAGAAATCTGGCGCAAGGATTTCGTCTCAGCCGAACGCACTACAGGAGTGAATAATCCACCCGGAACCGCAACGGCCACCGCCACATCGGAACTCTTATGATAAAGAATTGAATCTCCGGCCCATGTGGCATTGGCATCAGGCACCTGCTGCAGGGCCAAAGCCCAGGCTTTCATAATAAAATCATTCACCGATAGTTTGTAATCAGGCTTGCCCTCTTTGCTTTTTGGCGCAGCACCATTGATTTTTGATCGAGCCGCCAAAAGATTGTCGATGTGACAATCAATGGTCAGATAAAAATGCGGAATGGTCTGTTTGGCCTCGGTAAGACGGGCCGCAACCACTTTGCGCATGCCATCATTGGGCCGCAGCTCATAGGTTCCCTCTTCATAAAGAGCACGAACCTCAGCAGCGCCCATTCCAGAAGCAAGCGCTGTTTTTGCACTCGATGCAGCTTTTGCAGGTACACCGTCACGAAGGGCTTTTTCCACATCAGATTTAACCACCCGCCCTTTAGGGCCGGAACCGGTAATGGCCGAAATATCAATGCCTGCATCTTTAGCTATGCGGCGAGCCAATGGAGATGAGAACACCCTTGTCGAATTTGATTTGACAGCAGGAGCTGTTTTAACAGGAGCTGTTTTAGCAGGGGCAGATACAACAGAAGTTGGCGCGACCGAATCGGGTGCAGCAGCAGGCACAGTTGATGCAGCAGAAACGGGAACGTCGCCAATATCAGATACGCTCTCCCCCTCCTCCAGCAAAATTGCAATTACCGAATTCACCGCAACATTTTCGGTGCCGTCAGCAACCAGGATTTTGCCGATTGTGCCCTCATCCACAGCTTCCACTTCCATGGTTGCCTTGTCGGTTTCAATCTCGCAAATCACGTCACCAGCAACAACTTTATCGCCTTCTTTAACGTGCCATTTGGCCAAAATTCCCTCTTCCATGGTCGGAGAAAGCGCAGGCATGGTTATATTTATCGGCATTTTTGCTTTTTCCTTTAAGTGCGATAGGTGACAGCTTTAAGTGCTGCCACTACTTCATCAACATTTGGCAGAGCCAGTTTTTCCAGATTTGCCGCATAGGGCATCGGAACATCCTTACCACTAACTCTGGTAACCGGAGCATCAAGATAGTCAAAGGCCAATTCCATCAGGCGAGCTGAAATATCCCCCCCGACAGAACATTGTGGCCATCCCTCTTCGACAATTACACAGCGACCGGTTTTTTTCACCGAATTAACCAGCGTTTCAACATCAAGCGGTCGGATTGTACGCAGATCAATCAGTTCCACATCAACACCTTCACCAACAAGTTTTTCCGCAGCTTCGGTGGCATATTTCATCCCGATTGAATAGGAAATCAGGGTTACATCGCTTCCGGGGCGAACAATTTTTGCCTTGCCAATAGGCAAAACGAAATCATCCATTTTGGGCACTTCAAAAACCTGGCCGTAAAGCAGCTCATTTTCTAAAAACACCACAGGATTATTGGATTTGATGGCAGCTTTTAACAGGCCCTTTGCATCAGCTGCACTATAGGGGGCAATTACCGTCAGGCCGGGAACATTCGCATACCATGGAGTAAAATCCTGCGAGTGCTGGGCACCAACTCTGGAAGCTGCTCCATTGGCTCCGCGAAACACAACCGGCGCATGCACCTGTCCACCCGACATATAAAGCTGTTTAGCGGCTGAATTGATAATCTGATCAATTGCCTGCATGGCGAAATTAAACGTCATGAATTCAACAATCGGTTTAAGACCGGCAAAGGCCGCCCCGATGGCAATTCCGGTAAATCCATGCTCGGTAATCGGCGTATCAACAACCCGTCTCTCACCAAATTCATCCAGCAAACCTTGAGAGATTTTATATGCCCCCTGATATTGCGCCACTTCTTCGCCCATCAAAAATACATTTTCATCCAGGCGCATTTCTTCGGCCATGGCCTCATTAAGGGCCTGCCGCACACTCATTTCGACCATTTCCACACCCTCAGGCAGGTCCGGGTCGGCTTGGGGGGTGAATGGTGGCGCAACAGCACTTGCCGCAACAGGCTGAGCAGTTTGCGACACCTCTGCCGCTATGTTTTCGCTGGCAATCGGCTTAACTTGAGCAATGCTGGCATCAACGGCACTAGTGCCAATCGCTGTTGCGCTCTCCCCCTCTTCCAGCAAAATCGCAATTACGGTATTTACCGCTACATTTTCGGTTCCATCAGCAATGAGAATTTTGCCGATTGAGCCTTCATCCACGGCTTCCACTTCCATGGTTGCCTTATCGGTTTCAATTTCACAAATTACATCGCCGGGGGCGACATTTTCGCCCTCTTTAACCAGCCATTTTGCAAGGGTTCCCTCTTCCATGGTGGGAGAAAGTGCAGGCATGAGAATTTCAATTGGCATCTTCTAAAACCCCTAAGCTGTTATATCTGTCCAGAGTTCGGATACATCCGGCTCTGGCGCTTCTGTGGCAAAATCTGCGGCTTCGCTAACGATTGCGCGCACTTGTTTTTCGATCTTTTTCAAATCGTCTTCTGTCGCGTGATTTTCAGCCAAAATTCTGCTTTTTACCTGCTCGATCGGATCGCGCTCAGAGCGCATGGATTGCACTTCTTCTTTCGAGCGATATTTAGCCGGATCAGACATGGAATGACCTCTATAACGATAAGTCAGCATTTCAAGAATATATGGCCCTTTGCCACTTCTGGCATGTTCGATAGCGCGTGAAGCAGCATCGCGCACATAGCGCACATCCATGCCATCAACCTGCTCACCGGGAATGCCAAAACTAACCCCGCGCTGAGAAAGATCGGTGGTGGAAGACGAGCGCTCAATAGAAGTACCCATGGCATATTTGTTGTTTTCAATAATATAGACCACTGGCAAATCCCAAAGCTTGGCCATATTAAAGCTCTCATAAACCTGCCCCTGATTGGCAGCACCATCGCCAAAATAGGTCAGGGAGACATTATCCTCACCCCGATATTTATAGGCAAAGGCAAGACCTGTACCAAGGGAGACCTGCGCCCCCACAATGCCATTGCCCCCATAAAAGCGCTTATCGGTGGAGAACATATGCATGGAGCCACCCTTGCCTTTTGACAAGCCGCTGGCACGCCCGGTCAACTCGGCCATAACTCCGTTGGGATCAATTCCGACCGCCAGCATATGCCCGTGATCCCGATAGGAAGTTATTGAACTATCGCCCTTTTTTGAGGCCATGTGAATGCCGGTAACCACCGCTTCCTGTCCGATATAAAGGTGGCAAAACCCACCAATTAATCCCATGCCATACATCTGGCCCGCTTTTTCTTCAAATCGACGGATTAGCAGCATTTCGGAAAAGGCATTCAATTCATCCTTGGCAGAAAAATCCGGAACATTTGGCCTTGCTGCAGATTTAGATGTATTTTTGGGTTTGGAAGATTTTACATTCGCCTTGCGAACCATATTGCGATCCTTTTTTAGATAATTTATTTGCCAGCAGCAAAAATCTTTACCGAACAAAGCAAAATAAACGCCCAGTCTGATTTGGCCGCACTTTATATAACCCAAACAAAAGCGGCAAAGCCTGAATTGCACTCACTATCAAGCAAAAAACCTAGCTATGATATAGAAATAAAACAATAAACCTAAAACAGGTTAATTATGAAAATAAACCGGAATCAGGTTAAATCAAATTTGCCCGGGCAAAACCACAATAATATCATCCGGGTCAGCCATAGACAAAAGCTCTCTGGCCTTCTCGTTAATGATATCCGGGTCAAGACGATCCGGGTCAAACAGTGAAATGCGATGACGGTATGCGTCAATTTGAGCTTGCAAAACACTGGTTTCTTTTTGCATGTCCTCAATCTCGGCCAGCATCTCTCCCTGACTTTCCAAGCCAAAGCGGCCATTAACCGCCCCATAGCCTAGATAGACCTGAAAACTTATCAAAAGCGCACCAATGAAAAAATGCCTGAATAGTGCAGGCCGTTTTAATCGTGTGGTCATATTTTAGCGGCTCCGCATACCCGGCCATAAACTCAAAAGCAAAATATATGAAAGCAGTTAAAGTTTGATGGACAAATGCATAAATTACGTAACATTCCAACAGTTGCAAAAATCGCTCTTTGTAGAAAATTCTACAGTTGTTACCAATAATTTCAAATCTTACTAATATTTTATATGACAATATTGGCAAATTAAGATACGCAACTACTTAAATTATATGAGAGTATTTTTCTCAAAATCACTTCCTTTGACTTCAGTCAAAGCAAACAAAAAATTGGTGGAATAAACTATGCTTAAAAAAATCCGGGGCCTTTTTATGCCAATTCTGATTGGTGGCGTGATGATCGGGGGAATATTCATTTTATTTTCTGGTGGCAATGGAGCAGGCAACGGCCCAAGCCAGTCGCCAAGTCTCGCCAACGTAATTGTCCCTGAATTGTCTTTGCTGGCACAACAGGGCGAAGAACTTTTTAATGTTAATTGTGCCGCCTGTCACGGCGACAATGCCGGCGGAACAGACAATGGCCCGGCTCTTGTTCATGATATATATAATCCCGGTCACCACCCGGACCAGGCATTTGTTCGCGCTGCGATCACCGGCGTTCGCGCCCACCACTGGGGATTTGGCAACATGCCTCCGGTTGAAGGAATTACCCAGGAAGAAGTGCTGGTAATTGCCCGCTATGTACGCGAATTACAACAGGCGAACGGCATTGCCACCCTGCCCCATGATATGCAGTAATTTTTCAAATCACCAAACCCGCTCAACAGGCCGTCAAGACGACATCTGTTGACGGATAGAAGTATCAACGAGCATATTAAACCTCAGCCCCATAAAAAAACCCTGAGCCGCAATACGAGGCTCAGGGTTGGATATAATTTTATAAAAGAAGGGCGCACTAAGCGCTTATGACTATTCTTCTTCTTCGTTGACCAGTTTGTTCAACTCGTCACGGCTCATTTCAACTTCACTGGTCTGGGCAAGCTCTTCAACAAAGGTAACTACTTTGTTTTCAAATACCGGCGCACGCAGCCCGGCCAAAGCCTGCTGGTTTTTCAGGTAATAGTCATATATTTCCTGCTCTTTACCCGGAAAGCGCTTAACTTCGGCAATCAAAGCCTGCTGATGTTCTTCATCAGTCACCTCAATTTTATTTTCATTGCCAACTTCTGCAACAACCAACCCAAGCCTTACCCGGCGCTCTGCAATAGAGTGATATTGCTCCCGAGATTCTTCTTCGGTTGAACCCTCGTCTTCAAAAGTTTTTTTATGTTGTTCCAGCTCCTGGGTAACTCGACTCCAGATTGCTTCAAATTCATTTTCCACCAATTGTTCCGGCAGATCAAATTTGTGTCCCTCGTCAAGCGCATCCAGAATAATACGTTTTACCCGCTGTTGAGAAAGCGAAGCATGGTTCGCCTTAATTTGCGAACGCACCATATCATTTAATGCTTCAAGATTGTCCATGCCAAGCTTTTTGGCGAACTCATCATCAAGCTTAGCCTCTTTTGGGCCGTCCACATGCAATATTTCCACATCAAATACTGCATCTTTTCCCGCCAGCTCGCTATTGGAATAATCCTTGGGGAAAGTAACTTTTACCTGGTTTTTATCGCCTTTTTTCATCCCGATAAGCTGTTCTTCAAATCCGGGAATATACTGCCCGGCTCCAACTACCAGATGGGCATGATCGCTGGCACCGCCTTCAAAGGCTTCGCCATCAATTTTACCAACGAAATTCAGCCCTACGCGATCTTCCGTGACGATTTTGTCGGCGTCTTTTTTGCCTTCATATTCACGCTGTTCAGAGAAAATTCTTTTAACTTCTTTTTTCACATCGTCTTCGTTAAGCGGTACAACCGGCTTTTCGATTTTGATTGATTTGAAATCCATCAATTTTACTTCAGGCAAAACTTCATAAGCAACAGAAAATTCCAGATCCGCTTCACCCTTCATAACCCGGTTAATGTGGCTCTGGTCTTCGCTCATATCAACCTTTGGCTGCATGGCCGATTTTTCATCTCTATCATTCAGAGTATCCTGAACCAAATTATTGATGGCTTCCTGAATTACTTCAGACATCACCTGCGGACCATATACGGATTTCAGATGCGACACCGGCACTTTGCCCGGACGAAAGCCCTTAATATTGGCCTTGCCCTTCATCTCATCAAGCTTTGCGTCCTGACGCGCTTTAAGATCAGAGGCCAGAACAACCATTTCAAGCTTTCGCTTTAGTCCTTCGTTCAAAACTTCATTAACCTTAGCTGCACCATCTTTTGCGTTTTTCTTCGCTGCCATAAGAATTTAAATCCCGTAACTTAAGCTTATCGTCCGAATATCATCGGCTCAGGTTTATGTCTGGTTCGGCAAAATGCACTGCATATATAGTGAAAATTGCCTTATTAGTTTGGCGAACTTCACCTAATGATTGGTGAAGTTCGCCTTATAATGGTGCGGGTGGAGGGACTTGAACCCCCACGCCTTGCGGCACAAGAACCTAAATCTTGCGTGTCTACCAATTTCACCACACCCGCGAAGCGCACAACTCTCATTGCGCGCGAATTTTGCGCCGGTCTATCCTTTATTTGCCGAGCAGTCAAAGCATTGTTGCAATATTAAAGCATTGAATTTGAAATTTCCTTTGCTGAGCCTTAAAAATCAGTGGAAACAGCCCTGAATTCACCTATATGCATCATTCGTCAGGCAAGCCACATCAGGTGAATTTCATCGGACAGGAGAAGAACAATCAGCTCAACAAATCCAAAATTTGAAAAAATCATAAAAAACGCTTCAAACAACAAGCAAATATATGAGCTAGCCATATGTGCAAAAAATTCTTTGACCGGAGAACAATCCTCAGGTTTTTCGGGCGGATTTGACGGTCAGGAAATTGGTCCTGACACGCCATATTTTTTAGCCAGCGCCACCAAATTGTTTGTAACCGCAATCATTATACAGCTGGTTGAAGATAAATCCATCAACCTTGAAACCCCGATAGTGGAATTTTTTGCGCCCAATTATCTGGATGGATTACATAAATTAGATGGCAAAGATTATACAGCGTCCATCACCGTTAAAAACCTTCTGGCCCACACTTCAGGAATTGCCGACTATTTCGAACAAAAACAGGCCGATGGTTCGGTTTTTGCCAGAGAAATTCTTCAAGGCAACGACATATCTTACAACATTGACGATGTGGTTGAGATGAGCAAATCCGCCATGACGCCAAAATTTGCCCCCGGCACCGCGAGGAAGGCTTTTTATTCCGACACCAATTTTCAACTGTTGGGCGCAATAATTGAAAAATCATCGGGCGTAAGTTTTGCTGAGGCAGTAAAAACAAAAATTGCAGCACCTCTGGGATTAAAAAACACATGGAGATTTGAAGCTGATGGCCCACGCGCTGAGCAAAAAACCATCCCCCTTAGAAATGGCAAAAACCAGCTCCACATTCCCCATGTAATGACCAGCACCGGCGCTGATGGCGCCATTGTTTCCACCGCTGCGGATGGACTTGCCTTTATAACTGCCTTTTTTGAAGGAAAATTGTTCTCACCCTCATTGCTAAAAACAATATGCTCTGACTGGCGTCGGATATTTTTCCCCCTGCAATACGGCACCGGAATCATGCTGTTTCAACTCCCCCCGATTTTGACAATGTTCAAAAAACAACCGCAAATTATTGGCCATTCCGGAATATCGGGCGCATTTTTTTATGCCCAACCAGAAAACGGGATCTATGTTTCTGGAACTGTAAACCAATTGGCTTCACGCTCCCTACCCTATAATTTTCTACTAAGAGCCATTACTGCCATGAATTGAAGATTGCACTGTTTTCAGACTGCCTGCCTAAATTTTAGGCAGTTTTTGCGGGTGTGCGCCCATAAATGGCAAACAAATAGCCAACCAGGGCTGCAAAACCTGATGATTCCACCCCTCATAAAACTGGCACAAAAAATGCAAGTTCTATCACAGGTTGACGGTGAGATTTTTGACAACAAACCCCTCGCTTAACTTTGCACACGAACCGCACATGCCCAAAAGCGGTGCAGATGGAAATTGCCATGGAAAAATTATCATGAAAAAAATCGAAGCAATCATCAAGCCCTTCAAACTGGATGAAGTCAAAGAAGCACTTCAGGAAGTTGGACTTCAAGGTATTACGGTAACCGAAGCCAAAGGGTTTGGCCGCCAAAAGGGCCATACAGAGCTTTATCGCGGAGCGGAATATGTTGTGGATTTTCTACCCAAGGTAAAAATTGAGATTGTATGCCCTGATGCTCTGGCCGAAAAAGCCATTGAGGCTATTCGTGAAGCTGCCCAGACCGGGCGCATCGGCGATGGAAAGATTTTTGTATATACGGTCGAGCAGGCAATTCGCATTCGCACCGGTGAAAGTGGAGACGATGCCCTGTAACTCCGCCCCCAAAACATAAAAATTCAAACAAAAAAATCGAAAATTAAATCAAACAATAAACTCAACTCCAAACAAACCTAAAACTCCAAACAAACCTAAAAAAAACTCTAAGAAGGAACAAAAAATGAGTTCTGTAGCTGATATTCTAAAACAGATTAAAGACGAGGACATCAAATTTGTAGACCTGAGGTTTACTGATCCGCGCGGCAAGCTTCAACATGTTACCCTTGATGCAAACATCGTCGACGAAGATATGTTTGAAGAAGGCTCTATGTTTGATGGCTCCTCCATTGCCGGCTGGAAGGCCATTAACGAGAGCGACATGGTGCTTATGCCCGATGTTACCTCTGCCTATGTTGATCCGTTTTTTGGTCAGGCCACCTTGTCGATCAATTGCGACATTTTAGAACCCGCCACCTATCAGCCCTATAATCGCGATCCGCGCACGACGGCAAAAAAAGCTGAGGCCTACCTCAAATCGACTGGCATTGGCGATAGCGTTGTTTTTGGTCCCGAGCCGGAATTCTTTTTGTTTGATGACGTAAAATATGCGGCCCAGCCCTATAATACCGGCTTCAAACTTGACCATTATGAACTTGGCACCAATTCCGATGCCGATTATGAAGCTGGCAATACCGGCCACCACATTCCCATAAAGGGCGGATATTTTCCAGTTCCTCCCGTGGATAGCGCTCAGGATATTCGCTCTGAGATGCTTACGGTAATGTCAGATATGGGCGTGACAACTGAAAAACATCACCATGAAGTTGGCTCCGCTCAGCACGAACTTGGCATTAAATATGCTCCAATGATCGAAAGTGCCGATCAGGTGCAGATCTATAAATATGTAGTGCAACAGGTTGCCAATGTTTATGGCAAAACCGCCACCTTCATGCCAAAACCTGTTTTTGGAGACAATGGCTCTGGCATGCATTGCAACCAGTCAATCTGGAAAGACGGCAAACCGCTTTTTGCCGGAGATGAATATGCCGGTCTGTCAAAAGAAGCCTTGTATTACATTGGCGGCGTAATCAAACACGCCAAGGCAATCAATGCCTTTACCAATCCCTCCACCAACTCCTACAAACGCCTGGTACCTGGATATGAAGCGCCGGTATTGCTGGCCTATTCAGCCCGCAACCGTTCGGCCTCTGTGCGCATTCCCTTTTGCCAGTCGCCAAATGGCAAACGGGTTGAGGTACGTTTCCCCGATCCAATGGCCAACCCCTATCTGGCATTTTCATGCCTGCTGATGGCTGGTCTTGACGGTATCATCAACAAAATTGATCCCGGTGAAGCCATGGACAAAGATCTTTATGACCTTCCCCCCGAAGAGCTCAAAGAAATCCCAACCGTTGCCGGCTCGCTTCGCGAGGCTCTTGAGGAGTTGGATAAAGATCGTGATTTCCTTAAAGTCGGCGGCGTTTTTGATGATGATCAGATTGATGCCTATATCGAATTGAAAATGGAAGAAGTCATCCGCTTTGAACACACCCCTCACCCGGTTGAGTTCGAATTGTATTTTTCCGCCTAAGGCGACTTGAGAAAAATTGCCAAACTTTAAGGGTCCCGGTGGGACCCTTTTTTTTGTATCAATTATTAAAGTATGATAAATCTGAAGCAAAACCAGTAGGAGAAAAACGATGAATATTTTGAAAATCGCTGCTTTTTCAGATGGTGATACCGGTGGTAATCCCGCTGGAGTTGTCATTGAAAAAGAACTTCCAACCGGTGAGGAAATGCAAGCCATTGCAGCTGATGTGGGATTTTCTGAGACTGTTTTTGCAGCGGCGAAAGATGGGGGCTGGATCGTTCGCTACTATTCTCCCGAATCAGAGGTTCCTTTTTGCGGGCATGCAACAATTGCGTTGGGTGCAGCATTGGCGCAGCAAAATGGCGATGGTGTTTTTTCATTAAATTTAAGCGCAGCAAAAATTTCAGTTGATGGACATAGGAAAGGAGACCTGTTCTTGGCAGCCTTGCAGTCCCCCGCTACAAGCTCCGCCATGGCTGACGAGGTATTGGTGGACGATGCCCTAAAATTATTTGGATACCAACCGGCAGACCTCGACGCTCGCATTAAACCTGCTGTCATAAATGCCGGGGCGACACACCTGGTTTTGGCGCTGTCAGATCGGTTGCGTCTTTCTGATATGGATTATGATTTGAATACCGGGCGCAATCTTATGAACAATAACAGGCTTGTCACTATTTCCCTGATTTATGCTCAGTCCGAGCAGATGTTCCATGCGCGAAATCCATTCGCTTCGGGCGGGGTACTTGAAGACCCGGCCACTGGCGCTGCGGCGGCAGCACTTGCTGGATATCTGCGCGATATCGATTGGCCACATAACGGCGTGATCAATATCATACAAGGTGAAGATATGGGCATAAAATCCTTGTTACGGGCGGAAATCCCGCAGGCAGCGGGAAGTTCGATCCGAGTATCCGGAACCGCCAGAGTGATGTAAATATCGCGCCAACAACTTGCTAAATTCACTTAAATTTTTATCACCCACCCTCTTATCCCTCCCCACAAGCGGGAGATGGAATATGAGAGAAAGAAGTTGTCATTGCGAGCGATCGCAGGGAGCGCGGCAATCCAGAAATGTTAGGAATGCTGCTAAAATACTGGATTGCTTCGTCGGCTTTGCCTTCTCGCAATGACGTTAAACATTAAAAAACACCCATCAAACCATCATACCACCCGTCATTACCCGGTTTATGACACTAGTGTCCGGATAATCCAGTGCTCCAAGTCTTTGGCACGATAAA
>JAKISW010000043.1 GCA_021648375.1 Devosiaceae bacterium
GACCGGATTCTTTCTTCGACGTTTTAATTTGCCGGTTCAATAAAATTTCTGCACTGAATTTCCCTCAGTATTTGTCTTCATAAAAGAGAAGGAAAGGGGCTTTGCCATAAACACCAGTCATGATAGATAACATTAAGCAAACCGGCAGGCGGATATTAAGGGCAGGCAGATGCAGTTTATCGCGGACTTATTCATTTGGTGGAACAGACAAACTATTGAAACCAGGGTTTTTACCTGGTTGCGAGGGGTGCATGTGGGCACTGACGAAGTTGGCAATCGCTATTACAAGGCAAAAAAGGGTCCCAAGCGCTGGGTGATCTATAATGGCGAGGTTGAGGCCTCAGCTATTCCGCCGGGCTGGCATGGCTGGATGCATCACCGCACCGACCTGTTGCCGGACGAAGAGCGCTATGTGCCAAAATTCTGGGAAAAATCTCACCAGCCAAATCTCACCGGATCGGCGGATGCCTACAGGCCGCAAAGCTCACTTCTGGTGAAGGGGAAGCGTGATCGGGTTAGTGCTGATTATGATGCATGGTCTCCTTAGGGCCTTTTTTAGGGGCGAGACCTTTTGAGAAGATACTCAAACTTTGCAAATATGATTTTATGCAATGACAATTGCTTTCGACACTAGTTTTTATTCATAACAAATTTATGCAACCTGATTTGTTCAGGTAGTTAAAACAGTAAAGCGCACATGAATATGGTATCTGTTATTGCTGTAAATAGTGGTGCGCCTGTCACATTGGGCCTGTTTAAGCGTATGAATTTCTCACCTGTAAGATTTTTTACTGTTACGCTTGCCGTGATAATGTTCGCCCTGGTTTCTATGCCGTTGGTTATTTCCAGAGCATATGCTGCGCCGATTGAAAATCCGGTGGCAGCGTTTGCCGGTCTTGATAAAATCACCGGCCGGTTGACCAAATTCGATGTCTATATGAATGAAACCGTGCAGTTTGGCGCTCTGCAAATTACTCCAAGGGTGTGTTATACGCGCCCGGCATCAGAAATTCAGCGGGTTTCGGTGTTTTTAGAGGTTGATGAGGTCAGTCTGCAGGGGGAAACCAACAGGATATTTACCGGTTGGATGTTTGCAGAAAGCCCGGCGCTCAATGCCATTGATCATGCGGTTTATGATGTGTGGCTGGTGGATTGCAAAACATCATCTGAAGTTCCTCCGCCCGAAAGCCGATAGAAATCGCCATCTTCAAGCAGTGCATTGTGTAATAATTTTTCATATTCGGAGCGCGGAATTTCTATGGCACCAAGGGTTTTAAGATGAGGGGATATGAATTGGGTATCGAGCAAAAGAAATTGTCCAACCTGCAATCTTTTCACCAGATGAGCCAAAGCAATTTTTGAGGTATTTGTTTTGCGGTGGAACATGCTTTCACCAAAAAAAGCCGCCCCGATTGCCAGTCCATACAATCCGCCCACCAGCTCATTCCCATCCCATATTTCAACGGTATGGCAGATTTTGCTATCAAATAATTTTCCATAAACATCAACAATTGTCGGATTGATCCAGGTTGATTCCCGATCGGTTCCATAATTGGCGCAGGCATGGATAATCTGATCAAAATCAGTGTCAGTTTTAATGGTATATGGATGGTTCTTCAGGGTCTTGCGCAAAGATTTTGAGGTTTTGAATCCATCAAGTGGCATTATCCCACGCCGTTCTGGAGAGACCCAAAACACATCCGGGTCGCTGGCGCTTTCTGACATGGGAAATATCCCGGCCTGATAGGCTCGCACTACCAGTTCCGGGGTGAATTCCATTTCAAAAGGATCAGGTTTGTGGGACATTTTATTTATTGCCTCACACTCGTAATGGTATTTATGACCCGGCCTGCTGATTGGTGCGGGCCAGATATTTTTCCAGCCAGTGAATATCATAATCGCCAGAAATTATATCGGGTTCTTTCAAAAGGTCCTGAAACAGGGGCAGGGTGGTGTTGATGCCATCAATAATGAATTCGTCAACGGCCCGGCTCAGACGCTGCAAACATTCTTTGCGGTCACGGCCGTGTACGATCAGTTTTCCGATCAGGCTGTCATAATATGGTAGCACCGTATAGCCCTGATAAATGGCAGCATCCACCCGAACGCCTACACCACCGGCGGGGTGATAATAGGTTATCTTGCCCGGTGAGGGAATGAAGGTGCGCCCGTCTTCGGCATTGATGCGCAATTCGATGGCATGGCCCCAAAAGGTAATTTCCTCTTGCTTCAGGCGCAATTCTTCACCGGCGGCAACGCGAATTTGCTCATAAACAATGTCAATATTGGTGATACGCTCTGTTACCGGGTGTTCCACCTGAATACGGGTATTCATTTCGATGAAATAAAACTCTCCATCTTCATATAAGAACTCAATAGTTCCCGCTCCGGCATATTTGAGCTTTTTCATGGCGTTAGCAACAATCATGCCGATATCACTACGCTGTTTTGAGCTTAGGGACGGGGCTGTGGCTTCTTCCCAGATTTTTTGGTGACGACGCTGCAATGAGCAATCCCGATCACCAAGGTGTACCGCATGACCTCTGCCATCACCAATAACCTGAATTTCGATATGGCGGGGTTTGGCCAGATATTTTTCGATATAAACCGCATCATCACCAAAGGCCGTTTTTGCCTCTGATCTGGCCATGGACCAGGCATTGGCCATTTCCTCAGCGGAATTTGCCAGTTTCATGCCGCGACCACCGCCACCGCTTGCAGCTTTTACCAATACGGGATAGCCGATTTCAGCGCCGATTTTGCGGGCTTCTTCGGCGGTTTTTACTTCACCTGTAGAGCCTGGAACACAGGGGATGCCAAGTTCCATGGCGGTTTTTTTCGCCTGAATTTTGTCACCCATAATTTCAATGTGATGAGAACTAGGGCCGATAAAAGTTATATTGTGTTCTTCTAAAATTCGGGCGAAGCGGGCATTTTCTGAAAGAAAACCATATCCGGGATGTACCGCATCGGCTCCGGTAATCTCACAGGCGGCAAGAATAGAGGGGATATTAAGATAACTCTCAGAAGCCGGATTGGGGCCAATACAAACGCTTTCATCGGCCAGACGCACATGCATGGCGTGGGCGTCTGCTACTGAGTGTACGGCTACGGTTTGAATTCCCAATTCCTTGCAGGCCCTGAGGATTCTAAGTGCAATTTCGCCGCGATTGGCGATCAATACTTTGCTAAACATGGCAAGCTGCCTTTATTTATTCAATCAAAACCAAGAACTAATTGATGCAAAACCAAAACTATTCAATCAGAACCAACGGTTCGCCATATTCGACCGGCTGGGAATCATCGACAAGAATTTTGACAATGGTTCCGGAGCGATGGGCTGGAATCTGGTTCATGGTTTTCATCGCTTCAATGATCAGAACGGTTTGTCCCTCGCTTACTTTTGATCCTTCAGTGACGAAGGGGGAAGCATCGGGTTCCGGAGACAGATAGGTGGTGCCAACCATGGGCGAAGTTAAGGTGCCCGGATTTGAAGCGATGTCATCGCTAGGTTTTGCCGCAACTGCAGTATCCACAACATTTGCCGGAACGGCTGCAGCCGCTGCAACTGGAGCGGCAGCAATCTGGGCCGGAGCAACGCTATATTGGGGGGCAGCCTGGTTCTCTATTGGCCAGGAGCGGGTAATGCGAACCCTGAAGTCATCCTTTTCAATTTCAATTTCCGCGAGATCGGAATCGTTGAGCATTTGAGCCAGGGATTTGATCAGTTCCTGGTCCATTTGGGAAGATTTGGTCATACTCTTTTTACTTTCCTTGGGCATTGGCTCGATATCTTTTTATATTAGTTCAACTATTGCATTTAATGCCAGCAAATATCCCGCAGGTCCAAATCCACAAATTATACCAGTGGCAACCGGCGACACATACGAGTGGTGTCGAAAGCTTTCACGGGCAAAAATGTTGGAAATATGAACCTCAACTTTTGGCAGTTCCATGGCGCTTAATGCGTCCGGGATGCCAATTGAAGTGTGGGAATAGGCGGCAGGATTTATGACCAGGCCATGAAAATGTGGCGGCTGGCACTGTTGTATCCAGCTTATTAGTTCGCCCTCATGGTTTGATTGCCTAAAATCAATTTCCAGATCCAGTTTCTTTGCCCTTTCAAGGCAATTTGCCTTTATATCGTCAAGGGTCAACGAGCCATAAACATCAGGTTGCCGGCTGCCAAGCAGGTTGAGGTTCGGACCGTTAAGGATCAGGATTTTTTTGGCCATAATTTATCGGTTCTTGCATTGGTTTGAGAGCAAAGCAAGAGCCACTCCAATTATTGCACGTAAAAAACATAACAAATGCACGGTTTTTTGGGATTAGACCTTAGGGTCAGGACCTATTAAATTCGTACGATTCTGTTTGAAATAGAGTGTTCAGATAAGGTAAATAGCAGTAAAATCATGTCTATCACCTTATTGAACTGCAATTTGCATTAGATGCATACTATATTTCAAACCCGAACGGGCGCCGCATATTTTGTTCATGAATGCGTTGAAAAACCTTGAAAACCATGCGGTTTCCGGCGCTTTCTCGCCTGTTCCCGAACAAAATCTGCTGGCGCAGAATGTATGAATTTAATAGGTCCTGACCCTAAGTGTTGCAAGTAGTGCTGCCGCACTTTTATGTATTGCAAACAGTGCTACCGCATTTGCGCACATTGGCAATACTATCTCGTAACCGCTCATATCCCACAGCACCGGGAATAATTTCATCACCAATTATAAAGGCGGGAGTACCCGAAATTTTTAATCCGTCGGCCAGAATATAAGATTTTTGAATTATGTCGGTGACATCTGCACCCATAGCTGCAAGCTCAAGTTCCACCCGGTTCATGCCCATGGATTGAGCGGTGGCGAGGGCGGTTTCACCTGAAATCTGACCTCGGGCCGTATAAAGCAGTTCATGAAAAGCCCAATAGTCGGCTCCGGGAGTTTTTGATACCGCAATGGCAACTCTGGCGGCATTGACTGAATCTTCTGAAAGGATTGGATATTCCTTGAAAATCACCCGCAAGTTTTGATCTTCGGCCAGAAGTCGGGCGACATCAGGCATGGCGGCGCGGCAGAATACGCAATTATAGTCAAAAAATTCTACGAGAGTGACATCGCCGTCAGGGTTACCAAGAACCACATGATCAGGATCGTCATATATTTCACTTTCAAAACTCACCAGGGCGATTTTTGCCTCGCTGACTTCATCGAGGCGAAGCTGCTCCTGCAGGGCAATTGATACCCTTTGCAAAATTTTTGGATCATCCATCAGGAAGTTCTCAATCATAGGGTTGAGAATTTCGGGATTAATATCCGGTGACGAAATTTCAGCAGTCTGGGCCGCCGAAATCTGCTGGCTGGCAGCAGTATTTTTTGCTTCGCGCTCATCAATGATTGTACCAACCAGTGTGCGAATGGCTTCATCAGAATTCATCGAAGGGGCTGGATTGAGCAAGAACATTGCCAGTGCTCCGAAAAGCGCGGCGCTGACTGCAACAAGAACCATGTTGGGTTTACTCATTTCGACCACCAACCCTTGCGCTGAGTGGGGGCTGCTGTTTCAGTATTTGACGTACTGATAATGCTTCCCTCATCCGGCAATACTCGCTTGGGTTTTTTGGCCTCCACCGGTTTTGCCTCTGGCGTAGAATTTCCCTGCTCTGCCCCTGCATCTTTTTCATTAGATTTGGATTTTGTGGCGGCAGCTTTTTTGCGAGGTTTTTTGGCTGGTTTTTCTTCTGTGGAAGAAACTTCTTCATTCGATACCGGCGATACCGGTTTTTTACGACTTCTGCGACGGGCCGGCTTTTTTTCTTTTGCTGGCTCTGTCACCTCGTTCTGGTCAGCAGAAGTGTTTGAAGCTGGTTTTTCATAAGAAGGTGCATTGTCACCTGTCGATGAAATGTCACTTTTATCAGTTGCCTGAACGACAGGTTGCTCTTGAACCGCTATATTTGGAGCGGCGGCATCTTGAGATGTTGCACCTTGAGATGGCTCATCTTGAGAAGGTGCATTGCCGTCCTGACCATCAGTATTTTGTTGTGCCACGCCGGTTTCACCATTGAAGTTGCGCCGATTGCGACGGCCGCCACGGCGACCGCGACGGCGGCGCTTGCGGGGCTGATCTTCTGAATCATCGTCGGCTGATCCAGTTTCAACATTATTATTACCAACATTATTGTTGCTGGCGCTATCGGCATTTTCGCTGTTCACAACACTAGCGTTCGCAACACTAGTGTTCACAACACTTGTATTTTGAGCATTGGTGTTCTGAACACTGGTGTTATTAGCACCAGCTTCGCCCGTTGATTGGGAGTTGGAAGATTTGCGCCGACGACGTTTGCGCTTTGGCTGATTGTCATTATCGCCGGAAGCATCAGCGGCGGCGGGTTCGCTTGGCACTGCCGGGGTTGGCTGAGAATCAACGCTTATGGATTTTTTGGTAACCGGCGATGCCTGTATGCGGTTTTCACCTTTGGAGATTGAAAATTCGCTGGCGGTTTTGGCCGGGTCAGAACTGATGGTGATGGTAGTGCGATTTTGTGCTTCCAGTTCGATCAGTTTGGCTCGCTTGGTATTTAACACATAAAGAGCGACTTCTGCCGGTGCTTTGACCTCAACAGAGATGCCGGGCTTTCTTACCACATGGTCTTCCACAGCTCTTAAAACCATCAGGGCGCGGCTTTCCACGCCTCTGATTATGCCGGTTCCCTCACAGGTGGGGCAGGCATGGGTTGAACTTTCAAGAACACCTGAGCGCATGCGCTGACGGCTCATTTCAAGCAGGCCAAAATGAGAAATACGGCCGATTTGAATGCGGGCCCTGTCGTTTTTAAGGGCGTCTTTGAGGCGTTTTTCAACCGCCCTGATTGAGCGACGGTCATTCATGTCAATAAAATCAATGACAATCAGTCCGGCCAGATCCCGCAATCTAAACTGGCGGGCAACTTCTTCGGCCGCTTCCAGATTGGTTTGCAGGGCCGTGGCTTCAATATTTTGTTCTTTGGTGGCCCGACCGGAGTTCACATCAATGGAAACCAAAGCCTCAGTGGGGTTGATGACAATATAACCACCAGAGGGCAGGGTGACCTGAGGAGAAAATATCGCATCCAGTTGTGCTTCAACCCCATAACGGGAAAACAGGTGTTGGGCTTCTTTGTGCAGTTTTACGTTTTTGACATGGCTGGGCATAATCAGCTGCATGAAATCGCGAGCCTCATTAAACGCGGGTTCACCTGAAACCAGAACCTCAGAAATATCCTTGTTGTAAAGATCGCGAATGGTGCGTTTGATCAACGAGCCTTCTTCATAAACCAGAGAGGGGGCCGAGGATTGCAAGGTCAGCTTTCTGACGTTTTCCCAAAGACGGGAAAGATATTCAAAATCGCGCTTGATATCAGCTTTGGTGCGCGAAGCACCGGCGGTGCGCAATATAACGCCCATTCCGGGGGGCACACTAAGCTCGGAGGCAATTTGTTTTAGCCGTTTACGATCTGATCCTGAGGTGATTTTTCGCGATATGCCGCCGCCACGGGCAGTATTTGGCATCAAAACCGAATAACGACCAGCCAAGGAAAGATAGGTGGTTAGCGCGGCGCCTTTATTGCCCCGCTCTTCTTTTACCACCTGGATCAGCAATACCTGACGGCGCTTGATAACTTCCTGAATTTTATAGCGGCGAGCCTGAGCGCGACGAAGTTCTAAAAGCTCGTCCTGTCCGGGGCCTAAATCTTCAACAATGTCATCTGAATCATCATCATCTGCATCGTCGGGTGCTGTTGCAACAGCTTTATCAGTTGTGGCTTCTATTTCAGCATCGCCGGAAGTTTCATCAGCCAGGCTTTGTTGGGTTTCGCTAGAATCTAATTCGTTTTTGGAATTCTCATCTGATTGTTCGGATGCAGTTTCCCCTGGCGAAGTTTCTTCTGTCTCCGAAGATGCGTCTTTATTGTCATCATCGTCATCGTCCTGCGGACCGTCGTCCTGCGACTTGTCAGACAAGACTTCTTCAACCGAAGGTTGTTCAGACTTGGCCTCTTCAGTCGAAACTGTTCAGCGGCATCATTTTTGGCTTCGATTTGCGCATCAAGTTTTGCCTGAGCGCTTACCACATCGGCTTCGGCGCGCAAAAGCGCTTCGCGATCTGCTTTGGGTATTTGGAAATAATCCGGGTGAATTTCCGAAAATGCCAGAAATCCATGGCGATTGCCGCCATATTCAACAAAAGCCGCCTGCAATGAGGGTTCAACCCGCGTTACCTTTGCAAGGTAAATATTACCGCGCAACTGACGCCGATTGGCAGCTTCAAAGTCAAATTCTTCCAGTCGGTTTCCGTTAGTGATTACAATCCGGGTTTCTTCGGGGTGGCTGGCATCGACCAGCATACGTTTGGTAGTCATAAATAATTGCTCCTGGCGCTCGCGCTCGAGCAAGACCTGAGCGGGAATTCCCGCCCTGTCCCGTCGCGTCATGCGAGGCAGATTGTTTCAAAATTGAGGTCCGGTTTGAACCATAGCTTCCAAAGCTAAATGTTCGTTTGTGGCCTGAGTTAAGGGGAGGTTGAGCAAAAAACGCGGTGCAAGCCATCAATTCGGGCAAACTTTCAGCCTTCGAATCCAGATGTTGCAACAAGTCGCTCATATGTTCTCTTTCATTTTTGGGTGGGCACTTAAATTGTTCAAATGGACAATCAGGTGCTGCACGCCAACGACCACATCTTTTAAGGGCCGAATTTCTTATGAGGTTCTATGTTGTGTTATTTATCTAAAGATACAAGAGCGCCCTTTTGCTAAAAGAGCCCGCCTTGATACCTTAAAGACCAATTTGTCCGCCACTTCTTCTGCCGGTATATGTATGGTGACTTAAAAACTGCCAACCTGTTTGACCCGGTCAAAAGAGAGAAAAACGGACAAAAACAATATCCTCAATTATCGCTTTACGTTTGAAGAGATGATTTGGCAACAAAAAAAGCTACATTAGTTAAACAATCAAATTTGATCGACGAGCGACAGGCGCCATATATTTGCTGCATGGGGGCAGTTTTTTGAAAAATCAATTGACGCGTGCTCGCAAAAATTCCAATTCTCGCCATTATAAAATAAAAAGAATATCTTTGATAAGATTATGTTTCGTACTGTGATGCAGGCAGTGCAATTTAGGAAGCTCATTTTGGTAAAACCAATGAAAACAAACTTGACGCTAGCAAAGTTATTGCAAGCAAAGTTATTGCAAGCAACGCTATTGCTTGCAAGCATGGCCATTGCCTTCGTTTCAACAAGTCTGGCGCAGGAAGCAGCAAACCCTAATATTGGCGAAGCTGAGATGTTGCCAACCGTTGAGGCAGTCAGGGTTTCAAGTACGCCGCAACGCGCGCGTCTGGTTATTGACCTGACAGGGGCCAGCTCATTTGCTTTTGTCTCTCTTGATGAGCCAAAACGCATTGCTGTTGATGTGCGTGCGTCAGGTTCAAAAAATCAAACAGAGGGTGAGGCCGCAGGGCAGGGGCTGATTGGAAGTTATTCCATCACGATGATCGGGCAGGACCGCTTGCGCACCATTTTAATGCTTTCAGCCAGCGCTCAGGTGCAACAGGCCTATGTGCTGGAGCCGTTTGCCGATCAGCCAGCCCGTCTGGTTGTGGATATTATTGGGGCCAGTGATGAGGAGTTTTTGGCGCGGGTTGCAGCTGATGAAGCTGCTTCTTTAATCCTTGGGGCAGATGGGGAGCCAGAACATGGAGTGCCCGGTGAGGTAAATCTTGATCAGGTTTCTGACCTTCCCGGGGCATCGCAAATTCAAACTGCTTCAAGACCGTTAATTCTGATTGATCCGGGACATGGGGGAAGTGATGGGGGGGCAACAACCCCTGGCGGGGTTAGGGAAAAAGCAATTACGTTGATGTTTGCAGAGCAATTGCGAGAAGTTCTGATTTCCTCGGGGCGGTTTGATGTGGCGCTAACCAGAGAGGGCGATGAGGCTGTGATGCTTGAGGAGCGCGTGCAACTGGCTCGGGACAACAGGGCTGATCTGCTGGTATCGCTGCACGCTGATTCGTTTGATGACCCCCAAATTCGTGGTGCCAGTGTCTACATTCGCGACGAGCAGGCAACGGATGTGTTGGATAAAGTGCTGGCGGAAAACGAAAATAAATCTGATTTACTGGCAGGGTTTGGCATTGAGCAATTGGAACAATCGGAAGGGCCGGTTGTGAATTTGCTGGTTGATCTGATGCGCCGTGAAATGCGACGGCAGTCGTTTTCAGCCGCTTTGGCGATTGTTGAGCAGTTGCGACAGAGTGTCAGAATAAGGCGTTTTCCCATGCGCAGAGCCGATTTTTTTGTGTTGCAATCTCCAGATGTGCCGGCCGTCCTTGTGGAGCTGGGGTTTTTATCCAATGATTTGGATGTACGCAATCTAACATCTGAGCAATGGCGTAAAAGGGTTGCGGATGCGGTGGCGCGTGGGATCGGATCGTATTTTGATGGTATAAAGCGATAAGTTGATCGCTCTATTCACAATTTTGCCGCGCTTTTGGTTTCAACGGCGAGCAATAGCCGCTATGATGTGGTGAAATATTTTTGGTTTTTTAGGATTTCGCTCACATGTTTCGTCTGGTGGGATGGTTATTTAGTTTTGGAATGTTCGTCGGGATAATTGGCCTTGGCGTGGTTGGATATTATGTCTGGTCCGTTTCACAGGATTTGCCGGATTATAATGTTCTTAGGGATTATCAACCACCAATCACCACCAGAATTCATGCGGCCGATGGAACGCTGTTGGCCGAATTTTCCCGGGAAAGACGTCTTTTTCAACCCATTGAAACAGTGCCGCCACTGGTGGTCAACGCGTTTATTGCCGTTGAAGATAAAAACTTTTTCGATCATGGTGGCATAGCGTTTGATGGTATTGCACGGGCCGTTCGTGATAATGTTTTGCGTATAATTAATGGGGGCGGCGGACCTTTGGTTGGTGCTTCGACAATTACTCAGCAGGTGGCCAGAAACTTTCTTTTAACGCGAGAGCAGACCTGGGACCGTAAAATCCGTGAGGCGCTTCTGGCTATCAGGATTGAAGAAACATTTTCAAAGTATGAAATTTTGGAATTGTATCTGAATGAAATATTTTTTGGATTCAATTCCTATGGAATAGCCGCCGCCGCCCTGAATTATTTTGACAAAGCTTTATATGAATTGACCCTGCCCGAGGCTGCCTATCTTGCTGCCCTACCCAAGGGACCTGCCAATTACAATCCGTTCCGTCGGCCAAAAGAAGCGATAGAGCGGAGAAATCACGTAATCAATCGTATGCTGGCAGAAAATTATGTCACTGAAGAGCAGGCAAATGCAGCCAAGGCACAAGGGCTGGATGTGGTATTGCGCCGGGGCGGATCGCAACTGTTTTATGCGGAATATTTCACCGAAGAGGTTCGGCGCAGTCTGTTAAGCCTTTATGGCGCTGATGAGCTTTACGGGGGAGGTCTTTCGGTTAGAACAACCCTTGATTCACGATTGCAGGTTCTGGCCCGCAACGCTCTTATCGACGGGCTGGTGGATTTTGATGAAACCAAGGGCTATCGCGGGCCGGTGAAAAATATTGAACTGGGTGAAGATTGGGGAATAAGCCTGTTTGAAACCGAGCCGCTTTGGGATGTGCCTGAGTGGAAATTGGCGGTTGTTCTTGAAATAGAAGGCAACGGGGCAACAATTGGATTGCGGGCAACCCCGGAAGTAAATGGCGCAATTTCTGAAGAAAGAATTACCGGGCAACTGCCGGGTGGCGAAATGCGCTGGATCAGACCAAATCTGGATGAATTGCTAAAAGTTGGCGATGTTATTTTTGTTATACCGGTTGCTGACAAAGAAGGCATTTTTACCCTGAAACAAATTCCCAGAACCGAAGGCGCACTGGTTGCTATGGATCCACGAACCGGGCGGGTTCTGGCAATGGTTGGTGGTTTTTCCTTTGCAAACTCCGAATTTAATCGCGCTACTCAGGCTTTCCGTCAACCGGGATCGTCTTTCAAGCCGATAGTTTATGCGGCAGCGCTGGACAATGGCTATACGCCTGCTTCTGTAGTTCTTGATGCGCCGCTGGAAATAATCAACAGTGATGGTTCGACCTGGAATCCTGAAAATTATTCCGATGAATTTTATGGTCCGCAAACCCTTAGACAGGGTATCGAGCGCTCGCGCAATGTTATGACCGTTAGGCTGGCTCAGGATATCGGCATGCCCATGGTAACCGAATATGCGCGCATGTTTGGCCTTTATGATGACCTTTTGCCGGTTCTTTCCATGGCATTGGGGGCTGGAGAAACCACTGATATGCGCATGACTGCCGCTTTTGCCACCATTGCCAATGGTGGGCGCAGGATTACCCCGACACTTATTGATCGGATTCAGGATCGAAACGGGGTTACAATCCTCAAGCATGATGAGCGGGTCTGTGATGGATGCGATGTTGCCCTTTGGCAAAATCAGGCCGAGCCGTTGATAATTGATAATCGGGAGCAGGTTCTGGATCCTATGACCGCCTATCAGATCACCTCGATGATGGAGGGGGTTGTAACACGCGGAACCGCGCGCTCTGTTTCAGTGTTGGGACGTCCGGTAGCTGGAAAAACCGGCACTTCTTCGGAGAATAAGGATGTATGGTTTGTCGGCTTTACTCCGCAATTGGCCGTTGGGGTTTACGTGGGCTATGACCAACCGGCCAGTATGGGTCGGGCGGCGACCGGGGGTGGGCTTGCGGCTCCCATCTTTACAGCTTTTATGAAGGACGCGCTGGTTGGCACCCCGCCAACACCGTTTAATATTCCAGCTGGCATGAGCCAGGTGTGGATTGATCCGGAATCAGGTATTAAAGCGATTTCCGGTGGGGCGGCAATTCTTGAAGGATTTAAGCCCGGAACCGGTCCGAACCTTGTTACTTCGGTCATTGGAGTTAATTCTGATGCTTTTCTTAATATTGAGGGCGGCAATGTGGACTTTAACGCAGGCCGTGGGGGATTGTTTTAGATCTCTTTTTCTTTCATGCTTTTAAAAATAATTTTAAATTCTAAATAATGCGGAATGTTTCATGCGTAGTGAAATTCAAAATATCGTTGAGCAAATCGAGCAGACTATCACTCTGCTGAGGAGGCATCTTTGACTGGGATACAGCCCAAAGCCGACTTGACGAGCTAAACACACGCGCCGAAGCGCCAGACCTTTGGGACAATGTGGAAAAGGCCCAGGGCGTTATGCGTGAGCGACAAGTCCTGGAGGCGCAAATTGCAACTGTCAGCAATTTAGTTGAGCAATTGTCAGAGAATATAGAACTGATTGAAATGGGCGAAGAGGAGGGGGATGATGATATCGTCCTTGAAGCCGAAAACGCCCTGACAAAATTAGCAAAAACTTCCGCTCGCCTACAGATTGAAACCCTGTTGTCTGGGGAAGCTGACGCTAATGACTGTTATGTGGAGGTGCATTCCGGGGCCGGGGGTACTGAAAGTTGTGACTGGGCCTTAATGCTTTTGCGCATGTATCAGCGCTGGGGCGAAAAGCAAAAATTCAAAGTTGAAATGATGGAATATCATGCGGGGGAAGAAGCGGGAATTAAATCCGCAACCCTGCTGATAAAAGGCCACAACTCCTATGGCTGGCTAAAAACCGAAAGTGGCGTGCATCGTCTGGTACGAATTTCTCCGTTTGATTCTCAGGCCCGTCGCCATACCAGTTTTTCCAGCGTTGGGGTCTATCCGGTAATTGATGATTCCATCGACATCGAAGTTTCTGAAGCGGATGTGCGCATCGATACCTATCGGGCATCGGGAGCCGGTGGTCAGCATGTAAACACCACAGACAGTGCCGTGCGCATCACCCATTTGGCCACTGGAATTGTTGTGCAATGTCAGAACGACAGATCACAGCATAAAAACCGCTCAACAGCCTGGCAGATGCTAAGGGCGCGTCTTTATGAGGATGAATTGCAAAAGCGTGAAGAGGCGGCTTTGAGCGATGCGGCCAACAAGTCTGAAATCGGTTGGGGCCATCAAATTCGCTCCTATGTTTTGCAGCCCTACCAATTGGTCAAAGATTTGCGCACCGGTGTGGAAAGCACCGCGCCAAACGATGTTCTGGATGGGGAACTGGATGCATTTATGGAAGCGGCGCTGGCCCTAAGGGTTGGCAATAAGGATTAGGGAATCGCGTTTAATAGTATTCACGCGACACGCTTTATCTATTTGTTTTTATGTGTCTTTTAGGAAAATACGGGAAATTTCCGAATTACACCGTAATTATGTCCCCGTAATTATGCCAACGTCGGCATTATGACGGGATTGCTTCATTATCATGTCTGTGGTTCAAAGTGTAATAACTCGCCCCCAACGAATTACGTGTCGGGGAGTTTTGCATTCTGAAAGGGTCCTACCATGTATTGCCCTGACATCTGTGGTTGGAGCGCACTTGCCTGTGAGTTCGCGCATTTCCCCGTTCTGAAAGGTGAGCTACGAGCTGATTATGTGGTCATCGGTGGCGGCTTCACGGGACTGTCAGCGGCTCGTCGCCTGGCAGAAGAGAAGCCGCAGACGCGAATCATTCTGATTGACGCGAAGCGCATTGCAGGCGGGGCTTCTGCGCGAAATTCGGGCTTTGCAGTGGCCAATGAAAGCCCGGGGCATGCGCAGCTGCACACGCCAGCAGGCCTTACGACCTACATGACCAAGAACCGCATTGACCATGCAGGCATGGCGGAACTTCGGCGTTTGGTAGAGGAATGCCAGATTTCATGTCAGTGGGAGGATACGGGTTCAATCCACGCTGCGCACGATCCAAAAAATTTCAATAAACTGCGGGATCATGCGAAGGCCTTTGGTGATTTGGGCGTGGATGCGCGTTTGATCGAGGGTGCGGATCTAGCAAAGCGGCTGGGAACAAGCTTTTATGAGCTGGGCGTGGAAGCACGTGGCGGGGCATTGTTGCAGCCCGCGATGCTGGCACAAGGTCTGGCGGCATCTCTTCCAGAGACCATTGAATGTTATGAGGACTCGCCGGTGCAGAATATTTCTCGCGCGGGAGATGGCTGGAAGGTGCAATTGACGAGAGGTTCGCTCACCGCACCCCATGTGATCGTGGCGGTAAACGCATTTTTCCCACGCCTTGGGTTGAAACGGCTGCAGGTATTTCCGCTGGTGCTGACGGCGAGCCTGACACGACAACTCACGGCGGCTGAAGAGGATGAAATCGGACATGCCAAAACTTGGGGTATTCTATCGCCACAAAGCCTTGGCGCAACTATGCGACTGACTAAGGATCGTCGCATTCTACTTCGAAATACAGTGGAATACCGTCCTTCAGGCATTGACGGGACGCTGCTGGCGGCACGTCGCAAGGTACATGCGGATGGGCTTAAGAAACGCTTCCCTTTCCTTGATGAAAGCGCCATCGAATACAGCTGGAGCGGGAATATATGCATTAGCCGTAACTCCCAGCCCGTGTTTGAACAGAGCCAGCCGGGACTGTATCTTTGCGGGGGCTACAATGCCGCTGGCGTATCGCGCGGCACCATCATGGGCAGGCTGATTGCTGACCTTGCCTTGGGTGGTCAGTCAGAACTGCTGAGCGATGCGCTGAACCTCATCAAGCCAAACCTGATCCCACCCCGGCCCTTCTTTGACATTGGTGCACGGCTGCGCCTGTCCGGCGAAAGGAAGGCAGCGCAAAGTGAGAGCTGATAGCACCTCAAATTACGGTAACTGTCACCGTAATTCTTAATTTAAAACTTTATATAATTGCTGTAATTATTTGTACAATCAAAGATTACTGAATAAAAGCGCCCAGTTTTTCTTCCAGAGCAAAAAAGTTTAGCGGGTTAACCGCAACATTGTCGCGTCTGACTTCCACATGCAAATGCGGGCCGGTACTGCGACCGGTCGAGCCGACTTCGCCAACCGGAGCGCCAGCGCCAATCTGTTGCCCGGTCCGCACAAGAATTTTCGACATGTGAGCATATCTGGTGATAATGCCGCCGCCATGGTCAATTTCGACAAATTTTCCATATCCATTGTTAATTCCGGCAAATAGAACCGTTCCGGCGCCAACGCTGGTAATTGATGTGCCGCGTGGGGCAGGATAGTCAATTCCAGAGTGAAATGCCCGCGTATTGCCAAACGGGTCTTTGCGCGGGCCAAACGGTGAGCTTATGCGTCCTTTTTGGGGGAGCGGATAATAAATCGGGGCTGTGGCCAGCGAAATTTTGGCCTGCTGCAGGCGATCAAGGGCAATCGAAGCGGTGTTAACCTGATTGATCAAAGTTTTAGATGAAGCATCTGTTACTGAAGCATTTTGGGGCAGGGGGATAAGCGGCCCCCCAACTCCCATGCCGTCAAATTCCTCAAAGCTATTTAAGCTTTTCAGCTCCGGGGCAATTCCAAGCGGGGTTAATTGCTGCATTATCTGATCGGTGGAGCTGCGCGCATCATTGGCAATGTTTGCAACGATAAATTGAGATTGCTCCATCATATTTGTCAGGGATTGTGAAATCATCAGCGCATCATCAATACCTGATTGCGCCAGGTTTTCTCTCTCGCTCACAAAGCGGTCTGGTGTGGAAATTTCAAGCGAAGAGCGCTGAAAAATACTGCCCGTGGTAATCGGGTCAAATTCCATATTAACGGGAGTAGCTTTTTGTGTTGTGGTTTGTGTTAATATAGAGGCCAGCGCCGGTCCGCCCAACTCTTCTGATTTTTGGGCAAGCACTTGAATAAAGCGATATTGCTCGCTTAAAATATCCTGCTGGCGCAATAATTCCTGCAGGCGAAGATTTAAATTTCCCGCCTGAATATATTGACGAGAATTAAGGCGGTCGACCTCCATGCGCAATTGCATGATTTTGGTTTCGTAGGCTAAAAGCACCGGGTCCTTGGAGTTTTGAAACAGGCGTGAAATTTCATCAGACATGGTCAAAACTAGGCCCATGGCGATATTGGATGTAACCAGAACAGCAAAAACCACATAGATCATTAGCGTACTGGCCAGGCTTTTATTGCCTTTTTTTTGACGTGGAACTCCCGATAACCTAAAACTCGTTTTTTTACTTTGCACGCTACTAACCCCAAATACTCATCGAGCAGGCCACTCACCGAGTGGTTCATTCTTCGATTATTATTGTGCCCAACTATGGTTAATAAACAAAAAATTTCGTTGTGAGGCAAAAACCCTTTGTGGTGAGCGTGGTCAAACAGTGGCAAAAAATCGGTTAAATCGGGGTGAATTTCAGCTGATTACAAAAGTTCGCCATATTGCGGGCGGTATGACAGACTAAGAGGTGAAGTTGCTTGTGATTCTTTGAGTTATGCATTGTTATTTCTGGGCAAAAAAGGCTTTGCGAAATTATGGTTTGCAATGTTTTTGGATTTTGAAACGGCTTATACCTTATGAATAAAAATGGCATATCAAAATCCGCCGATACCGAGAGGGCGGGGCACCCTCGGGTGGGGCAAACCCCACAAAAACAACCCGCATTAAAAAATTCTGCCCCCAATTCTTCAGCTCCCAGAAAACAGCGACCAAAAAAATCCCGCCGCCGCAAATTTGCCTATGGAGTATCATGGACCTTCGGTGTGCCGGTACTTCTCCTTTTGATGTTTTATCTGGCGCTTTTGGTGGCCCCCATTCCTGTTCCTTTTGTTGGGGGGCAGGCCAGAGCTATGGTTTTAAGTTCCTTGCCAAAGGATATGGATCTGGAATTGGGCGCGACATTTCTAAATTTGAAAGATGGTGCTGCGCTGACCCTGAGATTTTCGCCCGTTATTCTAACGGATAGTCAAACAGGGGGAAAAGTGGAAATGGAGGCGCTGGAGGTCGGGTTTTCATTCTGGCGGGCACTGCTTGGCCAACCGGGAGCTGAGATTATCTTTGTGGCGCCAAAACTACAGGTCGTCCAGGACCTGTTTGGGCCACGTCTGGCTAAGTTTGAACTGGTGGAGGGGGAGAATGGGAACGGTGATGTTGTTCGGGTTATTGAGGGAGCCAGCACCTTTCCCACCATTGGAATAAAGTCAGGCGGATTGGAAATCGGGTCCGATATTTTGGGGTCTCCGGCTTTGACCCTGCGTTCGGACAATGACTGGCTTATCAGCAACCTGCTGGCTGCCGAAGAAGGATTGCGCACAATATTGGAAAACTCTGAACTTGGTGTGTTTTCCTCTTTTTCTGTTTCTGATGGTGAGCTGGAGATGCTCGATAGTGTTTATGGGCTGGCGCGAACATTCTCAGATATTCAGATGGAGTTGAGCGTGCCTCCGGGAACTCGTGATGTGGAGGGAGTTATTGCTGCGGTAATTGGTGGTGAGCGCATGGAGGGCACTATTTTGCGAACTGTGCAAAGCGATGGAAGTTCACGACTGATCAATCAAATTCAAAATCTGGATTTTTCCGCTTTTGTACCTTTTATGGATGATCCGGACGCGTTGATTGCGCTGCATGGAACGGGGGGAGTTGTTATTGACGTGGATATGGGGATGCCGGGCCAGAATCAGGTGTTGGGTGGATCGTTTCTGATTGATCTGAGCGGCATGTCTTTGAGAATTCGTGATGATGAATTTTTGGTTCAGGCCAGCGAGATGGAAATTGACTGGAATGCAAAAGCTGCGGTGTTTACTATGAAAGAAACACTGTTTATGGCCGGAAAATCATCGGCAAATATTTCAGGTGTGTTTTCCATGGGGCTGGACGAAAATTTTGGTCCCACAATGCGTATGTCGGTTGGTTTTTCTGATGTATATCTGCGGCCCGGTGATTTGGATGACCCGGTTGTCCCATTTGAAAAAATGCAGTTTGTTGGCTGGTCCGCACCCTTATATGGAGCCTTGGGCATTGAGAGTTTTGCCGCGACCAGCGGTGATTTGAAGCTGGTGACTTCGGGCCGGTTTGATATGTTGCAGGCAGGTATTGGCATTGATTTAAATGTTGGTCTTGAGGGAGCCAGTGCCGACGACCTCAAGCGCATATGGCCCTATTTTCTTGGGGGGAGCACCC
>JAKISW010000044.1 GCA_021648375.1 Devosiaceae bacterium
CCTTAGTGGCGAGCAAAAAAATCTGAACAGTATATCCTTGCCCATGCCCGGATTGCACAATGCCTTAAATGCCACTGCAGCGATTGCTGTTGTTGATCAGCTTGAAGTTGGTGCAGATGCCATTCGAAAAGGCTTATTCGAATTTAGCGGGGTTAAACGGCGGTTTTCAAAAACCGGGGAAGTGGATGGAGTTGTAATCATTGATGATTATGGGCACCATCCGGTTGAGATATCCTATGTGTTGGAGGCTGCGCGCCAGTCGGCAAAAAACCATGTTATCGCGGTTATGCAACCCCATAGATATTCGCGCCTTTCAGAACTTTTTGAAGAATTTGCTGCCTGTTTCAATGATGCGGATACCGTAATTGTTGCGCCGGTTTTTACCGCTGGAGAAGAAGAAATTGAAGGAGTTAATCATCGGGAATTGGCGCGCAGAATTCGTGCTTTGGGGCACAGGGATGTGCGCACCATTGATGACCCAAAAATGCTGGCGCCTTTAATTTTTGAGCGGGCAACAACAGGGGATTATGTGGTTTGCCTTGGGGCGGGAAATATTACCCAATGGGCGCAAAAACTTCCTGATGAGCTTATGCAGTTGAAAAACGGAGCTTAAATTTCAAGTGATATATCCTGATTTGCGAGAAGAATTTTCTAACTGGATTGAAAAGGTCCGGGGAAAGCTGGTGCATAATCAAAATCTTGGAGAAATCACCTGGTTTCGCACCGGCGGCGCGGCGCAATTGTTTTTTTTGCCCGCTGATGAAGATGATTTGAAATTGTTCCTTAAAAACCTGCCTCAGGAAATTAAAGTAACCATAATCGGTCTTGGTTCGAACCTTTTGGTCCGTGATGGTGGGCTGGAAGGTGTGGTTATTCGCCTGCCGGTAAAGGGATTTGCCGGGCTTGAAATTCTGCCCGATCATAAAGTGAGAGTGGGGGCGGCGATGCCTGATATTCGCTTTGCCCAGGCCATGGCCAAAGCAGGCGTTGACGGTTTTACCTTTTATCGGGGCATTCCCGGTGGCATCGGAGGCGCGCTTTATATGAATGCTGGCTGTTATGGCACCGAGACAAAACAAAGGTTGATTTCTTTAAGTGGGATAACGCGCTCTGGCGAAATGATTGAACTTAGCAATCAGGACATGGCTTATGAATATCGAAAATCCCACGGCCCCAAGGGAATGATATTTACCAGCGCCACCTATCAGGGATTTGCCGGGGATATGGGCAAGCTAGAAGAAGAAATGGCGCAAATTACCTCAACCCGTGAAGATTCTCAGCCCACAAGGCATAAAACCGGAGGCTCGACGTTCAAAAACCCTCCGGGTCAATCAAGCTGGAAGCTGATTGATCAGGCCGGATGCCGGGGTTTGACCATCGGCAAGGCTCAGGTTTCTGAAAAGCATTGCAATTTCCTGCTCAATCTTGGCGGTGCAAGTGCCCATGATCTGGAATTGCTGGGGGAAACAGTGCGCAATCGGGTGCGGGAAAATTCTGGAGTAGATCTGGTGTGGGAAATCCGGCGCATGGGGAATTTTGAGCCGGGAAAAGAAATTCATCAGTTTTTGGATGGAGAGGTTTTTGCAGCATAATAACTCCGTAAAGTCGGGTAAGTCCACAAGGTTGCACGGGCTTGATCTGGCCAGGTTTTTGGCATTTGCCGGGATGGTTTTTGTTAATTTTAAAGTGGTTATGGGGGCGGAAACGGGCGCCATATGGGCCCAGTATTTTTTGGGTTTTTTAGAGGGAAAAGCGGCGGCAACCTTTGTGATTCTAGCCGGTATAGGCCTTGGCATCGGGGCCGCGCGCAACACTTCAAGCAGTTTTAATCTGGTGATATTGAAGCGGGCGGGTTTTTTGTTTGTAATCGGTATGCTCAACGCGCTGATTTTTCCAGCGGATATTTTGCACTATTATGCGCTTTATTTTGTATTTGGTCTGTTGCTGATACGCCAGTCTGTAAAGGTGATTGCCAGTGTTGCCCTTGTATTTCCTTTTATATTTTTGCTTCTGACTGCAATCTTTGACTATGAGCAGGGATGGAACTGGATAACTCTGGATTATGCAGGGTTTTGGAGCTTTGAAGGGTTTTTCAGAAACTTGTTATTCAACGGTTTTCATCCATTGGTGCCGTGGATGAGCTTTTTACTGCTGGGCTTTATTCTGGCGCGGCTGAAATTGGCAGAAAAACGCACCCATAATATGCTGATGTTAACCGGTGCCATAGCGCTGGGACTTGCATATGTATTGTCGGATTTTCTGTCCGGGCTGGACCCGGAGATGGCCGAAATTTCAGGTGTGGCGCCCATGCCACCCATGCCCCTATATATGCTGGCGGGCAGTGGAGCGGGGGTTTTGCTTATTGGCATTTGTCTTGCTGTTTTGTCTGGCCGGGTTTTTGCTGGCGAAGTTCCCGCATGGCTGCAAATATTTATCACCACCGGACGGCAGGCATTATCGCTTTATATATTTCACATATTTATTGGTATGGGTATTTTAGAAGCATTTGGTCTTTTGGGGGGACAAAATTCTCAAATTGCGGTTTTTGCTGCCGGTTTGTTCATAATTGCCTCTATAATCTATGCCACGGTATGGGCGCGGTATTTTAAGGGCGGGCCGTTCGAATTGCTGATGCGTCGAATGACCGGCTGATAAAAAAATTTGGTTTGTGGAGACCAAAAAATGGCAAAACATGTGGCGGTTCTCAAAGGCGGCTGGTCGGTTGAGCGCGAAGTTTCTTTGAACAGCGGCGCATTTCTGGCTCAAAGCGCCCGTGATGCCGGTTATGAAGTCACCGAAATTGATGTGAAGCGCGATATTGGCGAAGTTTTGACAAAGTTAAAGCCTGATCTGGTGCTAAATGGTCTGCATGGTCGTTTTGGCGAAGATGGAACCATTCAGGGCATGTTGGAAATTTTGGGCATTCCCTATACCCATTCTGGGGTTTTGGCCTCGGCATTGGCCATGGATAAACATCAAAGCAAAATAGTTTTAAAGGGCGTCGGGGTGCCGGTTACCACTCATATTATTGCTCATATTGAAGATATTGCCCGCAAACATGTGATGAAGCCCCCTTATGTGATCAAGCCGGTGGCTGAAGGATCAAGTGTGGGCATTTTTATCGTTAAAAGTGAAACATCTCATCCCCCCCAGGAAATTTTGCGAACGGACTGGCAGGGGGGCGAATATCTGATGGTTGAGAGATATATTCCAGGGCGAGAACTCACCTGTGCGGTCATGGGGGATGTGGCGCTTGGGGTAATTGAGATAGTTACAGACTTAAATTTTTACAATTATGAGGCAAAATACGCCTCCGGCGGCTCAAAACATGTGCTTCCGGCAGAAATTCCGTCAAAAGTTTACGAAAATGTACAGAAGTTATCGTTAAAAGCTCATGAAGCGTTGGGATGTCGCGGAATAAGCCGTGCAGATTTTCGCTTTAATGATCTTGCCGGGCAGGATGGGGAACTGGTTTGCCTTGAAGTCAATACCCAGCCGGGAATGTCTTCGACATCGCTGGTTCCTGAAATGATTGAACATGCCGGGCACAGCGCAAAAGAGTTTGTTACCTGGATGTTGGAGGATGCAAGTTGTCTCAGATAGGCACTATTTCAGCACAAAATAACGCTCCCAGGGCGCAGGTTTTAACAGGTAGTAACCAATTTGACATGCCCGTTTCCAGGTTGCCTGAAATTGCAAAGCCGCGAACTTTACGGGCTGTTGTTGCTTTAAACCATATCTGGGTATTGCACAAAACTCTTATAGTTAGGGTTGGGGCTGCTCTATTTATGGCGCTGATTTTAGCAGTTGGCTTTCAGGCGCGCGGAGGGATTTCTCAGACACTCATCAATACCGGGGATTTGCTGGCTTCACGCTTGGCAGTGATTGGATTTGGTATTGGAGAAATTTCCATAAGTGGGCAGTCCATGTCTATGGAAGCAGATATTGCGGCAGCAATCGCCATTGATTCGACAAGTAATATTTTTAATTTTGATGTGGAGGCGGCGCGATTGAGAATTCTTGAAATTCCATCAATCAACGATGTCAGCGTTCGTAAAATCTATCCCTCAGGCCTGATTGTGGAAGTTTCTGAAGTAACTCCGATTGCCAGATGGCGGGTAGATGGGGTGACTTTTGTTATCGATGGCAGGGGAATACAAATTGCCAGCGCTACCGCAGCAGATAAAAATCTTCCACTGGTGATTGGTGATGGTGCGGCTAACGATGCATTGAGTATGATAATTGCCCTTGAAAATTACCCTGCCCTTAAAGATGAGCTTTTGGCGCTGAGCCGTATCGCGGACAGGCGCTGGGATATGATTTATAGTTCCGGCCTAAGAATACAATTGCCCGAAACCGAAGTGGGGCGCGCCCTGTTTCAGTTGCAAGAGGCACAAAATAATTCGCAACTTCTGGACAGAGACCTGTCTGTTATTGATATGAGGGTGGCCACAATTGCGGCATTAAGAGTTAACAAACGTGAAGAAGTTTCGCATTAGGTTTCGCGATAATAGTGTTAAATAACAATAGTTTAGAGAAGATTTGATGATTACTGATTCATTTACCTCCCGGCTTCGCCCGGTTCAGACCGGAAAGTCAAGCCTTGTAGCTGTGCTTGATATCGGTTCAACAAAAATCTGTTGTATTGTAGCGCGTCTGGTGCCCCGTGCTGAAGGCAAGGCTCTAAAAGACCGCAGCCACGTGGTTGATGTTGTCGGATTTGGCTATGGACCATCAGCAGGAATTAAAAGTGGGGTTATAAGCGACCTTGCCAAGGCCGAACAGGCTATTCGCAGTGTGGTTGGCGCCGCCGAGCGCATGGCTGGCCTTACGGTGGAAACCGTAATTGTAAATGTAAGTGCTGGCCGTTTGGGTTCGGAAACGTTCAGCGCTTCGGTTTCACTTGATGGCACCGAGGTGGAACGCGGTGATATTTCCAGGGTTTTAGCGGCTGTCAATGAGCGCACAGTGCGCAATGAACGCTCAGTTATTCACGCTCTGCCAATTGGGTTTTGTCTTGACGGGCAAAAGGGAATTAGTGACCCGTTGGGAATGGTTGGAGATCAGTTTAGTGTCGATGTTGCGGTAATTTCGGCAGAAACTCTGGCTATGCGCAATATTGAGCTGGTTTTGAACCGTTGCCATTTACAGATCGAAGCCTTGATTGCCACTCCCTATGCCAGCGGTTTAGCAACTCTGGTTGATGATGAGGCAAAGCTTGGAGTTGGAGTGGTTGATTTTGGCGGTGCCACCACCACAGTTTCTGTGTTTAATGATGAAAGACTGGTTTATAGTGATGCCATTGCCATTGGCGGGCATCATCTGACTATTGATATTGCGCGACAATTATCGGTCAGCGTGGAAACCGCTGAGCGGTTAAAAACCTATTATGGATCGGTTTTGCCGGGTCAAAGCGATGAGCGGGATCTGATTCAGGTTGAAGAAGTTGGTCTTGATGGAATTTCCAACCAGATCACCCGATCAACGCTGACGCGCATAATCAGACCCCGGGTCGAAGAGATTCTTAACGCAATTGCCGAACGTCTGCAGGCAACCGGCATGATGGATGTATGCGGAAGAAGGATTGTAATGACCGGCGGGGCCAGTGAGTTAACGGGATTACCGGAAATGGCTCGCAGGATATTGGCGCGCAATGTTCGTATCGGGCGTCCCTTAGGTGTTGGAGGTCTTCCCGAACAGGGCAGGGGACCAACCTTTTCCACGGTTGTGGGAATGCTGGTCTATCCGCAGATTTGCCATCAGGAATTTGTTGAGCCGGGTCATGGCAATAAACTAATCGGCAAAAACGGTTATTTCTCCAGAGTTTCCAACTGGCTGGTTAATGGTCTTAGGGCATAATATCAGGTCTGCCATCTCAAGCGGTATCTGACCTTTGGTGCCATTGCGCTAGCGATAAAATAATAATTATATGTGATTCTATACTTGGCTTTTCCTTAAGGCGTGGTTTGAGTATGGCCTGAACCGGATAAAATTTGTGCTTTGAACCAATGCTTATGCTTAATATTTGGTGTTTTTAAGCCATAGTTTTTGCAATTTGCATAAAAATTGATGAGAATGCGCTATATGTTAGGGAGCGATTAACGATTTAGAGGGTAATTTGGCTTCAAACCCCAAGTGAGGCCTGAAATGAGCATCAATCTTACAATTCCCGATATCCAAGAACTGAAACCGCGCATCACCGTATTTGGTGTTGGTGGAGCTGGTGGTAACGCCGTTAACAATATGATCGAATCGGGCCTTGATGGCGTTGAATTCGTGGTCGCCAATACTGACGCTCAGGCGCTGGTACTTTCAAAGGCAAACCGGGTGATTCAGCTCGGTGTTGCTGTTACTGAAGGGTTGGGAGCGGGGTCGCATCCTGACGTTGGTCGCGCTGCGGCTGAAGAAAGCATTGATGAAATCAATGACCACCTCAGTGGTTCCCATATGGCATTTATTACAGCCGGCATGGGTGGCGGAACCGGGACCGGTGCTGCGCCCGTTGTAGCCCGCGCCGCGCGTGAGCAAGGTATTTTGACGGTTGGCGTGGTAACTAAGCCATTTCAGTTTGAAGGTCAGCGCCGTATGAATCTGGCCGAAGATGGAATTGATGAATTGCATCGGTATGTGGATACGCTGCTGGTTATTCCCAACCAAAATCTGTTTAGAGTTGCCAATGAAAAAACCACGTTTGCTGATGCTTTTGGCATGGCGGACGAGGTGCTTTATTCAGGGGTTGCGTGCATTACGGATCTGATGACCAAGGAAGGGATGATCAACCTTGATTTTGCCGATGTTCGCTCGGTTATGCGAGGGATGGGCAAGGCAATGATGGGCACCGGCGAGGCATCCGGGGAAGACCGGGCCAGGGTTGCAGCAGAAGCTGCCATTTCAAACCCGCTGCTTGATGATGTTTCCATTCAGGGGGCGCGAGGACTTCTTGTTTCTATAACCAGTGGGCGCGATATTACTCTTTATGAAATTGATGAAGCGGCAAGCAGGGTTCGCGAGGAAGTCGGTGCCGAAGCCAATATTGTTTTTGGTGCAACTTTTGATGACAGTATGGAGGGTACGGTGCGGGTTTCAGTAGTTGCGACCGGAATCGAGGCCGCCATGGTGCAGGCAATGGATCCGGTTCAACCCAATTCTGACCGGGCACCTATTATGGTTGATCGCGCTCAAATAGGGCAGGCACCAATGGCAACCAACGAAGAGGTTGGGGAGCAGTTGGAAGCTGATATGGCAGATGCAGTGCTTGAAAGAGCTTTGGGTTCTGACGTCGAGGCCGATAATGGTGATGTAATGGTTGAGCCTTATGTGCCACAAAATCCCATGACCAAAAGTATGGAGGAAACCCAGTTAAGTGGTGATGCTCCAATTCCAAGCGCCTATGTTCCGCAAAATCCCCAGCGCCCAGAGGGCAGAGGCCGTATTCCACGCACAGATGAAATGCCGGCGGTCGCTCAAAAAATAATCGCTGATGCACGTCAGGATACGCCCCAGCCAAAACCATTGAACGCACCAAGAGCATTACTAAAACGCCTTGCTTCTAATGTGGGACTAACCCTGTCGGCAAAAGACACAAAGCAACCACGCCAGACAGAAGATATGGATGCTCAAATGGCCATCGAGGCACCGTCTTCAAGACAGCGCCCTAGTCGCACAAATATGGGGGCGAGTGGAGATTTGGATACTACCGGACGAGCAAATAAAGAAGCTTCATCTTCCGATCAGATTGAAATTCCCTCGTTTTTGCGCAAACACGGGTAAAAAAATCTTAAAAAATGCAAAAGAATGACTGGCACGGGGTTCCGTGTCAGTTTTTTTTTGTTTACAAAGGTTTTTGGGATGATTGGGACTGGGGTTCGGTTATGCATAAAATTTCTGCTCGGCAGTGTACTTTAAACGGGGCCGTTCGCTTTGACGGGATTGGTGTTCATTCAGCCAGTCCAGTAACCCTTAGAATTGAACCTGCTGCTGCAAACAGTGGCTTTCAAATAGCCCGAATTATGGATGATGGACGGATTGTTGGTCCGGTAGAAGTGAAATTTCCCCGAGTGTCGCGCACCACACTGTGTACAACTATTGATCTTGGAGAATCAGTGAGTGTTGCAACGATTGAACACGTTATATCCGCCCTTAGCGGTCTGGGGGTTGATAACGCTCTGATTACTTTAAATGGCGAAGAATGTCCGATAATGGATGGAAGCTCTGCCCCCTTTGTTGAAGAAATCCTAAAGCTGGGTTTGCAGGTGCAGCCGGCAATGCGCAAATATATCAAGATTTTGAGAACGGTTACCGTGCGTAACAATGATTCGTTTGCTGCCCTTGAACCTTACAACGGCCGTTCCCTGGATCTGGAAATTGACTTTGATAATGAAATAATTGGTCGTCAGCGGATGATTTTTGAATGGACACCTCGTCGTTATGTGGAGGATGTCAGCGCGGCGCGCACATTTGGCTTCATGAAAGATGCTCACGTTCTGCGACAGGCGGGATATGCTTTGGGCTCTTCAATGGAAAATTCCATTGCCCTGGAAGATGACAGAATTCTTAATCCCGGCGAGTTGCGTTATCAGGATGAATTTGTGCGTCATAAACTTCTTGATGCCATTGGTGATCTGGCGCTGGGCGGGCTACCTTTTTATGGGCGGTTTCGATCCTATAAAGGTGGACATGCACTTAACGCGCTTGTGTTGACAAGCCTGTTTGCAAATGAAGCAAACTATGAAATTGTTTCTGCAGATAAACTGCCTGTAGCCTTTGATGCTTTAGATGACCTTCCCGAAGAGCTTGAAGTTACGCCATATTTACGTTCTGTTGGGTAGGTTTTTTAAGGGACGCGGCTGGTTTGTTGCCACAGTTTTGGACCATTTGACCTATAGGTGGCGTTGAACGGGCGGCTTGAAAATAACAGGGTGTTTTGAAAATTATCTGGTATTTGGAAAATTATCGAGCACACTGTAACAATGTAAAACTCTGCAAAGCTGGTGAAGAAAAATCAGCAAAATATCTGAACCAGCATAAAGGATTGTATAAATCGTGATCGAGCAAACAAGTTCTAATAGACAAGGCACGTTGGTGCGCTCGTTTGTACAATTTGTGCTTGTTGGCACTTTTGCGATGGTACTAAGTGCCTGTGCTGGGCTTAATCTTTTTGGCTCAGGAAAAATTGAAGAAGAGCCGATAATTCCTCCACAGGAACTTTACGAAAGTGCTTTGGCGGATATGGATCGTCAGTATTTTGCAACCGCCCTTTCAACCCTTCAAAAATTGGAGCGGCAGCATCCGTATTCTGAATATGCGGAACGGGCAAAACTTATGACTGTTTTTGCAAACTTTACTACTGGAGAGTATGAAGAAGCAGTTTTTGCGGCTGATCGTTATCTGGCAATTTATCCTTCGTCTGAAGAAGTTGATTACATATTATTCCTCAAAGGTTCCTCTTTGTTTTTACAGATAAAAGACATAACCCGAGATCAGCAGTTGGCGCAGGATTCTATTGAAGCCTATACCATTTTGATCTCAAACTTCCCCAAATCTGAATATGTGCAGGAGAGCCAAAAAAATATGCGGGTGGCCTTTGATCAGCTCGCGGGTAAAGAAATGTCGGTTGGACGTTATTATCTGGGCAATGGCCAATTTACTGCAGCGATAAACCGTTTTCGCACCGTTGTTGAGAAATATGAAACTTCGACTCACATTGAAGAAGCCTTATATCGCCTGACAGAGGGGTATCTTAAAATTGGTCTGTTGGCGGAAGCTCAATCTTCGGCAGCAGTTTTGGGACTAAACTACCCTTCAAGCTCCTGGTATGATCTTTCTTTTGCATTGTTACAGCAGCAAGGGCTGGTTCCAGAGGCGGTTGCAGGTACCCAGATTGATGGAACATTACAGCTGGATCGCAGCTGATTTTTTGAGAGTGCAAGGGTTTTTAAAAACCGGCCCAGAGGGCTGAAATTCGGCCTTGTTGTTCGTTGGGCGCTGTCAAATTGTTATTGTTAAGCGGCGACGCAATCGCTAAAGCTTAGACCGCTGAATTGGTGGTGATAAAATTGCTTTGCAATTAATAAATGCTGTGCTTGCGGGATATTGTTGAAATCATGCTGACCGGACTTAATGTTCGAAATATAGTTCTCATTGATCGGCTTGATATTAATTTTCAGGCTGGTTTATGCGTTTTAACCGGAGAAACCGGGGCAGGAAAATCCATTCTTCTTGATTCTTTGATGCTGGCACTTGGTGGTCGCGGCGATCAAAAACTTGTGCGAAAAGGAAGCGAAAGTGGACAGGTCAGCGCGACCTTTTCGGTAAATTTTGAGCACGAGGCCCGCAAACTGATTCGCCAAAATGATTTGGATGATGACGATGAGCTGATATTGCGCCGGGTGCAATATTTGGATGGTCGGACCAGGGCTTTGATCAACGATCAGCCGGTTTCCGCCAGCTTGCTTAAAAAAACCGGACAATTGCTTGTGGAAATTCATGGGCAGCATGATGAGCGGGCAATGGTGGATGACAAAACCCATCGTAAATTGCTTGATGGTTTTGGCGGGCATAGAAAAACTCTGGATCAGACCGGAAAAAATTATGAAAAACTAACCGAAATCACAGCTGCGCTTGAAGCCTGTGAAAAGATCGTTGAGGAAGCAAAACGGGACGAGGAGTTCGCTCGCTTCTCAGTGGATGAACTTCTAAAACTTAATGCAAAAACCGGTGAAGAAAACGAACTTGCGGAAAAACGCCGTCTGATGATGGCCTTGGAAAAAGCGGCGGAGGAAATTTCTGACGCGGACGAAATATTAAATGGGAATTCATCCCCTAGCGCTGTTCTTGCTAATTTACTGCGGCGGTTGCAACGCAAGGAGGATGGAGAACATGGGCTGTTCACCCCGTTGGTGGAAACGGTTGATGCTTCACTTATTGCTCTTGAGCAAACCAGCGAGGCCTTGGAAGATATTAAGCGCAAGCTGGATTTTGATCCAAATGAACTGAATGATGTGGAGGAGCGGTTGTTTGCCCTACGGGCCATGGCTCGCAAGCATGATATAACCTGTGATGGTCTGGAAAGTGTTTTAGAGCAATATCAAAGCGAACTGGCGGCGATAAAGTCCGGTGATGATGATCTGAAGAATTTGCGGACGCAAATGCAGCAGGCTTTGCTTGATTATAGATCCAGTGCCCAAAAACTGTCGGCTAAAAGAGCCAAAGCTGCCAAAGCCATTGAGTTGGCTATTGCAAATGAATTGCCTGACTTAAAGCTTGGCGCGGCTAAATTTATTGTAGATCATCAAATTGAGGAGGATAATATTTCTTCCAACGGATTTGATCGAATAGCTTTTCATGTGCAAACCAATCCGGGAACGATGCCCGGCCCGATGTTAAAAGTGGCTTCGGGGGGGGAATTGTCACGTTTTTTGCTGGCCCTTAAGGTTGCACTTGCTGATAAAGGCTCTGCGCCGGTTTTGATATTTGATGAAATTGATACCGGGGTTGGTGGAGCTGTCGCTGATGCCATGGGGCGCCGACTGGAGCGATTGGCAAAATCTGTGCAGGTTTTGAGTGTCACTCATGCTCCACAGGTGGCAGCGAGAGCCAGCCAGCATATGCTGATTGAAAAAAATCTGATTGCTGATGGCGATATGGTGAATACTCAGGTTCGGGAACTTAAAAATGAAGCGCGGGATGAAGAAATTGCCCGGATGCTGGCCGGAGCACAGGTTAGCGATGAGGCGCGCGCAGCGGCAAGGCGACTGCTTTTAGAGGTGGGCTAATGGCTTCAAAATCATTGCCGCAGCTGAGCAAAGCCGAAGCAAAAGCAGAGCTTGAACATCTGGCCAAAGAAATTTCCCGTCATGATGAAGCCTATCATGCAAAGGACCGACCGCTGATCAGTGACGCGCAATATGATGAGTTGCGCCAAAGAAATCAGGCGATCGAGGCAAAATTTCCCGATTTGATTCTGGATAACAGTCCCAGTAAAAAAGTGGGAGCAACGATTGCCAAAGGTTTTGAAAAGGTAAGGCACAGGGTGCCAATGCTTTCTCTTGGTAATGGATTTAATGATCAGGATATCGCAGATTTTGTTGACAGGGGGTACAGGTTTTTTGGGCGCGATAAGGGAATAAATCTCAAATTTACCGTTGAGCCTAAAATTGATGGAATTTCTGCGTCTTTACGTTATGAAAATGGAGTGTTTGCGCAAGGGGCAACCCGGGGAGACGGCACCACCGGTGAAGATATTACAGCTAATCTAAAAACCATAAAAGAAATTCCACAAAAACTTAGGGGCAATAATTGGCCTCAAACCCTTGAAGTGCGCGGCGAAATTTATATGGATCATGCCGATTTTGCCGAGCTTAACCGGCGCGCAAAAGAGATGGGTGGGCAGACCTATGTTAACCCCAGAAATACCGCCGCCGGCTCTGTGCGCCAATTAAACAGTTCTATTACCGCCAGCAGAAATTTGAAGTTTTTTGCCTATGCCTGGGGTTATGTTTCTGAGCCGTTTGCTTCCACCCAGATGGAGGCTGTTGCAAAACTGGGTGAGTGGGGATTCAAGACTAACCCTTTGACCATTGCAACGGGTGAACTCGAAGCGATGCTTGAACATTATCGCTATATTGAGGAACAACGAAGCAGCCTTGGTTATGATATTGACGGGGTGGTTTATAAACTGGATGATTTGGATTTACGGGAGCGCTGGGGATTTGTGGCTCGCGCTCCTCGTTGGGCAATTGCCCATAAATTTTCTGCTGAGCAGGCAACCACCATATTGAAAAAAATAGATATTCAGGTGGGGCGGACCGGTGCTCTTACTCCGGTGGCACGGTTGCAGCCGGTGACGGTGGGCGGCGTAGTTGTTTCCAACGCCACTTTGCATAATGGGGATGAAATAGCAAAAAAGGATATCAGGGAAGGCGATAGCGTAATTGTGCAGCGGGCAGGTGATGTAATTCCTCAAGTCGTGAAAGTGATTCTTCAAAAACGGCCAAGTGATTCAAAACCCTTTGTTTTTCCTGAAAAATGCCTGGTATGCGATGCGCCGGTTGTTCGGGAAAGCAATCCAAAAACCGGCAAAAACGATATCGTTAGGCGTTGTACCGGTGGGTTGAATTGCAAAGAGCAGGCGGTTCAGCAGTTAAAGCATTTTGTTTCCAGACGGGCGCTGGATATTGATGGGCTTGGGGATAAGCAGATTGCAGCGTTTTTCGAAGAGGGCAAAATTTTGCGATGGGTAGATATTTTTACCTTAAAGCAAAGAGATCAAGCCTCAAATCCGCGGCTGGCTAAAAAAGACGGGTGGGGGGAGCAATCGGCAAATAATCTGTTTGAGGCCATTGAGGCGCGGCGGCAGCCGGATCTGGACCGGTTAATTTTTGCCCTTGGAATTCGCCATGTGGGAGAAAATACCGCCCAGTTGCTCGCAAGGAATTTTTCTTCTTTTACAGCTTTTGAAGATGCAGTGATCGCGGCAGGTAATAGTGACATCGAGGCACAAGAAAATCTTTTGGCCATTGATGGCATTGGGGAGATTGCAGTAGCTTCGCTGATGGCGTTTTTTGGAGATGAAGAAAACAGAAATCAGGTGGATCAATTATTGGATCAGGTGCAGCCAAAGCCTTATGTTTTTGAAGTGGAGACGGATAGTGAAGTAGCTGGAAAAACAGTGGTTTTTACTGGTTCATTGGAAAAGATGACCCGTTCAGAGGCAAAAGTAATGGCTGAAAGGGTAGGGGCCAAAGTGGTTGGCTCTGTTTCAAAAAATACGGATATTTTGGTGGCAGGTCCTGGGGCAGGTTCCAAGCTTAAAAAAGCCAATGAGCTTGGCCTTCTGGTTCTTGATGAAGACCAGTGGCTGGAGCTGGTGAAAACTGTTTGATTTCGCTCGCGGTTAAATGGCAATGGTCGCCTGTTGCAGCCAGATTTTTTGACCATGCTCAAGATGAGGTGAAATTTGTTTTTTCACCTTTGCATGATATTTATTGAGCCAGCTAATTTCTTTTGCGTCCAGCAGGCTTAGATCAAGCAGACGAGTATCAATAGGGGCAAGGGTGAGGGTTTCAAAGGCTAAAAACCCTTCAAAATCAGCACTGTTAATCACATGCACCAGATTTTCAATGCGTATGCCATATTCCCCTTCCAGATAATATCCCGGCTCGTTGGAGATAATCATTCCCGCTTCCAAGGGCACATTATAACGTGGTGCAATTCCGGCTGGGCCTTCATGAACGCTCAAAAATGCTCCAACTCCATGCCCTGTGCCGTGATTATAATTTAATCCAACCTGCCAAAGTGCATGGCGGGCCATGATATCAATCTGGCTGCCGGTGGTGCCTTTGGGGAATGTAAGAGTGGAAATGGCGATCATGCCTTTTAATACCAGTGTGAAATGTTGTTTTTGCTGGGCGCTGGCAGAGCCGGTATAAAGGGTTCTGGTAATATCGGTGGTACCGCTAAGATATTGCCCACCACTATCAACCAGCATTAGTTCGCCTGAATTTAACACCCGGTTGGATTGTTCGTTAACCCGGTAATGAACGATGGCCCCATTGGGACCGGAACCCGAAATGGTGTCAAAACTAATATCGACAAGGCTTGGCTCCATGGCGCGAAAATTTTCCAAACGGCTGGCAATTTCGATTTCAGTCAGATTGCCGTTTGATGCATTCTGGTCGAACCAGCAAAGAAAGTTGGCAAGTGCGATGCCATCGAGCAGGTGGGCCTGTTTCATCCCGGCGAGCTCAATAGGGTTCTTGATGGCTTTTGTCGCCACCACCGGATCGGGGGCTTCAAATATGGTAGTCCCCTTATTGCTCAACAGGTTATAAATTGCATCAGGGCAAGTGGTTGGGTCCACCCAAATGCGGGCTTTGTTTGTTGCTAATTTTTCAAGAGACCCTGAAAACTCTTCCGCATTACGCAATGTAATGGTTGCAGACAGGTGCTGATTTTGCTCCGGGCTGAGTTTTTTTAGATTAATGAAAAGCTCAGGTTTTTTGTCTTTGTGCACGATGGCAAAAGCCAGAACAACCGGCGTATTTGGCACATCGCGGCCGCGAATATTAAGCAGCCAGCAGATGGATTCTGGCATGTTGAGAACCAGCGCATCGGCATTTTTATTTTCAAGCTGGTTTTTGATCGCAAGAATTTTTTGTTCGGCTGCAACTCCAGCTCGCTCAATGCCTAACAGTTCGATGTTCTCAAACGGAGGCGGGGGCCTATTGTTCCAGATTTTTTCAATCAGGTTTTCCGTTGCAACCAGAACCCCGTGATTTTTAAGTTGCAGATTAAATGTGCGAATTTCGCTGATTGTATGCAACCAGGGATCGAACCCTATGTGGAATTTTGGACCAAGATTATTTTTTGCCCAATTTCCCGGTTTTTCACTTGGAATTTCCAAAATATCAAAAATATCTGTGTCCGTCTGCAAAGGGGCTTGCATGGTGTAGCGGCCATCGACAAACAGGGCGGCATTTTTTATACCTATGATGGCGGATCCTGCAGATCCGGTGAAACCGGTAATATGTGCCAGTCGTCTTTCGCTCTTGGGAAGTGATTCTGAGCGATGAACATCAGAATGGGGCGCCAACCAGGCATCAAGTTTTTTTGCCTTCATCAAGCTGCGAAGTTTTTTTATCCGTGGTTTAATCAGATCAGGATCTGAAACCTCATTGAATGACTGGAATTTGGTGGGGGGAAAAGTTGGGCGCAAACCTGCAACTCCTAAATGATTGGTAAAAAACTGCCATGCGATGATGGCATATCTGATGCGCGTGGCAAGGGCTAACTGCAAGAGATTGAATAGCCTATATAAAGCTGGTCAGCAGGGAGATAAAACCCCGCTCAATGAAACACTCAAGGAGACCTAACATGGCCAACTCAAAAAATATCTTCGCTCGTGCATTTGATGCGGTAATTGAAGGTCGCACCCGTCAGGCACAACGTGAAATTAATGCCTATCGTGAGCGCTTCACTACATTGAACCGTTTCTAAATTTTTTCAAAAACAAGCGTGCACCATTCGTCAAGAATGATACGCTGATTGAGCGCAATTTGCTGCTCCGCGCAGGCGGCGATAATTTTTTCCGCCTGCGACGTTAAAATCCCCGACATAATTATCGCAGCACCTGCATTTGCAGAGCGAGCAATATCCGGGGTCATTAGCACCAGAGGTGCGGCCAGAATATTGGCCACAATTAAGTCATAAGGGCCATTGCGGACGATTTTTTCGCTTTTCAGCCCTTCGGCCAATATCGGCTTTATCCAATTTCCTACATTATTGAGTTGAGCATTCTCGCCAGTGGTTTTAACTGCAATCGGGTCATTATCGCTGGCAATTATTTTGCGTTGCAGGCGTTTGGCCAGAGCAATGGCCAAAACCCCGGTGCCGGTGCCGATGTCTATTATTCTTTTTGGCTGGAAGTTTTTCAACACCGAATGAATGGCCAGTAAGCATCCCGATGTGGTCTGGTGATGGCCGGTGCCAAAGGCCTGAGCGGCTTCAATCAAAATCGGAATTGTGCCTTTTGGCGGCTGGCCTTTATTGTGGCCGGCATAAATATAAAACCCGCCCGCAGTTACCGGCTTCAAGTCCTTTAAAGAGCGCTCGACCCAATTAATTTCCGGATCAATTTTTTCCGCTGTAAATGTCACGTTCCCAGCAAGGGTTTTTCGGGCGATTTGCGTGAATTTTTCAATATCAGGGGCACCATCACAAGTGGCTTCAAATACCCATTCGCCATTTTTATCTTCAAAGGCAGAAGCGCTCAATGTCAGGTTTTCGTTCAAGGATACAGCATCAACAAGTGCAAAAACCTGTTCTTTGTTCATAGCGGGGATGGAGTGATTTTGGGACATTTAAGTGTGAACAATTCGGTTTTGTGATCAAAAAGGGTGATTTATATTGCTGAATTTAGTCGGTTTTTATGCTCAGTTGCTAATGATGTTGGTGGTTTATCATTATCAAAATTCATTTTAGACCAGATTGGCGCAAGCGCGATTGGATTGATTGCATTATGGTTTACGCAGCCTCTGATTTAACATCAAAACCGGGGAATCTAAATTCGAGCGACCCAAACCCACGGCCTCGTTATCTGCTGATTGATGTGGTGCGGGGGCTGGGCATTGTCGGAGTGGTGATTTATCATTTCGTATGGGATTTAAGGTTTTTACAATTCACCACAACCAGTCCCGGTTTTGATCTGGTCTGGATTTGGCTGGCCAGAGTTTTGCAGGTAACTTTTATGTCGCTGGCCGGGGTGTCGCTGGTTTTGGCGCATTATAATGGCATTGTCTGGAAATCATTCTGGAAGCGCCTCGCCATAGTTTTTGGCGCGGCAATGATAGTGACAGTTGGCACCTTTTTTGCCTTTGGCGAGGGGTTTGTCTATTTTGGCATATTGCACGCCATCGCGGTATTTTCGATAATGGCATTGCCGTTTTTGCGTGCTCCCTTATGGCTGGTGATTTTGGTGGCAGTGGTGTTTATGAGCGCGCCATTTATCTATCAAAATGAAATGTTCAATGTTCGAATTCTCTCGGTGATCGGATTTTGGACAGTTGCACCCTACACTCAAGACTTGCAGTCAATATTTCCCGGTTTTGGTTATACTCTGGCTGGTCTGGCTTTTATGCGCATCGTGCTCAAATTCAACTTGGGCGCAAAACTGGCGGCGATTAAATCAAATGGTTTTACCTTTAAGGCGCTGGTTAAAGCCGGACGCTGGAGCCTGATAATTTATATGGTGCATCAACCAATTATGCTCAGCGTGTTGTATCCGCTGGCTTTGGTAATTCAGCCCGGAGCGGCGCAATTAAGGGCTGAGCAAAAACAGGTGTTTTATTCCAACTGCATGGATTTTGCCGTTAATCCATTTGTGCAGGATGAGGGGGCGATTGCCGCAGTAGAGGATGCTGAGCGGGCGCAAGCCTATTGCTCGTGTGCGGTTGATATTATGGATGAGAATGATTTGTTTGATGTGCAAAGCGTCGATGATTTAAGCGCACAACAAAAAACAGTTTATGGAGCCATTCCGCAATTATGTGTGGTGGCAGTGGAATAGGCTTTGACCACAAGTGCCAGCCAGATAATTCAAGCGGATTTTTGCACAAAACTTTCCAGCACTTTTTTGCGCCCGACGCTGGCAAATTCTATGGTTAGCTTATTGCCTTCAACCGCCTGAACCTCACCCTCGCCAAATTTCAAGTGCAGGACTTTTTCCCCAACCGAAAACAGAGCAGCAGAGCTGGCATCCACCGAGCGGGCCACCAATTCTCCCTCAATAGTTTTTGGGGAGGAGGAGCTGCGCGTGGATCTTTGGGCCTGCATGCGCTTCCAGCCCGGAGTTTGGTAGTTGCTTTCAAACGGGTCTGATTTATCAAAGCGAGAGGTAGAGTTGGTGCCGCCAAAATTATAGCCCCCATAGGACGAGCCGGTGTCGGTGACTTCCACAACTTCTGCTGGCAGTTCATCAAGAAATCTGGTGGGCAGGGCCGATTGCCAAAGGCCGTGAGTGCGCCGGTTTTGGGCCAGGGAAATTTGGACCCGTTTGCGGGCTCGTGTTATGCCCACATAGGCCAGACGGCGTTCTTCTTCCAGTCCAACCCGACCATTTTCATCTAATGAGCGTTGGGAGGGAAACAAGCCATCCTCCCATCCGGGAAGGAAAACTGTGTTAAATTCT
>JAKISW010000045.1 GCA_021648375.1 Devosiaceae bacterium
CGCCATGCACAATCCGGGGGGATTTTCTCAACGGAATGCGGGTGAATATCTGGCCGAAGGCATTGCCCAGACGCACGTTCATTATGTGGTCGATCATCCACATGGCGGTTTCAGCAATTTTGGCGGGGAATTCTTCCAATTCGATGCCATAGAACTGATCGACATCAAGCACTGATATGTCGTCGCCGAAAAGCTCACGGGTGCCAACTGAGCTGATTTCCAGCAGCACATCGATTTCGAGCTGACGCAACTCACGATAGGCGATGATCAGGAAGTTGCCGCAGCCACAGGCCGGGTCAAGAAAAGTGAGATTGCCCAAGCGCCGCCGAAAGGCCTCCAGCCGCCCTGCCCGGCCGATTTTCAAGGCCTTGAGCTTTTCAAATTCACCCTGCAATTCATCAAGGAACAGCGGCCCGATGAGCTTCATTATGTTTTTCTCGGTGGTGTAATGGGCACCCTTTTTGCGCCGCTCTTTGGGGTCCATAACCGACTGGAACAGGGAGCCAAAAATCGCAGGAGATACTTTTGACCAGTTAAAACGGCAGGCTTCAAGGAATGTCTCGCGCATATCCGAGGTAAAATCAGCGGTAGGCAACGGAGTGGCGAACAGGTCGCCGTTAACATATGGGAAGCGGTCTATATCTTCATCTATATTGGAGCCACGCTGGTCCTCCGGCTTGTTGAGCGCCTCAAATATGCGTTGCAACCACATGCCAAGGTCAGATCCGTCCTCACTGGTGCGGCTTTCCATTACATCAAGTAAATGATCACGAGGCTCGAAAATGCCGGTATCATCGGCAAACAATATAAACAGCAGTCGAACCAGAAACGCTTCCAGATCGTGGCCGGTATAGCCACTGGCCTCAAGCGCGTCATGGATTTTGCCCATCAGCTCAGAGGCCTCGATATTAACCGGGTCCTGATCGCTAAATTTACGTTTTTCACGGCCCAGCATGAAGGCAAACAGGTCAATCTTTTCAGGTAGTTGAGCGAGGGTGAAACTCCAGGTTTCGCGTGTGTCGCGGTCAAGCAGTTCAAAGTTCTGGAAATCGCAGAGCAATTGAAAGCGGGGTTTGTCGCGATCTTTTATAGCGTCGAAATATTCCCCGGCCTGTTCACCAGCTTTGGCGAGGTCACGCCCAGCGGATTTTTGCTCCACCAGCAGGACTTTTGGCCAGAACAGGTCAATAAAGCCGGTTTTGTTGTTGAGTTTTTTAACATGTTCCTCATAACGGGCGACCGAGCGGCGCTTTATGGCAAAAATGTCAAAAAATTCGTTATAGAAGGTCTGGGTTTCGCCTTTTTCGTAAGTGGCGTTGGCAAAATCATTAGCAAAAGTTCTGGCGCGCAATCTGATTTCATTCCAGCTCAGTGACATGATTCCCCCTCCCATTAATCTTGGTAAAAGGTTAGGGGGTTTGTCGGCCTGTGGGAAGGGCAAAGAAAAATGCCCCCTACCCCCGCTCACCCTTCGCATTTACCCCTATTAAGACCCCCACCATTCGTTAGGCATAGGCGAACTAGGTTTGGCACGTCAGTAACAAATTTTTTTAGGGGGCGACAAATGGCGCGCGAAACCAGCACCACAGGGGTCGAACAGTTTTTTGATGAAAACGAGTTGATCGTTTCAAAAACCGATCTGAAAGGCAGTCTGATATATTGCAATGACGTGTTTTTGCGTCTGGCCGGATATAGCGAGATGGAATGCATTGGCAAACCGCATTCAATGATCCGCCACCCACAAATGCCCAGGGCTATATTTGCTCTATTGTGGGAAACAATTCAGAGCGGTGATGAGATTTTTGCGTATGTTATGAACCGGTGTAAAAATGGCGATCACTATTGGGTTTTGGCCCATGTCACCGCCAGCAGGGATCTTTCCGGCTCAGTCATTGGCTATCATTCCAGCCGTCGGGTGCCCGACAGGCGAATTCTGGAGGGGCAGATAATCCCCCTTTATCGCGAGCTTTTAAGTATCGAGCAGGCCAGCAAAAATCGCAAAGAGGGATTGGCCGCATCCCTTGAAACTCTCAAGCAAAAACTTAGTGAACTTGGCATGGAATATGACCAGTTTATCGCAACGCTTGCCGCATAAATCAGAATAGATTTTTATATATTAAAAAGGCGAATATCATGTTCTCAAGCAGTCACAAATCAGCGGTCAGAAAAGCGCTTAGCGTTTGCGAAGCCGTTGCAGAGGGTAATTTTGAAGCCCGCATTACCGGCATAAATGAAAAGGGAGAAGCTGGAGAGCTGTTGCATGCAATCAACCGGCTAATCGATAGAACCGACGCATATGTGCGAGAAACCCGTGCCTCACTTGAATATGTGGAAGCCAACAAATATTTCCGAAAAATTTCTGAACGCGGCATGCTTGGCGCATTTGGTGAAGCAAGTGCTGTAATCAACAAAGCCATGGAAAGCATGGAGGGGCGAGTAAAAACCTTTAGCGCGGTGGTAGAAAAATTCGAAGGAGATATGGGCGAGGCAATCGGCTCCGTCACCAGCGCTGCCGACGAGCTAAAATCCTCGGCCCAGAATATGGGAGACAGCACCAGCTCAGTCTCTCAGCAATCAATCGCCGTTGCAGCAGCTGCAGAAGAAGCTTCGGCAAATGTCAGCTCGGTTGCTGCGGCAACTGAAGAAATGACAACTTCTGTGAGTGAAATTTCCGAACAGGTTAATCTATCCTCCCAGATCACCAGCGCTGCCGTTGAAGAAGTAAGTCAGGCCAATGCCGACGTTGGCTCATTATCAAAAGCATCGAAAAAAATTGGCGAAGTGGTGGCGCTGATCGCCGACATTGCCGACCAGACCAACCTGTTGGCCCTGAACACTTCCATCGAAGCGGCAAGAGCTGGCGAGGCCGGCAAGGGATTTGCGGTTGTTGCATCCGAGGTTAAGAGTCTGGCCAACCAAACCGCAACTGCAACGGAGGAAATCGGCAAACAGATTTCTGAAATTCAGGAAGCCAGCAACCGGGCAGTTGAGGCCATTGCAAAAATTGGCGAAACCATGGGCCGGGTTGATGAAGTATCAACGACCATAGCTGCAGCCGTTGAAGAGCAAAGCGCCGCAACGCAGGAAATTGCCGGCTCGATTGACCTGGCATCCAGCGGCACGGCGGAAGTTTCATCCAACATTCAGGATATTTCCACATCGGTAGCCCAAAATAAAACTGCGGCTGACGAGGTGCTCGTCTCATCGGAAAAACTGGCCCAGAACGGCAAAACCATGGGCGAGGCCGTGGACGGGTTTTTGCACGAAGTTAAAAAGGTGATTTAGGGATCATATCCCCAAAAAACAGGCTGGGTGGTAAAAACACACCCAGCCTGACTGAATTACTTAACCTGTTCGTAAAAATTCTTGATTAATTCTTCGGGGTCGGCACCTTTTTCAAACATGCTGAGCAGATCATCCATCTCGCCAATACGAACCAGTGTTACACCACGCATTTCGCCTTGAAGCTCGTCAGATACTTTGAAGTCTGCAAGCGACTTGAATGCACCATCCGCCATCATTTCTTTAACCCTTGCCTGGGTTTCTTCATTAATTTTAGACCCGTCCTTAATATCAAACCCGCCTGAATCTCTAGTAGAACCAAACCATTCTATTAAAGCACAGCCAATAGGATCCCACATACGAGAAACACAGTCGTCATAGCGTTCCTGGTCCCAGGCAAAAGCCGGGCTGGCTGTCATTGCCATGCTTGCGGCCAATACAGCTACAGCGAAAAAGGATTTAATTTTTTTATTATTCATAGTATTTCCCTTTATTGGAAAGTAAGCCCCCCGGCTTCAGTGGAATCCGCTTGTAAAATACAGTCGGACATTTCCATTTTTGTGTGAAGATGACCCCCACCGGTAGCGTTTCTAGAACATTCGTTTTTGTATGTCCAGAATAACATTACGGCTAATTCCGGGTTGCCAATTTGCCGTCTCGCAGCGATGCTGTGGTTAATTAGACTGCGGTAATAATTGAACCAAAACCGCAATCTAATTCTTTATTTAGCCACACAATTTGTCCAATAACCAGTGTCACTTACCAGTGATATACTCTAACTATTTATCTGGTATTTATCCGACAATTTCATCATCATTAAAGAAGAATTTAATTTCTTCAGCGGCAGTTTCTTCAGCATCGGAGCCATGCACGGAGTTTTCGCCAATGGAGAGCGCAAATTCCTTGCGGATGGTGCCCTCGGCAGCATCAGTCGGGTTGGTGGCGCCCATAACTTCTCGGTTTTTGGCAATGGCGTCTTCGCCTTCCAATACCTGCACAACAACCGGCTCTGAAATCATGAAATCAACCAGTTCACCAAAAAACGGACGGTCTTTATGCACACCATAAAATCCTTCGGCCTGTTCACGACTCATATGAATACGCTTGGAGGCAACAACACGAAGACCCGCATCTTCAAATTTGGCAATAATTTTACCGGTAAGATTACGCTTGGTAGCATCGGGTTTAATGATAGAAAAAGTGCGCTGAACAGCCATTTATAAAAGTCCTTGATTTAATGGGAGAAGGTAATTTGAGCGGTTTATAGGGGGAGAATGTAAGGGTGGCAAGGTGTTACTTCTTTTTGGTCAACTCCCTAATTGAGCTGTCATATCCGAGCGCAAAATATCCGCCGCCAGTTCAGGTTTTAACCTAGAAATATATGAGAATACCTTTGCCACTCTTTCAAACTTTCTTCGAGCCATAGATATGGCATTGGTTAGAAGAAAGAATTCTTGCCAAAAATCAGGCAACTGCCTTAAATACACCATGGCCAATGCAGTTTTTATTCAAAACCCAATATCTATTTACAAGGACGAACCAGGCAGGCGCTATCACTTTCCCAAGCGCTATCTATCTATTGTTCAAAGTACAATAGGGGACTGGGTTTTGTTTTATGAAGGGCGAAAGGGCGCCTTTGGTTATACAATGGTGCAAAAAGTCCTTGATGTAATACCCGACCAAGAATTACCGGAGCACTATTATGCTATACTCGAGCCCAGTACCATGTGGAGCTTTGAAAGGGTGGTACCGCGTGCAAATTACGGTGGCCATGCATTTGAAAGCTCTCTACGCGGACCTGAAGGTGCACCAATGTCAGGCGGAGCCAACGTTTCAGCGGTCAGGCGGCTGACTACCCAAGAATTCGCTGCCATATTTGCATATGGCATGCACGCTTTGCAGGGACCGGATACCCTCCCACGCAATGGGGAAGAAATTCACGAGACAATTGGATTTTTAGAACAACAAATACCATTCGAACCTGCGCCCCTTTCGCAAGTTAGAGACGAGGTTCTGGTTTCTCGAAAACTACGCGATGCATCTTTTGCGAGGCAAGTTAAAGCTGCATATAGTGGACGCTGCGCTATTTCTGGCCTTTCCTTACGCAATGGAGGGGGGCGGCCTGAAGTGCAAGCAGCGCATATACGGCCGGTAAAAAATGATGGACCAGACATAATTTCAAACGGATTGGCACTATCGGGCACGCTGCACTGGATGTTTGATCGGGGGCTAATTTCGGTTGCCGAAGACTATCGAATTTTAGTTTCTCACAACAAGGTACCGGCGGTAACAGCGAACAGATTGATAACACAAGGTCAAAAACTGATATTGCCAGAAAAGGAAAAACACTATCCGCATCCAGATTACCTTCGCTACCATAGAGAAGAAATATTTGGACAAGCAGCATAGATACTTACCAAAGAATTACTTGATGCTATTGCCATTACCCGGCAAAACCCGCTATCTGGCGCGAACTTATAAATTGATTTTTACAAGGCCGGATTTCCAAAAATGCTCACTATTCATGACTTGTCCTTTTCTATCGTTGGCCGTCCCTTGTTTGAAAAAACCTCTCTGGCCCTGCCCGCAGGTATCAAGGCGGGATTTGTGGGCCGAAACGGTTCTGGAAAAACCACGCTGTTCAACCTGATTCTTAAGCATCTTTCGCCCGATGAAGGGGATATTAGTGTTCATCCAAAATGGCGGGTCGGCACTGTTGCGCAAGAGGCACCCGCAAGTGAAACCACCATTTTAGATATGGTACTTGAAGCCGATGCCGAACGCGCATTGCTGCTAAAGCAAGCCGAAATTGAAACCGAGCCGGGCCGAATTTCTGAAATTTATATGCGACTGGCCGATATTGAAAGTCATACGGCAGAAGCGCGCGCTTCAAATATTTTGCGCGGACTTGGCTTTGGGGCCGATCAACATAACGATCCCTGCTCGTCCCTATCCGGCGGGTGGCGCATGCGCGTGGCACTGGCGGGAGTGCTATTCTCACAACCTGATTTGCTATTGCTTGATGAGCCGACCAACTATCTGGATCTTGAGGGGGCATTATGGCTGGAAAAGTATCTGGCCACCTATCCCCATACGATATTTTTGATCTCTCACGATCGTGGCCTGCTCAACCGCGCCGTTAATTCCATTGTGCATCTGGAGCATGGCAAACTCACTCTTTACAAGGGCGCTTACAACACATTTGAAGCAACCCGACGGGCCAGAATGGAATTGAGCGGCAAGGCACGGGAAAAACAGTTGGCCCAGATTGCCCATATGCAGGCATTTGTCGACAGGTTCGGGGCTTCTGCCACCAAGGCAAAACAAGCCCAAAGCCGGGTCAAGCGCATTGCCAAACTGCAACCAATGGATGTGATGGTTGATGAAAGTTCCCTGCCCTTTTCTTTTCCCCAGCCAAAAGAGCGCATGGCGTCACCCATGCTCAATCTCGAAAATGTTTCGGTGGGCTATGACGATCAGCCGGTGCTCAGCCGGATAACCCAGCGTATTGATCCCGAAGACAGAATTGCTCTGGTGGGTGTAAATGGAAACGGCAAATCCACTTTCGCCAAGCTGCTGGCCGGCGATTTGAAAAAAATGGACGGAATTTTTCATCGGGGTAAAAAGCTGGAAATCGCATACTTCGCCCAGCACCAGATGGACATTCTAAAACCTGATCAAACGGTTCTTGAACATATTGAACCCCTGACCCCTCATATGAGTGAATCCCAGCGACGCTCGCGCGTTGCGCAGATGGGCCTGACAACAACAAAAATGCTTACCCTTGCCAAAAACCTTTCCGGAGGTGAGCGGGCGCGGCTTTTATTGGGGCTGATTACCTTTAAAGGTCCTGGCATGATGATTTTGGATGAACCGACCAACCATCTGGACATCGACAGCCGTGATGCACTGGTACACGCTCTCAATGAATATAAAGGCGCGGTATTGATCATCAGCCATGACCGGCACCTGATCGATGCCACGGTTGATGAAATATGGATTGCCGAAAATGGAGAAATCCGGGTTTTAGATGATGATATGGCTGGGTATGAAAATTCAATCCTGTCAAAGCTGAGCGGATCAGAACGCAAGAAGAAGGGTCAAAACCAGGCCAAGAAATCAGGAAACCGCAAAAAAGAACGTCAGGAAGCTGCGGCACGTCGAGCCGGTCTTTCCCCTTTGAGAAAAGAAATCCGAGCGGCTGAAAAGCGCGTTGAGGAACTGCAAAAACAGCTGGAAAAGCTTGAAGTAACATTGGGTGATGAAAGCCTTTATGAAGGCGATCCGCAAAAATCCAAAGAATTATTGCAACAGCGGGCGCAGTTGCGAAGCAAACTGGAGGATGCCGAAAACCTGTGGATGGAAAAAAGCGCGAAATTGGAAAAACAAGCCGATTGAATTGATGGCCTGAGATCAAGAAATATACATATAGAACAGATTATAAACCAAAATCGCCTTTTTGATAAATGATAAGGCTATGTTATTTGACTAATCTTGCTGAAATGCCTCAATATCATACGATACTTTCAAACCTTGCTGTCAGTCAGCTTGGGGGTTGAAAAACTGGCAGGAGTATAGTTGGTGTTTTTTCGTTTTTTAATTACGTTGATGGTCGCGTTCACTCTTTTGGGCAGTTCTGCGTTGGCAAAAGACCATTCCAAAAGCAAAACCCGCTCAGAAGTGTCACAAATTCTAGCTGATCGCGAATTGGATAAGTCAGTTCGTTATGTAATTAACAATTCGCTATTCACCATTTATCACGAAGTGGGTCATCTTCTGGTCGATAAGCTGGATTGGCCTGTACTTGGCCGTGAAGAAGATATTGCCGACAATTTTGCCACTTATGTTCTTTTAAGTCAGCGCCGACGCTCGTTTCAACAAGCCTTGAAAGACGCGGCTCTGGGATGGAAACTGGAAGACCAGTTTTATGGTGGTGAACGGGACGAAAGTGACTATTACGCCGTTCACAGCCTGGATTTGCAACGAGCATTTCAGATTGTGTGCATGATGGTTGGACAGGATCGTGATACTTTTTATATTACAGCAAAGGAATGGGGAATTGACAGTATGCGTCAATCCACCTGTCAGGACGATTATCAAAAAATTTCACGCTCCATCGAACGGTTGACTAAATCAAACCCGAATAGCTCTTTAACAGCCGAAGTTGTTATTGAATATGAAAGGGCGGGGGCCGACTTATCACTTGCTTATAAAACTCTCAGGGAAAGTCGACTTCTGGAATCGGTGGCGGAGGACTTACGTAATAATTTTGGTCTAACTCAGGACATAAAAATTACCGCATCCAGATGCGGAGAAGCCAACGCGTTTTATGACCCGGACACCTCAGAAATAATCATGTGCTATGAATTGCTGCAAGACTATTTTACCACTATTGAACGATATAATACGTTAAATAATATCAATTAGGGGCCGGGCAAATGTGTAAACACCCCCCCGCTGAAGCACAAGAACTTATAGAATTGCTGGGGCTTGAAAAACATCCTGAAGGGGGCTGGTATTGCCAGACCTTTAAAGATCAGGAAATGGTGGCAGAACGGGCAAATTCCACCGCGATTTATTATCTGTTGCAAAAGGGGGAGCGATCTCACTGGCATCGGGTGGATGCGGTGGAAATCTGGCACTATTATGGGGGAGCTCCCTTAAGACTTTCAATTTCCGCCGATGGCAAATCAAAAACCCAAATCATTCTGGGCAATGATTTTGCTGCGGGGCAATTTCCGCAGGTGATAGTTAAAAAAAGAGAGTGGCAAAGCGCAGTAAGCCTTGGAAACTGGACCCTTTGCGGTTGTACGGTTGCACCAGGCTTTGAATTTGAAGGGTTTGAACTGGCAGAGGATGGTTGGGAACCATTGACCCCGGAGGAATAGCAACCGTTCTCTTTTCGCTTCGCCTTGTCCCAAAACCAATACAACCCATGGGCTATCCCGAGGGCATGCTTTTGGGGCTCAGCCGATGCACCAGGCTTTGAATTTGAAGGGTTTGAACTGGCAGCAAAAAACTGGGAACCGGGCCCTAATTAATGACCCGTTCCAGAGCGAATAACTGTTAAGCTTTTTTAACCCATCCACCATTGCCATTCTGCTGCCAATAGGTGGCCTGATGAGTTTTTGAAAGGTTTTTCCAAACCTGTCTTGCTTCTATCACTGCATCTGGATCGTGGCCATCAAACATGAAAACAAGACGCTTATATTCCCCTGCCTCCATCATTTCCTGACCAGCGGGAACTGCCCCCGCAACGTAAAATTTTATTTGCGCATTATTGGGATTTGCTCCATCAATGGCCGCGTCCCCGGAGCATAATAATATCGGCTGGTCGGCAAATAAATTGGAGTTTTCGCCCCCCTCCTCTGCTTGCTCCTTTGCAGAATCATAAATCATATGGGGCAAAAAACTGTCGTCGCGAAAAGTCCACAAGGCTTTGTCGAGGAGGGCAAGCTTTGAGGTTTTGCCCTCTGCTTCACCAGAACTACCCACCTGCACAATTGCATTCCAGTCCTTTTCAAGGGACTTTTGCAACAACAAGGGCAAAACCTGTTCCAGGGGGTTCTGCTCGAGATGATAAAAAAGAAGTTCGCTCAAGGGAATTTTCTCTGCTTATTCCTGTAGTCCGCGCCATGGGCGCATCATCAATACCCAGCGATCATTGACAAATATCAGTCCGCTCAGGGGCAGACTGTCATCAACCGAGGGAAACCCAACTTTTACCAAACCAAAGGGAGCGTTAATCTGAAACTTGTCGAGCACCCTTTTAAAACCGCCAGGCAGTTCATCCAGCAGCGCATCATTTACCAATTGCTCAGTCGTAGTGAAAGTGGCGCTGACATCGTATGGCGGAGGCGGAAAGTTTTCGCCGGCCAATCTTTCGCCAAACAGGCCCTCGTACATTTCAATTAAGTTTGCGACCATGGATTCGGGAAAAACTGCACGGATATCTTCAGGTTGAGGTTTTAAACTTAACAGGATCTGAGCCAGATCAGCATCGGGCGCACGCAAAGCTGCAAGCAGTTGAGGAGCCAGTTCTGTTTCGCCGGTCTGTTCTTGAGTTTGAGAAGAATTGGATGCAGCTGGAATCCCCCCCAATAACTGATCTAAAACAGCTACAAAACTTTCATCCGGAGAGGAATTGCAGGCAGGCTCATAATCATCAAGAAAACTGACCACCATCTTATCGTCAACTGATCTTGCGCGTTGAATTTTATTGGCCAGATATCCAAAAGCCCAAAGAGCAGCGGCGCTGGAATTTTCCTGCAAGACCTGACTACAAGGTGCGTTAGGATCAAAAGAAACTTCTTGAGCCTTAGCGGGAAAGTTTAGCACCAGCCCCGAAAAAACCAATGCCAAAACAGCGGTAAGTTTTTTATTCATTTTCATCCTCACAATCCCGATTTCATACTATAAAAGCTTGAAATAATCCGGGCCTAAAATTTTTGTTGTCATTAATCTTCATAATTATTTTTAATGAATTCATCAAGTACTGCAACGCCAAATCCAGATGCCCAGCTTGTGTTAATATCATTGGATGGCGTGGAAAATCCGGTTCCGGCAATATCTAGATGCGCCCATGGAACATCATTGACAAAGCGCTGCAAAAACTGGGCCGCTGTGATTGCTCCAGCAAAACGCCCTCCGGTATTCTTAATGTCGGCGAAACGACTTTTAATCAACTTGTCATAGGCGGGAGCTAGGGGCATGTGCCAGAGTTTTTCTCCACTCACTTCCCCGGCTTTATGGAGATTTTTTGCCAGCTCATCATCATTGGTAAACATTCCCGCATATTCCTGACCAAGAGCAACCATCACTGCCCCTGTCAAAGTGGCCAGATTTATCATCAGTTCTGGCTTGAAGCGATCCTGAGTATACCAGAGCGTATCAGCCAGAACCAAACGTCCCTCAGCATCGGTATTGATAATCTCAATGGTGGTTCCCGACATTGCGGTGACAATATCCCCCGGACGATAGGCATTGCCATCGGGCATGTTTTCCACCAGGCCGATCACTCCGATAACATTCACCTTTGCTTTTCTTAAAGCTAAGGTTTTCATCAGGCCGATCACTGCAGCAGCTCCACCCATGTCTCCCTTCATTTCCTGCATTCCCGCACCGGGTTTTAAAGAAATTCCACCACTGTCAAAACTCACCCCCTTGCCGACAAATGCAATGGGACCCTGATTTTTTTTGCCACCATTCCAGCGCATTATTGCCATTCTTGGTTCACGTACCGAACCCTGAGACACTGCCAACAGCGCACCCATGCCGAGTTTTTTCATCTTTGCGGGTGTTAATATTTCAACATCAATTCCTATCGAAGAAAGATCGGAAGCATATGAAGCAAATTCTACAGGTCCCAGAACATTTGGTGGCTCATTTACCAGATCCCGGGCTAAAATTGTCCCCTCGACCGTGGCCATTCGAGTGGCGATTTGTTTATCCAGAGCTGTCTTGTTTTTTGCGTGCAGGGTGATTGCAAGATTTTTGCTGGCAGGTTTGGCCTCTTCTTCCTCATCATCGTCTTTTTGCGACTTGTATTTATCAAAATCATAGTTGCGCAAATGCAATCCCGCCACCAAGGAAGCCATTGGATCTTCTGCAAGCTCATCAGCAATTATAGCGATTTCAGTAGTTGAAGTATTTTTAATCAGCGTCAGCAATTTACCGCCCAAATCGGCCCAATCGGACAATTTTGCGGGTTTTTTGGTTTTTTCAGATGCATCGCTCTTGTGCAAGTTCCCCAAGCCGACAATTAAAAATCGAGATACTGCAAGATCAGGCGGAGTGAGAATATCAAGAACCTGGCCGGTTTTTCCTGAAAAATCACCCGCATCGCAAAGCTTTTTCCAATTCAGGCCGGTTTGGGCAAACAGCTTGGCAATCTCGCCTTGTGGTTTTACATTCTTATGGACAAATCCGATCAATAATGCAGATTTTGAAAAACCTGCTTTTGTAGTTTTAATCGTAAAATTTTTGGTCATTTTTGTTCCAAACGAAGGTTATTGGCAAAAGTAAAAATATATTCGGGACTAAAGGTCACTAACTCACCGGCAAGGTCAATAGCATCATATGCATATTGAGTGTTGACGGGAGTGAAAATGGTGTGTTTTGTCACCCTATGAGCCATCTTAGCCGCTATTTAGTTATTCGATTTGCCGGTGGTGCATTTGCCTTATATTTTCTGGCGACTTTTTTGGTCTGGCTGACCCAGATGTTACGGCTTTTTGATCTGGTAACAGAAAAAGGTCAAAGCATTTTTGTCCTTATGGGGCAGTCATTCTTAACCACCCCGCCCCTTTCACGACAAATCATTTATATATGTATGGGAATTGGCTTGGCTCGGGCCCTTGCAGCCATGCAATCATCAAAAGAGCTGCATACAATCCATATCAGCCGCAGGACCAAATCCATATGGAGCGCGTTAGCGATTTACAGCGCTGCCGGAGCAATACTGGCATTGTTCATTGCTAACTGGGCAGAGCCTGCCTCCAGGCGCTCGGCCAATGAATGGAGTGCTCAAATCGCTGTTGATCTTCTCAGCAAGTCTTTAACGCCGGGAAGGTTTACCGATATTTCAAACGGAGTTGTAGTTCGGATCGAAAGCCGGGCTGCCAACGGCATTATCAACGGGTTTTTTGCTGACGACCAAAGAGGCGATAACATTAGGAGAACATATCGAGCCGAACGAGCAGAAATTGTGGCTGGAAATGATGGTTTTGAAATCAGCATGAAAGATGGCAGCCTGCAGGTTATGGGTAAAGACGGGGAATTTTCCGAAGTTAATTTTGCCCGATATGATCTGGCGGTCGATGCGCTTTTTGAACCGGTGGTTCGTACCAATCCGCTGATTCAGCGCGACACAATGAATTTGATTGCACAGGCCCAACTTGATCAGGGTTTTTCCGCCCCCGCACTGGCTCAAATTCACCTGCGTATGGCTGAAGGTTTGCGTGTTATTTCACTGGTTTTTCTGGTCGGGGTATTTGGCGCCTTTCCCCATGGCAAAAGACGCAACAAATTTTTGCCCCCTGATCTTGTGGTGCTTGTAATTGCTTTTTCTGAGCGTTCACTTTCAAATTTTGCAGCGACAGGCAATAGTTTAGGGTTTTATCTTGGGCCGGTGATAATGCTGACTTTTGCTGTAATTATTTTTGTCTGGCGAATGACTCCGCGCACATTATCAAAAAGCACCCCAAGCCTTCCACCACAACAGGTGTTGTCATGATTACTCATCTGGACTGGTTTGTAACCAAGCGCATGATATCGAGAATTCTGGGCGTGGTTTTTTTGTTTTTTTGCCTGATATTATTGTCTGAATCTCTTGATACGTGGCGCTTTGAAACCATTTCAAAAATTTCCGGCGATGCCATTGCATGGCTGGCCGTATTTACTTCCGCCATTCGCTGGTCGATCAAAACCCTGTCGATTACCGTGCTTTTGGGGGCGATCATCGGTCTGGTGGAGTTTCAGGCCCATCGCGAATTCATTGTGATGAAGGCCAGTGGAATTTCAATCTGGCGAATTGCGCGCGGCCCGATATTATTTGTTATATTACTTGGCAGCTTTGTCACCCTGGTCGCAGAGAGCGCTTCCACAAGGGTAAACCGTGAAATAAATCCAACTCCTCCCGGGCTTGGTGGCGGCATTGCCCGTTCAACAACAGACATCTGGTTGCAACAGTCAGGAGAGAACGGGACTTATTTTTTGCAAGCCAGATCAGCACGGGAGAACGGCTCTATTTTGTACAATGTTGCCGTATTTCCCAATGAGAATAGCAATATAAGAAGAATTAATGCTGAAAGGGCTGAATTCAGCCCCGGATTCTGGAATTTCATCAATGCGAATATCACCCTGATAGGAGGGGCGACACAATTTGAAGAAAATTATATGCTTTCAACAAAAAGTACCGGGGCGGATTTAAGGGTAAGCCTTGGTTCTACTGAGGATTTTACATTTTTTGAGCTGATTGATGTGCTGACTTCCGGGGTCAGCGATCCGGCAATAAAAGCGGCGGCACAAACTCGTTTGGCAAAGTTGACATCTTTACCTTTATTACTTGTTGGTTCTTTGTTAATTGCGTTTGCATTTACAGCAGGATACAGACGCGGAAACCCTTTTGGAATGTCACTGGTTTATGGTATCATAATGGGCTTCATAGTGTTTGTTATCACCGAGATGGCCGATCGGGCAGGATCATCAGGTGTGCTGCAACCAGCTATTGCAACGTGGGGACCGGCGGTAATTGCAGTTCTTGTAGGACTGAGCGTGCTGCTTAACAAGGAAGACGGAACAGCTTGATGGGACCAGGGTGCCACAAATCGTTGAGCAGGAAAAAACACTCCCTGCCTGTGGCCCTTAGCGTTGCCGTGCTTTTTTGGTCTTTTTCTGTTGCCTGGTCCCCAACTTTTGCTCAGGCACTTGGACCTTTTTTTGGAATTGACAACGAGATTGAGGCACCGCCGGAGCGGATAAAACTGCTTCCCGATGATTTTTTTGAAAGTTTTCCCACTGTCAGAGCGCAAAATATCGGGGTTGAAGCCGATAATCTTATTTTTGATGCTGATGCCAATAGAATTACGGCGCAGGGCAATGTACGTCTAAGTTACAAGGGGTATTTAGCCTCCGCGGACCGGGCGGTTTATGATCGAAACAGCGGCGATCTGATATTGTTGGGCAATGCGGTGGTTCGCGACCCTGAAAATGTCGTTTATAAAGGCGCCCGCATTGAAGTTGACGGGGATTTTAAGCAGGCCTTTGTCAAAGCGCTGGAAATGCAGACACCGGATGGCGCTCTGATTACCGCAGATGAGGCGGATTATCGCAACAATGTTGAGGCAATCCTGAACAATGGCTCTTACGCTCCATGCGGACTTTGCGTTGATGAGAACGGGCAAAAAATCGGCTGGCGGATAAAAGCTGCCACAATCATTCTAAATCAGGAAGAGCAAACGCTTTATATGGAGCTGCCGCAACTGGAATTGCTGGGCCAGCCAATTGCAATGCTGCCTTTTTTATGGATGCCTGACCCCACCAATCCAAGAGCACCAGGCTTTCGTTTTCCCAAATTTGACTATTCCGAAGATTTTGGCGCGCGGGTCGCGGTTCCATATTTTTCACCACTCGGGGCAAGTACCGATCTTTGGCTGACCCCGATGGCAATGTCGCGACAAGGGTTTTTACTTGATGGGGAGTTAACCCAGAGATTTGCTGTTGGAAGCGCTACTGTTCGAGCTGCCGGTCTTTATCAATTGGATCGCACTGCATTTGCTGGAGAAGTGGGCGACAGGGACTGGCGTGGAGCTATTCAGGTATCGGGCAGTTTTTCTCCGACTGAAAACTGGCGGGCCGGATTTTCCTATCTGAATTTTTCAGATCCCGGATTCATTGACGATTATAAACTTGTCGGATTCGACGCAATAAATGATGTTTATGCGCAATATCTGGACGATCAGACTTTCTTTGATGTCAGAGTGCAGGAATTTGTGGTTCTGGGCAATGTGACGCCAGCTGCTCAAGACCAGCAGGGAAAAACAATTCCCCAAGTCCAGTTCAACAGGGTTGACGTGCTGCCAAATGGAATGGGCAGAATTGAAACAGACATCAGTATTTTAGGTGTCAGCAGGGCGCTAGACAGCACCGCAACACTAAATGGTGTACCCTATATTTATGGTTATGCGGGAAACAAGTTTCGCGGAACGCTGGAGACCAAATGGTCTCGACAAATTATTGCACCCGGCGGTCTGGTTGTTACCCCCTATCTGGGCGGACGTATTGATGGGGCCAGCTATGACGGAGGCTCAGCGCTGTTGGCGGCCTCTACTCTGTTCAGCATTACGCCAATTGCCGCGCTGGACATAAGATTTCCGCTCTTGGCACTGGACGCCAACAATTCATATGTGTTCGAGCCGATCGCGCAACTGGTTTATCGCGGGGGCAATGCCAGCGCGCCCGGCATAACCAATGATAATGCGCAAGGGTTTATATTCGAGGATTCCAATCTGTTCAGCTTCAATCGCTTCTCAGGCGCTGACCGTCAGGAAACCGGCCTCAGGGCCAATATTGGCGGGCAGTTTATTGCCAATTTTGAAGATGGAAGCTGGCTTCGTTTGATTGGCGGGCAATCATATTTTCTTGCAGGCGTTAACAGCTTCTCACTAATCGATCACGCACAGACAGGGAATTCAAGCGGTCTGGAAAATGCATCCTCATTCATTGTTGTCGGGGCGCAGGCAGGATTGGGCGCTGGCGTAGACGTTGGAGCAAAAATGGAATATGACCCTGCATCCGCTTCCATCGTGCGCGCTGCTGTTGCAACTGAATTAGACATTTCGGATTTCACCCTCAGTGCCAATTATTTTTATCTGGCTGCAACCCCTGCCCGTGGCATAATCTCAGATACGCAGAACGTCAGCACGACCCTTGGCATTCCTGTAGCGCAATATTGGAAAGTGACAACCGGTGTAAACTGGGATCTGGTCGCCCAAAACTGGTCAAATGCCTCGCTGGGGGCAAATTATGACGATGAGTTTCTTGCCTATGGTGCCTCCTACAATGCCAAACAAAATGTTGTGACATCAGAAATTGCACACACATTCTCGGTGAATTTTTCTCTAAAGGGTCCTGCAAACTAGAATAAAGTCTCTGGAAGTTAGAATTAAAAGTCAAATGTTCAACAGTTGAGTTTACAAACGGCGGATTTTGGCCGTATTTAATATGCAAACACAACAATGCTGGACTACAAAAACCAAAGACGATATTTGATCAAAAGGCAATTCGCCACAAACGGCGATTTTTGAGGCAACACCGCAATTGCCAGTTAATTCCTGCAGATAAAAATATCTGCACAAGCAAACCGCGCAAATGGAAATACAGATATGAAACTTTATACCCCAACCATTCGCAACTTTTTCGTCCTGTTGTTTTTTACCGTGGCAGCGCTTGCAGGCATGAACGCTTCAGTTGTCGGGCAATCCGCCACCATAAAAATAACCGTGAACGAAGCGCCAATTACCAATCTGCAGATTTCAAACCGGGCAAAACTGCTACAACTTGAGGGACGCGGAGGATCAAACAGTGCCCGCACCCAGATGGCGCGCGAAGAGCTTATCAACGAAGCGCTGCAAATTCAGGAAGCGACAGCTCTTAATCAAATACCCGGCGAAAACGAAGTATTGAGCGCTTATGCAAATATTGCCCAGAACATGCGTATCAGTTCCGACAACCTCAATCGGGTTTTGCGGGAAAATGGAGTAAATCCAGACACGTTAAAAAACAGACTTCGGGCATCGATTGCGTGGAGAAATGTTGTCAGGAGTACCGTTGCCGCCAGAGTACAAATTTCAGATGTGGAATTAGAAGCTCGTGCTGCCGCCCAGGTCAGCGAAGCCGATGGTTTTGATTACATCCTAAAAGAAATATTGTTCATTATCCCGGCAGGTTCCGGGATTTCAAATTCACGCCGTACTGCTGAAGCCAACCGTTATCGCCGCGCCTTCAAGGGCTGTGACGCTGCAGTTGAGCTGTCTCTTTCCTATAAGGATGCCGCTGTAATTGACCTTGGGCGGCGCCACGCCACCCAGCTGCCTGATGCGATTTCTTCGCAATTAGCGCGCCTTGATGTGGGTGGTATTACCTCGCCGCGCGTGGTCGAAAATGGAGTGTCGATGCTGGCAATCTGTTCAAAAAATGTGGCTCAGGATCTGTCATTTGTAACCAGCGAACTTCGCCAGGAGGTTGGCACTGATCTATTGCAGGTTGAAGCGGACAAATATCTGGATGAATTGCGTGATAAAGCCAGCATTGTTAATCGCTAGGGTATTGAACTCATAAACAGGGTCAAAGTTAAAAATTTTGCGCGCACGCAAACGGAAATATCCAAACGAGATATTCAATGACGCCATTGGCCATCAGTATTGGGGAAGCGGCAGGAATTGGCCCTGATCTGATATTACAAATTTATTCCAGACGTAGCGAAACAGGCCTGCCCGCTTTCGTTGTCTATGGCAATTTAGAGTTTTTGCGAGCAAGGGCCAAACGTCTGGGGTTGCCGATAAAAATCGAAGCTTCTTCGCCTGCAAAATCCCCTGAATTATTTAGCCATGCCTTGCCGGTTTTGGATATTGGCGAAGGTGTTCC
>JAKISW010000046.1 GCA_021648375.1 Devosiaceae bacterium
GGTAAGTTCAGCAAATATTCCATCAACCGTGGGGGTGGATACCCGTGGTACCGAACCGGGTCGCGAGGTCAGCAATCCCTGACGCTGCAAAGAAAACAAAGCTTCACGCACCGAGGATCTTCCCGCGTCAAAATCTTCCATGATCTGACGTTCCGCCGGCAATCTATCGCCCGGTCTTAATCTTCCCGATAGAACCAAAAGTTCAAAATGTTCAGCAATTTCCTGATATTTCTTTCGTACCATCGCCCCTGATTAGTCCTATTTGTTCCGCCCGAATGATATATTAAGGAATTCAACCGCACTTGCCAGCTATTTTAGAACCCGACCGATTTTTCCCAACCAAAACACTTAAAAACACAAGGCAAAAAAACCTCACTTGAACTTGTAATGACAAAGCGACAAAATCAAATGCGGGTTCTGATTAGTGATGATGTGCAAACAGGTTGCGCTTTTTTATCAATGTAAATTGAACTAATGAGATCAAACAAGAAGTTTGTCGAAGTTTAAATGAAAAACTGTTTGGTAAATTTAATGGCATTGAGGCTATATTATGTGAATTGTTAGCAATTTAATTGCTTTGTAATTTTATTTCTCGCGATTGACAATCTTTAGAATTTTAGTCATACCAAAATTAATAGGAGTAAGGCATGAGCCAAAAATATTGTGTGCTGGGTTTGGGCATTATGGGAAGCCGTGTTGCTTACCGCCTCGCAAAAAATGGTTATGATGTTGTTGGCTGGAACCGCACTTTGGGACCTCATCTTGATAATCTGGCAAAAACCGTTCCCCTTGCTTCTTCTCCTTGTGAAGCTGTGAAAGAAGCCGACATCATTCTGATGTTTTTACATGATGGTCCTGCTGTTCATCAGGTGCTTATAGATAATGGCACAGCGGACTGCATAAAAGCCGGTTCCTTGCTGGCAGATATGGGCACAAATACTCCTGATGAAGCCCGTTTTATCTTGGCGAACATCCCCAAAACCATCAGGTTTGTTGATGCGCCTGTTTCCGGTGGCCCAAAGGGTGCTGAGAACGCAACAATGTCAATATTTCTGGGATGCGGCCAATCCGATCTTGATCTGGCCAAAAAAGCCCTTGGTGCCGTTGGCCGCGTTACTCATATGGGAAAAGTTGGAACCGGACAGGCGGCCAAACTTGCCAACCAGATAATTGTTGCCTGCTCCATTGCCGGGCTTGGTGAAGGGGTAGCATACGCCGAGGCCCTTGGTATAAAAGCTGAAAATCTTTTTTCGGCCATGCAGGGCGGTTTGGCCGATAGTGAAATTCTTCAAATCATGGGGCCTCGTATTGCCAGCGGTGATTTTTCTCCCCATGGGCGGGCAGCAACTCATCTAAAGGATTTGGATTGTGCGTTTTCTCAATTGGATGGTGTTGAGAAAAAACTTAAAGCCACAGCCACTGCAAAAAAATACCTGCAAAAACTCGTTGATGGAGGTGAGGACCTTGATCATTCGGCCATGGTTATTGCCGCCAGAGCAGCGTTGGCTGCTGACACCTCCTAAAAACAAACCTAATTTTTAATCTGATTTACAACTCTCTAATTGACGAGGAAACCATGAAAAAAAATCTTAAGCGCCGCCAGGTTGGCAAAACCAAATGTGAAGTTTCAGTGCTTGGTCTGGGTGGTGCGCCCCTTGGCAATCTGTTTGAAGTTCTGCCTGAAGAGCAGGCTCTGGGCACCGTTTCGGCGGCCTATGATGCAGGGGTGGGCCATTTTGATATGGCCCCCCAATATGGCCATGGGGTTGCCGAACATCGTTTTGGCCACATATTGCGCCATAAAGAGCGCTCAAGTTTTACCCTGTCCACTAAAGTTGGCCGCTTGTTAAAACCGGTCCGCGATGGTGATTTCAAGCGCGGTAGCTGGAAGGGCGAATTGCAGTTTAAAATCGTGCACGATTATACCTATGATGGCGTTATGCGCTCGGTTGAAGATAGCTACCATCGTTTGGGCATGAACCAGATTGACATTGCCCTTATCCACGATGTGGATGTGGCCCATCATGGTGATGATTATGATGCCAAATTTAAAGAGGCCATTGAAGGGGCGGTGCCGGCGCTGACAAAACTTCGCGATGCCGGAGTGATCAAAGCCATTGGCATTGGCGTAAATGAAGTTGGCCCCAGCGTTCAATTTGCCAAAAATTCTCAACTGGATTGTTATATGCTGGCCGGGCGATATTCTCTGTTGGAGCAGGATGGCTTGGAAGAGCTTTTTCCCCTGGCAGAAAAACAGGGATTTTCCTTTTTGATTGCCGGGCCATTTAAGTCTGGAATTTTGGCCACCGGAGCCACCCCCGGTGCTACCCATGACTATCGCGCTGCCTCTGATGCTGTTATTGAAAAGGTCAATCGTTTGAGTGAAATTTGCCAACGGCACAATACACCACTGGCCGCTGCCGCCATTCAGTTTCCTCTGGGTCAGGAGCGTGTGGCCTCAATTGTTACCGGAGCGGTTAAGCCCGAAGAAATAGAGCAAAATGTGGAATTGATGGCCTTCAAAATTCCTGATGATCTGTGGGCAGAGTTGCGCCACGAGGGACTAATCAACGAAGCAGCGCCCATTCCCAAAGGCCCGTTTGCATGAATATAGATACGCCTGAATGTTTCCATAAAACCAACGCCATATTGGGTGAGGGTCCACTTTGGGATCACAGGCAAGATGCTCTGTTCTGGATTGATATTTCGCGTCCGGCGGTTTTACGACACGATCTGAATAACGGGCAAACCGGCCATTGGCCGATGCCCTCTGCTATTGGTGCTATTGGCTTGAGCACCAATAATCAGCTTTTGCTTGCTCTGGAAAACCAACATATTTGTCTGTTGGATTTGCAAAGCGGCGACTTGCAAACCATTGCCAATCCGATTGCAGATTTTGGATTACAGGAAATTGGCGGCAGATATAATGATGGCCGAGTTGACCAAAAGGGAAATTTTTGGGTTGGGTGGCTAACCCATGATCGAAAAAATCCCGGGGCCTTGTTTCGAATGGATTCCAAGGGGAACATAAAAAAAATCCTTGATGATCCGATTGCGCCAAATGGCATCGGCTGGTCACCGGACGGCACAATTATGTATGTCACGGATTCTCATATCAACACCATCTGGGCCTATGATTGTGATCTGGAGAGTGGCGAACTGGGTAGGCGCAGAATGTTGGCCCGTCAGGATCGCAATATTGGGATTTTTGATGGCTTGTGCGTTGATGCACAGGGCAATATCTGGAGTGCACTTTATGGGGGAGGTGCGGTGGTAAAACTATCCCCTAATGAAGACTCTAAGAGTGGGCCAGAGATAGCCAGAATAGAATTGCCGGTGAATTTAGTTACCAGCTGCTGTTTTGCGGGTGATGACCTTAAAACCATGGTCATCACCACAGCCGTTCGCAATCAGTGCGAAACGGAGCTGCAAAAATATCCCCTGTCTGGCTCGTTGTTTCGCCTGCCAATGTGCACGCCGGGATTGCAGGAAACTGTATTTGATTATGCTGGTGATAGTTCAGACTGATCCCCATTTACCTCCATTTCAGTAAGTCTGGTCAGATAATTATCTCTGGTTCGCTTTAGTGCATCGCTCCATTGAAATTGAGGCTGACGTTTGGCCTCACTTGCAGAAATTTCCAACTCATCAAAACCACACCTTATCGCCAGTGGATATTGATCGGCAATCACCGGACCCTTTAGGCGCAATATCCCTTTGAACCCGGATGTGCGAATTTTTTTGGCCTGGGAAAAAGCCCGTCCATCATTAAATGCCAAAACATTTATTACTATCACCGCAATATCCGTATCGGAAAAATCAGCGGGCGTGAAATTCTCTCCTGATTTCAGCTCGATTGTTTTGCCGGGTTTTTGCTCGTGAGGCGGGCAAAATTTCCCATCCCTGACGATTATTGAGTTTTGATCCTGTGTAAATTCAAGCGACATTCTGGCTCTCCTTTTTTGGATAAAGCGCCTCGATAAACGGAGAATGGCCAAGCCTTTTAAGACTGGATAAAAAGACCTCTTCCCTGCTTGTGCGCAGGTCCAGATAGGCCCCAATTAGCCTCTCGATGGCGGGCAAAAGTTCTTCGGCTGAAAAACCTCGCCCGGCTCTTTTGCCAATCGCCATGGTAAGGTCAGCTGCTCCCCCAAGGGTGATTTGATAATTTTCTATGCCCCCTTTTTCCAAACCTAAAATACCGATATGGCCCAGATGATGATGGCCGCAGGCATTGATGCAACCGGAAATTTTCAGCTTTATATCGCCGATCTCATGCTCAAGTTTTAATTCATCAAACCGGCGCGAAATATCCTTGGCAACAGGAATGGAGCGGGCGGTAGCCAAAGCGCAGTAATCCATTCCGGGGCAGGCAATAATATCGGAAATCAAACCGATATTTGCACTTGCTAAATCTGCCGCCTGCAACAGCTTATAGACTTCTGGCAAATGGCGTTTTTGCACATGGGGTAAAATGATATTTTGCTCATGGGAAATCCGAAGTTCATCATGGCTGAACCTTTGCGCAATATCGGCCAGAACCCGCATTTGCTCAGATGTGGCGTCCCCGGGCGTTTGTCCGATATTTTTTAGCGATACCGTGACAATTGCATAATTCTCGCGCCGGTGATCGGCGATATTTCTTTTTACAAAAATATCAAATTGAGGAGATTCTGAGCGCTCTGCTTCAAAATTTTCATAGGTGCTTTGTTCAAAATCCGGAGCCAAAAATCTTTTCTCGATTGCCGCGATTAATTTATCAGATGGTTTTTGAAACTCTGATTTTTGCAGTTTGAAATTCTCTTCAACCCGTCTGGTGATTTCTTCAATTCCGGTCTCATGAACCAGAATTTTTATCCGCGCCTTATATTTATTGTCCCGTCGACCGCCAAGATTATAAACCTGCAAAATCGCTTCAATATAAGGCAGTAAATCAGCTTTAGGCAAAAATTCGCGAATGGTATGCCCGACAAAGGGAGAGCGTCCCAACCCACCACCAATAATTACCTGATAGCCGACCTCACCCTGTTGATTGCGTAAAATTCTGAGGCCGATATCGTGGGCTTTGACCACGGCGCGATCATTTGGCGAACCGGTGATTGCAATCTTGAATTTACGTGGCAAATATTGAAATTGGGGATGGTCTGTTGACCATTGGCGCAACAGTTCAGCGCTGGGACGCGGGTCTTCAATTTCATCAATTGATGCTCCGGAGAAATGATCAGCGGTGACATTCCTCACGCAATTGCCAGAAGTCTGAATGGCGTGCATATTCACATCGGCCAGCGCGTCTAAAATATCAGCGACATTTTCAAGCTTTGGCCAATTAAACTGAATGTTTTGTCTGGTGGTGAAGTGGCCATAGCCCTTGTCCCAGCGATCAGCGATATAGGCAAATTTTCGCATTTGATCAGAATTCAAACTGCCATAGGGAATAGCAATTCTAAGCATATAGGCATGCAGTTGCAGGTATAGCCCGTTCATTAAACGCAGGGTTCTAAATTCCTCCTCGCTCAGAGATCCGTTCAGGCGTTTCTCGATCTGTTCGCGGAACTGAGAAACTCTTTGGCGGACAAATTTTTGATCAAATTCATTATACGCATACATTTATGCAACGCCTTGCTGATTGTTAAATTCCTGTTTGCCGTGAAAATAGTTTGATGGCCCTTTGGTGCGAAATTTCTCGCGAAAATGTAAAAGTTCCACTGGCCGGCCATCGCGAGCTGCAACATCCGCCAGATAGGCACCGACAATATGATGCTGGTGAAAATTTGTGCTGTCCAAAAGCCTGGTCGCTTCATCTTCGTTGAGGCATATTTTTGCCTCGTGAAAATCCCGTGACCACAAATTTGATGACGTGAGATAAACCGCATCTCCGACCAGCAGATCGTTGGCGGTAACGATTTTGGTAACGAATGCACGTGCCATTTTTTTCTCCTTTCGGGCTTAGGTCTAAATTAGTGATTCCAAGACGCCGAAATTTTTGACTTCGGTTGGCTTGCTATTAAAATTGTTGCTGTTTGCTGCACGCCCGATTGCGCACCTTAATTGGTCAATTGGCTGGGAGTGGTTTGGCTGCAAACCTCCCTGATTTATTTCAATGCCCGGCACCATTTCAAAAGGGATTTTTTGGGCTTTCAAAGTGGCAAAAACATCAGGGTCAAAATTTTGTGGTCGGCCAGATCCGGGAACAATAATAACAATTTGTTTGTCTTTGAGCGCCAATGAATCCAATATGCCAAACAGATTGGAATGCAAATTTTTAACATCAATAAATTTTGCTTCACGCCGGGCCAAATCAATTACAGCTTCATCTATATTAGTGTCATGAATTACCAAATCTGCTTCACTAATTAGAAGGCGAGATCGCAAAGTTAGATGCTCTGGTGCGCCCGGACCGGCTCCGATCAGTGCGAAGGATGTGGAAGAAGGTTTGGTCAAATTGTGCTTTTGAAAAAGCGCCTGCAAGGCAGGAACTATCGCGGCTTCTCCCCCTTTTTGAAAAGCTGTTGGCCCCTCTTTTTTAAAGAATTTTTCCCAGAAATTGCGTCGGATTTTTAAGGTAGGCAGGTTTGCTGCAATATCTCGAAACTTCATGGCGGCACGGGCTAAAATTCCGGTGTAAGAGGGCACAATTTCTTCAATTTGCCCTTTGATTTTTCGCGCCAGCACCGGCGCTGTGCCCTCGGTGCCAATGGCTATGGTTACCGGGCTGCGATCAACAATTGCCGGTGTCAAAAAATCGCTGTTTTCAAGATCATCGACAATATTGACATCAATGGCGTTATTTTTGCCGATTTCATGGATCCGCAAATCCTCTTTTTTATCACCACTGGTGGCAAAAATCAGTGCAATATTACCCGGATTGTTTTTTGCAATATCCGTGGGTTTCAAATCCCTTTCAATCAGCTCTATGGATTTTTCACTGTGCCAGCGCCTGATCTGCGCCACCGGATTTTTCCCGAAAACCACAATCTGGGCTGGTGTTTTCATCAGCAGGCGAATTTTGGCCACCGCGATTTCACTTGCTCCACAAAACAGCACTTTCTTTTGCGAAAGATTTAAAAAAACCGGATAAAAATTCATGGCCACATTCCATATTATTAGAAACTTGTTCTATTATAGGGAGCTTATTTCCAGAGTCGTGGCCTGAGGTTCCAAATTCTCCATGCTCAATAGAAATTTATTCTTCTTAGCCGGGGATAAAAGCAACAAGAAGAACGTTCGCATTGTTTTTGACGTTGGCCGGATAACAATCTTTTAGTTGAGCAACTAAATATAGAATTCTGTTTCTTTCTTAAAAAATCAAATGCCGTCAGACTTGCAATAACCGAGTTCGAACCGGTCAGGGTTCATATCTGTAAGGAATGACGCAAATGAAAAATCTGCTTGAGAAGTTCAACAAAGAGCTAAAGAATATGTCTCTTTTGCAACGGTTGGAAATGATTGCAGACAAGTTTCCAAAGGCAGTTTTTACCAGCAGCCTTGGGTTAGAAGATCAGGCCCTGACATGGGCAATTGCTAAGAATTGGGCAATTGCAAATGGTTCGCGAAATATAAAAATCGTCACCTTGCAGACCGGTAGGCTTTTCCTCGAAACCATCGAGCTGATCAAAACAACAAATGAGCGCTTTGGCCTGAATATTATTGAATTAACTCCGTCCGCGGCCTCTGTTGAAGAATATAGCGCTAAATATGGATTGAACGGCTTCTATGACAGCATCCAAGCTCGCAAAGCCTGTTGTGATTTTAGAAAAATTGCCCCCTTAAAAAAAGGCTTAGAGGGTGCTGATGCATGGATTACCGGGCTGCGTGCCGATCAGTCTGGCTATAGAAGTCAGATAGAATTTGCCCAATGGGATAAAAAATTCTCTCTTATCAAATTTAACCCTCTGGCCGATTTTTCAAGCGAGAAACTTGGCGAATTGATTGAAGAAAATAATATTCCGGTCAATCCTTTGCACAAAAGAAATTATCCCTCCATTGGCTGCGAGCCATGTACCAGAGCCATAAAACCCGGTGAAGACGAGCGGGCCGGGCGCTGGTGGTGGGAGCGCGATCAAAATCAGGAATGCGGCCTGCATGAACCTGAACCTCAACCCACAAACCATCCGGCGAATTAAGCACCAGGCCTCTTGCTTGCTGTACTACAAGTCAAAAAATTCTTCCCCAAATACCAATCAGGTTATTTTTATGAACTTAACTCAACCAGAACAAAAGCCGCCAGAACAAAAACCAGTTTTGGACCCCCATCTCAAAGCACTGGAAAACGAGGCAATTTTTATCTTTCGCGAAGTGGCGGCAGAATTTGAAAATCCGGTAATGCTCTATTCGGTTGGTAAGGACAGTTCCGTTTTGCTGCATCTGGCCCGCAAAGCTTTTTTCCCCGGCAAAATTCCTTTTCCCTTGCTGCACGTTAATACCGGTTGGAAATTTGAGGAAATGATCGAGTTTCGCGATCAAGTGGTGAAAAATTATGATCTTGATTTGATCTCTTACACCAACCCAAGGGGCGCAAAAGAAAACATCACCCCCTTCACTCACGGCTCGGCCCGCTATACGGACATCATGAAGACCGAGGCTTTGCTGACCGCTTTGAACGCCGGTAAATTTGATGCAGCTTTTGGTGGGGCGCGCCGGGATGAAGAGGCATCCCGTGCCAAAGAGCGCATATATTCGTTCCGAACTCCTGAACATAAATGGGACCCAAGAAATCAACGCCCGGAATTATGGTCTATTTATAATGGCATGATCAATAAGGGAGAAAGCGTTCGGGCCTTTCCCCTATCCAATTGGACTGAGGCCGATATCTGGCGTTATATCCGGGCAGAAAACATCCCCCTCGTTGATCTTTATTTCGCCAAAAAACGCCCGGTGGTCGAGCGTGACGGTATGCTGATTTTGGCCAGTGATAAACGACTGGAAATCGCCAAGGGAGAAAAACTCCAAGAACTTTGGGTGCGTTTTCGCACTCTTGGCTGTTTTCCCTTAAGCGGAGCGATTAGATCGCGTGCTCAAAATCTTGATGAGATCATATCAGAAATTCAAACAGCAACAGTTTCAGAACGGCAGGGACGGGCCATTGACAGGGATCAATCCGGCTCAATGGAAATGAAAAAACGTGAGGGATATTTTTAATGAATTTTTCTTTGATGAGCGCGCCGGAGCGCGATTTCGAAACCGCAAAAAACCAACTGGTTCCCTTGCGTTTTATTACTTGTGGCAGCGTCGACGATGGAAAATCCACGCTGATCGGCAGACTGCTTTGGGATACAAAAGCTGTTAAAACCGATCAGGCTTCAAAGCTGAAAAGTGATTCAAAAGCTCAAAATAACGGGTTGGATCTGCCGGACTTTGCCCTGCTGCTGGATGGTTTGCAGGCCGAGCGCGAACAGGGCATAACCATTGATGTTGCCTATCGCTATTTTTCCACTTCCAAGCGATCTTTTATTGTCGCCGATACCCCCGGCCATGAGCAATATACCAGAAATATGGCCACAGGTGCCTCAACGGCCGATCTGGCGATTATTCTGGTTGATGCCCGTGCCGGAATTCTTGAGCAGACAAAACGCCACGCCATGATTGCCTCTATGATGGGCATAAAGCAGTTTGTTCTGGCAGTGAATAAAATTGATCTTGTGGATTACAGCCATGAAATTTTTGAAAAAATCGCCAATGAATTTCTCGAGTTTTCCCTCTCCCTGGGTGTTACCGATGTTGTTTCCATTCCCGTTAGTGCGCTTAAGGGAGAAAATGTCGCCAGCAATACTGGGGCCAATTTAGATTGGTATGAGGGAAATACTCTGCTTACAACTTTAGAACTTGCCACTTCCCGCTCTGCACAAACCGTTGGCTTTCGTTTGCCGGTGCAAAGGGTTTGCCGCCCCAATGAAGGGTTTCGCGGCTATCAGGGCACGGTGGCTGGCGGAGCTGTAAAACCCGGAGACAGTCTTGTGGTTCTTCCGGCATCCATTCCCGTTAATGTCACCGAAATTGTTACCTTTGATCTGGTTAGAAATGCAGCCGTTGCAGGGGACGCTATAACCCTGGTGCTTGATCGAAATGTGGATGTGGCCCGCGGTGATATGATTTGCTCACTGGAGGCAAAGCCGATGATGGGCAAGGAGTTTGTCGCCGATATTATTGCTCTTGCAAGCACTGGCATAGAGCCGGGAAAACGCTATTGGCTAAAGTCAGCAAGCAGGCGTCAAAGGGTCAGGGTGGAACCGTTTACTACAGTTGATCTCAATAGCGGCGTCTGGAGCGATACGGAGCGACTGGAGATGAATGCCATCGGAAAAGTGCGCCTGAAATTTGAGGAAACAGCGATTTTTGACACCTATGCAGCCAATCGCGGCACCGGGTCTTTTATTCTGATTGATCCAGAAGAAAACACCACGATTGCCGGGGGCATGATTAGTGAACTCGTTGCAAAAAATCCGCAAAACCTTCATGATTACAAGCAAGGATTGGTTGGAGATAATCTAGATGAATCCGATGATGAAAAACTTGTTTTGATGGCCCTGCCGGTTGCAATTGCCCAAAAATTGCAAAAATCAGCAATTTTTGAAGAACTTAAATATGACATCGCGGTCACTCGTATAAAGCGCAAAAACTTTAAGCTTTTGAGCGAGCAGAAGGATTGAGCGTTTTGAATAAAAGCTGATCCATACAGATAAAATATCATTCCGCCATTATACCAGTGCTTTAAATAATATATTAGAGAATTCTAACAAGCACTTGCGTCCATCCAAATATCTAGCCTAATATGAAAGAAATGGCATATTGGGGACTTTGTTATAATGGCGCATATCAGGCAGCCTGAGCTTAAAACTTCGCCGAAAGTATCGGACGAAATCCGCCATACCACATGTTATATGTGCGCCTGCCGCTGCGGAATAAATGTGCACCTTCAGGATGGCAAAGTTAAATATATTGAGGGAAATCGCGATCACCCCATAAATAAAGGCGTGCTTTGCGCCAAGGGTTCTGCAGGTATTATGCAGCATTATTCTCCAGCTCGTCTGTCAGCTCCCATGAAGCGGGTTGGCGAAAGGGGAGCGGGGGAATTTGAAACAATTTCATGGGAAGAAGCGTTTGAAATTGCAACCGGATGGCTTGCTCCCTTAAGGGAAAAACACCCGGAAAAGCTGGCCTTTTTCACAGGGCGCGATCAATCTCAATCTCTAACAAGCTGGTGGGCGCAATCGTTTGGTACGCCAAATTATGCGGCCCATGGGGGCTTTTGCTCAGTGAATATGGCCGCCGCCGGAATTTATACCATGGGCGGAGCTTTTTGGGAATTTGGCACCCCTGATTGGGATCGCACCAAATTACTGATGATATTTGGAGTGGCCGAGGATCATGACAGCAACCCCATAAAAATGGGCCTCGGTAAGCTAAAGGAGCGCGGTGTTAAAGTTATCGGGGTCAATCCGGTCCGTACCGGATATAATGCCATTGCCGATGAATGGGTTGGCATAACTCCGGGCACCGATGGCTTATTTATTCTGGCGCTTATCCATGAATTGCTGAGGGCAGGCAAAATTGATCTGGATTATCTGGCCCGGTATACCAATGCGCCATTTTTGCTCAACGGGGATAAAAACTCCCCTGAATATGGCCTGTTTTTGCGAGACAAAGATGACAAGCCACTGATTTTGGACAGAAAAACAGGTAAGCCGGTGGCTTTTGACAAGCCGGGAATAAAGGCAGATTTGGCGGGAAGTTATAAGGTTAAAAACATTGTTCATAAGCCGGTATTTGATCAATTGGCCAACAAATATCTCTCCGACGAATATGCGCCCGTTGCCGTTGCTGAGCGCTGCGGGATTGAAGTAAAAACCATAAAACGCATTGCCGCCGAACTGGCCCATGTGGCTTTTGAGCAAGAAATAACCATTGACCAGCCATGGACCGACTGGAAGGGACAAAAGCACGACAAGATGGTTGGCCGTCCGGTATCTTTCCATGCCATGCGCGGAATCTCAGCCCATTCAAATGGTTTTCAAACCTGTCGGGCGCTGCATGTTTTGCAGATATTATTAGGCTCGGTGGAAGTGCCGGGTGGATTTCGCTTCAAACCCAGCTATCCAAAACCGGCCGAGGCTCATCCCAAACCCCATAGCGGAGTTACGCCAAATGGTCCGCTTGATGGTCCGCATCTGGGATTTGTCCATGGGCCGGATGATCTTATGCTTAATGATGATGGCAGCCCGGCTCGCATCGATAAGGCCTTTACTTGGGAAAACCCCATGTCCTCCCACGGCTTGATGCATATGGTGATTTCCAACGCTCATGCCGGTGATCCCTATAAGATCGACACCTTGTTTATGTATATGGCCAACATGAGTTGGAATTCCTCGATGAATTCCACAAAAGTTATGGATATGCTTACCGATAAGGATGAAAGCGGTGAATATGTCATTCCCCGTATCATTTATTCTGATGCATATTCGTCTGAAATGGTGGCCTTTGCCGATCTGATATTACCCGACACCACCTATCTTGAGCGCCACGATTGTATTTCTCTGCTCGATCGCCCGATTTGCGAGGCCGATGCCATGGCTGATAGTATTCGCTGGCCGGTTGTGGAGCCGGATCGTGATGTGCGAGCCTTTCAAACGGTATTGCTTGATCTTGGGGCCAGATTAAATTTGCCGGGCATGGTTGAAGATGATGGTTCGCCTAAATACAGCGATTATGCGGATTATATTCAAAATCATCAGCGTCGTCCCGGTGTTGGGCCTCTGGCCGGTTTTCGTGGCAAGGATGGCAAAGGCAAAGGGCGCGGGGAACCAAACCCCAACCAGATTGATGCCTATATTAAAAACGGCGGTTTTTGGATTGATCATATTCCAAAAGAGGCTGCATATTTTAAACCGTGGAATAATGCCTATCAGGATTGGGCCGTTTCGCGCGGCCTATATGACACTCCACAGCCCTATGTATTTCAGCTTTATGTGGAACCGATGCGCAAATTCCAGCTTGCGGCAGAAGGCCATGGTGAACGCCAGCCCCCTGAGCATTTGCGTGAACAGATAAAACAAAGCATGCAGCCATTGCCGACCTGGTGGGCACCGTTTGAAGAAAGTGTGGTTGATGTGGAGGAATTCCCCCTGCATGCGCTGACCCAGCGCCCCGCCGCCATGTATCATTCATGGGGTTCGCAAAATGCATGGCTGCGCCAGATCCACGGCACTAACCCGCTCTATGTTTCCGGAGAGGTTTTTGAGGAGCATGGTTTTGAGGAAGGGGACTGGGCATGGCTCACTTCTCGACATGCAAAAATCAAAATCCCAGTGGTGCGCATGGATGCCCTCAACGCCAAAACCGTTTGGACATGGAACGCCATCGGCAAAAGAAGTGGCGCATGGGCGCTGGATGAAAACGCGCCGGAAGCAAAAAAAGGGTTTTTGCTCAATCATCTTATTTCAGAATTGCTGCCGCCAAAAAAAGACGGTATGCGCTGGAGCAATTCAGACCCCATAACCGGACAGGCCGCATGGTTTGACCTCCGGGTAAAAATTGAAAAAGCCGAGCCGGGAGATCAGACTTCAAAGCCCCAGACCGCGCCGCAAAAATCTCCGGTCGGCAAGGGGCCAAAGAACCTCACCTACGGGGAGGTATTTTAATATGACCTCGCTGCCAAAATCCACGGACCGCCGCCTTGGCCTGCTGATTGATCTTGATACCTGCGTTGGCTGCCATGCCTGTGTCATTAGTTGCAAGGAATGGAATACTTCCAACTATGGTGCACCTCTGTCAGATATGGATGCCTATGGAGAACAACCGGTCGGAACGTTTCTAAATAGAGTGCATACCTATGAGATCAAGGAACCTGAAGCGCCAGCCCAGATTGTGCATTTCCCCAAATCCTGCCTGCATTGTCAGGATGCGCCATGTGTTACCGTTTGTCCCACCGGGGCTTCTTATAAACGAAGTGAAGATGGCATAGTTTTGGTCAATGAGGCCGATTGCATTGGCTGTGGCCTTTGTGCTTGGGCCTGCCCCTATGGCGCTCGCGAGATGGATGCGGAGGCAGGAGTGATGAAAAAATGCACTCTTTGCGTCGATAGAATTTATAATGAGAATATCCCTGAAGAAGATCGGGAACCGGCCTGCGTTCGCACCTGCCCGGCTGGAGCGCGTCACTTTGGAGATTTTGATGATCCCAATTCTAATGTTTCTCTTATGAGCGCGGCAAGGGGTGGCATTGAATTGATGAAAGAGCAGGGCACCAAACCAACCAATCGGTATCTGCCCCCGCGACCAAAAAGCGATATTGAAAGCCAAAGCCAGATAGATATGCCAATTCCTTTCCTTGAACCGGTAAGCGGGGCAAAGGGATTTATTGGCTGGCTGGATAAAGCTCTGGAGAAAATCTGATGCACCCGGCTCCCTCGGTTATTTTATTCACATCCCTTTCCGGTCTTGGTTTTGGTCTTCTAGCGTGGCTGGGTATTGGCCTTCCGCTTGTTTTTGGCTGGAGTGCCTTCTGGTATTTCTTTGTTGGCTTTGGCTTGGCAGTTGGTGGATTGCTGGCCTCCACTTTTCACCTTGGCAATCCGCAAAGAGCCTTAAAGGCTTTTAGGCAATGGCGCTCCAGTTGGTTGAGCCGAGAAGGAATTTTGGCGGTAATCTCGTTGCTGGTGATGGCCATCTATGCAATCGGGTTGATATTTTTGAATTCAAACTGGCAAATTATTGGCATTTTGGGCGCTGTTGGATCACTGGCAACAATTTTTACTACTTCGATGATTTATGCGCAGATGAAAACAGTCCCTCGTTGGAACACCGGGTTCACGCCAGTGCTGTTTTTATTATATAGCATAGCGGGTGGAGCCATAGTGGCAGGGAATTCACTCATTGCCTCAGCCCTGTTGGTGATTTTGCTCGTGGTCCAGATGGTTTCCTGGAATTTGGGGGGCAAGAGCTTTTCCAATGCCGGGCATACTATTGAAACCGCCACAGGACTTGGTTTCCTTGGCAAGGTGCGCCAGTTGGAAAGCCCCCATTCTGGTAGCAACTATTTGTTGAAAGAAATGGTATTTGTGGTCGGGCGCAAACACGCGACGAAATTGCGCGCCATCTCGATAGTCTTGTTTGGTGTGCTGCCTTTGGCCTTGTTAATGCTGGCTCCGTTTTGGATGTTTTCTGTTCCCCTTGCCACCATTTCCCACATTATCGGGCTTTTTGCCTCGCGCTGGCTGTTTTTTGCCGAGGCCGAGCATGTTGTTGGGCTTTACTACGACAAGCGCTAAAAACTCTTTCGGCAGATTTATTTGAACAAGTTGGCACAAAACTTGTATATATAGAATCATATGGGAATTTTTTAAAAGGTATGCCTGACATTCATGTTGGGCTGAGCGCAATATGGCCCTAACGCCAAGACTGGAAATTCGTCAGTCTCAAAGTCTGGCCTTAACACCGCAATTGATGCAGTCAATAAAATTGCTGCAACTCTCCCACTTGGAAATCAACAATTTTGTTGAAGAAGAACTTTTGCGAAACCCCCTGCTTGAACGCGACGAAAATACCCAGCAAATCGAGCAGGCATCTTCTGCCGGACAGATAAATTCTGAGCAGGACAATCTGGGCCAGGAAATTCCTGACCAGGACAGTCCTGTGATTGCTGATCTGGTGGATACGGGAAATCAAATGTCCAGCGCCAGTGAAATCGCCAAAGATATGGGTACGGACGCCGCCAGTCTTTATCCTGAGCAGGTGGGGCAGGATTCAATTTCCGCCACCAGTGGAACCGGGGGAACACCCAGCCTGACATCAGGTGCTGAATATGGGGATATTGAGCAATATGTGGCAGCAAAGATAACTTTAAGCGAACATTTAAGCGAACAGGTGTGTTTATTGGTTGATGAGCCGGCTGAGCGCCTGATTGCCCGCAACCTGATAGATAATCTGGATGATAAGGGTTATCTGGCAACAGATTGTGAAACCATTGCGGAGCAATTGGGAACGACGATAGAGCATGTTGAAACCGTGCTGCAAAAGGTACAAAAGTCAGAACCAGCTGGAATATTTGCCAGAGACTTAAGGGAATGCCTGGCGCTGCAATTGGCAGATCAGGATCGTTTAGATCCGATGATTGGTGCATTGCTGGATAATCTTGATCTGGTTGCAAAAAGTGATTTTACAACGCTCAAGAATAAAATTGGCGCTTCAGATGAAGACCTTGGCGATATGCTGGAAGAAATCCGCGCCCTTAATCCGCGCCCGGGAAGGGCCTTTGATGGCTCATCCATGCAGGCGGTGGTTCCTGATGTTTATATTCGCCCCGGTCCTGATGGGGGTTGGTTATTGGAATTGAACAGTGAGGTTTTGCCAAGGGTGCTTGTGAACAGAACCTATTATTCATCAGTTTCTAAACGCACCAGAGACAAAAAAGAAAAAGCATTTCTTGTCGACTGTTTGCAAAATGCCAATTGGCTGACGAAAAGTCTGGATCAGCGCGCGCAGACAATTTTAAAGGTCGCCACTGAAATTGCCCGTATGCAGGATGGTTTTTTGCTGCACGGGGTCACTCATCTCAAGCCAATGACCCTAAAAAACGTGGCGGACGCCATCGAAATGCACGAAAGTACCGTTTCACGCATTACCACCAATAAATATATTGCCACTCCTCGCGGTCTGTTTGAAATGAAATATTTTTTCACCACGGCTCTTGGCTCAAGTTCGGGAGAAAATGAGCATTCTTCTGAAAGTGTCAGGCATTTGATCAAACAATTGATTGACGCGGAAAAGGTTGAAAAAATTCTTTCCGATGACAAAATTGCTGAAATTCTGGCAAAAACCCATCAAATTGAGGTTGCAAGAAGAACAATCGCTAAATATCGAGAAGGCTTGAATATTCCTTCTTCTGTGGTGCGCAGACGCCAAAAAAGAAGTGAATTATCCGGATTTTGATCACTTTTCCGCAAGTTTTTCGCCATTGATGGCCACAAAAAGAAGAAAAATTGAACAAAAAGGCACGTCAAGCCTATCAATTGCTCAAATCATTACCCAGATATATTGAAGGTAGGCTCCATGGGGTCTAACCTGCTCATCAATCAGGGAGCTTTTGTTCACTGATTCTTTGATTTTAATTTGCGACTGGGAGGCGAATTTTTATGAACTTACGCGTTTCGGGAAAAAATATGGATGTCGGTGATGCTTTGCGCACAAAAGCGCAGGACCGTCTCGACGAGGTAATTTCCAAATATTTTGATGGCGGTTTTGAGGGGCACTTAACGTTTGAACACGAGGGTTCCGGATATCGCTCAGACATGGTTTTACATCTTGATACTGGCGCGGTTCTAAGGGCCCATGCCCAGGCTAGGGATGCGATTTCCTCGTTCCAAACCACTGCCGATCATATAGAAAAACGTCTGCGTCGTTATAAACGCAAGCTTAAAAGTCGCCGTAAAAAGGGCGATTCGATGGCTGATATGATTGCCAAATCCTATGTGCTTGATTCTCCTGATACTTCCGATGAGGTATCCGAAGATTTTAGCCCACCAATTATTGCTCAAAGTGCGTCCTCCCTATCAAGAATGAGCGTGGGAGAGGCGGTTATGGAACTGGATCTATCCCATTCCGATGTTCAGGTGTTTCTTAACGCTGGACATGGGGGCATGAATGTGGTTTATCGCCGAGCCGATGGCAATATCGTCTGGATTGACCCGGAGCTTCCCTAAAGGGAAAGCCATTGGATTACTTTTTTTCCGAAAAGAAAAATAGGGCCATTTATGGAACTCGCAGATATTCTATTGAAGGATTGCATTGTTGGTTGTGCCAAGGTGTCCTCCAAACGCCAATTGTTGCAACTTCTTGCGCAAAAGGCCAGCGATGTGCTGGATGTTGATGCAAAAACTGTATTTGAAACCCTGATGAATCGGGAAAAACTGGGGTCCACCGGTCTTGGCAATGGTATTGCCATTCCCCACGGTAAACTCGTTGGCCTGCAACAGGTTTTGGCAGTTTTTGTTCGTCTGGATAATCCAA
>JAKISW010000047.1 GCA_021648375.1 Devosiaceae bacterium
CCGGGACCGGGATCTTTAATCATCAAAAACAGCTTCACCCCCTCATCGGGCTGCAGGCGAATTACCAGCTTATTGGCATTTGGCACCCCTTCGGCATGATCAAATATGGAATGGGGAATTTCACGAAATTGAATTACAATTTCAGATACTCTTGCGGCCAGTCGTTTTCCGGTGCGAATATAAAACGGCACCCCGGACCAGCGCCAGTTTTCAATCGCAGTTTTTAAGGCCACAAAGGTCTCGGTTTTTGAGCCGCGTTTTACTTGTGGCAATTCGTCCTGATAAGATGAAACCTCAACATCACCAGAGCGGGTTGAACTATATTGACCCCGGACCGAAATCTTATCCAGCCCTTCTCCCATAATCGGTTTTAGGGATCTTAAGACCTTTAACTTTTCATCCCGAAGAGCATTTGCAGCATCCGATGATGGCGGCTCCATAGCCACCAGACACAATAGTTGAAGAATGTGGTTTTGCACCATGTCGCGCAAGGCGCCCGACTGATCATAATACCCACGACTGCCGGCACCAACCGATTCGGCAACGCTGATCTGTACATGATCAATATGAGCTGAATTCCAGATCGGCTCAAACATGGTATTGGCAAACCGAAGGGCAAGAATATTTTGCACCGTTTCTTTACCCAGATAATGATCAATCCTATAAATCTGATCTTCACAAAACGCCTCTTCCACCGCATCATTTATTGCCATGGAGGATTGCAAATCGCTGCCAAGGGGCTTTTCCAGCACTACGCGTGAGTTGGGGCGACAATAATTTTTCTTTTTGAGGTATTTGCAAATGGGGGCAAAAAGGGACGGGGAAACCGCCAGATAAAATGCCCGCACGATATTTTCGTCGTCACGCAATTTATCGGAAAGGTCCTTCCAGTCACTTTCATTGGTAACATCATTGTGCACATAGCTAAAGCACAAGGAAAAACGCTCTAGAACATCTTTATCCAGATATTTTTTCTCCACATGGGCCAGAACACTCTCCCGGGCCACCTGCTGCATTTTTTCATCATCCCAGGGGGTTCTGGAAACCCCGATTATGCGGGAGCGCTCATCAAATTGACCCGCCTTGAAGCGATGATAAAGGGCCGGAAATAATTTGCGTCTTGAAAGATCGCCCGTAGCCCCAAAAACCACATAATCAAATGGTTGCACCGGAATGGTTTTAGCTGACAAAAGAATTCTCCCTCTTTTATTGCAACAGTGATATCAATTGGATGCTGCGGCAAGTATTATCGCCCCATGCAAAGGAGCGGATTTAGGCTCAATGATCAAGCCGGGGTGAAGTTTTTCCAGCATCGGGAAAAGTCTTTTTCCCAAACCACCAACAATGGCAATTGATTTTATTTCCCGTTCTAAAAACCAGTTGATATATTGTTCGATCGCGGCCAACTCCATGGCGATCAACTGCCTTGCAACCGGATCATTTTGTTCAAAAAAATCAAAAATCATCGGGACAAAATTCCCATAATCAACCGGGCGCGCATGGGCGATGGAAGGGGGCATATCCGCAGCTGTAGAACCTGAGTAAGCAAGTGCATTTTTGTTGTTAAACGACCACTCCATAAGTTTTTGCGGGTCATTATCAAATTTTTTCATCACAGCGCTGGTGAGTGCCGAGACCTCTTCAAATCCTTCAAAAGCCTTTAGGCTTTTGCGAATTAACTTGCGGCCAAGCCAGGCCCCGGACATGGCATCCCCAATTAGAAATCCCCAGCCCCCGACCTGAAACCTTTTGCCGGCAACCTCGCCCAGTCCGGCGGATCCGGTGCCAATTATCAGCACCGCGCCATCTGCACCCAGATGGGCACCAGCGCGGGCAATATCTATATCATCAACCACTTTTACTGAAGCAAAGGGGAAGGAACGGGCGGCAAAATCTGTTTTAGCCTTAAGCATTCTTGCTCCGGCCATGCCAAAACAGGCGCTGACATTTGTCGCCAGAGCAATATCAACTCCAGCCTCAGAAAACACCATTTGGGTCAGTTTGTTAATTGCTGCAAACGCAGCCTCGCCATTGCCAACCTGAAGATTTGAAGGTGCTTCAATCTCAGCTTCGCCAAGAGTTTTTAAGTGCCGGTCAACCAACCGCATTCGGCATTTTGTACCGCCGCCATCAACACCCAAAAACATTTGCACCAATTTACACGCCCGCCATTAAAAGTTGGATAAATCTCTGTGAAACTAGAAAATTTGTAAAACGATAAAGACAATGGCGGGCAATTAATAGAGTGATTAAATGCTAACCGCAGCCAAAACCCGTGTACTAGATCAGCAAATGTGATATAGGATTTATACAGCAAATCCAGTGCATGCGCACCCAAACAGGAAATCAGGGTCAGGACCTAATGTGGGTAATAATCATATTCTGATTTTGGGTGGAGCCCGTTCGGGTAAAACCGCGTTGGCGGAAAAAACCTGCCTGAAACTAAGTTCAAACCCGGCCTATATTGCCACCGCAGAAGCGGGGGATGGGGAAATGGCAGCAAGAATTGCATTGCACAAAAACCAACGCAGCAAAAATTTCACCACTTTTGAAGAAGCCCTAAATCTGGCTAAAGCAATTCAGCTGGCAAAAAAAAACCATGATGTAATTCTTATCGATTGCCTGACCCTTTGGCTTTCCAATCTGACATTCTCCACAAACGTCAACAAAGATGAGCAAATCAGACAATTGCAATCTGTTCTAACTTCCAACATTGATTGCACAATTGTAATGGTTTCAAACGAGGTGGGGATGGGCATAGTGCCGGATAACAGGCTGGCCCGCCAATTTGGTGATGAGGCTGGCTTGCTGCACCAAAATCTGGCTCAAATATGCGCAAATGTTTGTCTGAGTGTCGCCGGATTGCCAATGATGCTAAAAGGGCAATTGCCAGAGGTTTAGGGTTTAGACCCTAGAATAACAATTCCAACAGAGCTAAAAACCCGACAAGCACCAGGGCAATTCCGCTCATTATCGAATATAATTTTATCGCCTCAAAAATATCTTTAGATGTCAAATCGCGCTTTCCAGCGCCCATCATCGCAAGATCAAGGGTTTTTCCCCCATATTTGCGCGGACCACCAAGGCCAAAACCAAGCGCCCCGGCCAGCGCGGCCTCGGGCCAGCCAGCATTGGGGGAGGTATGATTTGGGGCATCATTTATTGCTGCGTGCAAGCTGTTTTTTGCCGCCTCAGGAGATAAAAAATAAGCAGCAACGGCATATAATAAAGCGCTTAATCGGGCGGGAAGCCAGTTCACCAAATCATCGGTCCTGGCGCTAGCCCAGCCAAAATTCTCATAGCGCTCACTAAGGTGGCCAACCATGGAATCTGCGGTATTTATCGCCTTATAAACAGCAATGCCGGGCAGACCAAAAATCACCAACCAAAACAGTGGCGCAATAACCCCGTCCGAGCTGTTTTCGGCCAGACTTTCAATGGCAGCGCGAGAAATTTCATGCTCATTAAGGTTTTTTGTATCCCGGCCAACAATATGAGAAACCTGTTTTCGACCCTCTTCAATGGAAATATCAAGATTTTCCGCCACGCTAGCAACGGCTTTTTTCAAATCATTCCCAGCCAATAAAACAGAGGCCGCCAAAGCTTCGAATATCCATGAAAACGGTAAAAAACTAAAAATAAAGAGCAACAAAAATGAAATTAAAAGCGTAACCACAATCAAGATAAGCAGCATAAAAATTCCGGCACGTTTGCGCTTTAGAGCACTTATTTGCAAATCATTCCAGCGGCGCTCGAAAAATGAAATCAGCATCCCCTGCCACTCCACCGGGTGCCTTATCCATTTTGAAAACATTCCAAACAGAGGGAAAAACCTGTCAACGGCAAGGGCTAAAAACGCAATTGTAAAACTCAATTTTTTGCCCTGCCTTCGCTATCAGCATTCGCAAAAACCGGGGATCGGGCCATATCCAACAAAGCATCAAGATCAAGATGTTGCTCCAGATGGGAGGCAAAATCGTTGAGCACCTGATCAATCTGTTGGTGGTAATTAAAGGATTTCAATTCATCTGAGATTACATGACTAAGGAATTTATTCCTATATTCGTCAGAAGCAAATACTCCGTGCAAATAGGTGCCAGATACAAGTCCATCTAAAGATTTCGCCCCCTCCGCAACGCCATGAACATCAGCAAAACCTCTGGCACAATCGGGACCATCGGTTTTTCCCATATGCATGTGATAGCCAAAAAGGGGAAGATTGAACTGAGCATCAATTGCCTGCTCAACCCGCAATTGTTTATGTGCGTCTAACTCGGTTGTTATATTTAACAAGCCAAGCCCTTTGCTGCTACCTTTGTCGCCCTCAATACCGTGGGGGTCGGATATGGTTTTGCCCAACATCTGAAATCCTGCGCAAATGCCAAATATTTTTTTACCCCGTCGATGATGGGATTTTATATCAATATCCCAGCCCTGATTTATCAAAAATTCCAGATCAGCACGGGTGGTTTTGGAGCCGGGCAGAATAATCAGGTCTGCATCAACAGGTATTGTGTTACCGGGCGCAATAAATTGCAGATCAACCCCGGAATGGGCTTTCAAGGGATCAAAATCATCAAAATTGGCAATGCGGGGCAACAGCGGGATGGCAATTTTTATTTGCTTCGTTCCAGATTTTTCTTCTGTACCAATTTCTTCTTCGCCAACATCTTGTGTGCCAGTCAGGCCCAAAATATCTTCAGCCGGCAACAATGAGGCATCGGCAAAATGAGGGACCGGGCCAAGGCATGGGCAGTTTGTAAGGCTGGCGATCTGATTTTTTCCCTCTTCGAACAAAAGCGGGTCGCCCTGAAATCTGTTGATCAGGCTGGCAACAATCAGTTTGGCATCTTTGGGATCAATGACCTTGAAGGTACCATATAGGGAAGCGATTACCCCGCCGCGAGCAATATCCCCGATCACCACTACGGGAATATTTAACGCCCGGGCAAAGCCAAAATTGGCAATATCATTTTTGCGCAGATTTATCTCAGAAGCGCTGCCCGCTCCCTCAACCAATACCAGATCAGCGTTTTGGCTAAGTTCCTCAAATGCCTGAACAGCGGCGCTGAGATATTTTTGGCGTTTGGAGAAATATTCTTTTGCGCTCATGGAGCCAACCCGCTTGCCACGAATAATAACCTGCGCTCCAGCCTCATGTTCAGGTTTCAAAAGAATAGGATTCATGGCCGAAACCGGTTCCACCCCGGCGGCCAGCGCCTGTAAAGCCTGAGCGCGGCCAATTTCCCCGCCATCAATAGTTACGGCGGCATTATTGGACATGTTTTGCGGTTTGAACGGCAGCACTTTAAGGCCCCGGAGCTTATAGGCGCGGCAAAGCCCGGCAACAATCAATGATTTGCCCACATCCGAGCCGGTTCCCATGAGCATTAATGCTTTGGCGCTCATGAATTTGTCTCCCTATCCACATCAATAACGTGGGCGTAGGAACCGAGTATTTTGCCGTTCATGGCGCCCATGGCAGGCTGTATTTCTCCCAATGCATCTGTGGCCTGAAAAAGCGCACCAAGCGAATGGGGGGAGCTGGTGGAATAGTGAAATTCATGACCTTTTAGATGTTTTGGCCATGGAAGCGCAGAATTATGGCTGAGGTTGCGATAGCCCAAGATACGGCGCGGGCGCTCAATAGAGGTGGTATGGGGCAACAGGGCGGCCATTTTGTGGGACTTACCTTCCCGGTCTTTTAAGAATTTTCCCAAAACCATATACCCACCACACTCCCCATATATCAGCGCGCCTCGTTTCGCAGCATCTGCCAATCCTTTAAAAAACCTGTCGGCCAAGGCAAGCTGCTCACCAAAAAGTTCTGGATATCCGCCGGGTAAAAATACAGCGTCAGCATCGTCGCTGGGGGTTTCGTTGGCTAGAGGGGAAAAAAAGCTGACAGAGGCTCCGGCGCCTTTCCAGTCGTTTAGCCAGTGAGAATAGCAAAATGCAAAAGCCCGATCGCAGGCGATGGCAATATGCTGTCCCAGTGGGGAAAGTTTTTGTTGGGAAGTGCTTTGTAAAACAGGAAATGGGGCCAATGGTTGAGCCCGCGCAAAAACTTTATCCAGATTACAATGTTTTTCAACCAGTTGCCCGGCACGGGATATAAAATCTTCTATCTCATCGATTTCTCCGGGCAGAACCAGACCCAAATGACGGCTGGGAATTTGCATGTCAGGCTGGCGAGGAATTACTCCCAATAAGGGGATATCTATGGCTTTTAACGCTGTGCGCAGAATTTTTTCATGGCGAGGGCTGGCCACATTATTAAGGATCAATCCGCCAATAGAAATATCAGAACGCCAATTGCTAAAACCGGCAACTAAAGCTGCAACCGAATGGGATTGACGTTGGGCATCGATTACAAAAATTATCGGCAATTGCATCATTGCCGCTAAGTCCGCTGTTGATCCTGTGCCATCCACAGCGCCATCAAACAGGCCCATTACCCCCTCAATCGCCATAAAATCTGCATTTTTAGCATGAGTTGCGCCAAGCGAAAGCAAGCGTTGTTTGTCCATGGACCAAGGGTCAAGATTTATGGTGCTTGCAGCGCCCGCAAGCCCCAGATAAGCCCCGTCAATATAATCAGGACCGGTTTTAGCGGCAGCACAAATCAGGCCGCGCGCCTTCATGGCGGCGATCAGGCCCATGGAAAAAATGGTTTTTCCCGACCCGGAGCCAGGAGCGGCAACAATTATAGCTTTTGCATAATCGGGATTATTCACCAAGTTCTCCACGAAACAGTTCCGGCTCTTTTTCAGGGCTAAACCAATCTATGGTTTTTCTATAGGAATTTACCGGGCCGACTATCACAATAGCCGGAGTAGCGATTTCATTTTCTTCAAGCAATTTTTCCACGCCGCCCAATGAGCTTTCAACAATGGTCTGCTCAGGCAATGAAGCGTTGGAAACTATGGCCAGCATCTCATCGGGTTTGCGCCCGGCCTGCAAAAGCTTTTTGGTGATCGAGCCTAAATGTTTAACGGCCATGAACATAACGATTACCGGCGAGGCACTGGCAATTTTTTGCCAGTCAACCCCGCTGGGCATAGTGCCGCTTTCATCATGACCGGTTAGAAAAATTGCCGAGTGATTGGTCTGGCGCATGGTCAGGGGGATGCCCGCATAGGCCAGTCCGCCAATCCCCGCACTTATGCCGGGAACAAGACGAAATTTTATACCCGCATCGGCAAGAGCCAGACATTCCTCCCCACCACGGCCAAACATAAACGGATCGCCCCCTTTCAGGCGCAAAACCCGCTTGCCCTCGTTGGCGTTTGCAATCATGGTTTTGCAAATATCCCCCTGATCGGTTGAGGGCTTACCGCCACGTTTTCCCGCATAAATCAACTTTGCATCAGGGTTGGCCATTTTAAGGATTTGAGAATTTACCAAAGCATCATGAATTATAATATCTGCCTGCCCAAGGGCATAATATCCAAGCAAGGAGAGCAGGCCGGGCGCGCCTGGCCCTGCCCCCACAAGCCAAACAGTATTGGGTAGAAATGGCGGGAAATGAGCCTCGTCAAGGCGGGCAAAATGATTGTTATAATTATTCATTTCAATACTCCGATAGGAGAGGGATTTTGCGGTTTTGCATTGAAGATGTATAGAGCCTTATGGACAAAACAGGTGAAGTCAAAAACATTGAAGCGCCAGCCCTTAAGCGGGGCTGGACGACTGGCGCCTGCGCTACGGCTGCCGCGAAATCGGCTCTTAATGCGCTGTTGGGCAAGGGCTTTGCCGATCCGGTAGCAATCACCCTGCCCGGCGGGCAAACGCCCGGCTTTGCGCTGGCATACGAAAAAGCTGAGAAAAACTTTGCCGAGGCTGGAATTATCAAGGATGCGGGTGATGACCCGGACGTGACCCATGGGGCCATGATTATTGCCAGAATATCCCCCGGTAAAAAGGGAAGTGGAATAGTGTTTTTTGCCGGAGAAGGCGTTGGAACCGTTACCAAAGCCGGATTGCCCATTGCTCCTGATGAGCCGGCAATCAATCCGGTTCCGCGCCAGATGATTGCAAAAGAAATGGAAAAAATCTGCTCCATCGAAGGCTGCGCTTCTGACTTCAATGTCACCATCAGCGTGCCGGGGGGAGAAGAAATCGCAAAAAAAACCTGGAACCCGCGCCTTGGAATTATTGGCGGCATTTCCATTCTTGGCACCAGCGGGATTGTCATTCCCTATTCGTGTTCCGCATGGATCCATTCCATCCAAAGCGGTATTGATGTGGCCCGGGCCGAAGGGATCAGTCACATCGTTGGAGTTACCGGAAGAAACTCTGAAATCGGGGCGCAGGAATTTTTTGATCTTCCCCAGCAGGCCTATATTGATATGGGAGATTTTGTTGGTGGCATGCTCAAATATCTGCGCCGTCACCCGGTAAAAAGAATTAGCATCGCCGGGGGATTTGCTAAAATTTCCAAGCTGGCCAATGGAGCTATGGATTTGCATTCCGCCCGCTCGCAGGTAGATATTGACTGGCTCTGCCAAATGCTGGACCAATCGGGAGCAGATGAGAAAACCATCACCCAAGCCCTTAAAGCCAATAGCGCCAATGAGATTTTGCAAATCAGCCAAAGGGCAAAATCGATCAGCGGCAAAATTAATCTGGCGGCGATTATTGCTAACAAAGGGGCTCAAAATGCTCGAAAAATATTGCAACGGGATGAAATAGGCGTAGACATAATTATCGTTGATCGCGACAAAAAAATAATCGCGAACAGCAATGGGGCCAATTGAAAAAGGAAAATTTTGGTGAGAATCCTGATCCTTGGGGGCACACAAGAAGCTTTTGAAGCGGCCAACTTTTTGCACGGGCAAAATCACAAGGTCACCACCGCCATGGCCGGTGCAACGCTCAACCCAAAGCGCCCAAAAGGTAAATTCATCACTGGTGGGTTTGGCGGGCCGAACGGCCTTTCCACTTACCTTGAAACCAATGATATTGACCTTCTGATTGACGCCACTCATCCGTTCGCCGCTAAAATGTCGTCCGGGGCCGTAATATCTTGTGAAAAATCCAAGGTGCCGCTGATCCGTTTGATACGCGAACCGTTTGAGGAACGGGACGGGGCCAACTGGTGGCGGGTTGATGGCAATGCTCAGGCGGCTGAGATAATTCCGGTCGGATCGGCGGTTTTTCTGACCATCGGACGCAAGGGGCTGGAGCCATATCTTTCCCGCCCTGATTTGCGGTTTTTGATCCGCTCGATTGAGCCGATAAAACCTGAGCTTCCTGAAAACTTTACCGCCATTGAACAGCGCCCGCCTTTTAATGTCGGGGAAGAGTTGGAGCTGATGAAGCGAGAATCCATCACCCACCTTGTTTGCAAGGATTCCGGGGGCGAGCAAACCAGCGCCAAGCTGGAGGCCGCCTTTATGCTTCGGGTGCAGGTGATTATGATTTCTCGCCCCCCCTTGCCCCCGGCCCGTGAAGTCAACTCCCTCGACGAACTTAAGCAGGCTCTTGCTCAACTTCCCGGATCCGGTGCGCGGTCACGTTTTTTGCCCTGGTTGCGCAATATATGGGCAAAATCTGAATCATAGAGGGAGCTGGGGGTGATTTTTTGATCCTCAAATACCCTTCCGACAAAAATCAACGCTGTGCGGGTGATTTTTTGCTCCCGGACTTTTTTTGCCATTTCATCCAAATTGGTATGGATGAATTTCTCGTCAGGCCAGGTGGCGCGATAGGCAATCACCACCGGACAATCACCCCCATAAAACGGTGTTAATTCCCGCTTGATATGGGAGAGATTGCGAATGGAAAGATGGATGGCAAGGGTAGCGCCCGATTGAGCCAATGTTGCCAACTCTTCCCCTTTTGGCATATCAGAGGCTTTGCCTTGAGTTCTGGTGATAATGATTGTCTGGGCAATTCCGGGCAGGGTCAGTTCAGCGCCAATTTTTGCGGCAGCGGCTGCAAAGGCCGGCACGCCGGGAATAATCTCAAAGGGGATATTGGCCAGTTTTAGAGCCTGCATCTGCTCCCCGATGGCTCCATAAATTGAAGGGTCGCCGGAATGCACCCGCGCCACGTCCTCACCCCGTTCATGGGCCTCAAGCATTTGTGCGACAATCTCCTCAAGATGCATGGGGGCCGTATCCATAACCAAAGCATTTTTTGGGGCCTGCTCTACAATTTCTTTTGGCACCAGCGATCCCGCATAAAGGCAGGTCATGCAGCTCTGGATCAGTTTTTGACCTCGAACGGTTATCAGATCGGGAGCGCCGGGACCGGCACCTATAAAATATACGCTCATGTAACAAGTGCTCTCATATCAGGGGCCGGGTTCAATACTGGATTTTTCGGCATATATTTTTCTTGCATAGCCTCTTGGAGTAAAGGCGACCAGCTTGCCGTCTCCGCGCATAAAGCTTTTGGAATTGGAAGACCCAAAAAGCACAATGGTCAGCATATCAATCTCATCGGGGTTGAAATTTTCCAACGTGGTTATGTGCAGATTTTCACTTTTCCGACCAAGATTTGTGCCAATAATCACCGGGGTATCACCCGGACGATATTGCAAATATAACTGTTTGGCTTTTTCCATCAGATCAAGACGACGCTTGGAGCGCGGATTATAAAAAGCGGTAACAAAATCCCCTTTTGCTGCCGCCAGCAGGCGCTTTTCAATATCTTCACGGGGGGTAAGCAGGTCGGAAAGAGAGATGGCGCAAAAATCATGCCCAAGCAGTGCCCCAGCTTTTGACGAGGCCATTTGCAGGGCTGAAATTCCCGGATGGCTAAAGACCTGCAAGCGTTTGGCACCTGCAGAAACAGCGCGCTTATCCTTGGCCTGCAAAAGCTCATATACCAGCGAAGCCATGGCATAAATCTGAGCATCGCCAGAGCAAATAAGCGCTACGTTTTTGCCCGTTGCTGCCAGTTCCATGGCAAAGCGAACCCGCTTTTCTTCATCCCCAAGCTCAAATCGATGCTGGATCTGATTTTTATGCAGGTCAGAAATCAGATCCAGATAAAGACCATACCCCACCCAATCGCTGGAATTTTTCATGGCATTTGTGGCGCTGAATGTTCTTTGCATCTGCGCACCTGGTCCAATGCCAACCAAATGCAACTGGCCGGGGGATTTTCCAAATTTTTCCAAATCTATGGGATGTTCAGCGCGGCCGATGGCACAGGTGGCGTTAAGCGTTTTTTGCTTTTGAACCAGCAATTTTCCGGCAAACAGGGAAGCGGATTCTGCAACGGAGGCGGTGCCGGTTTCAGCTTTTACTATTTCTGATGGATTGGGCACCAAAGTTTCGTTTTTGGCCAGTTCTTCAGGAGAAAACAGTTTTAGTGGCACATCAAAATATTCTGCTGCCGCATGAAAGGCCCTCTCGTCGCTTTTAATGTCGATGGTGGCGATTGCAGCAAGGCTTTTGGTCGAAAGGGTGGCATCGGCAAGTGATTTTTTGATCAGATCAATCACCTCTAAAGATTTGCTACCTCGTGCGCAGCCAACTCCGGCAACCAAAATCTTTGGGTGATAAAGAAGAGTATTTTTACTCAAATTCTTAGGATTGAAAAATTCCGAAATGGTGACTTTTACTGAGCCGTTTTCTGCAATCGGATAACCCGCTTTTTCCAGCCAGCTTGCATCCCCGGTAACCTGCAAAGCCTCGCCGTTCAGTATTGCGGCCATGGCGTTTTTGGCAGCTTTTGGATTAGCCAGCTCATAACCGGAAGGGGGATCATCGAGGGCAAAAGAAAAAACCGCATCTGAGGCTGTGGTAATGGCTGCTACCCCGTCCAAGCCATGGGCGATTTCTTTGGCCAGCCCATTGGCGCCCTTGTGACCGCCAAGCAACGGCACCACAAATTTACCGTTACCCGACACAGCGATTACGGTAGGCTCAGAATGTTTGTCAGCAATCACTGGCGACAATAAACGCATTAGAATTCCGGCAGCACATATACCGATTATTGCGGTATTATCAGCAAATAAGTCCTGCAGAATTTTTGCATTATTGTTCGGGTTTTTGCCAAGGTCAAAAATTTGCGCGTCCACAATTGAGGCAATTTTTTCAGCGGTTGCTTTGGCCGAACCTGTGAAATAGATAATAGCGATTTTTGTTGGTGCGCTCATTGAGATATATCCTTTTCGCCCCACAGTTCTTGTCCCCATGGTTCTTGTCCGTGATAACAAAGAATAATGGAAAAATATGACAGTTCTTGTTCGTCAACCGCGCTGACGGCTCGAATGTTTTGAGAGGGCTGGCTGGCAAATTCTATCACCATTGCTCCCTTTTCATGGCCGCTTTGGGTAATGATTTTTCGAACTCTGTCAAAATGCCTGCCGACCTTAATAATTGCGGCAGCTTCTGTGTTTTTAAGTTCTCTAAGCAGGGTCTTATCATCAAGCGTTGCGGGGAGAATTTTAAGGATTTCGTTTCGTGCCGCCAGAGGTCTGTTAATGGCAGCAGCAGCAGCGTTCAGCGAAGAAATTCCCGGAACAATCTGCACATTATATTTATGGGACAGCCGGGAAAACAAATACATGGCCGAGCCATAAAAAAACGGATCTCCCTCACAAAGATAGGCAATGGAAATCCCTGCTTGTAGCTGCTCGCCAATTTTCAGTGCAGCCTGATCATAGGCATCTTTAGCCGGTTGGCGGGATTTTTCCATGGGCAGTATTATAGGCATTTGCTCAATATTTTTATGCAAATGAGGGCTTGCGATCTTTAAAGCCAACGATGCACCGCCCGGTTTTTGGGGGAACGCCACCATATCGACGTTGCAAAGAATTTTTACCCCTTTAAGGGTTATCAAGTCCGGGTCGCCCGGACCAACCCCGACCAGATAGAATGTGCCAGCCATTTATCCCTCCCTTTGCGGAGGAATTGGTTTGCTAACAATCCATTGAACTACGGGAAGGGAGGGGCGCATCAGGGCGCGGCTACCAATATATTCCAGCGACGAAATTTGAATGGAAATTATATCACCACCATGGATTTTTTGCCGCTCAAATAATGCGGTTTGGCTTTCAATTGTTACCGCATTGGCCACCATTCGCCCGCCGGGAAGCAATGCGCGCCAGCATACTTCAAAAAGCAAATCATTGGCCACATCGCCCCCTAAAAATATCGCGTTAGGTGCGGGTTGCTCAGCAAGCATTTCTATGGCCGGGCCGGGAATGATTTTCAGGCCCGGCACCCCCAGTTTTTCTTTATTCAGTTCAATATTTTTGCAACGGGTGAGATTTTTCTCAAAAGCGATGGCCTTGGCAAATTCGGCGGCGCGCATCCACTCGATTGCCACCGATCCAGATCCCGCCCCGATATCCCAAAGCAATGCGCCTTTTGTCGGGGCCAATGAGGCAATAGTTGCAGCGCGAACCTGACTTTTGGTAATCTGGCCGTCATGTTCATAAGCGTTTATCGGCAGGCCGGGAACCAGCGGCAGGAAAGTTTTTTCAGGGCTAAAAATGCAATTGATTGCCAGCACATAAAAATCTGAAATTTTATCATCAGCGACATTTGATGCAATAAAACACTCTAATTTCTCTTCACTGCCGCCGAGATTTTCAAGAACAGTCAGCTCAGAATTTTCATAACCCTGCTCAACCAACAATCGGCCAATTTCTTTCAAAGTATTTTTGTTGGAGGTAAGCGCAAGAATTTTTGCGCCTGGATAAAGTTTAGCAATCAGGTTTGCAGCAGGGCGACCATGCAATGAAATTTTTTCCACATCCTGCAAGGGCCAACGCATTTTTGCCCCTGCGAGCTGAAAAGAAGAAAGTGCCGGATGCAACACATATTCCCCCGTTTCAAATTGTCCTGCAAGGGAAGAACCAATGCCAAACCAGTTGGGATCGCCACTGGCCAGAATAATGGTTGGCAGGCCCTGCCTTTGTTTGATCTGCTCGATCATGGCAGTAAAAGGAGGCTGCCAGACAACACGCTGTTGGGTAGCATTTGCATCGATCTGAGTGGGTAATCTATCAAGCAGACGCTTTGGCCCAAGCACAAAAGAGGCATTATAAATCAACTCTTTTATAGACGGATCAATGCCAACCAATCCATTTTCGCCAAGCCCGATCACATGCAGCCAAGGCGGTTTTTTTGATTTTGCCTCGCTCATGTTTTTAGGCCCGATGCCAGAGCGTTAACCGCAGCGGCGGCAAAAGCAGAACCTCCACGCCGGCCCAACAGGGTGACATAAGGGATATCAAATCTGTTTGCTGCCAGTTCTGCCTTGGATTCGGCCGCACCGACAAATCCAACCGGAAAGCCAAGAATAATTGCTGGTTTTTTTGCACCACTATCAATCATTTCCAACAGGTGAAAAAGCGCGGTGGGCGCATTGCCAATAGCAATAATTGCCCCTTCAATTTTATCAGCCAAAGCATCAATACCTCCGGCTGATCTTGTATGAGAATTATCCGTGGCGAACTTTTTTGCTCCCTTAAGATCAAGCCCACAAAGCACCTGATTTTGGGCCACCAGTTTGCGAGTGATTATGCCCCGGGCCACCATATTAACATCACAAATAATCGGCGCGCCATTGGCCAAAGCGTCCATTCCCAGCGCAATTCCATTATTGGAAATTTCAATGGAATCAACAATATCAACCATGCCACATGCATGAATGAGGCGGATCACCAAATCCCTCTCATCAGGTAGAAACCTGCTTAAATCAGCTTCATCGCGAATTGTTTTGAAACTTTTTTCATAAATGGCTGCTGGATCACGCAAATATGACATTGCTAATTATCCAAAGTATTTTTTGCAGCCTTTTGAGCACGGGCACGGGGACCCTGAATTTTTGGCAGCGTCACAGGTCCCATAGGATGATCAGCATGGGGATAGGGATGATGATGGTCATCATCATGGTCATGTTTCGCATGGTCATCATTATGGTCATGGCTGTGGTCATCATGATCATGGGAATGGCTGTGATTGTGCACAGGGGTGAATTCAAGGCCATGGGTTTTGCAAAAATCCTCGTCCCGGCACGAGGCGTCACAATCCCCGTTGCAGGGACAGTTTTCAAGACCGCCGCCGATTCCCTCCACATGATGATGGTGACTTTCCTGAACCGCACCAACCTCATCCTCAAAACCAAGCACCTGCTCACGAAATTTGCACATGGAGCAATTCATCAGGTTTTGACCTTGCTCAATTTCGTGCAAACGCTCGATAAATGTTTCAACCACCAGATCATGGTCATTCAGATATGGGGCTTTCAAGAATTCTATATCTGTGAATTTGTTCGCCGCCTCATCAACCGCATCATAAATTCGGTTGACCAACACTCCGGTGAACAAAAAATAAGGGAATACAATTATGCGCTTAAAACCAAGTTTTACTGCCTGATCCAGCGCTGGCGCAACCAGGGGAAAAGTCACCCCGGAATAGGCGGTTTGCGCCCATCCAAATCCCATACCCTCCCAAAGCATGCGCGTGACCTTGGCAACATTGGAATTTGCGTCCGGATCCGAGGCTCCACGTCCCACAACCATCAATAGCGTATCATGGCGTGTTACGTCATTGGCCGAGCTTTCTTCAGCTTCGCCAATGCGCTCAGATGCAGCCCGGATTAGTTTCAGATCAACTCCCAAATCGCGCCCGTAGATAATTTCAAAGTCATCATGCATGGCAGCATAGGTGTTCAAAACAGAGGGAATATCGTTTTTGGCGTGTCCGGCAGCAAACAACATGCCAGGAATTGCCAACACTTTTTTTATGCCGGCGGCGCGCAATCTATCCAAACCAAAATGGATAACCGGATCAGCAAATTCCAGATAGCCATATTCAACCGGAACGCCAGGCAAAGCAGATTTCAAGCGCTCAGAAAGCGCGGCAAATTCAGCAACTGCCAACTGGTTGCGCGAACCATGTCCACACAACATTATTCCGGTTTTCTCCGGTAAAATCAGATTATCAGCCACGGGCACGACGGCGCAAAAAGACCATAAACGCCAAAGCTGCAATACCGGGAATAAGGCCAAACATCGCCAATTCGGCAAAAGAATGGGTATGACCTGCAACCAAGGAAATATGGCCGGGATGGGCAAAGGCTGTGGTGGAGAAAAGCGCAAAAAACGCAATAAGAATGATTTTCATTTCTACCTCTTGTTCAAAAACAACAATGGCAGCTTCCACTTCAGGCTTTTGGCCTGAACCGTCGGGCAGCTTCGGACTTGGCCCCCTATTTGGGTCGGCCGCACCGAAATTGTCTTTCAGTTCCTTAATAGAGGGACAAACCCAAAATAGAACGCTGCGAAGCAACAGCACTAACAGTCATTTCATCACAGGGTCAACCAGAAAAAAGTTCATCCAAAATTAAAGGAAAGGCTAGCCAATCAAATATCCTTTGGCAGTTGCATCGGATATCATCAACTCAACAATTTTATACAATTGGGGGGAGGTTCTGCCAATAATTGCTGAGCGTTTTTGCACCTGCTCGGCATGGATTTTATGCTCTATCCACATATGGCCTTCGGTGAAATAATTATGTAAAAATGGTTGGAACCGATCAATAGTGCGGGCGAACATTGCCTCATTGCTTTTGATCGCTTCAAATTCGTCCCAGAGGTCACGGAACTCACCAGCCATCTCATCGGGCAAGATACCGAACAGTCGGTCTGCTGCTTTTTCTTCAGTTTTTTTTTGTTCAGTATCGCTTATTCCCGAAAATGCGGGATTGTCGCCAGCGTCAATTTCCACAATATCATGGATTAGCAGCATTTTTATAACCCGCATCAAATCCGTGCCTTTGGGGGCGTATTCAGCCAGCACCACAGCCATCAGCGCCAATTGCCATGAATGTTCGGCGTCATTTTCTTTACGGGAACGATCAAGCAGCGGGGTCTGTCGCCAAATCTGCTTTAGTTTATCAATTTCCAGAATAAACCCGATTTGACGAGCCAGGTTTTGTGATTGCTCAAAGCCCTTAAATAGTTCCATTACCTTTTCAGGTCGAGCATTTAGCTTGTTGTTGGTGGGGTTTGAGCCATTTTCTGTCTGAGGTTTTTTCACGTGGATTCAATCTCGTTTTGATGAAAAAGACCCTATGAATATATATTGATTCTTGAAATTTTTTGATAATTAAAACTCAATGCCAGCCTGAGCTTTTACACCGCCACGAAACGGATGTTTGATCTGGGTCATTTCTGTAACAAGATCTGCAATTTCAATCAATTCTTCTTTGGCATTGCGCCCGGTGACAATAACATGGGTGTCTTTGGGTTTGTTCCTCAAGACCTCAACCACTTCATTGATATCAAGATAATCATAGCGCAGGCAGATATTTAACTCGTCGAGCAAAATCATCTTGTAATTCTGATCCGCTATCATTGTTTTGGCCATATCCCATGCAGCTTTTGCAGCCGCAATATCGCGGGCCCGGTCTTGCGTATCCCAGGTAAATCCCTCGCCCATTGCCTTGATGGTCACCTGATCGGGAAATTTTTCTAAAACATCGCGCTCCCCGGTGCCCCATTTGCCTTTGACGAACTGAACAATTCCAATATTAAACCCGTGGCCAATGGCGCGAAATACCATACCAAACGCAGCGGTAGATTTGCCTTTTCCCTTGCCCGTATGGACGATTAACAGCCCCCGCTCATCGGTTTTTGTGGCCAGAATTTTATCGCGCGCGGCTTTCTTTTTTGCCATTTTTTGAGCGTGATAAATATTGCGTTCTTCTTCGCTCATCAGGTC
>JAKISW010000048.1 GCA_021648375.1 Devosiaceae bacterium
CTTCCAGGTGCCAATCTGGGTTGGGTGCACGCCATACTTCTTCGACAGCTCCGCCATCGTCATTTCCTCACGGATCGCTTCAAGCGCAACTCTGGCCTTAAAATCAGGCGAATGGTTCTTTCGTTTGGTCATTTTGAATCGTCTTTCTTATAAGTCGATCCACCTTAACTACTGGTACGAAATTGCGCGACCACCTCTGTCAGGACAGGTTCGCAAACCATCTACCACGCTCGGCCATTATATCTCTGGCAACATTCGCTTTTATTTCTTTGTGCTACTGATTTTGCAGGCACGTCCTGTCTTTTGTTTCCTTGCTCTGCAAAGGTGGTTCGAACTTCGTCCCGAACATTACCGCCATTATCTAAGTTTTACATCAATTTCTAAAATGCGTTGGTTAAGGACCTATCGTTGGTTGGATCGTTGAGTATTTCGAAAATTCCATCAAATAGTCTCAATTTGATACAAAATTGCACTTCAGGGCCTGGTTTGTTGGTGTTTTGCTTACCCTTGGGGGTGAAATTGGATTGAAAAATCAGGTTTTACTTGCCTTTTTGGCTCTTAAAGCGCTTTTTTGATGTTAAATTTACCATTCAAAGGACAAAGAACATGAAAACCTCCCATTCATTGATGCTCGGAATAGCTTCTGCCTTTATATTTGGTTCGGGAGCAGCAGTAGCCCAAAGCAATATCGCCTATGGAAGCGGATATGGTTTTGAAGGATTTTATGCCGGGGTCCTGCTTGGCGGCACTTTTGATGGCACGTCTGCCTATCTTACGGCGCCTGATGTAAGCGCCATTAACCTTGGTTTGGCTGTCGGGGTGAACTTCTACCTTACCGAAAGCATTGTTGGTGGCCTTGAAGTTCAGGGCGGCGCAAATATTGGCGCAACAGCAACAACATTTGATGCTCTGGGTCTGGCAAGACTTGGCTTTGCCCCCGGTGATGACTTTATGGTTTATGGGGTTGCGGGTCTTGGTACGGTTGGCGCAACCGGCGTTTATGCCTTTGGCGGTGGCGTTGAAGCTGCAGTAACACAGTCAGTTGCTGTAAGAGGCGAAATTCTTGGTCTTGGACAGTGGGGCGCTACGCCAAACGCTGTTAAGGCTACTGCGGGCGTTATCTGGCGTATGCAATAATTTTACCCACATATTTATTAAAATATTGAAGGGGGCTGTCAAAGCCCTCTTTTTTTATGCGGGTTTGATATTATAGCGAAAAAATTAACGTATAAAAACCAAAATTTTGCACCAGGTTTTTCCAAAAGCCCTTGCAACGCAGTTGCCCCTGAGTTAAGCCGTTTGACAACATGATTTGCCACTGGATTCCCATGTATCATCTCATGTGTTCATCGATTTGTGCAGTTCAATAACTGTTGAAGTTTGACTGCCACTTGGTGACTGCCAACGCTTGGTGAATACCTTGGCTACTGCCTTGATGATTGCTAATGCTTGGCGAACTCAACTGGGGGAGCTGGCTTTTAGCATGAATGAATTATTGTTGGGCTACTTACCAATCATAATATTTTTGGCGTTAAGCGCCGTTATCGGGCTGGCTTTGCTTGTTGCCCCGTTTGCAATTGCGGTGAAAAACCCTGACCCCGAAAAAGTATCGGCCTACGAATGTGGGTTTGACGCATTTGATGATGCAAGAATGAAATTTGACGTCAGATTTTATCTGGTGGCGATTCTCTTTATTATTTTTGATCTTGAAGTGGCGTTTTTGTTCCCCTGGGCAGTGGCGTTTAACTCTGTTGGCTGGCTTGGGTTTTGGTCAATGATGGCGTTTTTGGGCGTTTTGACCATCGGCTTTATTTATGAGTGGAAAAAGGGTGCTTTGGAATGGGATTAGATGAAAATAACGCCACCCTGATTGCTCCGAAGCCAAAGGGTGTTATCGATCCTTCGACCGGTCTTCCGGTTGGTGCAATGGACCCGCAGTTTCTTGAAATCAACAATGAACTTGCAGACAAGGGTTTTTTGGTCACCAGTACCGATGAGCTAATCAACTGGGCCCGCACCGGTTCGCTGATGTGGATGTCATTTGGTCTTGCCTGTTGCGCGGTTGAAATGATGCAGATCGCCATGCCCCGTTATGATTGCGAGAGGTTTGGCTTTGCCCCACGTGGCTCTCCGCGCCAGTCTGATGTGATGATTATTTCGGGCACACTGACCAATAAGATGGCCCCTGCATTGCGCAAGGTTTACGATCAGATGCCGGAACCCAGATATGTGATTTCCATGGGCTCGTGCGCCAATGGCGGTGGCTATTACTATTATTCCTATTCAGTTGTGCGTGGATGCGATCGCATTGTTCCGGTTGATATTTATGTTCCCGGATGCCCGCCAACTGCCGAAGCCTTGTTATACGGGGTGTTGCTGCTGCAAAAGAAAATTCGCCGCACCGGCACCATTGAAAGATAAATCAGATGTCAGATGACAGCTTGAACAGTTATGAAGATAAAACCGATGCCTTAAATGAAATCGGCGAATATCTGTCCCAAAAACTTCCAGAATCAATTTCTGAGTATTTTATTTCTTATGGTGATCTGAGCGTTGTGGTTCGCCGTGAAGATATTGTGGCCGTCATTCGTTTGTTGCGCGAGGATTTGCGGCTGCGCTTTATTTCTCTGGTTGATATTTGCGGGGTTGATTTTCCTGGCCGGGTGAAACGTTTTGAGGTGGTTTATCACTTGCTAAGCCCCACGAGAAACCTAAGGGTCCGCATCAAGGTTTCAACCGACGAAACTGATCCTGTCCCCTCAATTACCGAAGTTTTTGCCGGTGCCGTCTGGTATGAGCGTGAAGCCTATGACATGTTTGGCATTTTGTTTTCAGGGCACCCGGATTTGCGCCGTTTGCTGACTGATTATGGTTTTGATGGCTATCCATTGCGCAAAGATTTTCCCACCACCGGCTATGTGGAATTGCGCTATGATGAAGAGCTCAGAAAAGTGGTTTATGAGCCGGTTAAACTGGCTCAGGAATTTCGCACATTTGATTACCTTTCTCCATGGGAAGGCACCGAGTATGTGCTTCCGGGAGATGAAAAGGCGTGAGAAATTTTTCAAAAAATTCCCGTCTGACTTTGATGCGTATTGGGGTGAAGAATAATGTCTGAAGTCGAAGTTAGAAATTTTACTATTAACTTTGGCCCTCAGCACCCGGCGGCCCATGGTGTTTTGCGTTTGATTCTTGAGCTTGATGGCGAAATTGTTGAGCGTTGCGATCCCCATATTGGTCTTTTGCACCGGGGTACTGAAAAGCTGATTGAAAGCAAGACCTATCTTCAGGCTTTGCCATATTTTGACCGGCTTGATTATGTGGCCCCGATGAATCAGGAGCATGCTTTCTCCCTGACCATTGAAAAAATGCTAGATATTAAGGTTCCGCGCCGGGGGCAGTTGATCAGGGTGCTTTATTGCGAAATTGGGCGCATTCTCTCCCATATGCTCAACATTACTACGCAGGCACTTGATGTTGGCGCGCTTACTCCCCCGGTCTGGGGTTTTGAGGAGCGCGAAAAACTCCTGGTGTTTTATGAGCGTGCCTCGGGCAGCCGGTTTCACGCCGCCTATATTCGTCCCGGTGGTGTGCATCAGGATTTAACGCAGGAATTAATTGATGATATCGAGGCTTTTTGCGATCCGTTTTTGAAGGTTTGCGACGATATTGAAGGGCTTTTGACCGAAAATCGTATTTTTAAACAGCGCAATGTGGATATCGGGGTGGTTTCCCTTGAAGACGCATGGAACTGGGGTTTTTCAGGAGTTATGGTGCGCGGTTCAGGCGCGGCCTGGGATTTGCGAAAAAGCCAACCCTATGAATGTTATGAAGAGATGGATTTCGATATTCCGGTGGGTAAAAACGGCGATTGTTATGATCGTTATTTGCTTCGGATGGAAGAAATGCGCCAGTCCACCTCCATCATGCGCCAGTGCATCAAAAAGCTCAATGAGCCAGAGGGAAAAGGGCCAATCTCATCAACGGATGGCAAAATTGTTCCCCCAAAGCGCAATGAGATGAAGCAGTCCATGGAAGGTTTGATCCATCACTTCAAGCTCTATACTGAAGGGTATAAAGTGCCAGAGGGCGAGACCTATATGGCGGTGGAAGCACCAAAGGGTGAGTTCGGGGTTTATCTGGTTTCCGATGGTTCCAACAAACCCTATCGTTGTAAGATCAAGGCTCCAAGCTATGCCCATCTTTCAGCCATGGATTTTTTAACCACCGGTCATCAGCTTGCCGATTGCTCGGCAATTTTGGGATCGCTTGATGTGGTTTTCGGGGAGATTGATCGCTAATGTCTGACCGTAGTCTTGCCAGAGAAGCTTTGCAGCCAAAAAGTTTTGTCTTTGATAAAGAAAATGCTGCATGGGCCAAAACCCGCATTGCCCTTTATCCAAAGGGCCGCCAGCAATCAGCGGTAATTCCTTTGTTGATGCGTGTGCAGGATCAGGAAAACTGGATCAGCCGGGCAGCGATTGAAAAAATCGCCGATATGCTGAAAATGCCCTATATTCGTGTGCTGGAAGTGGCGACATTTTACACTCAGTTTCAGCTAAAACCCGTTGGCACCCGCGCCCATATTCAGGTTTGTGGAACAACTCCTTGCATGCTGCGTGGCGCTGAAGATTTGCGCGCGGTCTGTCAGAAAAAAATCAACGCCAATGCTCATCAGACCAATGCGAACGGCACTTTGAGTTGGGAAGAAGTGGAATGTTTAGGGGCCTGCGTTAATGCGCCAATGGTTGCCATCAGACATGATACTTATGAAGATTTGACCCCGGAACGGTTGGAAGAAATAATCGACGAGTTTGAAGCGGGCAGGGGGGATAAGGTAAAAACCGGCCCCCAGAATGGGCGCGATTTTTCAGCACCTATTACCGGGCAGACCACTTTGCTTGATTTGCCACAAATAAAGATAAAACCGAACGGCGCTGCAAAACCTGCAGCCAAAAAACAAACACCCAAAAAATCCGTTGCCAAACCTTCAGTTGTAAAAAAACAACCTGCAAAGCAGCCTGCTACAGGCAAGCCTGCAAAAGGAGCGCTTTTTGTTGCTCCATCTGGTGCGGCGGATGATCTTAAAATGATCTCAGGTGTTGGTCCGGTATTGGAGAAAAAACTAAACGCATTTGGCGTTACCCAATTCAAACAAGTGGCCAAATTCACCAAAAAAGAAATTGTAGATCTGGATGATGCGCTTAGTTTCAAAGGCCGTATTGATCGTGATGAATGGGTAAAACAGGCCAAAGCTTTGGCCATCGGGCCGGATGAATATTTTAAGGTTTTTGGCAAAACACCTAGTGTTAAAAAAGCCAGCGTCAAGACACCTAGTGTCAAGAAGTCGAAATAGGGGATGAACAAAAATGTTGCATGACAGAGATCGCATTTTTACCAACCTCTATGGTCAGGGTGATGCTTCCCTCAAGGGAGCGCAATCGCGCGGTGCATGGTCAGGCACCAAGGGTTTTGTACAAAAAGGGCGTGATTGGATAACTGAAGAGGTAAAGGCTTCGGGCCTGCGCGGGCGTGGCGGGGCCGGTTTTCCTACCGCTCTAAAATGGACCTTTATGCCCAAACAAAGCGATGGGCGGCCCCATTACCTGGTGATAAATGCTGATGAATCAGAGCCGGGCACCTGTAAGGATCGCGAGATTTTGCGCCATGACCCCCATCATCTGGTGGAGGGGTGTTTGTTGGCAGCAAGAGCCATGGATGCCCATTTGGTTTTTGTCTATATTCGCGGCGAATTTATCCGTGAGCGCTTCCGTTTCGAACAGGCAGTGCAAGAAGCCTATGATGCAAAACTCATTGGCAAGAATAATGTTCACGGTTGGGATCTGGACATAATTGTCCATCACGGGGCCGGGGCTTATATCTGCGGTGAAGAAACTGCCCTGATGGAATCTCTGGAAGGCAAAAAAGGCCAGCCACGTCTAAAACCGCCTTTTCCCGCTGGAATGGGCGTTTATGGCAATCCCACCACCGTTAACAATGTGGAATCCATTGCCGTTGTGCCTGAAATTTTGCGCCGGGGCGGGGGCTGGTTTGCTGGATTGGGGCGGCCAAACAATACCGGCTCCAAACTGTTTTGCATTTCCGGACATGTTAATTCCCCCACTACTGTGGAAGAGGAAATGGGAATTTCCTTCCGTGAACTGATTGAAAAACATTGCGGAGGTATTCGCGGCGGTTGGGATAATTTGCTGGCAGTAATTCCGGGTGGCTCGTCGGTGCCCTGCGTTCGAGGCGAAAAAATGCCCGACGCAATTATGGACTTTGACGGTTTGAAAGAAATCGGCTCATCCCTTGGCACGGCGGCGGTTATCGTCATGGATAATTCCACCGATATTATCAAAGCCATCTGGCGATTATCAGCATTTTACAAGCATGAGAGTTGCGGTCAGTGCACTCCATGTCGTGAAGGCACCGGCTGGATGATGCGGGTGATGGAGCGCATGGTTGAGGGACGGGCACAAAAGCGCGAAATTGATATGTTGTTAGAAGTCACCAAGCAGATTGAGGGCCATACAATTTGCGCCCTTGGTGATGCGGCGGCTTGGCCCATTCAGGGATTAATTAAAAACTTTAGGCCGGTGATCGAAGCCCGGATCGACCAATATTCCTTTAATTCCGATGCAGAGGGCGCGGTGCCCTCCATCGCAGCAGAATAGGTGGTTTGAGCAAAATGGCGCAAATCAAAGTTGATGGCGAACTGATTGAAGTGCCGGATCACTTCACCCTGATGCAGGCGGCAGAAGCGGCGGGCGCCGAAGTGCCCCGTTTTTGCTATCATGAGCGCCTTTCGGTTGCCGGCAATTGTCGCATGTGTCTGGTTGAGGTTAAGGGCGGACCGCCAAAGCCTCAGGCTTCTTGTGCATTGGGTGTCAAGGATTTGCGCCCGGGACCAAATGGCGAGCCGCCAGAAATGTTCACCAACACCCCAATGGTAAAAAAAGCCCGCGAAGGGGTGATGGAATTTTTGCTGATTAATCATCCACTAGATTGTCCAATTTGCGATCAGGGCGGTGAATGTGATTTGCAGGATCAGGCAATGGCTTACGGCATTGATTCCACTCGATATACCGAAAATAAACGCGCGGTTGAAAACAAATATATTGGGCCATTGGTCAAAACCGTGATGACCCGCTGCATCCATTGCACCCGTTGTGTTCGTTTCACTACAGAAGTTGCCGGAATTTCAGAGCTTGGTTTGATTGGACGCGGAGAAGATGCCCAGATCACCACCTATCTGGAAAAAGCCATGACATCTGAGTTGCAGGGCAATGTTATTGATCTTTGCCCGGTTGGTGCGCTTACCTCGCGCCCCTATGCGTTTTCCGCACGCCCGTGGGAGCTGGTAAAAACCCAGACTATTGACGTAATGGACGCGGTTGGCTCCAACATTCGCCTTGATGCTCGCGGCTCTGAAGTCATGCGCATTGTTCCGCGCATTAATGAGCAGATCAATGAGGAATGGATTTCCGACAAGACCCGTTTTGTTTGGGATGGCCTAAAATCCCAACGTCTTGATCGCCCCTATGTGCGCAAAAAAGGCAAGCTTGTCGCCTGTGAATGGGATGAGGCACTAAAATCCGTGGCTAGAGTTACCAAAAAAGCAGGCACTAAAGTTGGTGCCATCGCTGGCGATCTTTGCGGCGTTGAAGAAATGTTCGCACTTAAGGGACTTATGCAAGCTATCGGCTCACCCCATATGGATTGCCGCCCGGCCATGTCGGCAATTGATCCCGGTGCTGATCGCGCCTCGTATATTTTTAATCCCACCATTGAGGGCATTGAACAGGCTGATGCATTGCTGATTATCGGATCAAATCCGCGCAAGGAAGCATCGCTGACTAATGCCCGTATTCGCAAAAGCTGGCGCGCAAGCGATATGCCGATTGCCCTGATTGGCGACAATGCCGATCTTACCTATGATTATCAATATCTGGGTGATGATTTTGCTGCCCTGCAAGCTATTTCCGATGGTAGTTCCAAATTTTCCAATAAGCTGAAAAAAGCCAAAAACCCGTTAATTTTGCTTGGCGAGGGTGCAATTTCCCAACTTGGTGCTGGCAAAAAGGCCGGACGCGATGTGCTGGCTCTTGCTTTGAAAATTGCTAATGATTGCGGTGCTCTTAGCGATGAGTGGAATGGGTTTGGCGTTTTGCATAATGCCGCAGGCCGGGTTGGTGGACTTGATATTGGTTTTGTGCCGCAAAAAGGCGGAGTTTGCTCTATTGATCAGACAAAACTCAGCGCTAAGGGCGATATCGAAGTGATGTTCCTTCTGGGCGCTGATGAAATTGATATGAGCGGTTTTGGCGAAGCGATTGTGGTTTATATTGGCTCCCACGGTGACAGGGGTGCCCATCGCGCCGATGTAATCCTGCCTGCCGCCGCATATTCAGAAAAATCAGCTACCTATGTAAATACGGAAGGGCGCGTGCAAATGAGCACCCGCGCTACTTTCCCCCCCGGTCAGGCCAAAGAAGATTGGGCGATTATCAGAGCTTTATCAGGATATCTTAAAGCCCCACTTCCATTTGATTCGTTAGAAGAATTGCGCAGCGAACTTTATAAAAAAGTTCCACACATGGCAAAACTCAACAAAATTGAACCGGGAAGCATTGCGGCGCTTAAAAAACAAGCAAAATCTGTGGCAAAAGCACCCAATGTCAGCTTTGCCTCACCAATTGAAGAATTTTTCCTGACCAACCCGATCACCCGCGCCTCGGCGGTTATGGGTGAATGCGCCCAGATGGCGGCAGGCATGTTAAAGGCGGCGGAGTAGGCCCATGATTGACTGGTTATTAATGGCGGCAGATTATTTGTTTGGCATTCCGTTTCTGGGGTGGGGCGTAACTATTGGCCTGGTCTGGAAATCCCTGCTGATGCTTATTTTGCTGTTGGTTATCACCGCCTATATTCTGCTGGCCGATCGCAAGATCTGGGCGGCGGTGCAAATGCGGCGCGGACCCAATGTTGTTGGCGCTTTTGGCCTGTTGCAAAGTTTTGCCGATCTGCTCAAATTTGTATTTAAAGAACCGGTAATTCCAGCTGGTGCCGATAAAGTTGTGTTTTTACTGGCACCGTTGATTGCCGTTTTGCTTTCCTTGGTTGCATGGGTGGTTATTCCGGTTGATGAGGGGTGGGCACTGGCTGACATCAATGTGGGGATATTGTATGTTTTTGCCATTTCCTCCCTTGGTGTCTATGCGATTATCATGGCTGGCTGGGCCTCCAATTCTAAATATCCGTTTTTGGGCGCTTTGCGCTCGGCCGCGCAAATGGTTTCCTATGAGGTTTCCATCGGCTTTGTGATCGTTACGGTATTGCTGGTTGTTGGCTCACTAAACCTTACCGATATTGTTACCGCCCAAAAAGAAATGGGGCTGGCCTATGCCCTTGGGGTGCCGTGGATGAATTTCCTCAACTGGTTTTTCATTCCCCTGTTCCCGATGTTTATAATCTTCTTTATTTCGGCATTGGCTGAAACCAATCGACCGCCATTTGATCTGCCTGAGGCAGAAAGTGAGCTGGTTGCAGGCTTTATGGTCGAATATGGCTCAACGCCCTATATGATGTTTATGTTGGGGGAATATCTGGCCATCATGCTCATGTGCGCCATGACAGTTATTCTGTTTTTAGGCGGCTGGGCTGCTCCGCTTGAAATTGCACCCTTTACGTGGGTTCCCGGCGTTGTCTGGTTTACTCTAAAATCCGTCATGGTGTTTTTCATGTTCGCCATGGTCAAGATGTTTGTGCCACGCTATCGCTATGACCAGCTGATGCGTTTGGGCTGGAAAGTGTTTTTACCCATTTCCATTTTCATGATTGTTGTTGTTGCCTTCGTTCTAAAGCTCACTGGTTGGGGCTGGAACGGCGGGATCGCTTAAGGAAGGAGAGAACAGATGAGCCGTACATTACAATTTTTAAATTCGCTGTTACTCAAAGAATTCGTAAGCGCGTTCTTTATGTCCATGCGCTACTTTTTTGCACCTAAAGCAACGATAAATTATCCGTTTGAAAAAGGAGCTGTATCGCCTCGATTTCGTGGTGAACATGCCCTAAGGCGCTATCCCAACGGTGAAGAGCGCTGCATTGCCTGCAAATTGTGCGAGGCTATTTGCCCGGCTCAGGCCATCACCATTGAAGCGGGACCACGCCTAAATGATGGCACCAGACGCACAGTTCGCTATGACATTGATATGGTCAAATGCATCTATTGCGGGTTTTGTCAGGAGGCATGCCCGGTTGATGCCATTGTTGAGGGGCCAAATTTTGAATTTGCCACCGAAACCCGCGAAGAGCTTTATTTCTCAAAAGAAAAACTATTGGAAAATGGTGATCGCTGGGAGCGTGAACTGGCCCGTAATATCATAATGGATGCCCCCTATAGATAAGGGGAACTTAATTAATGCGCCGCTCGGAAATGAAATTCTGCTTGTTGCGCAAAAAACAGAAAGACAGGGCCATGGGCCAGATTGAAGTAGTTTTGGAAACGGTTTTGGAAAAAGGGAGAAAAAAATGACATTACCAATATTTTTCTTCTATATTTTCGCAGGCATAACGGTTGCTTCAGCGGTGATGGTTATTTCGTCGCGCAATCCGGTGCATTCGGTACTGTTTCTGATTTTGGCTTTTATCAATGCGGCCGGAATTTTCATGCTGGCCGGAGCCGAATTTTTGGCGCTGATCCTGATCATTGTCTATGTTGGTGCTGTTATGGTGCTGTTTTTGTTTGTGGTGATGATGTTGGATGTGGATTTTGCCGAGCTGAAAAAAGGTGCGCTGCAATATATGCCGGTGGGAATTATTGTCGGGGCGATTTTGCTTCTTGAGCTGCTTTTGGTCGCCGGGTCGTCTTTTGTTACGCCGCAATTGGCGGCAGGCAGTGCCATGCCTATTGAAGCTGGAATTTCCAATACTCAGGCTTTGGGCGAGGTGCTTTATACCCGCTATATCTTCCTGTTTCAGGGAGCGGGATTGATATTACTGGTGGCCATGATCGGGGCTATTGTTCTTACCCTTCGCCACAAGCCAAATGTTAAACGTCAGGATATTGGTGCTCAGGTGGCCCGTTCTCCAAAGGATGCGATGACAGTGGTTAAGGTTAAATCCGGGGAAGGTTTGAAATGATGTTCGCTGAGATAACTTGCGATTGGAGAATATTCTCATGATGGTTCCAGCAGTCGGCTTGGCCGAGTTTTTAACTCTTGGCGCGATCCTTTTTACCCTTGGGGTATTTGGCATATTCATGAACCGCAAAAACGTCATCATAATTTTGATGTCCATCGAGCTGATGTTGCTGGCGGTGAATATCAATTTTGTCGGCTTTAGTGCTCAGCTTAACGATCTTGCCGGGCAGGTGTTTGTGTTTCTTATTCTCACTGTTGCTGCGGCCGAGGCAGCGATTGGCCTGGCCATTGTGGTAATATTCTATCGTAATCGCGGCTCGATCGCGGTCGACGATGTCAACATGATGAAGGGTTAGGCTTTTGATTCAGGCGATTGTCTTTTTCCCGTTAATCGGCGCATTAATAGCCGGACTGTTCGGTAAGCGCATTGGTGCGCGACCGGCCGAAATCATCACTTCCGGACTGTTGGTGGCGTCGGCGCTTTTGTCGTGGATTGTATTTTTGCAGGTCGGATTTGGCGATGATAGCGCCAAAACTGCCCTTGCGGTTTCAGGCCATGCCAGCGCCGAGATTTTTGCCGATCCTACAAAGGTTGAATTGTTTCGCTGGATAGTGGTTGGCGATCTTGATCTGCGCTGGGTTTTGCGCGTTGATACTCTTACTGCAATTATGCTGGTGGTGGTGACTTCGGTATCCTCATTGGTGCATATTTATTCCATTGGCTATATGGCTGACGATCCATCACGCCAGCGCTTTTTCGCTTATTTGTCTTTGTTTACCTTTGCCATGCTGATGCTGGTTACCGCCGATAATTTCCTGCAAATGTTCTTCGGCTGGGAAGGGGTGGGACTGGCCTCTTATTTACTGATTGGTTTTTGGTATAAAAAACCCGCCGCCAATGCCGCTGCCATGAAGGCGTTTATCGTCAACCGGGTGGGTGATTTTGGTTTTGCTCTTGGAATATTTGGCGCTTTTGTTCTGTTTGGCACCCTTGATTTCGACACGGCATTTGCCGGCGTTGAAGGGGCAAAAGGGGTGACCATAAACCTTCTGGGCAAGGATCTGGACGGACTTACAGTTGTTTCCCTGCTATTGTTCATGGGAGCCATGGGCAAATCAGCGCAGTTTTTGCTGCATACATGGCTGCCCGATGCTATGGAAGGCCCGACCCCGGTTTCAGCGCTTATTCATGCTGCGACCATGGTTACGGCCGGTGTATTTATGGTTGCGCGCCTATCGCCGATTTTTGAGGGTTCAGATTTGGCGCTTACGGTTGTTTTGTATGTGGGCGCAATCACCGCAATTTTTGCCGCCTCCATTGCTTTGGTGCAAAATGATATCAAGCGGGTTGTCGCCTATTCCACCATGTCCCAATTGGGATATATGTTTGTGGCCATGGGGGCAGGGGCCTATTCAGCCGGCATTTTTCATCTGTTTACCCATGCTTTTTTCAAAGCGCTGTTGTTCCTTGGGGCCGGTGCGGTAATTCACGCCATGCACCATGAGCAGGACATGCGCAAAATGGGCGGATTGGCCAAAAAAATTCCCAAAACCTACTGGATGTTGATTATTGGCACTCTGGCCCTGACCGGGGTTGGTATTCCTGGCACTTCGATCGGTTTTGCCGGGTTCTTCTCCAAAGATGCTATTATCGAAGCCGCCTATGCGGTTGGCGGTGTTAAGGGACAGTTTGCCTATTGGTCTTTGGTCATTGCGGCCCTGTTCACCTCGTTCTATTCGTGGCGGCTTATCCATCTGACTTTTCATGGCAAGCCGCGCGCATCTGAAGAAACCATGTCCCACGCCAAAGACAGCCCCAATATTATGATGGTGCCTTTATATTTTTTGGCGGCCGGAGCGATTTTGGCCGGAGCGGTATTCTACCAGTTCTTCTTTGGCAAGGTTTATATCATCGACAAGTTTTTTGCCGGATCGGTTGTACCAAATCACGAGATTATTGAAGCCGCCCATGCGGTTTCCACTCTGGTGAAATGGTCGCCGACAATTGCCATGGTGCTCGGATTTTTCATCGCCTGGTATATGTATATTCACCGGCCAGATGTTCCGGGTCGAATTGCCAGACAACATGCCTACCTTTATCGATTCCTGCTCAACAAATGGTACTTTGATGAACTTTATGACTGGATGTTTGTTCGTCCGGCAAAATGGCTGGGCAGATTTTTCTGGCGTCAGATCGACGACAGACTGATTGATCAAACCATAGTTGAAGGACTTGGCAGGCGGGTAAAAGACATTACCGCCCGGGTTGTTAAACTCCAGTCCGGCTATCTATATCATTATGCGTTTGCCATGTTGATCGGCATCGCCTTGTTGCTTACCTGGGCCATTGCGGCAGGGGGATTGTTAGGATGATTATTTCCTCCAATATACTGACGATATTGACATTTTTGCCGCTGGTTGGTGCGTTTTTCGTAGCAATAGTTCCGGGCAATGATGGTGTTTCGCTAACCAATATTCGCCGAATTTCTTTTATTACTACCCTGCTAACCTTCGGGTTTTCGCTGGTTATGTGGTCAATGTTTGATCCCTCCACCCCCGGTTTTCAATTTGTCATTGATATTCCTTGGATGGGCGATGTTATTGGCTATCGCATGGGTGTTGATGGCATTTCGATCCTGTTTATCGTGCTCACCGCCTTTTTGATGCCCTTGGTTGTTTTATCGGCATGGGGATCGGTCAAGGTCCGGGTTCGCGAATATATGATTGCGTTTCTATTCCTTGAAACCCTGATGATCGGGGTATTTTCGACCCTTGATCTGGCCATGTTCTTTGTGTTTTTTGAGGGTGGCCTGATCCCCATGTTCCTGATTATCGGGGTATGGGGCGGCAAAAACCGTATTCAGGCCTCCTATAAGTTTTTCTTTTATACCTTTGTCGGCTCAATCATGATGTTGCTGGCTATCATGGCCATGTATTGGCAGGCCGGCACGACTGATATCCGCCAATTGCTTAAATATGATTTCTCACCAGAACTTCAATTCTGGTTATGGATTGCGTTTTTTGCCTCCTTTGCAGTCAAGCTGCCCATGTGGCCATTGCATCGCTGGCTGCCAGAGGCCCATGTGGAGGCGCCCACTGGTGGCTCGGTAATTTTGGCCGCTATTTTGCTTAAAATGGGTGGGTATGGTTTTTTAAGATTTTCACTGCCCATGTTCCCGGATGCTTCGCTTTATTTCGCCGATTTCGTATTCTTCTTTTCCCTTGCCGCGATCATTATCACCTCGCTGATTGCCTTGGTTCAAGAGGATATTAAAAAGCTCATTGCCTATTCATCGGTGGCCCATATGGGGTTTGTTACCATTGGCATTTTTTCGGCCAATATTTATGGGGTGCAGGGAGCGATTTTTCAGATGCTCAGTCACGGCATAATTTCCGCCGCTCTGTTTTTCAGCGTCGGGGTAATTTATGACCGCCTGCATACCAGAGAAATCTCGGCCTATGGGGGCTTGGTTGAACGCATGCCCCGCTATGCCGCTGCCTTTATGATTTTCACCATGGCCAATGTGGGCCTGCCGGGAACTTCGGGCTTTGTCGGCGAGTTTTTAGTGCTGATCGGGATTTTTCAGGTTAATACTCTGGTTGCCATTATTGCCCTGTTTGCGATTATTCTTTCGGCCGGATATGCGCTTTGGCTTTATCGCCGGGTGATATTTGGTGCGTTGAGCAAAGAATCCCTAAAATCCATGATGGATATGGATCGTCGGGAACTGGCAGTGATTTTGCCATTAGTGGTTCTGACCATATTTTTCGGCTTTTATCCGGCTCCGATTTTGGATACTACGTCAGCCTCGGTAACAGCCCTTATTTCTCAATATCAAAGCACGATTGGCGCCCTGCCAATTGATGCGCTGGCTCAATAGGAGACTAACATGAAATCCGATTTGACCAGTTTTGCAGCACTTGCTCCAGCCTATCCAGAATTGCTCTTGGCAATCAGCGCCTTGGTTTTGTTGATGGCCGGAGTGTTTATCAAAAACTCCAGCGGTCGTCTGGCCGGTGTTAGTATTGGCCTGCTATTGGCATTGGCGGTTTTGATTGTCATGCAGCCCCAGACCGGTATTTTGTTTAATGGCGGCTTTATTCAGGATGATTTTGCCCGCTATATGAAGGTTCTGGTGCTGGTTGGCTCGGCTTTGGCTCTGGTGCTTTCTGTTTCAAGCGCAGCTGATAATGGCTTGGCAAAATTCGAATATTCTGTGCTGATAATATTGGCCACCCTTGGCATGATGATCATGGTTTCCGCCAATGATCTGATGGTGCTCTATATCGGCATAGAATTGCAGGCCCTCTCGCTTTATGTTCTTGCGTCCATGCGGCGCGACAATGCAGCAGCAACCGAGGCAGGACTGAAATATTTTGTTTTGGGTGCGCTGTCTTCAGGCATGCTGCTTTATGGCGCATCGCTGATCTATGGTTTTACCGGCCAGACCCAGCTAGATAAAATTGCCGAAGTTATACTTTTAGGCGATCGCTCGGTCGGGGTGATATTTGGTCTGGCATTTTTGCTGGCAGGTATCGCGTTTAAGATTTCCGCCGTACCTTTTCACATGTGGACGCCTGATGTTTATGAGGGCGCACCAACTCCTATCACCGCTTTTTTTGCCACCGCACCAAAGGTTGCGGCTATGGCCCTGTTGATCCGTCTGGTTACCGACAGTTTTGAACCTTTAACGAGGGATTGGCAGCAGATTGTTATTTTCCTATCCATTGCCTCCATGGCACTGGCGGCGTTTGCCGGGATTGGCCAAAAAAATCTAAAACGTCTGATTGCCTATTCGTCCATTGGTCATATGGGTTTTGCACTGGTTGGCCTAAGCGCTGCATCACAGGTGGGTGTTGAAGGGGTGGCTATCTACATGGCTATTTACCTGACTACTAATGTTGGCCTGTTTGCATGTATTCTTTCCCTTAAAAGCAGCGCCGGCTATGTGGAAAATATTTCAGATCTAGCCGGATTGGCAAAAACCCGTCCCTATGTTGCAGCCACCATGGCAATTATGATGTTCTCGCTGATTGGTTTGCCGCCACTGGCTGGCTTCTTTGCCAAATGGCATGTTTTTCTGGCCGCGATCGAAGCAGAGCTTTTTGCCCTTGCCATAATAGGTGTTTTTGCCAGTGCCATAAGCGCCTTTTATTATCTTCGTATTTGTAAAATAATGTATTTTGACGAGCCGAAGAACGAATTTGCAAAAATCCCCGGTGAGTTGGGATTTGTTATGGCCATTACCGGATTTTTGATTGCATCGTATTTCTTAACCGTCGGCAGTCCTTTGGTTGACGCGGCAAATTTTGCAACTCTCAGCCTGTTCTAGCGAGCGTTTCAGGTGATAGACAATTTTGCCCTTGGACCCAAAGCAGCTTTTGCGGGCTATGGGTTGGAGCACGTGAAAACTACCCCGTCTACCAATCAGTTGGCGTTTGAATGTATTGCTAAAATGGCGAATGATGAAACTGCCTCATCAGATAACAAAACCGGTATTTGGTTTGTTGCCGATCAACAAACTAAAGGCCGGGGCAGGTTGGGACGAACCTGGCTGTCTAAAGAAGGCAATCTCACCGCGTCGCTTTTGCTGATTTTGCCCAAGCAAACCCAGTATTTACAGGTTTTAAGTTTTGTTGCCGCCATTGCTCTTGCCGATGCAATTGACGAGGTTCTTGATGAAGATTCAAAAAACAACCTGAAATTAAAATGGCCCAATGATTTGCTGTTTTTTGGGAGCAAACTGGCTGGAATTTTAATTGAAGCGCAAATGCTTGGCGATGGAGGCTACGCAATCATTATCGGCTTCGGTGTGAATATAAAAAGCGCACCAGAAGGAATTGCCTATCCGGTCAGCGCCATAAGCCAGATGGGGGCGAATGCAACTGAACATTCTCTTTTTTGCTCCCTAAGTGATAGTTGGCATCAAAAATTTTCCTTGTGGAACTATGGGCGTGGGTCAAAAGAAGTGTTATCGCAGTGGCGCAATAGAGCCTTTGGAATTGGCAAGCCTATTAATGTAAATCAATCGGAAAAAATTCTGAGCGGAGTTTTTTGCGATATCGACGACACTGGACGTTTGGTTTT
>JAKISW010000012.1 GCA_021648375.1 Devosiaceae bacterium
TCTGGAACGGCCTGACAGTAGCGGGAACCTATGATTTCCCCGGATATGGTGAATATTACCAAAACCGTGCTGCTCTGCCATTTGATCCTGAAGGCGCAAAGGCCCTGATGGCTGATGCCGGTTACAATGGCGAAGAAATTCACCTTCGCGTTGTCAGTGGCTGGTATGTCAACATGGATCGCGCAATGGCAGTCGCGACTGAAATGTGGAAAGAAGTTGGCCTGAATGTCAGGGTCGAGTTTATCGAAAACTGGGGCCAGATGGGTGAAGAAGGCGACGGTTATGCCTCTTCTGACAACATGTGGATGACAGATCCCGCTGGTGGCTTGTGGTTCAGCTGGGGCCGTGAAGGCGGACACCGTCTGAACGATTGGCCTGAAAAGGGCGTCCCGCCAGCTGCGGTCCAGGCGTTTGGTACTGCGATTGAGCAGGGCTCAGATTTTGCCACCCGCGAGGCAGCTTACATTTCTCTGTTGGATTATTGGGAAGAAGAAGTGCCATCAATTATTTTGTATCGCCCGGTTGAAGCCTATGGTGTACGCAAAGATCTGGATTGGACTCCTTACACGTTCTTCTGGATGGACTTCCGTGCCAACAACATCACTGACAATATGTAGTCGATGTTGACTTAAAAATTGAGTGGGCCGATTGCCTGGCAGTTGGCCCACTCAACTACTGAATAGAGCACGCCATCTAATATTATAAGAGTGTAGAATGACCCGTTATATTCTCATAAAAATTCTGCGAAGTCTGTTCACACTGTGGATTGTGGTCACGGCGGTTTTCTTTGTTCTGCGCGCCTCTGGTGATCCGCTTTACAGCGTTTTTTCCCTTGGCACACCTGAAGCGACACTTGATGTTTTCCGGGTGAAATGGGGCATCGATAAATCGATGTTCGAACAATATATAATTTATTTCGGTGATATTCTGAGGGGCGATTTTGGCACTTCATTCTTTGATGGTCGCCAGGCCTGGGATATCGTCATGGAGCGGATACCAAAAACGCTGCTGCTTGGCGGCACAACCTTTAGCCTTAGTGTCATTATAGGTGTGGCACTTGGCGCGGTCGCCGCTCTTAATCACGGCACGTTCTGGGACCGGGGCATAATGACAGCATCGGTGGCCTCGTTTTCTATGCCGAGCTATTTTCTGGCGCTGCTGTTGATTTTATTTTTTTCGCTGTACCTGCGTTGGCTGCCAACGGCTGGTGCCAGCACCTGGTGGCACCTGATCCTGCCCTCAGTAACGCTGGGTTTAACGCTTTCAGGCTCAATTGCGCGCTTTACCCGCTCGGCTATGTTGGAGGTGTTACGCCAGCCCTATATGCGAACGGCACGCGCCAAAGGTGCACCGCGAAGACGTCAGGTTATTTGGCACGCACTGCCCAATGCCGCTATCCCGACAGTGACTGTCATTGGTTTCCAGCTGGGCTGGCTAATTGGTGGTTCGGTGGTAATCGAGACGGTTTTTTCCTGGCCCGGTGCCGGGCGACTGTTCATCACGGCGGTCGGGGTGCGTGATTTTGCGGTGGTGCAGTTGTTTATTCTGATGGTTGCCTCAACGGTGATCACCGCCAATCTCCTGGTCGATATTCTTTATGGTTATCTGGACCCAAGGATCAGCGTTACGGGTGATTCAAAATGAGGCCGGACGCATGAGTTTACAACATGAAACTACACCAGCAACCGGGCAGATGACACCGACCCGGCAGCCCTCGCTGATCAAGCGATGGGGGCTGAGCGGCGAGTGGCTGGTGAGCTCTGCACTGATCTATATCGGCTTTGTTCTGTTTGTCGCGGTATTCGGGTTTTTATTCCAGCCCTATCCACACACCCAGACAGACTTGTTCAACCAGCTTGCGCCGCCGGTTTTTATGGGTGGTTCCTGGACCAATATTTTAGGCACGGATAATCTGGGCCGTGATGTTTTAAGCCGGTTGATCAAAGGTGTGCAGCTCAGTGTGCTGATCGGTGTGATTGGTACCGCCATTGGCGCAGTTCTGGGCAGCTTTTTAGGCATTGTTGCGGCGCATTTTCGTGGCTGGATCGAAGAAGTGCTGATGATGCTGGTTGATGTTCAGGTCTCCCTGCCGTTCATCATCTTCGCCCTTGCGGTGCTGGCCTTTGTCGGCAATTCCCTGACCATTCTTATTATTGTTGTTGGTATCGACGGCTGGGAACGATACGCACGCCTTTCGCGCTCGATGGTGCTCAGCGCTAATCAAAAGGATTATGTGCTGGCGGTGCGATCGTTGGGCTTAAGCAATTTTAAAATTTACCATCGTCACGTACTACCCAATATCATGGGCACCCTGATCGTACAGGCCACTATCAATCTGCCTGGTGTTATTCTTCTTGAATCCACACTTAGCTTCCTTGGTCTGGGGGTGCAGGAGCCGATGACCAGCCTGGGGCAAATTCTTGGTGTGGGGCGCGATTATCTGATTCTGGCACCCTGGATCGCAGTGGCTCCGGGCATGGTGATTTTCTTTTTGACCCTGTCGATAGCCATAGTCGGCGACTGGCTACGCGACCGTTTGGATCCGACATTGAAATGAGCAATGCAACAACATCACAGTCATCAGAAGCGCAAGTGGCGACCGACACGCCACTGTTTGAAATCCGTGACCTGTCGGTGGTTTTTGATACGCCCGACGGCACGGTACAGGTTGTTGACAGCGTTGACCTGAAGGTAAGTGCCGGACGTACGCTGGGTTTGGTGGGCGAAAGTGGCAGTGGTAAAAGTGTTACCTGCCTGGCGGCGTTGGGTCTTTTGGCGGCGCGCGGGCGTGTGACCAGCGGGCAGGTTATGTTCAACGGCCGCGATCTGTTGAAAATCAGCGAAGAAGAAATGGCAAAGCTGCGCGGCTGCGAGGTCGCAATGGTGTTTCAGGACCCTATGGTCTCGCTTAATCCGGTGAAAACCATTGGCTGGCAAATCTCGGAATCTCTGTGTTTGCACCAGGGTCTTTCACAAGGTGGTGCAAAGAAACGCGCCATTGAGCTTCTGGATATGGTGGGCATTCCCAATTCCAAGAACCGCTATGGTGAATATCCGCACCAGTTTTCCGGCGGTATGAGTCAGCGCGCCATGATTGCAATGGCCATTGCCTGTCAGCCCAAACTTCTGATCGCTGATGAACCTACCACGGCGCTGGATGTGACCATTCAGGCGCAAATTCTGGAGCTTCTTTCGGACCTGAAGAAAGAGCTGGATATGGCGCTGATCCTTATTACCCATGATCTTGGGGTGATTGCCGAGGCCGCTGATGATGTGGCGGTGATGTATGCGGGGCGCGTAGTTGAAGAGGCTCCGGTGCTCGAGCTGTTTGACGCGCCGCTGCATCAATACACGCTGGGATTGCTCAGTTCATTGCCGCGTATTGATCGGACCGTGGAGCGTTTGAGCGCTATTGAAGGGGCAGCACCCCCACCACAGGAATTTGTAACCGGTTGCCGTTTTGAGGCGCGGTGCGGCCATTGCGATGATACCTGCTCCGGGACCCGGCCCCCATTCACAAAAATAAGTGCTACCCGCCGGGTGGCCTGTATGCACCCGGTGAAATCAACATGAAAAAAGCCATAGATACCAATACAAAGGCTGTGAAACCCGAAATCCTGATGGAAGTACGTGACTTGGTGCGCCATTTTATTGGGCCGCGCACGTCATTTTTCGGAAAGCGCAAAATCGCCCATGCGATCAACGGGGTATCATTTGACCTTTATGCCGGTGAAACTTTGGGACTGGTGGGGGAAAGTGGCTGTGGAAAATCCACCACTGGCCAGCTGATTTTAAATCTGATGGAGCCGACATCTGGCTCCGTGACCTTTCTTGGCAAAGACATTACCACGCTCAACAAGCAGGAATGGCGTAGTATGCGCCGCGAGATGCAACTGGTGTTTCAAAATCCGCTTGGGGCCCTTAACCCGCGCCTGACCATTGGATCGCAGATCCGTGAGCCGCTGGATATCCATAATGTTGGCGATGCGGACGGACGCAACGCCATCGTTTTGGAGATGTTTGAGGCGGTGAGTCTGCCGCCGCATCTATTGGAGCGATATCCGCACCAATTGTCCGGCGGTCAGCAACAACGAGTGGTGATTGCCCGTGCGCTGATTATCAGCCCAAAACTTGTGGTTTGTGACGAAAGCGTTTCGGCGCTGGATGTGTCGGTGCAGGCTCAGGTTGTCAACCTGCTGGTAGATTTGCAAAAGAAACTCGGGCTGACATATCTGTTCATCACCCATGATCTTAGCGTTGTGCGCCACATATCAAATCGCATCGCAGTGATGTATCTGGGGCGCATTGTTGAACTTGCCGATAGTGAAACATTGCTGGAAAATCCGCTGCATCCCTATACGCGTGCACTGATCTCGGCGGTGCCAGTGCCCGACCCTCGGGCGCGGGCCTCGCGAGCAACAATTAAGGGAGAACCCCCCAATCCGTTCAACCCGCCATCAGGATGTGCCTTTAACGCCCGCTGCCCCCACGCCGATGATAAATGCCGGACAGTGCTGCCAGATTTTAGGGAATTGGCGGAAAAACACATGGTGGCATGCCATCATGCTGAAGCATTGGTGGGTAATCAAAAGCCAAATTTGAGTTGATCAATGAAAGCTGTCACTTACAATATCCAGTTCGGGCTTGGCAAAGATGCTCGCAATGACCTGCAAAGAATTGCTGGTGCTGTTGAGGGGGCCGACATAATCGCGCTGCAAGAGGTGGAGCGGAACTGGGAACGCAGCGGTAATGTTGACCAACCAGAAAAACTGGCCAGCTACTTGCCCGATTTTTATTGGGTTTATGGCCCCTATTTTGACGTGGATGCCAGTCGCAAAAATCCCGATGGAACAATTGCTAATGCCAGAAGACAATTCGGCAATATGGTTTTGTCAAAAACCCCGATCCTGTCAACCCGGCTATTTCCACTGCCTAAATCCGCCACCTTAAAACAGCGAAATATGGCTGTGGGCATGCTTGAAACTGTAGTTTGTCGGGGCGGGGGCAAGGCGCTGCGGATATATAATACCCACCTATCAGCCAGGTCTCAAAAAGACAGGTTAAACCAAATCCAGAGAATGCGCGACACCATCGCCTGTGCGCCATCAGAAGGCAGCGCCTGGACTGGAAGCAGCACAGACCCCCTGTGGCGTGAGGATAGTTGCGCTCTGCCAATGCCAGAAGAATTTGTATTGCTTGGGGATTTTAATCATGGGCCTGATGACTCTGAATACAATCACCTGATTAAATCTGAGGGCAATGATTACGACTTGTTCGATTGCTGGACACTAACAGGTAATACACCGGAAAAAGGCGAGACATATTTTCCGGTTGCGGACCCACAAAATGGTAGCCGCATAGATTTTGCATTTGTCGATCAACGCTTAAAAAAAAAGATCAAAAATACCTGGGTCGATAGTGACGCACAGGGGTCTGACCACCAACCATTCTGGATAACGATTGATGATGTCTGATAACGCCATAACTATTAACGCAACACAATGGAATAATGAAAGCTAGCACCATGCCAACAGGCTTTTTCACCACGCCCGGAAAGTTCTACCGTGGAAATCTGCACACCCACTCCACTCAGTCGGACGGTGTATTGGACCCGAAGGAGGTCTGCCGCCGCTATCAGGCAGAGGGCTATGATTTCATAGCTCTGACAGATCATTTTGTGGGGCTGTTTGACTATAGGATCACCGATACCTCAGATTACCGCAATGATGGTTTTACCACTGTTCTGGGTGCCGAGTTGCATACTGGCACCATGGCAAATGGTCTTTTGTGGCATCTGCTGGCGATTGGCCTTCCTGTGGATTTCATCCCACCGGATGCCCCGCATTTCAGACCTGTCGAGGGCTCGGAATCTGCCGCCAGTATTGCCCAGCGAGCGCGGGCAGCCGGCGCATTCGTGGCCATTGCCCACCCACACTGGTCGCGTATGACCGAGGCCGACGCGCGCTCTGTCACCGCCGCGCATGCGGTAGAAATTTATAACCACAGTTGCGCCGTCGATAATGATCGCGGCGAAGGCTTGATGGTGCTGGACTATCTTTTGAACCAGGGCCGCCGCCTGAACCTGATCGCCGCCGATGATGCGCATTTCAACACACCCGACCATTTTGGCGGTTGGGTAATGGTCAGGGCGCAACAAAACACGCCAGAGGCGCTGCTTGCTGCGCTGAAAGCGGGGGAATTTTACTCCAGCCAGGGGCCGCAAATTCATGATATTCGTATTCTTGAAGACAGCATCGAGGTGGATTGCTCTTCCAGTGTTACGATCATCGTGCAGGGCAACGGCACAGCGACGGTTACCCAGCATGGTATGTCCATGACAACCGCACATTTGCCGCGTGAACGATTAGCCAACTCGCCGTGGTTACGCATCACGGTTGTTGATCGTGCCGGCAAACGCGCCTGGTCAAACCCGATTTGGAGAGAAGACCTGGGCGAAACTTTGCCAAAAACAAAATGACAACCTACGCGTTGACATTGATAGCAAATCTTGAGCGTGGACCGTTGACTAAACTGCAGATCGATTTGGTTTGTGCACGCTTGAACATAGAGTGCAAACCGGACTGGCTTGCAAAGAACGAAGCTTGTGATCTTGTTTTTCGTTCGGATCTTTCGGCGGCACAAATCACGGTTGAGGCACAAAAAGCGCTTCAAGGATCAGGTGTTGATGCCGTTTGCACTTTGAGCAAAAACCGCCGTAAGCGCTTACTGATTTGTGACATGGATTCAACAATTATTGATCAGGAATGTATTGATGAGATCGGGAATGAGATCGGGCAAGGTGCCGAAATCCGTGAAATAACCGCAAAGGTTATAAACGGCACGATGAATTTCTCAAAAGCCCTGCGCAAACGGGTGGCTCTGTTGAAGGGGATGGAACTTTCTCTGCTTGAGAAAATCTACAATGAGCGTATTTCAATCAAGAACGGTGCCAGAACACTGGTTCAGACCATGCGTAAAAACGGTGCATATTGCGTTCTGGTATCTGGGGGATTTACTTACTTTACCAGCCGCATTGCCAAAACCATCGGTTTTCATGACCATCAGGCGAACGAATTGCTGGTTGAGGCGGGTAAGTTAACCGGTGCTGTAAAAGAGCCAATTTTGGGGCGCACGGCAAAGCTGAGAATTTTAAGTGATCTTTGCGAAAAAAATGGACTGGTAATGTTTGACGTGCTTGCAGTGGGAGACGGTGCCAATGATATCGAAATGGTCAAAGCGGCTGGATTGGGGGTGGCGTTCCATGGTTCAAAACTTTTATGTGAACAGGCCAACGTAGCCATCAATCATGCTGATTTGAGAGCCCTTTTATACATTCAGGGGTTTAAAAAAGCCGAATTTGTGAATTCGTGAGTTGGGAATTAATTTTGTGGTCATTTTTTTAGCATTAAGAGGAAATAAAATCTGATGTCCCATTTTTCCCTTCCCTCTCTGGTCGCCAATGCTCTTGGCTCCAATAAAGGCTGGACTAAGCAATGGGCAAAACCTGAACCCAAAGCCAATTATGATGTGATTATTGTCGGGGCTGGTGGACACGGCCTGGCGGCGGCTTATTATCTGGCCAAAGAGCACAATATTACCAATGTTGCAGTGCTTGAAAAGGGCTGGCTGGGAGGCGGCAACACGGCGCGCAATACCACAATTATCCGCTCCAGCTATCTTCGCGATGAAAGTGCCAGGCTTTACGATCATGCGCTTGGTCTTTGGGAAGGCCTGGCCCAGGAAATCAATTATAATCTGATGTTTTCCCAGCGCGGAGCGATGGCACTGGCCCACACTGTGCATGATGTTCAGGCCCTTAAACGCAGAATTTATGCCAACCGCTTGAACGGGATCGATGGCGAATGGCTAAGCCCTCAGCAAGCCAAGGCTTTTTGCCCGCCGCTCAATATTTCCACTGACGCACGATATCCGGTATTGGGTGCTGGCCTGCAACGAAGAGGTGGCGTGGCTCGCCATGATGGAATTGCCTGGGGTTTTGCTCGGGCCGCATCTGCACGGGGGGTTCACATAATTGAAAATTGTGCTGTAACCGGCATCAACCGGGCGCCTGATGGCAGTGTAACCGGCGTTGAAACCACACGCGGCACCATCGGCGCAAAAAAAATTGCTCTGTCGACGGCGGGAAATTCGTCCATGTTGCTGGATATGGCAGGAATTCGCACGCCTATTGAATGTTTTTCGCTGCAAGCACTGGTTTCTGAGCCAATCGAGCCCATCTTTCCCTGTGTTGCCCTATCGAATTCTGTGCACGCTTATATCTCCCAGTCTGACAAGGGCGAACTGGTAATCGGGGCGGGAACGGAGCAGTATTTCTCCTATTCCCAGCGGGGACCATTGCACTCTGTTGAGCACACAGTTGCAGCAATTTGCGAGATGTTTCCAATATTTACCCGATTACGCATGATGCGCAACTGGGGTGGTACGGTTGATGTGACGCCGGATCGCTCTCCCATTTTAGGACTAACCCCGGTTCCCGGTCTTTATATTAATGCCGGTTGGGGAACCGGTGGGTTTAAGGCCACGCCGGGAGCAGGGCATTTATTGGCCTTCACCATAGCCAACAACGTGCCCCATGACATTAGCGCCCCGTTTTCACTGAAGCGTTTTCAAACCGGGAATTTGATTGACGAAGCTGCAGCCGCCTCGGTGGCGCACTAGAGCGTTGCCAGCAAAAGTGCCCTTGCGGTTTTGCGTTTCGGCAGCGCGACAAAACAAAGGCTTATAGCCCGATTTTGGGTCAACCAAAATAGGTTATAAAACACAGGGAATAAAAAGAATGCTTTTGATTGACTGCCCCTATTGCAAAGAAATGCGGCCAGAGGTTGAATTTTCCCATGCTGGAGAAGCCCATATTGATCGACCCGCCGATCCTTCAAGTTTGAGTGATGAGGAATGGGAAAGTTTTCTTTTTCTTCGCTCCAACAGGGCGGGAATATGCTTTGAGCGCTGGTATCATATTCATGGTTGCGGGCGCTATTTTAACGCCGTGCGCAATAATGTGAGTGAAAAATTTATCCTTACCTATCCGGCGGGTCAAAAGCGACCCAGTGATGCACAAATTAAAGGCGCACTGAGTTGAGTGAATTTCGCACAGCAAAGGGCGGGCGCATTTGTCGTAAAACTCCGCTCAATTTCAGCTTTGATGGCCAATCTTATGCCGGGTTACAGGGCGATAGTCTGGCCTCTGCACTTTTGGCCAATGGTGTGCACTTTGTTGCACGATCCTATAAATATCACCGGCCGCGCGGCATTATGTCAGCAGGAACTGAAGAAGCCAGCGCACTGGTGGGCATTGATCGGGGGAAGGGGCGCTTTGATACCAGCACCCGTGCCACCACTCAGGAGCTTTTTGATGGGTTGAAGGCGCAAAGTCAGCATTGTTGGCCCTCCCTAAAGTTTGACGTTGGCGCGCTTACGGCTTTGGGCAGTCCGGTAATGTCAACCGGATTTTATTATAAAACCTTCATGTGGCCCAAGGCTTTTTGGGAGTGGGTTTATGAGCCAATACTTCGAAACCTTGCCGGGCTGGGGCGGGCGCCAAAAGAAATGGATCCTGATAATTATTCAAGCATTCATGCCCATTGTGATGTGCTGATTATTGGCGCAGGACCGGCCGGACTGGCAGCTGCGCTGGCCGCATCCCAAAGCGGGTCTAAAGTAATTCTTGTAGATGAGAATAATGAAATTGGCGGTGATTTGTTGAACTGCCCTATTGCTCAAATTGATGGAACTAACAGTTGGGATTGGCTGGCTGAGACAGAAAAACAATTGGCATCACTCCCAAATGTAACAATTCTCACCCGCACCACGGCGTTTGGATATTATGATCAGAATTTTATTGGGGTAGTGCAAAAACTGAGTGATCATTTGGGTTCACTAGAAAACAAACCAGACAACAAAACACTGCGCGAGCGGCTTTGGAAAGTTCGCGCTAAGCGGGTTGTGCTGGCCACCGGATCAATCGAGAGGCCACTGGTGTTTGCCGGCAATGATCGGCCGGGCATCATGCTTGCCACAGCTGCCAAAACCTTTTTAAACCGCTACGGGGTAAAGGTCGGCAATCGTCCGCTTGTTATCACTAATCATGACAGCGCCTATGAGAGCGCTTTTGATCTGGCAGAAGCCGGTGTCGAAGTGGCGGCCATCATTGATCGACGTGCAAAAATTTCGTCAAAACTGGTCGAGCAAGCCGGTAAAATGGGCATTGAAATTCTGTTGGGACACACAATTGTTCAAACCAGTGGCAAGCATCGCGTATGCTCGGTTCGTGCGGCACCCGTTGGAGAAAATGCATCGATACGAAAAATCAAATGCGATGCTGTGTTGATGTGCGGCGGCTGGACGCCAAGCGTGCATTTGTTTTCTCAATCGCGCGGTACATTGACGTGGCGGGATGACATTGGCGCCTATGTTCCCAATAATTATACTCAGGACGCAACTTCAGTAGGAGCCTGCAACGGTGATTTTTTGATGTCACAATCCTTGAACAAAGGCGCTGTTGCCGGGCTGGAAGCTGCTGTGAGCGCTGGCGCAAAAGCTCCAAAATCAACTAGCTATAAAGTTGTAAACGAGGCTTTAACTTCTGATATTCCAGTCGAAGAAATTGGAATTTTTTCAACAATCGGAGAGGGCAAGGCATTTGTTGATTTTCAACATGATGTAACAGCCAAAGACATTGGCCAGGCGGTGCGCGAGGGGTTTCATTCCATTGAACACATCAAGCGCTTTACCACCACCGGCATGGCCACCGATCAGGGCAAAACCTCCAACCTGAATGGATTGGCCATAGCTTCTGCAGCACTTGAACGCCCTATAACTGAAGTCGGGTTGACTACGTTTCGCCCCCCCTATACGCCAACCTCGTTCGGGGTGTTGGCCGGGTATAGCCGTGGCGACCTGTTTGATGTGACTCGTAAAAGTCCTACCGAGAAGTGGGCGGAACAAAATGGTGCAGTGTTTGAGCCGGTAGGCCTGTGGCGCAGAGCCAGATATTTTCCAAAAACCGGCGAAAATATGCATGAGGCGGTAGCGCGCGAATGCAAAGCCACGCGAACCTCAATCGGGATTTCAGACGCCTCGACATTGGGTAAAATTGAAGTCGTGGGGCCGGACGCCGCCGAATTTTTGAACCGTATCTATACCAATCCGTGGAGCAAACTTGGTGTTGGCCGGTGTCGCTATGGGCTGATGCTGGGTGAGGACGGCTACATTTTTGATGATGGTGTTGTTGGTCGATTGAGCGAAGATCGCTTTCACGTCACCACCACCACAAGCGGCGCTCCACGGGTTTTTGCCAGAATGGAGGATTATCGGCAAACCGAATGGCCAGAATTAAAAGTCTGGCTTACTTCGATTACCGAACAATGGGCGGTCATCGCCCTTAACGGTCCCAATGTGCGCAAACTTATCGAGCCGTTTGTAGAAGGCATTGACTTCTCCAAAGATACTTTCCCCCATATGGCAATCCGCGAGGGAATGATTTTTGGTGTGCCTACGAGGCTGTTTCGCGTCAGCTTTACCGGTGAATTAGGCTTTGAAGTCAATGTGCCCAGCGCCTATGGGCTTGGGGTGTGGCAACGGCTTATGGAGGCGGGGAAAAAGTTTGATATTGTGCCCTATGGCACAGAATCCCTGCACATGTTGCGGGCCGAAAAAGGGTATATTATTGTTGGTCAGGAAACTGATGGCACCCAGACACCTGATGATATGGGCATGAATTGGGCTATTGGCAAAAAAAAGCAGGATTTTATCGGTAAGCGCTCATTGGTGCGCTCGGATATGTTAGCTCCAAACCGCAAACAGCTGGTGGGACTGATGACAAATGATGCAAATATTGTGCTCGACGAAGGTGCGCAGATCATGGGCGAAAAATCCAACGTGATCCCTGCTAAAATGATTGGTCACATTACCTCCTCGTATTGGAGTGAGACCTTGCAGCATTCAATTGCGCTGGCGATAATTGATGGTGGGCGGGCGCGTATGGGAGAAGAAATATATATTTCTATGCCCGGTGGTTTTTACCCAGCCCGAATTGTTGATCCGGTATTTTATGACCCGGAAGGGGAGCGACTAAATGTCTGAGCAGATTGAAACCACTTTAAATCCGTTTAATCCGCTGGATGACATGAACCTTGATGCTGCACAGGGGCCTGACCTTATCATGCGTCCGATAGAGAATTGCGCCCGTTTCAATTTGCGTATTTCAATTGAACAGCTAAAAAAAGCTGCCGCCGCTTTTGGCATGGATATTCCGGATAGTGTTGGCTCCATGTCATCCAGGGCCGAAAAATATGCGCTTTGTCTTGGACCGGATGAATGGCTGTTGCTGGCACCGCAAAAATCCGCAGATGAAATCATTACCCGCTTTGCAAAATTGGCAAAAAACAATTCCCACTCTTTGGTGGATGTTTCTCATCGAACAATTGGTATTGAAATTAGCGGCTCTCTTGCACAATTAGCACTCAGCGCAGGGTGTCCGCTTGATCTTGAGAACATGCAAATTGGGCGCTGCACCAGAACCATTTTGGACAAGGCTGAAATAATTCTGATGAAGCTGGAGCAGCAACGCTATCGCCTGGAAGTTATACGCTCGTTTGCACCTTATGTTTGGAGTTTTCTGGAAAAATCCGGGCAGGACGCCAGAGCGTAATACCGGCAATGATTTTGCTGTTGTAATTGCATTGCCGTGTCATTCATTCCGCCGCACAATGGTGGCATGTAACATTGCAATCCAGTGCTGTGTTACAAATCGTTACAAACTTTTGCTCCCAGCCTCATAAAATTGTGTATTTGTTAAGTATGGGGAATAGTGGGGAAACATCTTCAGGGCATCTTTTGGTCGTCGATGACGATCGGGAAATCCGTGTGCTATTGAAACAATTTCTTTCTCGTCAGGGATATCGCATTTCCACCGCCGCTGATGGCGAGGAGATGAACAAAGTTTTGGGCGACTGGCAAATTGATTTGATAATTTTGGATTTGATGTTGCCGGGTGAGGATGGACTTTCCATATGTCGCGAGCTTCGCAAAACTTCCAAAACACCCGTTGTTATGCTCACGGTGATGGGCGAAGAAAATGATCGCATAAAAGGATTTAGCGGAGGGGCTGATGATTACATCGCCAAACCCTTTAATCCCCATGAATTGCTGGCCCGGATTAAAGCGGTATTGCGGCGCACCAATATGGTACCCCCCGCTTCGCAAAAGGCCTATGATCAGGTACTTTGTTTTGATACCTGGCGTCTTGATATCAGTGAGCGGCGTCTTACTTCCAACAGCGGCACTATGGTTGATCTCAGCACGGCTGAGTTTGACTTGCTGGCAGCTTTTGCCGAACGTCCCCAACAGATTCTATCTCGTGATCAATTGCTCGATCTTGCACGCGGCATGGTAGAAATTCCATTTGATAGAAAAATTGATATGCAGGTTTCACGCCTGCGTCACAAAATTGAAGAAGATCCCAAACATCCCACGCTGATTCAAACCGTTCGCGGCGGCGGATATGTGTTCACAGCCAAGGTAACGTTGCAAGGTGTTGTGGAATGAAAAACCTGCTGCCTGATACAATAGCTGTTAGAGCCATGGTGTTGCTGGTCGTTGGCCTTGCCTTCACCCACTTGGTCAGCAATCTTTTTTATTCCACCGATCGGGAAAGTGCATTGCTGACGGCAGGCGGTGGGCACGCTATTCAGTGGGTTGCAGCAACAGGCGCATTTGCAGACAAGGTTTCTCCGCAAGAATGGGAAACTATCGTAAAGACCGCAAATTCAGACAACAGATTTGTTACCCTGACGGATGCTCCGGTGGTTCAAAAGACCGGTACTGACGATTGGAGAGATGAGGTTCTTGTTAGTGAATTGCGCAGGCAGGTGCCAGAAAATCGAATTGCTAATTACCGTATTGCTTATGCACAGCACCTGTCTGGCTCAACTGAAATTGCTTATTGGCAGGAGGTTTTGTCAGATGAACAGCTTGAATTGCCCATGGAGATGGTGCTTGTTTCCCTAAGGCTGAACAATGGAATCTGGCTAAACGTAGCGGCCCCAATTCAATCCACTCCTCAGTTCTTTTCGGCCAGACTTTGGCTATCGATGGCGGTAATGATAATTGCTGTTGTGATGATTTCTTATGTGATTGTCGGGCGCATGACCGCACCGCTTAAACAATTATCTGAGGCTGCGGAAAAACTTGGCACAGACGTGCAGGCACCGGCAATTCCTGAAACCGGGCCCGAAGAGGTACGCCGAACGGCCCATGCATTTAATGTCATGCAGAACCGTATAAGAAGTTTTGTTCAGGATCGAACCCAGATGTTGGGGGCTATTGCCCACGATCTGGGAACTCCCATAACCCGCCTCAGGCTGCGTGCTGAATTTGTTGAAGACAAAAGCGTGCGCGAAAAAATGTTGCGCGACCTTGATGATATGCAACAGATGGTGGCCTCAACTCTGGCATTTATTCGAGAGGAATCAGCATCTGAACCCAGGGCAGTTGTTGACCTTGGGTCTTTGCTGGCTCGCGTTTGTGACGATATTCAAGATGCAGGTGCCGACGTGGATCTGGCGGAGGCGCCTCGGGGAATATTGCTGGAATGTGGCCCTATTGGTCTGCGCCGGGCGCTGGGCAATTTGATTGACAATGCAGCTAAATACGGAGAACGCGCCACGGTTTCATTGATTAGTGAAGTCGAAATGGTGCGAATAATTATCGACGACGATGGTCCGGGTATTCCTGAAGCGCGTCAGGGCGATGTATTTCAGCCATTTCGCCGTCTGGATGATTCTCGCAACCAGAACATTGCCGGTACGGGGCTGGGACTTGCGATCGCCCGCACAATAGTGCGCGCCCATGGGGGTGATATTCGTATCAGTAACCGTCCGGAGGGTGGTTTGCGTGCTGAACTTCGCCTGCCGGTTTCCGGACAGATTGTGCAAACGAACGCATCTAAAAAACCCGTTGCAGGCCGTGTTTTTCCTGAGGTGAAAAATAATTCCAAGAAAAGTAATTCCAAGAAAAATAATTCCATGGATAGGGGCGCAAATAACTATCAGCGTGCACACCAATATGGTGCAGCCGGGGCTGCATCACTGGCATCTGGTAATCCTATTTCCATCCCTGAAAATGCATCTGTTGAAAGTTTACTTGCAGGTCAGTGGGACGATCGCAATGATTTATCCCGCAATCGGGCCAATATTGATTTTGAATTTGTGGATACTTCAGTTTCCGGTGGAACATTTGTTAAGCGCATGCCGGGATTTTCAGTAATTACCACAGTGGTGGCCAGCGTTAAAAGGCTGATCACAAGTGGCGAACACTATAAGCAGGCTGGTCGAAGGACCGGCCGTTAATATTTTAAGGGTCCGATTCCATGGACCAAATAAGGAGGACAATTGAATGGAAAATGCATTAGGGATCTGGGGGCCACAGGCGATACTGATGGCCATCACCGCTTCCTTTACCGTGCTTGGAATGGTTATGTTGGTTTTAGCCATTTTGATGAAACGGCGTTGGAAGCCAAGCTATGCTTTTGAATTTGTTTTTATTGGCGTGATGATCGGTCTGGTAATTTATGCCGATTGGTCTTCGACAAATACTTACACTGCATATCAGCAGGATTTGAATGCCGAAGAAAGAGCGGTTGCCGGCAATTACGTTGGTGAGGGTGAAGATGCTTTTGATCGGGTGATTACTGTTATCACTTTTCAATGGGGCTTTGCTTTTATCAATGAAAATGATGAAATTGCCAGAAATGCGGCTGTTGTAGCCCCCGGAGAAAAGGTGCTTTTCAAGGTTGTTTCCAACGATGTGATTCACGGATTTAATATTCCTGTAGCCCAGATTACTGCAGAAATTGACCCGGATGAAAAACGGGAATTGTGGATTAGGGCCCCGGATGAGCCGGGAAAATATTTAATCCAGTGCGTAAATTATTGTGGCGTCGGCCATACGCAAATGAAGGCGTGGCTGGTTGTTCAGGCAGATATGTCTGATGCTGAAATGCAGAATATGGGAGAAAACGCAAATGACAACGCATGAAGATAGCGCAATGCGCGCGGGCAATAAGCCCCACTGGAAGCCAGAAAATCTGGTAGGTAACATGTCACTAAAGGAGTTGTTATTCTCCAATGATTATCGCCACATTGCCTTAAAAGGCATATTCACATCGCTGATTATGCTCGCACTTGGTGGTGCGTTTGCCATGATTTTCCGCTCCGAACTTATGGTGCCGGATGTGCAGATGTTGGGTGCCAAAGTCTATATGACCCTGATGACCCTGCACGGCATGATTATGGTGTTTGGTTTCCTCATCCCCATGGTTGTGTCGATCTGTTACTATCTGGTGCCAAAAGTTCTTGGTACTGAACGACTTTATTGGGCCGGAGCTGCCCAATGGAGCTTTTGGATTTTGGTAGTTGCATTTTTGCTTTTGGTCATTGGCCGTCCTGACTTCACATGGACAGCCTATGCTCCTATGTCCTTTAGAACCGGTAACTCATTGATCTGGATGGGTCATGTGGCAATATTTCTGGTTGCGGTTTCCGAATTTCTTGCCGGGGCTGTTCTGGTTCGTAATGCGCTTTCAAGCAAAGGCGGCTGGAAAAATACTCCATTGATCGCCTGGGCTACCGGAACCGTTGGCCTGTTGTTCATGGTATCGACTTTTCCTTTGGCCTTTATTGGTCTTGGTCTGCTTGGCGATGGTATGGGAATTACAGCATTCTTTGATCCCTCAAGGGGCGGTAGCGTAAAATTCTTCCTTTACGTTTTCTGGACCTATGGTCACCCAGCGGTTTATCTGCCGTTTGTGCCGGCAATTGCCATTATCTACACGCTGATGCCAAGATTTCTTGGCTTCCCCATGTGGAGCTACTGGTCTGGGGTTGTTGCCTTTATTTTGTTGGCAATTGGCGCCATGCCCATTGGCCCTCACCACTTCCAGCCCCTGTATACCGTTTCAGGGCCATATGAGAGGTTTATCCAGATACTGACACTGCTTGTGTTTATACCCAGCGTCTTGCACGTGTTTAACTGGACAGCCACATTGTTTATGAAACCGATTCCCAAATCGGCGCGCAGGGCGGTGCCATTCAAGTTTATGGTGATGTCGATCGCCTTCATTGTTTATGGTGGTGCCACGGCGTTCCTCAATGCTCAGATTGCTCCAAATAGTGACTTTATCCATAATACCTATTGGATACCGGCTCACTTCCACGCCATGTTTGTTGGCTTTGTTGCCCAGATGGCTATTGCCGGATTTTATTATCTGTATCCGTACTTCACAGGTCGAATGTATAATCAGTTCTTGGGCAATACCCACTTCTGGATGTGGCAGGTCGGCTTGTTTGTTCAGATAACGGGCATGTTTGTCGCCGGATATCTGTACTTCCCGCGCTGGGTCTATGATTATTTGGACACACCTGGATGGTCTATTCCTCAGATGTTTATCTCCATGGGCGGATTTTTGGTTGGTCTTGGATTTGTTATCTTTGTGATAAATCTGGCCTGGAGTGCAAAGCACGGCAAACCGGTAGCGGATGATCCATGGCCGGTAGAGCATGACGATGAAGCGGCACCTGCCGCAGCACCAGCAGAATAAGGAGGGTGAAATTATGATTAAGATATTTGTTCTGACTGGTATAATTGGTGGCATTGCCATCACTTATCTATCGGTATTCGCACTGGGGCCAACTTCTCAACTGCCCCCGCCTGAAAGCCTGTTGACCGGCTATAGGGCGCAAGAGGCCGTGCCACAATCGTTTAATCTTCTTCAGGATGAAGCGGTTGATCACGATACCTTTGAAGTCCCTGAACAAGACTCGGTTGAATTGGCTAAAGCTGAGGAAGCTATGGGTGATATGGCAGGAATGGACATGAGCGGTGGTGGCGAAGCCATGGAAGGCATGGATATGGCTGAAGGTGAAACCATGGCTGACCCTGATGCTCCAATGGAAATGGCTGAAGGTGAAACCATGGGTGAAGCACCTGCTGCTATGGATATGGCTGAAGGTGAAACCATGGCCGCTCCTGACGCCCCGATGGTAATGGCCGAGGGTGAAACCATGGGTGAAGCACCTGCTGCCATGGACATGGATATGGCTGCACCTGAAGAGGACCCTCATGATGAAGATGAAGTTAAGGTAGTTGGTGGTTTGAAAATTACCGACGAAGGCGACTTTGATCGTGAAATCGACCTGCGTATGAATGAGTGGGGCTTTTCTGACATGAACATCGAGGTGGTAAAGGGCGAGCGTATTCGCTTCAACATCGCCAATGACGGAGAAATTCTCCACGAATTCATGTTCATGGAGATGGCTGCCATGCAGGCCGTTGCCTATCGCGTTAATCGGGCTGACTGGAGTTTGTTGGAGCACGAAGCTTTGTACGAAAAAGCTCTGGTGTTGCCGGATGGCGAATTTTCCGTTGTGCTGGAAATTGTAGATGATGGAGTATGGATGTTTATGTGCATGCTGCCCTATCATATGGAAATGGGCATGATGGGCCAGATGGCAACAGCCGGAAACGCTATGGAAATGTAGAAGTAGCAGACAGGCGGCTGGCTTAACGATTGTTTTGGCTGGTCGCCGCTGGCTGCTCAAGGGGGCTTGGCCCCTGACAAACACGCACCGGGACATTTGCCCCGCTGCATTCCTTGTTGAAAGGCTTGATTATGAGTGATGTATCCACCCGGCCCAGCGTTCGCGGTTTAAGAATTTCAGACTATTTGGCTTTATTAAAACCCAGGGTCATGTCCCTGGTGGTGTTCACCGCGGCCATTGGCCTAGCTGCTGCTCCCGGTTCCTTAAGTCCAGCTGCCATGGTTGCGGTGATTTTTCTGATCGCTGTCGGGGGAGGTGCATCCGGATCATTGAATATGTGGTGGGATGCGGATATTGACGCGATTATGCGCCGCACAGCCCGAAGGCCGGTTCCGGCCGGGCGGATTACGCCTGCAGAAGCCAGAAACTTCGGCATTGCTCTTTCCATTTTTTCAGTTGTTGCATTGGGACTGGTTTCCAACCTTGCTGCTGCTGCTCTGCTTGCATTTACAATTTTCTTTTACGTGGTGATTTATACAATCTGGCTAAAACGAAGTACCCCGTGGAATATCGTCATTGGCGGTGCCGCCGGGGCTTTCCCGCCAATGATCGGCTGGGTTGCTGCAACCGGCAGCATAAGTATAGAGGCGGTATTGCTGTTTGGTTTGACTTTTATCTGGACCCCACCCCATTTCTGGTCCCTTTCGCTGTTCATGAATGATGATTATTCACGGGCAAAAGTTCCCATGTTAACAGTGACCCATGGCCGGGTGGAAACCAGGCGTCAGATATTGCTTTATACCTTTGCTCTGGCTGGTATATCCATATTGCTAGCCTTTACCTCCATTGGTGGTCCAGTCTATCTGTTGACCGCTCTTGCCTTAAATGGTGCTTTTATCCTTGGTGCATTTCGCTTGAAATCGCGTCTTGAAACCACTGCCAAAGCCGATAATTTTGCAGCGGAGAGAAAGTTTTTCAAATTATCGCTTTTATATTTGTTCGCGCTGTTTCTGGCAGTTCTTTTTGAAGTGATATTGAAGAAGTTCGGGCTTGAACTACCGTTTTGGCCTGTAATTTTTTAGCTGCAGAGGCAGATCAAAGAAAGCTTTAAGCTAGATTTTTTCCACTGGTATCTGTTTGTCTTGCAATCCTTGATTGACTTACCAACAGAAATTATGCTGTTTCCTTGAACGTGCAATTGCGCATTGGGGTGCAATTACACGCAAAATTTTAACAGGGAGTCTTGCAATGAAATTGGCGGGCAAAAAAGCACTGGTGTTTGGGGGAACATCCGGTATCGGGCTGGCAAGTGTTGATATGCTTGTGGCAGGAGGCGCAAATGTTGTCGCCATTAGTCGCAATCCCAACAAGGCGCAAAATATTCCCCAAAATGTTGAACTTGATGCATGTGATGTACTTGATCGTGATGCGTTGATTGCGCTGTTCAAAAAGCACGCCCCGTTTGACATTCTGGTTAGTGCGGCAACGGGCGGCGGGCGTGCAATTGGCCCTTTCCTTGATATGGATATGGATGGCTATAAGGCCTCGTTTGATAAGTTGTGGGGCTATGCCAACGTGGTTCGGTTCGGCACTGAACATATGGCCCCGGATGGTACAATCGTTCTGGTGAGCGGTGCTCCAGCCAGAAAATGCAAGCCCGGTCAGGTCGCACTATCTTCTGTCGGCGGATCGGTCGAGGCTTTGGTTCGTGCCTTGGCACCGGAAATTGCCCCCAGGCGAATAAATGTCATGTCACCAGGTACGATCGATACTCCTATGGTTGGTGCACAAGGCAAAGAGCGCGAAGAATTATACGCCAAAATCGTTCAGGGGAATCTGATTGAAAGGGCGGGCCTTGCAAAAGAGGCTGCCAGCGCCATATTGTTTTTGATCGAAAACGATTTTGTCACCGGCACCACTGTCGATGTTGATGGCGGCTGGCTGCTGTCTTGATCTTAAAAATCAGGTCTGATTAAAAATTACCAATATATTGCTCAAATACCGGGAACAATAAATCCATGGCCAGCGAGTTTTCATGCTGTGACGAATTTTTTCTGATTGATGGTAGCCGCACCACATATGAGCTTGGCTGTGATTTAATATGGGAAATCGGATCAGTCGGTTCCGGTTGGATATTGGAAGTACCCAAAGGAACGAAATTTGATATTTCGGTTCCCCGTTGGCTTGAATGGGTGCAAAGCCCCCATGATCGCAGGGTTCTGCTTGGCGCAGTAGTGCATGATGAATTACTTGTGCGTGGGCAGCACGTGATTTTTGCTTCCGGGGAATTTTATCGCGCCATTCGGGCCCGTAAGACCCCTCTGCTAAGATCGTGGATGTTGTTCAGCTCAACTTTGATCTGGACTTCTGTTCGGCAGACTTTTTTTACCAAACCCCAATAATGCACAATATTTCAGGCTGAGATTTCCTGCGCCAGCACCATGCCATCCAATATTGCCTGTTTGGCATCCAGTTCCCCTGCATTTTTTGCTCCGGCGATCAGATGAACCTTTATCCCCGCTTTTTCCAGCGGGGCCTGTAGTTCGTTATTGCTTTCCTGACCGGCGCAAATCACCACATTGTCAACTTCCAGCAATCGCGCTTCACCGTTGATTTCAACGTGCAGTCCTGTGTCATCAAAGCTTTTATAGGTAACGTTTCCAAGCATTTTTACGCCACCAAGAGCCATTTGCGCTTTGTGGATCCAGCCTGTGGTTTGGCCAAGGGATCGCCCAAATTTTTCTGACCTTTGCAAAAGAAAGACTTTTCTGGCCGGTGGCGGCGGGCAGGGATGTGCGGCCAGACCTGAGTTTTTAGGGCTTTTACTATTGCCCCGATTTAGATCGTTCTGATCTGGATTGTTCTGATCTGGATTGTTCCAATTTGGATTGTTCCAATTTTGATCGACACCCCATTTTTTCATAAACTGAGCAATATTGAACTGCTCGTTTCCATTGGAGTGAATTTTGGGTTGGTTTTGCGGGTTTTCGATCAGCAAATGCGCCACGTCAAAGCCAATACCCCCGGCGCCAATAATTGCCACACTTTTTCCAATCGAATTCACATCGTTTATGGCATCAATGTAGCTAAGCACTTTTTCATTATCAAAGCCCTCGATATCGAGTCTGCGTTCTTTGACACCACTGGACAGCGCCACCAGATCAAACCCACTTGACAGGGTTTTTAGATTGGCCTTTGTGTTTAGCTTTATGCTTACTCCGGCATTTTCTAGACGGTTGGAAAAATAGCGGATAGTTTCATCAAATTCATCTTTTTCGGGAATTTTTCTGGCCAGATTTAATTGTCCACCGATCTGTTTTTTTGCCTCGAACAAAGTAATTTCGTGCCCGGCCTCTGCAGCTTCACAAGCAAAGCTCATTCCCCCGGGACCCGATCCGACAACGGCAATATTTAATGGCGACTTTGCTTTAGATTTTGGAAATATAGTTTCGTGACAGGCCCTTGGATTAACCAGGCACGAGCTGGTTTTCATGGCAAATACATGATCAAGACAGGCCTGATTGCAGGCAATACAGGTATTTATCTCGTTCGTGCGCCCAGAATGCGCTTTGTTCATGAAATCAGCATCGGCTAGAAACGGGCGGGCCATGGAAACCAGATCCGCATCCTTAGCTGCTAATATTTTTTCCACCTGATCAGGCATATTGATGCGGTTGCAGGCCACGACGGGGATGGAAATATGCTGCTTTATTTCTTTTGTAACCCACGTCCACGCAGCGCGCGGAACGGCCTGGGCAATGGTTGGGATTCTTGTCTCATGCCATCCAATTCCGGTATTTATTATGCTCGCCCCGGCTTTTTCAACTTCCCTGCCAAGGGTGACTACTTCATCCCAGCTGCTTCCCCCCTCCACAAGATCAATCATGGAAAGTCGATACATTAGGATGAATTTTTCTCCGGCTAGTTTTCTAATGTTTTCAATGACTTGTAGGGGAAATTTGATTCTGTTTTCAAAGTTTCCGCCCCATTTGTCATTACGCTGATTGGTGCGGGCGGCGATAAACTGATTGATCAGATAGCCTTCACTACCCATAATTTCTACCCCATCATAGCCCGCCTTTTTGGCCCGCATGGCGCAGGAGACAAAATCATCAATGGTGCGCTCAATATCTTCCTCGCTCATTTCACGTGGCACATGGGGGCTGATCGGTGATTTTATGGGTGAGGGGGCCACAAGGTTTGGTGCAAAGGAATAGCGCCCGGTATGGAGAATTTGCAAAAGTATTTTACAGTCGTGGCGATGCACTTCGGCCACCACTTTTTGGTGGATTGGAATTGAGGCATCGTTGTCTAGGCGTGCAAAACTGCCCTCCTGGGCGGGCACTCCCGTGCCCCCTTCAAGATTGGGGGCAATTCCCCCGGTAACAATCAAACCAACGCCGCCCCGTGCACGCGCTCCATAAAATGCCGTCAGCCGCTCGCCGCTTTTATCCACTTCTTCAAGGCCCGTATGCATGGAACCCATAATCACCCGGTTTTTCAGACTGGTAAAACCCAGATCCATCGGGGCGAACATTTTTGTGTAAGTCATTGTTTTTCCCTCTGAACTTTCTTGTGATCTTCCTTGTGGTAACCCGCAATTTTCCTGTCGCCCTTCCACCATTTATAAGCATCTGGAAAATCAAAAATCAGGGAAATGGAATTAATTATCAGCAATACCCATAAAACTATTTGATATTGGTTGGAGCCATCAGGGCGCTCAAATAACAAAATCCCAATCAATATGCTCCATGGTAAAAGATGGGGGAAGGCCATGAGTTTGGAGAACCCTTTTTCCATTATTATGATGACAATATTGGGCGCTATCCCGATAATAGCCAAAATCGCAATCAGCCATCCACTGGGCTGATTAATAAAAAGCAGCGGAGCCATATTTATCGGAACGAGGATTAAAGCCACCCAGATTTGCACCCATAGGGGTAGCGAGCGGAACGAATTCCAGATATCTAAAAACAGCTTCAATTTGATGACCCTCTTTGCTTGTTTTTTTTACAATGCTGGTTATAGCTTTTGGGTTCAAGCTGAAATTTTGATCGCCAAATCACAAAGCATCACCAAAACAAAAATCAAAGATAGGGATCCAGAAATTGATAATCTGTTGCGGTGAAGCGCTGATCGATTTTTTACCGGCTAAAACTCTTGATGGAGCCAGCGCGTTTCAGCCCCATACCGGAGGCTCGATTTATAACGTTGCGATTGCCATTGGACGTTTGGGAAGAAATGTTGGGTATTTAGGCGGAATTTCTAAGGATTTTTTTGGCCAAATGCTGCTGGATGGATTGAAATCCAGCAATGTTGACTTAGGTTTGGTGGCAGTTTCAGAAAGGCCAACAACTTTAGCTTTTGTAAAACTTATTAATGGTCAGGCCCAATATGCCTTTGTCGATGAGGGATCGGCCGGGCGCATGATAGTGCCGGAGCAATTTGCTGATTTGCCCAAAACAGTGACAGCAATGCACTTTGGCTCATTTTCTCTTATTAACGATCCCGGCGCTTCAACCTATGAGAAACTGGCCAAAAACAATTCAGAAAATTTGGTAATATCTATCGATCCCAATATTCGCCCGACGCTGGTAAAGGATAGAGCTTCTTATTTGCAACGTCTTGAGCGCATGATCGCATTGGCGGATATAATTAAAATCAGCGACGAGGATCTGCGCTGGATTTATCCGGATGCAAACGAAAATTTGTCCAGCGAAGAACTTGTTGCCAAAAAATGGATTGAACAGGGCGCTAAATTGGTCGTCATTACCAGAGGCAAAGACGGCGCCAGCGCCTGGACCTCCAGGCACAAGGTTTTTCAACCGGCAATTGAAGCAAAATTTTGCGATAGCGTCGGAGCAGGGGATACGTTTAGTGCTGGAATTCTTGCCTCACTCGATGCCGGGCAATTGCTGAACAAGTCAAAACTGGCTGATATATCACTCAAAGACCTTGAATATTCTATGAATTATGCCGCTAAAGCCGCAGCAATTACAGTCTCTAGAGCAGGGGCCAATCCGCCGTGGGAAAAGGAGCTATAAAAAGAGAGCTTAAACACTTTTTGTTCCGCTATCCCGCGTAAAATCCAAAAAAGTTACTCTATTCGTTTTCCGGTTTTAGCGTCGAACATATGCAGATGTTTATCGGCAAAATTCAAGCTCATAAACGAGCCTTCTTCAAAGGTTTTTATTCCACTAAGGCGCACAACAAATCCGGTATCTGAGATTTTAGTTTCCCCCTTGCCAAGCGTGCAATGCACCAGAGTATCGGCACCTAATTGCTCGACTACGCTGATTTTGACCTCAATCCCATTTTCCTTGCCCTTGGCAAGGGTTACGTGTTCGGGCCTGATGCCAAGTGTAATTTCCTGTCCCTTATATTGTTTTTTTCCTTTGGATAATTTGACCGTGCCACCCTCAGGCAGAACGATGCTGTTCCCCTCATCATCCAGTTTGCCATTAATAAGATTCATTGAAGGCGAACCGATAAATCCGGCCACAAACACGGTTTGGGGCTTTTCATATATTTCAATCGGCGTGCCCAATTGCTCAACCACCCCTTCATTCAAAACAGCGAGCCTATGGCCAAGGGTCATGGCCTCCACCTGATCATGGGTTACATAAACGCTGGTAATGCCCAGATTTTCCTGAAGTTTTTTAATTTCCAACCGCATCTGCACGCGTAATTTTGCATCGAGGTTGGATAAAGGCTCGTCAAACAAAAATACCGCAGGTTGGCGCACAATCGCTCGCCCCATGGCCACCCGTTGGCGTTGGCCACCGCTCAACTGACGTGGCGAGCGCTCCAGATAGTCCTCGATTTCAAGAATCTCGGCCGCTTTTTGCACCCGTTCCTCAATTTCTTCCTTGGGAATTTTCTTGATTTTAAGGCCGTAGGCCATGTTCTGATAAACGCTCATATGGGGATAAAGTGCATAGTTTTGAAACACCATGGCGATATCGCGTTCCGATGGTTCCAGCTTGTTTACCACAGTACCTTTGATGGAAATCTCACCGCCGGAAATGGTTTCCAGACCTGCAATCATCCTGAGCAATGTTGATTTTCCGCACCCTGACGGGCCGACAATAACAACAAATTCGCCATCATTTATCTGCCAGTCGACGCCTTTTATTACTTCGACGTCGCCATAGGATTTTCTAACATTGCTAAGCAGAACTTGAGCCATTTTTTTTCCAGTCGTTTATTTTTCGGTTTCGGTCAGCCCGCGCACAAACAGACTTTGCATTGCAATTACCACCGCTACAGGGGGCAGCATGGCTAACAAAGAGGTCATCATGATCAGGTTCCATTGCGGGGCTTGTTCGGCGGCCTCAAGCATTTGTTTTATGCCCATAACCACGGTTACCATAGATCGGTCGGTGGTAATCAACAGGGGCCACAAATACTGGTTCCAGCCATAAATAAACATGATTACAAACAAGGCAGCGATATTGGTGCGGGACAAGGGTAATAAAATATCCCAGAAAAACCGCAAAGGCCCGGCTCCGTCCACCCTTGCTGCCTCTAACATTTCGTCAGGCATGGTCAAAAACACCTGCCGGAATAAAAATGTCGCGGTGGCCGAAGCAATAAGCGGAATTGACAACCCCCAATAGGAATTGAGCATGCCAAGATTGGCAACGACTTCAAACGTGGGCAGAATGCGCACTTCGACCGGCAACATCAGGGTAATGAAAATCATCCAGAAAAATGCCATGCGGAAGGGAAATTTGAAATAAACAATGGCAAAGGCCGAAATCAGCGATATTGCAATTTTACCAAAGGTAATCATCAGTGCAACGATGAGGGAGTTCATCATCATCAGGCCGACCGGAATTCCCCCGGCTCCGGCAATGCCATTGACAAAAACTTCTCTTAAGTTGACAAAAAACTGGTCCCCGGGAAGCAGGGGCAGGGGCACCTGCACCATGCGGGCAGCTTCATGGCTGGCAGCAACAAATGTCACCCAGATGGGAAATGCCACCAGCGCTATTCCCAGAATCAACGTCAGATGCGCGATGAAGGTAAGAATCGGTCGATGTTCGGTCATGTATATTCAACCTTCTTTTCGATATAGCGGAACTGAATCACCGTCAGAACAATAACAATAGCCATCAGGATAACCGACTGCGCCGCCGATCCACCAAGGTCCAACCCGACAAAACCATCATAGAAAACTTTATAGACCAGAATTTCTGTTGCTTTGGCAGGTCCGCCCTGGGTAATTGCATGCACAACCCCGAATGTATCGAAGAACGCATAAACCACATTCACCACCAGCAAAAAGAATGTGGTTGGTGTGATTAAGGGGAAAATTATCGAGAAAAACCGCTTTACCGGTCCGGCACCATCGATGGCTGCCGCTTCGATCAGTGATTTGGGAATAGATTGCATCGCGGCGATGAAAAACAGGAAGTTATAGGCAACCTGTTTCCAGGCTGAGGCGACAACTACTAAAAACATTGCCTCATTACCGTTCAGCTTGTGGTTCCACTCATACCCGATGGCTTTAAGCGCATAAACAAAAATACCAAGCGTTGGATCAAACATAAACACCCAGAGCGCACCGGCAATCACTGGTGCCACCGCATAGGGCCAAATGAGTAAAGTGCGATAGGTCAAAGCGCCCTTGATCACCCGATCCGCCATAGAAGCCAAAACCAGAGCTGTGCTCATGGCAATAAATGCTACGGAAAACGAAAACATTGCAGTGCGCTGGAATGAGTTGAGGTAAGTTTTATCACTTACTAAATTTTCAAAATTTTCAAACCAGACAAATTCAGAACTTAATCCAAAAGCGTCCTCGATTAATAAAGACTGATAAAGGGCCTGGCTGGCTGGCCAGATGAAAAACACCAGGGTAACGATTATCTGCGGTGCCAGCAGCAGATAGGGCAAAACCGAAGTGCCAAAATGTACCCGTTTAAGCATTGTGTTCTTTCACCGTTGCAGGGATTTTTAAAAAATTGAAGCCCCAAATTTTGCAAACAAATTAATTGTAAAAAGTAAATATTGTAAAGATAAAAACCCCGGCCACCAGAAGTAAAATTGACTTTTTAATGGCCGGGATCGTCTTGTTTTAAGGAGCTATCTCCTGAGAACTAGCTTCTATTTGTTGGCACGTTCGAATTTGGCAAGCAATTCATTGCCACGCTCAACTGCATCATCAAGAGCCTGGTCAGCAGTTTTTGTGCCAGCCCAGATTTCTTCCATTTCTTCGTTGATGATATCACGGATTTGCACAAAGTTACCAAACCTCAAGCCACGTGAGTTGGCTGTTGGTGTGTTCAGGGTAAGCTGCTTGATTGCCACGTCGGTGCCAGGGTTTTCTGCATAAAAGCCCTGCTCCTGCGACAGATCATAGCCGGCAGTTGTTATTGGAACATATCCGGTTTCCTGACCCCACCATGCCTGCACTTCCGCGGAGGAAATGTAGTTCATGAATTTGGCAACACCAACATAGTCTTGCTCTTCAGCACCACGAAGTACCCAAAGGGTCGCTCCACCAATAATGGAGTTTTGCGGAGCAGCTGCGGCATCAGTATCAAGCGGCAACATGGCCTGGTTAAATTCAAAGTCAGCCTGGGCCACCATCGAGCCATAATAAGCTGATGAATTCATCCACATGCCACATTCGCCATTGGTGAACATGGAAAGGCTGTCACCACGACGTCCGCCATATTTGAACAAATCGTCTTTTGACCATTCGTAAATTGTATTCAGGCGGTTTTTCAGTGCATCGGTATTAAATGTAAGTCTGGTTTCCAGACCCGCATATCCGTTTTCCAGCGTGCCGATTGGTGCATCGGTCCAGGCGCTGAAGTTTTCAATCATCACCCAGGACTGCCAGCCAAACGAGAAGCCACAATCATATCCTGCAGCAACAATTTTTTCTGCAGCAACTTTCATTTCGTCCCATGTTGCGGGGGGGGCATCAATGCCTGCGGCATTAAATGCATCCTGATTATACCACAAAACCGGGGTTGAGCTGTTGAAAGGCATGGACAGCAGATCACCATCAACGGTTTCATAATAGGAAACAACCGCTGGCAGATAGTCGTTGATATCAAATGGCTCACCCGCATCTTCCATGAGTTCGGAAATCGGGTAAACAGCGCCTTCAGCTGCCATCATTGTTGCGGTGCCAACTTCAAAAACCTGCACAATATGGGGCTGGGCGTTGGCGCGGAAGGCAGCAACAGCCGCCGTCATTGTTTCTGTATAATTGCCTTTAAAAGTCGGCACGACCACATATTCGTCCTGTGATGCGTTGAATTCAGCCGCCATCCGGTCGATTCGCTCTCCGTTTGCGCCGCCCATGGCATGCCACCACTGAATTTCTGTCTGCGCCTGGGCACTAACGCTAAGCCCTCCAAGCGTGGTCAGAGCTACAGCTCCGAGCAATAAATTCTTAAGTTTCATCAGTTTTTCTCCCTGTTATATATGCAATTCGATTTTTGCGTGTATTTGCCTGGCCCCGGATTGTAGGGAGCCAAACTATTTGATTATTAAGATTCACCAGCGAAAACCCTGTGATTGTCGCAATACTACCTGAGCATTTCTGCAAGATAATTTCCCGGAATTTAAAAATGGCTTTTCGCACTCGCTCCTCTTTCTTAATCCTAGAGAGATTGCGAGCAGGTTTCATTCAGGTCAAGCAAAATTTCGCAAATCTTCGATTCAAGTTCGTTTTGCACTCATCTGGAGCGCTGCCAGAAAAAGCGGACTCCGATTTTTTGTTTCGGCAGCGCGACAATACAATAATTAAGAGCGCTGGTTTTGATTCTATCAAAACCGAAAATGCTCTAATCAAAAAATAGGGTCAATAAACTCGAATTAATCAGTTTTGATCACGCTGTCAGGCGAAATGGCTGTCTGGCTTTGTTTTTTGGCGGTTTTTATATGGTCATCCGATTAACATTCACATCTTATTAGCATATATTAACAGAAGGTAACCTAAAGTGTGCCAAATCTGCAACAAGTGCCAACCATAACATCACCTGATGCAAAAAACACGGTTATGGCTGTTGCGTCTATCGCTCATCCCCTTCATGTTCATCAAGCGAATCCATGCATGGGATCGTTTATCGTTCGATGCGTGCCCACAATTTAGAATCAACTGAATGTGATCGCGCTTCGAAAAGTACCGGAATTTTCCGGTTAATTTTAATGACTGACTTTGGAGGTCAACTATGAAAATCAAGAGCCTTATTCTTGGTACTGTAGCCGCGGCAGGTCTTTCGACTGCACCGCTTGCTGCTGGAATTGAAACAGTTCTTACTTCTTTGGATGTTTGTGACGCGCAGGGCATTTCCGGCCTGACAATCTCGTCCGCTGATAACTGCCTGCAGATTACTGGCGGTGTTGCGTACGAATTTAAATGGGGCGATTATGCCGGCAGCGAAACAGTTGTTATGAACTTCGCTCGCAATGGCAACAACGCAACCATTCCCGACAATGATGCTACTGGTAATGCTGCTGCTGTTCTTGCTGCACAGGTTGCTGCACAAGCTGCTTGGGTTGCTGCGCAGGCTTTGCCAGTTACCACTGCCGCTGAAATAGCCGCAAGAAACGCTGCTATTGCTGCTGCTGATGCACAAGTTGCTGCTGCTAATGCTATGATTGCAGACGCAAACCAAGACTGGGACAGCAAAGTTGACGCATGGCTGAAATTTGTTGGCACTGCTGATAGTTCCTGGGGTCCTGCCTCTGCAACCATCAAGTTTGACTGGGATCGTGACACCGACGTTAACAACGAAGTTGGCGCTACAACAGAAGTTCTTCGCATTGAAGAAGCCTATGTTTCTATTGGTGACACAACCAAACTGATGGCTGGCCGTAAAGGTTCCGTTGCCAACACTGGTAACGACGAGCCTCTTAACTGGTTGGGTCTGTTCAACTCTTCAGACGTTGATAAAGGCGTTGGTTACTCTGTTACATTGCCAACTGGTGGCGACGTAATTCAGGTCGTAGCTGATATGGGCAATGGCGTTACCATCAAAGGTGGTCTTGAAAACCTTAATGGAACTGGCGCAACAGCCGGAACCGCTGTTGGTGTTCTTGAATTCGCTGGTAACGGTGTAGATGCTAACGTAACAGTTCTTGCTGGTGGCATTCTTGATGGAACCATCGAAAACTGGGCAATTCAGGCTGGCATGACCGCTACTTTGGACATGATCACTCTGGTTGGCGCGTTTGCTGCTGACAATGCTAATTACTGGAACGTTCTTGGTTCAGCTTCTTTGAACTACGATATGTTTACACTGGCCATTTCCGGTGAAGCAACTTCTGGTAATGAAATTGGCTTTGGTGCTTCTGCTTCTGCTGAAGTTTCAACCGGTGTTACCATCAATGCTGGCTTCCGCTGGTTTGATACAGACACAACAGCTATAAGCACTGAAAGCTATCAGGCTGCTATTCAGTTGGTTGCCGCTGTTACTGAAACAGTTACAATCACTGGTGAAGTCGGCATCAACGGAAACAACTATGCTCCTACTGCTCTAAGCACTGCTTACGGTGTAGGTACATTGGCTTGGGCTCCAGGTGGTGGATTTACTTCTTCCATCGGTGGCAGATTTGATGCCAACGGCGCTTACTCGCTTACTTTCAAAGCTGCAAAAGACTTCGAATAAACCTTACAGGTTTTATTTGGTGGAAAGGCCCGGCAATTTGCCGGGCCTTTTCTTTTTTGACCATGCTGTTTATGCTAATATGAACACCTGTCCCGGATATTAAAAATACTGAGTTTTAAAAAATGACCTTTTCTATTGTCGCTGACCTGATCGACACTTATTGGATGTTTTTAAGCGCTGCATTACTGATCGGCATTGTTACCGGATGGTTCGTTGCCAAAACTGATCAGCAAAATTCGCAATCATAGTTGCTTAAAAGGACCTGAAAAAAGATGAACACCATTCCCCAGATTATTGCAGCATCCATTGCCCTGCTTGTGGTATTTTTACTCGGCTGTATTATTGGATGGATTTTACGTTCAACAATTTTTAAAATCAGATCAAAAGAAATGCCTGATATTCAGCCCCCTTCAGCATCTACGATTGCTCAGGATAAAAGCACCGTTGAAAAGGCACCCAAAAACGCATCCGTGAAATCCAATGCTCAAAGCAAACCTTCCACTCTGACAGCGCCCCGCAATGGAAAAAAAGATGATCTGAAACAAATCAAGGGCGTGGGGCCAAAGCTTGAAACAACCTTGAACAAGCTTGGCATCTATCATTTCGATCAGGTTGCCAGCTGGACAACGGGTGAAATTGAATGGGTGGATGATTTTCTGTCATTCAAAGGGCGCATAGAGCGCGATGATTGGATATCGCAGGCAAAAAAATTCGGTGATACCTGATATTATCCGCTGACAATAGTGCGACATCCCGATAGCTTTGAGCTGTGCTGAACAAAATCAGCAATTGATCCAACTTCATCATCACTTGATAATAAGGCAGGGGACCCCTGACCCTCAATTGCCAGCTGCACTGCATCTGAGCGTAAGTTTCCCATATACTCAAATGTTGATCTTTCCAACTGGTCGCTTAGCTGAGTTCTCAAAAGCATCATTGGAGCATTGTTAAGGGTGGCAAAAAGCGGCCATTGTGGTTCAAAAACATCTGAAATTTCAATATTGTCTAGTTTTGAAAGCAGGGCCTTGTCAAAAAGGGCATGATAGCGCCCTGACTTTGAACGAAAAAATGCTCTATCGATAATTTGTATAATCTGTTTGTCAGTGGCTTGAGGGTGGGTCTGGGTAAAAATCTTCCTGGCGGCAATTAAAAAATGCTTGTGATTTTTCAGGGGCAACAATGTTGATAGATTATCCCTTAATCTGACTATTCCAGGCGCATACAATACTGGTGCTGAATCAATTAAAATGCTTGCGCAAATCAGATTTGGATTTAGACCGCCAAGGGCCATGATTACCCGTCCCCCATGCCCCTGTCCCAAAAAAATTGCTCGCTCAATTCCAAGCATTGCTGCAACATTTATCACGTCATCGGCATCGTTTCCGGTGGTATAGGATGATTTGTTGGCTCGATCATCAGAGCGGCCTCGCCCGGCCAGATCAATTAAAACCAAAGGCCAGTCAGCATCAAAAATTGCATGGAAGCGATCAGCTAATTCCGTAAAATCCGACATATTGCGATAATAATCAGCAAGGCATATCAGTGGAGCGCGACCATCATCCAGTTTTCCTGAAATATGACAGGCAATTTTTTCAGCACCATTCCGGCCGCTGACTTTTTGAATTTCAAGCCCAAAAAACTGAGCATAATCCACTGGTAGTTTGCGTTTAAACATTATTTGACCGGACTAAAGGGAACAGGAAACAAATAGTTCAATGCTTCCTGCTCTTATCGGGACAAAATGTAAAGTTTCAGGTGCCAATTCGCCTCAATACCTGAGCAATAGTGACATCTGATTGCCCAAGCCGCTCGCGATAAATCATATAATTGGCAACAACCCGTTTTACATATTTTCTAGTTTCCACAAAAGGAATTTGCTCTATCCACACTACCGGATCAACTCCTGCATCCATGGGATTGCCAAAGCTTCTGATCCACTTATTGACGTTTCCACCCCCCGCATTATAGGCGGCTGCGGCCAGAATAAACGAGCCGTCATAACGGCTTAATTGTCGTGAAAGATATGTGGACCCCAGATAGGCGTTATAAGCCGCATCAGTGGTAAGCCGGGAAGGGGAGTATTCAATCCCTAACAGATTTGCAGTTTCCTTGGCGGTCGCAGGCATGAGCTGCATAACTCCGCGTGCTCCGGCTGATGAGATTGCGTCAATATCAAACCGGCTTTCTTGACGTGCAACCGCATAGATTGCTGCCGGGTCGATATTAGCCAGAGTGGCATTGTCAGGAATTCCATCCCGAGGATAGTTGAACAGGTCGAGTGCCACACCTTTGCGATTAGCAACACTTGCCATGATTATCGCCAGATTATGGGCGTTAATTTCCTGAGCCAGTCTTGCAGTTAGCAACATTTCACCGGGCTCAGATATCTGATAAATCAAGCGGGACAACAGCTTTTCCGCCCATTGAGGCTTCCCGTTGGCGTCTAAAAGCCTGACCGCGCGAACCAATTGGCGCGAATTGAAGGCTTCAAGATTACCCTGCCAGGCAGGCATAGCCCTTAGTTCAATTGCTGTATTTCCGAGCCGATAGCGCGATAATTGCCCGTAATAGGTAGTTTGATTAAGTGCTGCCGTTGCAAAGGCGTTTCGTGCGCCCTCCGTATTGCCAAGCTTGCCAAGAGCACGGCCAAGCCAATAATTTGATTGAGAAATTGTTGTTGCCAGAGTGGATAAGGAGCGCATGCGCTCGAAATGGCGCACAGCGGTTTGTGGATCGTTCAGAAATGTTAAGGCGATCCATCCCGCATGGAAATTTGCATCAACCACACGGCCCTCAGGTCCACTATTATAGGCAGACGCTGCACTGTAAGCGGTCCGGTATTGGCCTGCTGCCACCAGTTTTCGTGCTAAAAGTCGGCGCTCGTTCCACCATAGGGAAGAATTGGGTAGGGGAGAGCTTGCTTTATTCAAGGTCTCAACAGCACTCGTCAGGCGTCCGGCCCGGCGTGCCAACTGCCCTTGCGAAAAATAAAATAGTGGATGGTCCCGATATGCCGGATCAACCCGGTCCAGCAGTCTTTGCGCGTCCGAGGTCTTGCGCGCCACGGCAATGCGCGCTACCACCAGCGACTTTTGGGCAGGCGAAAGGAATGATATAATTCTTTCAGCGCCTTTTGCCCTGTCGTTCATCAACAGGTTTATGCTTCGTTTCCAATAATCGTCACGGGTAAATGAACTTCCAAAGCTGGTGCGTAGTTCATCCTCTTGTTCCCGTTGCAGGAAGTTAGTGGTCCATATCTGACGGGCAATGCGAAGTCCTCGTTCTGCTTGTCCCTCTCTTACATAGGCCTTTGCCAGAGCAATCTGCCCGTTAATTGTTCGGGGCATTTCGCCCCCCAGTAGGGAAATTACTTCACTATATTGCGCTTCGCTTTCAACCAGAGCAAGTTCCATGCGGGCTTTAAAAGTTCTGGTGGTTGCGTATTGGGGAGCATCGGCTGAAAATCGGCTTACGCTTTGGGCGTCAATTTCTCCCCCGCCATAATATATTGCGGCCCATTGCACGGCGCGCCGTTCCACAGGATCTAAAAATCCGCGAGCCATATTATAGGCTCTGGCATATTCTTTTGCCTCGACAAGTCTTAGAGCGTTGGTGAATTCTATGGATCCTTGTACCCCTGTCCCATTATTATTCACGGGTATGGAATTGTTGATCACCGAGCCAACGGCAGGCGTGGCATTTGCCTGTATAACTGAGGCAAATGTGAATGACAGGGAGATTGCGCCAATCATCCATATGCGCGCGCTGAATTTTTGAACCGTCGAGGAAGAAAAAAGCATTGGGCAGATCCTTAAAACATTACAAAATCGAAGCCACCCCAAAAACTTAAGCCCCGTACTGCCCCCAATATGTCAATCCATGGTGAATAAACTGTTTCAGTTAATAATAATAATTAGCAAATTTTGATTTTTGACGCCTTGTCACGGCGCCATGGGCTACTATTTTTCAAAATTCCGGCATTTTTATGCCTTTACCTGATGACTTTGACCTCAGCATCGGGCAATACCTAATTTGTAGTTGTTATTTGTGCTATTTGCCAAATACGCTTGCGCTAACTGCGCTTCAGATAGAGGAAAGAGAAATGTTTAGCGGTTCAATGCCTGCGCTTATTACTCCTTTTGATGGAGAAAATTTTGACAAAAAAGCTTTTGTCGATCTGGTTGAATTTCAGATTGAACAGGGAAGCGACGGGCTTGTACCTGTTGGAACCACGGGGGAAAGCCCAACTGTTAGCCATGATGAGCACCGCCAGATCGTCTCGATTTGTATTGAGGTGGCGGCGGGTAAGGTTCCTGTGATGGCAGGTGCCGGCTCCAATTCCACAAAAGAAGCCGTAGCTCTCGCCCAATTCGCCAGGGATGCAGGAGCCGACGGCGTTTTGGTAGTATCTCCCTATTATAACAAGCCCAATCAGGAAGGTCTTTTTCAGCACTTTAAAGCTGTGGCCGATGCCTGCGAAATTCCGGTGATACTTTATAATATTCCCGGCCGTTCCATTGTTGAGATTGATGTTGAAACCATGCTGCGCTTGCGCGATGCATGTCCCAATATTATCGGAGTTAAGGATGCAACTGCCAGCATGTCGCGCGCCAGTATGGATCGCCATGTTCTTGGTGAGGATTTTGTGCAATTGTCCGGCGAGGACATAACGGCACTTGGTTACAATGCCCACGGGGGCAGGGGATGCATTTCGGTTACCGCCAATGTGGCACCAGCTCTTTGTTCGCAATTTCAGGCCGCATGCGCCGCCAATAAATTTGATGAAGCGCTAAAAATTCAGGCAAAACTGATCCCCTTGCACGAAGCATTGTTTATAGAGCCAAATCCGGTGGGGATTAAATATGCGGTTAGCAGGCTGGGACTTTGCAAACCTGATTGCCGTCTGCCCATGGTTGCGCTTACGACGGGTACAAAAAATACCATTGATGCAGCACTGGTCCATGCCGGTTTGATTTCTGGATGATGTCATGGCCGCCAGCAAAAAATCAAAAATAAAAGCAAAACCAAAAATTGCCACCGGCCTGATTGCACAAAATCGGCGGGCCCGTTTTGATTATGAAATTTTAGAAACTATTGAGGCAGGAATTGTTCTGACCGGCACCGAAGTGCGCTCTCTTCGCAATGGCAAGGCTCAGATTACAGAAAGCTATGCCTCCCCGGAAAATGACGAACTTTGGCTGATCAACGCCTATATTCCCGAATATGTTCAGGCAAATCAGTTTAATCATCTGGAGAGGCGAAAGCGCAAATTACTGGTTTCAAGAAAACAGATTGCCAACCTGCAGGGTGCCGTGCAGCGGGCCGGAAATACTATTGTTCCGCTAAAGTTGTATTTTAACGATCGTGGACTGGTTAAAATATTGCTTGGTTTGGGCAAGGGGAAGCGCAATGTTGATAAGCGCGAAACTCAAAAAAAGCGTGACTGGCAGCGTGAGAAATCCCGCATAATGAAGAGCCACTATTAAAATATCGCTGCCAGGCGAGCGAAGAGCGAGCCGCCGCTAATGCGGCGCGTCCGCGCAGCCACGAATTTTTATGAGTTGGCGCGAGCGAGATAATGTTAGCGTGAGAAATCTCGCATAATGAAAAATCACTATTAAAACAGTATTTTAGCACATTTTAATGAATCAGATGCTTAGCATATGAAGTGGGTGTTATTAGGCCCAATTGCCAATCCTGGCATTTTTTGCGGCCAAAAACATAGCAGTTTCAAACATTTCGGTGGTTAGCAAGCCGGTATTGGTATTATAGCGCGAGCAATGATAGCTATCGATTAGCACTGAATTATTCCCGATTTCATGGCGCGCTGCATGGGCAAAAGGAAACGATGCCCGACGCAAATCCATGGCCGTTAAAAATGCATCATGGGCTATTCTTCCCAGGGCAAAATACGTGCAGTTTGGTGGCAGATTCTTGAATGTATCAAGCAAAAACCCGCGACAGTTTTTCACCTCTGCTGCAACCGGTTTGTTTTGCGGGGGTACGCAGCGCACAACATTTACAATTATAGTATCAATCAGCTCAAGACCATCATCAGTTCGCCGGTCATATTTTCCTTTGCTTAATCCGGCTTTATCAAGAGTTTGAAAAAGCAGATCCCCCGCATGATCGCCGGTAAAAGGTCGCCCGGTGCGATTGGCTCCGCCCATTCCCGGAGCCATACCGATTATGGCAAGTTTTGCTGCTTTGTCGCCAAATGCTGATACAGGCCTGTTGTGCCAATCCGGGTTTTTAATATTTGCCTCATTTCGCAAAGCCACCAGTCGCGGGCATAATTGACATACTTTTTCGCCTTCGCTCTTGGGCATGATAAATTCCGACAGTTTTATTAAATGCTATTTATTATGCCTCTTCAGGGTTGGTTTTATCAAGCTCCATCTGGGGGCGGCCAAATTCTTTTACCAGATCAACCACATCGACAAAAAAATCAGCCTGACGGCGCAATTCATCAGCAATCATGGGTGTCGATGTGGAAAGCGTGGAAACCACGGTGACTTTCTTGGCCTGTTTTTGCAATGCCTTGACCAAAGACGTGAAATCCCCATCGCCTGAAAACAATATCATATGATCATAGTGAGGGGCCAGTTCCAGGGCTTCAACCGCAATTTCTATATCCATATTGCCTTTGATTTTTTTGCGTCCCGCTGCGTCGGTAAATTCTTTGGCTGGTTTGGTAATCATGGTGTAGCCATTATAGTCCAGCCAGTCGATAAGCGGGCGAATGGATGAATATTCCTGATCATCCAGATAGGCTGTAAAATAATAGGCCCTGATGAAGCGGCACCTTTTTCTGAAATCTGCCAAAAGGCTTCGATAATCAACATCAACGCCAATGGCTTTGGCGGTGGCATAAAGATTTGCCCCGTCAATAAAAACAACAACTTTGTCCAGTGGATCCAGTTCCATCGTTCAGCTCTCCTTGAACAACGCAAAAAATATAGCTTAAATTGGTCAGTTTAATTTCAGCGTTAAAAATACCGTCTGTTTTCTAATTTGGTCTACAAATGCGGTGCTTGTTTGTTCAATGACTATGTGGAAAAAACAAAATCCATTTGTGGTGACTATCATGGCATTTCCCCAAATAGATTACCTTGGGGTATTATTCACCAATCAAATATGGTGAAAATGCAAGATTTGCTTACCATTATTGCTTGTCACTTACCTCACTCTGGTGTATGTAGCGCAAAATTCCCTAAAATCCAAGGAGAGAACGTGGCCCGCGTAACCGTTGAAGACTGCATTAAAAAAGTCGAAAACCGTTTTGATCTTATTCTGATGGCTGCCCATCGCTCTCGTCTCATAGCCAATGGCACAGAGATTACGGTTCCCCGTGATAATGACAAAAACCCTGTTGTTGCCTTGCGCGAAATTGGAGCGGGGACCTTGTCCCCTGAAGATCTTGAAGAAGATCTGATCCATTCTTTGCAAAATTATGTGGAAGTTGATGAACCTGAAGAAGCCCCTGCTCCTCCAATTGAGGGCATTGCAGCACCTGATGAGGCCATTACTTTTGATTCGATGAGTGAAGAAGATCTGCTTCGCGGCATCGAGGGCCTCTCGCCCCCCGATCGGCGTGATGATTGATCTGAATTAATTCTGCTTTATAGTCATTAAGAATTGGCGCCGGTTATAGCCGGCGCTTTTTTTTGTTCCCATTGTTTAGAGCATTTCAAGATAGTTAAGTCCGGTTATCCAGCCCGCCGGCGTGAGGCCCAAAAGAACAGTAACGAAGTTGCTGTTTCGAAAATGCGACAAATTAAAGACTTAGAGCTTTTGTTTTGATTCAACCAAAACATGATAGGCTTTAGCCAATTGATTTTTTTGGGAGCCGGGATCGTTTTGTTTTTTTGGGGAATATTAAGCTGATGATGCGCCAATATGAACTTGTTGAAAGGGTTCTGGCCTATAATCCCGGTGCGGATGAGGCGCTGCTTAATCGAGCCTACGTCTATGCCATGAAAAAGCATGGCACTCAGACCAGAGATTCTGGCGACCTCTATTTCGCTCATCCCCTGGAAGTTGCAGCAATTCTCACTGAAATGAAGCTGGATGATGCAACTATTGCCGGAGCCCTGCTTCACGACACAATTGAAGATACCGATGCAACCCGCGAAGAAATTGAAGAATTGTTTGGTCCCCAGATTGCAGAAGTCGTTGATGGGGTAACCAAGATTGAGCAGCTGAATCTAGTAACCAGGGAAGAGGCTCAGGCGGAAAACCTGCGCAAGCTGTTATTGGCAATTTCTCAGGATGTAAGGGTCTTGATTGTCAAACTTGCCGATCGATTGCACAATATGCGCACCATAGAATATGTGCCTGAGGAAAAGCGCCGTCGAATAGCTCAGGAAACCATGGATATTTATGCTCCTCTGGCCGGGCGTATGGGCATGCAGGATATGCGTTCCGAATTGGAGGATATTTCCTTTGGGGTGCTTCAGCCAGATCATTATGCAATCATCACCAGCCGCCTAAAACATATGGAGGATGAAAACCGTGGGGCAATCGAGACGATTTCCTCTGAATTAACCCAAAAACTTGCAACTGCCGGCATTGCTGCGCAGGTTTCTGCCCGGTTAAAAAATCCATGGTCAATTTTTAAAAAAATCGAACAGCGCGATATAGCTCTGGAACAGCTTTCAGATATTATCGGCTTTCGGGTAATTGTGGAAAATGAAGACGATTGTTATCGCACCCTTGGGGTCGTGCATTCCAATTGGAAAATGGTACCGGGACGATTCAAGGATTATATTTCACTGCCAAAATATAATGATTACCGTTCAATTCATACAACAATTGTCGGGCCGGCAAATCAACGCGCCGAATTGCAGATCAGGACTCGCCAAATGCATTCGATTGCTGAATATGGTGTGGCCGGACATGCTTTATATAAGGATAATGTTCAAGGCAGCTTCAAGAAACTGGAAAAAGAAAATCAGGCCTATAACTGGCTGCGCCAAACTATCGAACACTTGACCAAAGGTGAGGAAACTGATGAATTCCTTGAATACACCAAGCTGGAACTGTTTCAGGATCAGGTTTTTTGTTTTTCTCCACAGGGGCGACTTATTGCCCTGCCTCGCGGAGCCACGCCCATTGATTTTGCCTATGCGGTGCACACTGATATTGGCGATACCTGCACTGGCGCGAAAATAAACGGAGTGATTTCTCCCCTTGTTTCCCGTTTGAGAAACGGGGACGAGGTAGAAATTATTCGTGACAGCAATCACACTCCATCTCCCCATTGGGTAAATATTGCCATAACCGGCAAGGCTCGTTCCGCTATTCGCCGAGCGGTCAGAATTGAGGAATTAAAGCGTGCCAGAACCTTGGGAAAACAGGTTTTGGGAACGCTTTTGCAGCGCGAGGGAATTGAAGATGAGGAAACAGGGGCAAAAAAACTTGCGGTATTGGCTGGCTTCAAATCCGTTGATGATTTGATTGAGGCTATTGGGTCCGGGCAAATTCAGGCTGAGAATTTAGATGAGCATGTGGAAAAGCTCACCGGCAAACGCCGTTCAATGTTCAGGCGCAAAAAAATCACCCTGCCGGTGGCTCAAGAGGCTGATGGCTGGTTTTCTCTTCGTGATAACTCCAACTTCAAATTTCGCATTCCCGGTGGCCAACGGCTTGGAGCAAAGGGCAAAGCCGCCTTGTCCCGACTTGGGTTTAACACGCCGGTGCATATATCTCCTGAGGGAGTAGTGCCCGGAGATCGTATGGTTGGAATTTTGGATACCGAGGGCGTTTTGAGTATATTTCCAATCCACTCCGATGCGCTGGAAAGCCTTTATAACAAAGATGTGGCCTGGATTGATGTGCTATGGGATGCACGGCACGCCCACAATAACATGTTTAATGTTTCGGTTTCTATGCTTGCAGCCAACAAACCTGGCATGCTGGCCAATGCCACCGCAACAATTGCCTCATGTGATGCAAATATTCACAATCTGGTATTGCGGATGATTTCGCCTGAATTTCATCAGCTGATATTTCAGTTGGAAGTGCGCGATCTTGTGCAGTTGACCGAAGCGCTCTCCACATTGAAATATTCTGATGGTCTTTCAAAAGTGCGGCGGTCCAGCATCGAAGAAGCGCGGGCAATATCGCGTATCGATTGGCAAAATCATAATGAAGAATCATAATATATGTCAGCACAAACCACCGGAAAGTTAAGATGAACCTTGCAGATGATCAAAAAAACAACTCCCTGTCGCAAAAACAGGTTTTGGACATTTTTGCCGATTGTGGGGCGATTTTACACGGTCACTTCATTCTGACTTCGGGCCTGCGCTCAGCAACTTATCTGCAAAAAGCACTGGTATTTCGCCAACCGGAAAAGGCTCAAATTCTTTGCTCGGCGCTGGCACAAAAAATCACTGAGGCCAGGCTTGGTGAAATTTCCCAGATTGTTGCTCCGGCGATGGGGGGAGTTATTCCCGGTTATGAAACGGCTCGTCATCTGGGCCTGCCGGCAATTTTTACTGAAAGAGTTGAGGGTAAGTTCCAACTTCGCCGTGGATTTGAAATTTTTCCCGGTGAAAAAATCATTGTCGTCGATGATATAATTTCTACCGGGATTTCTATCCGGGAATGCATTGCCTGCGTTGAAGAAATGGGGGGCGATGTGATCGCTGCCGCTTGTTTGATTGATCGCTCGGCCGGGGAGGCGGATATTGGTGTGAAGCTGATAAAACTGATTGATTTTAAGGTCAGTGCATATTCTGAGGATGAACTGCCAGCAGAATTGGCAGCGATACCGCCCATTAAGCCCGGCAGTCGCGGACTGGCTTGAGCACTTTAATACTGACCTGAGGGTTTTTGTGATTATTGGAAGAATTCTATGATTATTGGACTTGGTAATGATATGTGCGAAATCAAACGCATGGAGGCGACACTAAACAGGTTTGGCGAGCGCTTTACCATGCGTTGTTTTACCGAAATCGAGCGCAAAAAATCCGATGCCAGAAAAAATCGCGCGGCCTCTTATGCCAAACGTTTTTCCGCAAAAGAGGCCTGTGCAAAAGCGCTTGGAACCGGGCTCTCGAATGGAGTGTTCTGGCGTGATATGGGGGTGGTGAACCTTCCTTCGGGAAAGCCCACAATGCAACTGAGCGGGGGCGCGCAAAAAGTTCTGCAACATATTGTGCCAGCGGGATATCAACCCCATATACATGTTTCAATAACTGACGATGGCGGCATGGCCTTCACTTTTGTGATAATTGAAGCGTTACCGATTGAAACTTTGCCGATTTCTAAAAAATTCGCCAATTTAAAATGATTGCTGGTTTTTAAGCGAACGCAGACAATAACAACAGTTGACCATAGGGGTTGCCTTGCGTAACCACACTATAATGATCAAATAATTCTGGAGAGCCTGACAATGTCGAGCGAAACAAAATCAAAAGACAAAGAAAAGCCCTCCGAATTGCGAGAAACCATTGTCGTAATTGTTCAGGCACTTATTATTGCGTTGGTTTTTCGCAGCTTTATATATCAGCCTTTTTCTATTCCCACCGCCTCGTTGCAACCAAACATGATGATTGGAGATTATTTTATCTCCTCTAAGTTTACATGGGGCTATGGGCGTTATTCGTTTCCACTTGGTATTGCGCCAATAGATGGTAGGATTTTTGGGCGCGAGCCAAATCGCGGTGATATCGCAGTGTTCAAAAATGCCCCGACGGGTGAGGATTATGTCAAAAGAGTCATTGGAATTCCCGGTGATCGTATCCAGATGATTAATGGACGTTTGTTCATTAACGGGGAAATGCTGGAGCGTGAAATGATCGGTCGGGCCACCGATACTGACAGCTTTGGCAATTCACTGCCGGTGACTCAGTATATGGAGACGCTTCCCAGCGGATTCTCTTATATGATAAACGAAATTTCCGACAATGGCTCTTTGGACAATACAATTGAATATGCGGTGCCTGAGGGGCATTATTTTATGATGGGTGACAATCGCGATCGCTCTCAAGACAGCCGTATTCTAAGCGCTGTAGGATATGTTCCCTTTGGCAATCTTATCGGCAAGGCCGAGGCCAGGTTCTTCTCCATGCAGGATAACGTCCCCCCGTGGCAGGTATGGCAATGGCCAGCCAAGCTGCGCCTCGATCGCATGTTTCAATCGGTATATTGATGGTGAATCCAAAACCAGATTTTTCTAAACTGGAAGATATTCTGCAATATAGTTTTGCCGATAAAGACATTTTGCAGCGCGCACTAACCCACACCAGCGCTGTTTCCCCCGGTCGTCGGGTAAAAGATTCTTATCAACGCCTGGAATTTCTGGGGGACAGAATATTGGGGCTGGTGGCGGCAGATTTGCTCTTTAAGCGCCTGCCAGATGCCAAAGAGGGGGAATTGGCGCGGGCCTTGAATTCAATTGTGCGTAAAGAAGCCTGCGCTGCGGTGGCAGTCGAGCTTGGGCTTGGCTCATTTGTTCAAATGGATAAAAGCGAAGCGCGCACCGGCGGCCGGGAGAAGCCTTCGGTTCTGGCTGATGTTTGCGAAGCCATTATAGGGGCCATTTACGTGGATGGCGGTCATCAAAAATCATTTGAATTTGTACAGCGCACGTTTAACGCCCATATATCAGCTGCAGACAGGCCCCAGATTGATGCAAAAACCAAATTGCAGGAATGGGCCCAGGGACGTGGATTTGCCACCCCGCAATATCTTGAAATTGACCGGACTGGCCCGGCTCATAACCCGGTTTTTTCCATCAAGGTAAAAGTTGAGGGTTTTGAAACCATATCGGCACAGGGTCCTTCAAAAAAAACCGCTGAGCAAAGCGTTGCCGAATTATTTTTGCGCCGTGAAGGCATATTGGAAACTTAAAAAATGCAAAAAAAGAACGACCAAAAAACTTCTGATACCGATCAGACCCGCTGTGGTTTTATCGCGCTTGTTGGTGCTCCAAATGCGGGTAAATCCACAATGCTCAATGCCTTGGTGGGAACCAAGGTTTCAATCGTGACTCATAAGGCCCAGACCACCAGAGCACAAATTCGCGGAGTGGTAATTCGTGATCAGGCCCAAATTGTCTTCATTGATACTCCTGGAATTTTTGCCCCTAAACGTCGACTTGATCGCGCCATGGTTAAGTCTGCTTGGACCGGCGCTGGCGATGCTGATTTTATCGCTCTTATCGTTGATGCTCATAAGGGGGTTACCCCTGATTTGGACCGGCTATTGGTGGGGTTGGCAAAAACCAATCGTCCAAAATTGCTGGTGTTGAACAAGATTGATAAAATCCCCCGTGAAAAATTGCTGGAAATTTCAGCCGATTTGAACGAGCGCGGCGATTTTGATCGCACCTTCATGCTCTCGGCTTTGAAGGGCAATGGGTTGGATGATTTTATTGATTGGGCAGCCTCTGCTATTCCTTTGGGACCATGGCATTTTCCAGAAGAACAATTAAGCGACCTTTCTCTTGCTCTTACGGCGGCAGAAGTCACCCGCGAAAAGATTTTTATGCGGGTGCATGAGGAAATCCCCTATAATATCACCGTTGAAACTGAGCGCTTCAAAGTGCAAAAAAACGGTGATTATAAAATTGACCAGGTGATTTATGTGACCAGAGATGGGCACAAAAAAATCGTTTTGGGAAAAAATGGAGCATCGATAAAAGCTGTTGGCTCCGAAGCCAGAAAAGACCTGATGGAAATGTTTGATACCAAAGTTCATTTGTTTTTGTTTGTAAAAGTCAGAGAGAACTGGGCCGATGATCCCAGCCGTTATCGCGAGATGGGTCTGGAGTTTCATGATTGATATGACGCTCTAAACCGGAAGGCAAAACATGCAATGGAGCGCTGAAGGGCTGATAATCGGGGTTCGCCGCCATGGAGAAACCAGTGTTATCATTGAAACCATGAGTGTTGATCATGGGCGCCATATGGGACTGGTGCGCGGTGGACGTTCAGCCAAATTACGCGCAACCCTGCAAGCGGGGAACTGGGTGCAATTAAGCTGGCGGGCCAGACTTGAAGAGCACTTAGGGATTTTTTCTGTTGAGCTGATCAAGCCTCGAGCTGCAGATCTGATCGCTAAGCGTTCAAAGCTTTATATCAGCCAATTATTGTTTGCCCATCTTCGCTTGCTGCCCGAACGCGACCCCCATGAAAGGCTTCTGCAATTTACTCTGGAGATTCTTGATAGTGATTTGGATATTTGCCAACAGGTGCAAATGCTATCATTATTCGAATTAGCGCTTTTGGATGAGTTGGGGTTTGGGCTGGATTTAACCTCATGTGCTATTAGCGGGCAAACCGAGGGCTTAACCCATGTTTCCCCAAAAAGCGGCCGAGCGGTGACCACCTATGCAGCAGGGGAATTTGTTGAGCGCTTGCTGCCTTTGCCGTCATTTTTTCAAACCAGCCAGAATGCATCCCCAAGTCAGGTGCTGGACGCCATGAAGCTCACAGGGCATTTTTTGCAGCGTCATATCTGGGATGTGCGCGAAATATCTTCTCCCATGCAAAGAGAGCAGATTTTGAACGAGTTACAGGGCAATTAACCCAGGGCAATTAACCCAGAGAATTAGTCCAAAGAACCGTTATAATTGCCTAAATGATTCGCATTTGTATCGGCTGCAAACCGGCATAAAGTGATTCAATTTTAAAGAATTAGCCCAATTTGCTAATCTAAAAACTTCAAACCACCAACCCGCATCAGGATTATAATGGCCGATATTTTACCTCCAAAAGAAAAGAAAATTCAGATCGTTGATCTGCAAAAGGCTTTGGAAGAGCGCTATTTATCCTATGCCCTGTCCACCATTACCCAGCGGGCCTTACCCGATGTTCGCGATGGCCTAAAGCCTGTGCATCGGCGCATCCTCTATGTGATGAACCTGCTCAAACTCAACCCTGATCAGGGCTATAAAAAATCCGCAAAAGTTGTGGGCGATGTTATCGGTGGATTTCACCCCCATGGTGATCAATCGATTTATGATGCGCTGGTGCGTCTGGCGCAGGATTTTGCCCTGCGTTTTCCGCTGGTTGACGGGCAGGGGAACTTTGGCTCCATTGATGGAGATTCAGCTGCCGCCTATCGCTACACCGAAGCCAGAATGACAAGTGTTGCCGCCCGATTACTGGAAGGGATTGGTGAAAACGCCGTTGATTTTGTGCCCACCTATGATGGTCAAACCCAACAACCTTCTGTGTTGCCGGCAAATTTTCCCAACCTTTTGGCCAATGGATCTTCGGGGATTGCGGTTGGAATGGCCACTTCCGTCCCCCCCCATAATGTTGGGGAGCTTTGTGAAGCCGCCTTGCACCTTATTCATAATCCCAACGCCACCACTGCGGACCTGGTTAAATTTGTTCCCGGCCCTGATTTTCCCACTGGCGGAATTTTGGTGGAGCCAAAAGAAGATATTCTAAAAGCATATGAAACCGGGCGAGGGGGCTTTCGGGTGCGGGCGCGCTGGAACAGTGAAGATGCGGGCCGTGGCACATGGCAAATTGTGATCACTGAAATGTCTTACGGGGTGCAAAAATCCCGTCTGGTCGAAAAAATTGCTGACCTGATGCTGGCTAAAAAACTGCCGCTGTTAAAAGACGTGCGCGATGAATCTGCCGAAGATATTCGCCTTATTCTGGAGCCAAAATCCCGTTCTGTTGATCCGATAATTCTAATGGAATCCATGTTTAAGCTAACGGACCTTGAAACCAGATTTTCTTTAAACATGAATGTTCTGGATATGGGCACCACCCCAAAGGTTATGAGCCTTGGCGAGGTTTTGCGCGCCTGGTTGCAGCACAGAAAAACCGTTCTTGTCCGCCGCTCCCAATATCGTCTTGATCAGATTGATAACCGCCTTGAGGTATTGTCGGGCTATTTGATTGCTTATTTGAATCTGGATGAAATCATTCGCATCATACGCGAAGAGGATCACCCAAAAGCCTTTATGATGCAAAAATTTGACCTCACCGATGGTCAGGCTGAGGCAATTTTAAACATGCGGCTTCGCTCTTTGCGCAAGCTTGAAGAAATTGAAATTAGGGGCGAATTTGATAAACTAAGCGAAGAGAAAAAACATTTGCAGGTTCTTTTAGGCTCTGAGCGTCGCCAGTGGGGCGCAATAACAACGCAAGTCAGCGAGTTGAGGGATGAGTATGGTCCCAAGAGCAAACTCGGTGCCAGACGTACCAGTTTTGGCGACATGCCTGATAGCGAAGATTTTGATTTTGAAGCTGCAATGATTGAGCGTGAGCCAGTGACTGTTGTATTGTCCCAAAAGGGCTGGATACGAGCCATTAAGGGCCACAACACCGAAAATTCGACCCTGCAATTTAAGAGCGGAGACGATTTTAAATTATCCCTGAAAGTTCAAACCACCGATAAACTGCTGATGCTGACCACCTGCGGGCGCATATATACTCTTGGGGTTGATAAACTGCCCGGAGGTCGCGGTCATGGTGAGCCTGTGCGTATCATGGTGGATATGGAGGAGGGACATGATATTGTTGATATGTTTGTCCACGTCGCCGGCACAAAACGCCTGATTGCTTCAAATCTTGGTAATGGTTTTATTGTTCTTGAAGATGATATGATTGCCAATACCCGCAAAGGCAAAAAAATTCTTAATGTATCAGGACCTAATGAGGCAAGGTTTTGCGTTCTTGCAGCTGGCGATCAGGTCGCAACAATTGGCGATAATCGCAAGCTGCTGGTTTTCCCCATTTCCCAATTGCCTGAAATGGGCCGGGGCAAAGGGGTACGCCTGCAAAAATATAAGGATGGCGGAATTAGCGATGCGGTGGTGTTTAATGCCGAAGATGGAATGAGCTGGGTAGATAGTTCCGGTCGTACCTTTACGCGCTCCATGGAGGATTTGATCGAATGGATTGGAGATCGCGCCGCAGCAGGGCGGGTGCGCCCAACCGGATTTCCACGTAATAATAAATTCAAAGGCTGATTTTGTTATTGTGAAATATTTGGACCAACACTGAATTCTGCATAGAGGGGAAGGTGGTCCGATCCCGTTTGCGCTCCGGTGCCAATATTTTGCATAAATACTTCTTCACTGGCCAAAATATGATCAATGGATAAAAACGGTATGGTTTCGCGCCAGCCATCCAGATATAAAAGTTTTGGATAGGTCAGCAACCCTTGCGAATGTCGAATTAAACCGGTGTCGTCAGTAAACTTGTCCATGGCGAACGACCAGCCGGTGGAGTTGAAATCACCCGCGACTACAATCGGACCTTCGATTTTATTGATTTCCTCTGTCAGCTCTTCCCATTCACCTTGTTTGCGCGCTGACATGGCATCAATTTTTTCTCCCATATCAAGCGCTTCATTGAACAGGGGATTGATCTGAATTGGCCAGTTAAGATGAGTTACCACCATCGTATATTCATTGTTATCTTCGTCTTTGAGGCTGGCGATTATTCTTGCTGCCGGATTATTAAATCTGCTGGGATCGCTGGCGCAGCTGGTGCCATCTTCTATGCTGAATTCGGTTTTTGAATAAAGCGCGATAAATGAGCGCTTGCGCCCCCCGCAACGCAAAAAATATGGGTATTTTTCAACAATCCTTGGGTGCAGGGCTTGTTGCTGATCCGGGAAATATTCCTGCAAAGCGATAATGTCCGGGTTTTGTGCATCAATTATATTGGCCATACGTTTCATATCATAATTCAGGCCAAACATATTGTTGCTCATCAGTCTGATAATTGGCTGGGCGCCGGGTGCATTTGGCTCATATAAAATCCCGCGTAATTGTTCTGGAACAACAGTGATTGCTGAAAGTAAAAACCCGATTGCTCCCACCACCAGAATTTTCCCCCGCAATGGGCTTTTGATAAAAATCAGTGCAGACAGGACCAGCAATATCAGGGTGCTTAAAAATAATATGATCTGAAAATGATTGAATGCATCAAATATCGGACTGGCAAAACCAAAAAATGCCGCGACGGATGCCATAGTCACCCCAATCACTGCCAGTCCCAGGCCAAGCCTGAATAAAAATAAAAAAACTCGTATGATCAATTTTTTGTTCCCGTTTGGCCAATCTAGGGTCAGGACCCTAATTATGGCCAGGATTTATACCAGTAAAGTAACAACGCGGTGAAGTTGCATCGCTTAAATTTTGAACAGCAGAGAGATTACTCAGGTCCCATTGCCTGTCTGGTCACTTGCTTCATAATCAACCCATCCAAAATTTGAAGATTGAACCTGCAATGGTGTAAATTGAGACTTATAGTTCATTTTTGTTGATCCCTCCACGAGGTATCCCAGATAGACAAAACCAAGTCTGGCCTGCCGGGCGCGCGCTATATGATCAAGAACCATAAAATTTCCAAGGCTGCGAGTTTTCAGGTCCGGGTCAAAAAAGCTGTAAACCATCGAATATCCGTCGGTCATATTGTCACTGAGCGAAACCGCCACCAGTTTGCCGCCCTTTTCATCCTCGGATCGAAGGCGATATTCAACCACCGAGGTGCTAACGGCTGTATCCTCTATCATATCCTGATAATCTTCTTCGCTCATTTGCGTCATTCCACCACCATTGTGGCGGGTGTTCAAATAACGCGAAAAAATTTCGAATTGTTCATCACTGGCGTGGGGTTCAATCACACTCACATCTAAATCCTGATTAGCTCTGATAATTCTGCGATGGCGTTTGCCAGCAACAAATTTACCAACACAAACCCGCGCTGACATGCAAGCGGAACAATTCTCACAGCTTGGGCGATATATGAGGTTTTGTGATCGTCTGAAGCCGTTATCAGCCAGCAACTGGTGCAATCCCTGCGAACGGCGCCCCAAAAGATGGGTGAACATTTTACGTTCCTGCCGATCCGCAAGGTATGGGCAGGGTGAGGGGGCCGTAAGATAAAACTGGGTTGCCTCAGGGGGCGATACACTCATTGATTTTCTCCAGCCTCAAGTTATTGGCCTTAGATTTTTGCTCTAAAATGGCACTCCATAATACCATGGAGCTACAATTGAAAATACAATCCAGACGATTATCACCAGTGGCGAGCCAACCATGATGAAGTCCCTGAATCGATAATGCCCGGCCCCCATAACCAGAAGGTTTGTCTGGTATCCAATGGGGGTGGCAAAAGAAGCATTGGCCCCAAGAATAACCGAAACAATAAGCGGTAACGGATCCATACCGATTTCTGCCGCCGCCGCAATTGCAATGGGTGTAAACAAAATCGCTGTGGCATTGTTGGACATGAAATTTGTCAACACCGCGACCAGCAAAAATAATCCTGCCATAAACATGCCTGGCGAGACCCCAGCCAGAGAGTTGATGGCGCTTTGAGCAATAAAATCCGCTCCTCCAGTGGCTGACATTGCAAATGCCATGGCGATGGATGAGGCCACCAGCATGACGATTTTGCGATCAATTGCTCTGGCTGCCTGCCGTACATTTAGACAACCGCCCCCAATCATTAAAAAAGCACCTGCAACTGCTGCAACAACCATGGGCACGACACCGCTGGCAATGACAGCAATTGTTGCAATAAAAATTATCTGAGCCTTCAAAGCCATGCCATGGGGCTGCACCTCGGTGCCGCTCCATTCCATTACCAAAAGGTCCCGCAACCCGCGCAGACGCGAAATTGCACTGCGCTGGCCTGATATAAGCAAAACATCACCCGCCTCAATTCTGATCTGGCTCAGGGTCTGTCGCGGCATTCTGCTTCGTCTTTCAATGCCAAGAATGGTGCATTCATGCAGTGCGGCAAATCCGGCCTGATCAACCACATTGTTTACCATGCGCGAACCGGGAGGAACCAGCGCTTCGTATAGCAAAATTGCTCCTTCCCCTTCAGCAATTGCCGGGGTTGCATCCCCATTATGCTCAAATGCCCGCCATGATTTTAGGGCATCCGTAAGTGCGTTGCGGGTTGCAGCAATTATAAGAGTGTCCCCGGTGCGCAAAACTATGTCGTCAAACGGGGGCAAAAAATCCTCCAGACCTCGCCTGACTGAACGTACGGTAAAACTTGTCAGATTGGGAAACATTCCAGCAACGGTTCTATCTCCAATTAATGGATGCCCCGGCGTCAGACGGATTTCCGTTAAGAATTGAGTCGAACGAGACGGATTTTTCGACGGCGTATCTTTTTGATTGTCGGGCACAAACAATGGGGCAATGAACAATACATATATGCCCCCGACCAGTGCCATGGCCAGGCCGGGAACCGCAAAAGAAAAGAACCCGATTTCCACTCCCGCTTCGCGCGCTGCCCCGGCTGCCAGCAGGTTGGTTGACGAGCCGAGCAGGGTCATCATCCCTCCAAGAATTGTTATGTAGCTCAGGGGCATCATATATTTTGCGCTGGATATTTTTCTGCGCTTAAGGATTGAAGCCAATACGGGAATAAAAACCACAACCACTGGTGTATTATTGACAATTGAACTGGCGGCCCCGGCAATAATCAGCAAAAATATCACTACCAGAATGGGATATTTCGGCCAAAGGTTTCCCAGATATTCAGCAAGCGAGGCCATGGCCTCGGTCTGAATAAGACCCTGTCCAATCACCAGCAGGGCCAAAATTGTAATCAGGGCCGGATTTGAAAAACCGCGCAACAACTCACCCGGCTCAATTCCACTTGCCGGCAATAATGCCCCAACCAGCATAAGCGCAACGATTGCGCCAAGGGATACCAGTTCAATGGCCGCCAGTTCCATGGCATAAAATACCATTGTCAGAACAATAACAGCAAATACCAGGCCCATAGCTAGACTGTTAGAAATAGCCAACTGGTTTGAATCGGTAAAAATCTCAATCATGATATTTTCATCATGGCCCTAATGAGCCCGTCATCCAAGCCCGGATTAAGGTTTATATGGTGATTTGCACCTGCAATTACACGAATCAAAACATGCAATAATCGGCATATATCATTGATTTATCGACGGTTTTTAAAGGCAGAGATGTTTAAAAGTGGATAATTCTACCCAGAAACGATCTAAATAGCTTCACTTGCCCAATGGCGATCCATGGGTGAGCGGCGCACCATCAATACGCCCACAATCAGATCATGCAGCATTTGCCGACGAGGCATAAACAGCGCCACCATTAGCGAAAAGGGGGCTAAAACCCAGCAGGTAATCCAAAAAACCAACGGATGGGCAAATGCTCTCCATCCATCAAGAGGCTGACCTCTGGCTGGGGTTAAAACAATATCCATCATGCCCATGCCAACGGTGGCCCGTTTTTGCGAGCCAAGAGTTAGTGCATAATAGCCAACGATGGAAACCGGTACTGCAAAGATTAAAGCAGGCAGGGCAAGTCCCAAAGTGACGATCCCGGCAACAAGTCCCAATATCATCACCGCCGAAACGATGAACGCCAAAATTAACAGATCAATGACATAGGCAAACATTCGCCTTTTCAGCAAACCATCAAACAATTCTGGAAAAGATTGCGGATCGGGCAAATCATTACCTGCGTTTTGTGCCATCTGGTTTTGCCCGCTTTGTTGTGACCGGTTAAGAATATTACTTGTGGCAGCAAAGATTGTGTTATTTGCCAAAGATTTCAAGTCATTTAGAAAAATGATCTTGATTTTTAGCTATGTTTTCATTCCCCAAACTAGATTTTAACATTCAATTTGTTGCCACAAAACTGCAAAAAGGATAGGGGAGGCTTAAAGAACATTGGAGCTGCCAAAAAATGATCAACAAACTTACCCCGGCGATTGCCTTTTTGGCGCTATTGGGTGGGATTTATGATGTAGGTCGACTGGCCGGGTTCGGCCTTGGCTCTGAAGACCCGTTGCAGGTCTATTCGATTTCCGGCTTCACTCTGCTTGGAGTGTTTGCAATTGCCAGAATTTTCTCTGCCGTTGGCATGTGGATAAAATCAAATTGGGGAACTCCGCTATTATTTGGAACCACACTTATTGAGTTGTCCATCTTTTTATCTGGCGTGGCAGTTATTGACATTGGAATTTTTGGGTTTGCATTTCGTTTGATCCAATTGACAGGATCTTTGATGATCTTGGTAATTTTATACAGGATATGGCATAGCGGCAGACACGACTAAGGTTTTTCTAAATATACTGCCAGCTTTTGGTGTTTGGTTTTCTTCTTAAAAGTTTATGCTTTGCAAAAAGTAAAATGGTTTACCTTTGGTCAATTGTGGGTTTACCAATTATTCAGGTTACAAATTTATGACCATAGGTAAGGATTTAGAAAGCCAAAAACACAAACTATCTCAGTAAGATAGTGTTAAGTTTGAATCTTAAACCGATCTTATTTCTCCCCCACTACATTGCCCCTAACAGACACGGAAAAATTCGTGCGTTTTACAGTGAGGCATATTATGAATTTCAAATCGAACACAGCGCAGGTGATAGAGGACGGGCCAGAGGCTCGCACTAAACCTTTATATATTGAAGCCGTATCCAGAGTGGAGCGGCTTCATCGCCGGCTTCTTGATCTGATAAAAGATGAATTTGATCGCATGTCCTGGGATGACATTAATCCAACCCAGGCCATATTGATGTTTAACATTGGTGATGCTGAGCTTACCGCCGGAGAATTACGCTCCAGGGGTTATTATCTTGGTTCCAACGTCTCTTACAACCTTAAAAAACTGGTTGATATGGGCTATATTTTCCAGGAACGCTCAAGAGCTGATCGCCGTTCTGTCCGCATCAAGCTTTCCCCAAAGGGTGAAGAGGTGGCCGAAGTTATTGACGAACTTTACGATCGTCACATGGCCTCCATCGAAAAGGTTGGTGGTCTGGGCGCGGATGAGTTTGAGAAATTGAATAAATCCCTTGGGCAGCTGGAACGTTTCTGGGTCGATCAGATCCTTTATAAGCTTTAATTTCTCAGAAAAGCTGAAAACGTACTGAATAAAATGAGACGGGTTTTTCCCGCTCCTTAAACGCTGATCAATGATTGGCGTTTTTGGCGTTTTCTGGTTGTTTTTGCTCAAAACAGGTCCGTAAATTGCCCAAGTGCTGCCCCTAAGCCTTGATGTTTACGTCGCGTTGAATAAAAATCATGCCGATTCTAAGGATTTTATTCTGGATTTGAAATGAACAAAGTAGACTTGATGTGAAAAAACAAGACGAGCAGCGTGAGATTTACTTCGAATTTATTTCGATAGGTAAGCAGATCAGGGTTGCCGCAATTGATCCGGATACCGGAGCCGAAGTGGTAATAATTGCCCCCGCCAGCGCTTCCCAACTTGATATGCAGCGCATTGCTACTGCCAAACTAATGCGCAAACTTGAGCGGGATCAAAATTCCTGATCGTTAAAAATTCAGACCAGCTGATTTGCGCCGAATAATTCGCTGAATTTATATTCCTGGCTCTTGTTCATTTTGCTTGAATGTTTCCTTGGATCATTGCTTGGGTTGGCGCTTCTTGTGTGATAAGCGGTTTTTGAAAATATTTTTGTTTCCAAACCATTTCAATTAAATTGTGAGATCAAAATGAGCGTAAAAACTCCAGTTTCAAGCAAGAACACTGCCCCTTCAGCCTCAGCTTTTTTTACCCGTTCATTGGCTGATGCTGATCCTGATATTTTCGCAGCAATTAGTCTGGAGCACGGGCGTCAGCAGGATGAGTTGGAGCTGATCGCTTCAGAAAACATAGTTTCTGCGGCGGTCATGCAGGCTCAGGGCACATTGCTGACCAACAAATATGCGGAAGGCTATCCGGGGCGTCGCTACTATGGCGGCTGCCAATATGTTGATATGGTTGAAACTCTGGCAATTGATCGGGCCAAAAAGCTGTTTGGCGCCGAGTTTGTAAATGTGCAGCCAAATTCAGGTTCTCAGGCCAATCAGGCGGTGTTTTTGGCCCTGTTGCAGCCCGGTGATACTTTTATGGGTCTTGATCTGAAGTCCGGTGGTCACTTGACCCACGGATCTCCTGTAAATGTTTCAGGCAAATGGTTTGATGTGGTGTCTTACGACGTGCGCGAAGATGATCACCTGATTGATATGGACGAGGTTGAAGCCGCTGCAAAAAAACATAAGCCAAAACTGATTATTGCTGGTGGATCGGCCTATTCGCGTTATTGGGATTTTGCCCGTTTTCGCCGGATTGCCGATGAAATCGGGGCTATTTTGATGGTTGATATGGCCCATATTGCCGGGCTTGTTGCTGGCGGGGTTCATCCATCCCCGGTTCCCCATGCCCATGTAACAACCACAACCACCCATAAAACCCTGCGTGGTCCTCGCGGTGGTATGATCCTGTGTAATGACGCTGCTATCGCCAAAAAAATAAACTCTGCGGTTTTTCCCGGCTTGCAGGGCGGCCCGTTAATGCATGTGATTGCTGCAAAAGCGGTGGCTTTTAAAGAAGCGCTTAGTGATGATTTTAAAGATTATGCCGCTCAGGTAGTAAAAAATGCTCAGGCCTTGAGTGCTTCGCTGGTGAATAATGGTCTGGATGTGATCTCAGGGGGAACCGATAATCATTTGATGCTGGTCGATCTGCGCAAAAAAAATGCCACAGGAAAACGCGCTGAGGCCGGTTTGGGCCGCGCCTTTATCACCTGTAATAAAAACGGCATTCCCTTTGACCCGGAAAAACCCTTTGTGACTTCAGGCATCAGACTTGGCAGCCCGGCCGGAACCACCAGAGGTTTGGGCACTAAAGAGTTTACTCAGATTGGGGAAATGATTGTCGAAGTGCTCGATGGTCTGCGTGCGGTTGAAATTGACAAAGCCAACGAAACAGTTGAAGCCATGGTGAAGGAAAAAACTATTGCCATGACAAAAAGTTTTCCAATTTACCCACGTTGATTTATTGTTGATTTTTTTATTGCGGATCAAAACAGATGCGTTGCCCCTATTGCTCAAATCTTGATACTCAGGTCAAGGATTCTCGACCAACCGAGGATTCAAATTCCATCCGCCGTCGCCGGATTTGCGCCGATTGCGGAGGTCGGTTCACCACTTTTGAGCGGGTTCAGTTGCGCGATTTGATTGTGGTAAAAAAATCAGGCCGCAAAGTGGTTTTTGAACGTGAGAAGCTGGCCAGAAGCGTAAATACTGCCCTTAGAAAGCGCTCGGTTGAAAGCGAGAGGGTTGAACGGATGATTTCAGGCATTGTTCGTCAACTTGAAAGCCTTGGTGAGGTTGAAATCGCCTCAGAACAGATTGGCGCTTATGTTATGGATGGGCTAAAAGGACTGGACGATGTGGCCTTTGTGCGGTTTGCATCGGTTTACAAGAATTTTTCAGCAGCTGAGGATTTTGTGTCCTTTCTTGCTGCGCTGGACGATGATGATCAGCGTTAGGGTCTGCCACTAATTTGGATTTGGAATGCGCTGTGAATCAAAAAACTAACAAAAAAACTTAGCAAAAACTTAGCAAAAAACTTAGAATGAACAAAATGAACACGAATAAATCAAAGCCATCTGCTGACAAAGAAAAGTCTAGCAAACCCCATGCCAACCAGCGTGGTGCGGCTCGCCTTGCAGCGGTGCAGGCCCTTTATCAGATGGATATTGGCGGCACGGAGTTGGGGAGCATTCTGGAACAGTTTGATACTCGCCGGGCGGGGGGAGAGGTTGAGGGTGAAGAATATTTGCCAGCTGATGTGGATTTTTTACGCCAGATAGTTTCAGGCGTACTTAAAAATCAGCTTGAAATTGACCCGTTGCTAAATCAGAAGCTGAGCGACGAATGGCACCTTACAAAAATTGATTCAACCTTAAGAGCGATACTTCGCGCCGGGGCGTTTGAGTTGCTTTATAAAAGGGATATTCCTGCAAAAGTGGTCATTAATGAATATCTGGACGTGGCCCAGGCATTTTTTGAGGGCGAAGTGCCTGCCATGGTAAACGCTGTTCTGGATAAAATTTCCAAAGAACTGCCCAAAAATTAAACGGCCTGAAAACTAATTGGTCTGCAATTCATGTGATAAGTAGTCACGATAATGTCCAACGCTAAAAACAAAACAATAAAAAATATTACATTATTGTCCATGACTCAGGCCCTAAATGGCTCCAATCAGGGGATTGTTTTGGCGGTTGGCGCTCTTGCCGGTGCCAGTTTGGCTCCTGATCCTGTTTTGGCAACGCTTCCAATAACCATTATGATTTTGGGTTTGGCTTTAAATGCAATTCCGGCAACCTATATAATTCACCGATTTCAAAGAAAAACCGGCTTTATACTTGGGGCGGCGATTGCGGCTTTGGCTGGATTTTCTGCCAGTTATGCCATTGCGGTTTCCTCGTTTTTGATGTTTTGCATTGCTCTTGGTTTTGTTGGCGCTTCTGCCTCTTTTGCTCAGCAATATAGATTTGCCGCCGCCGACAGTGTTGATGATAAATGGAAACCAAGAGCGATTTCATTTGTTTTGCTTGGCGGTGTTTTTGCCGGGTTTCTTGGGCCTAACATGGCGTTTTTTGCAAAGGATTTGGTTTCTGACCAACAGTTTTCCGGCTCGTTTTTATTGATTTCCGGCATGGCATTTTTGACGATGATTTTGCTCTCGTTCAGCTCTCTTGCTCCCACAGCCAAAGCTTCAAAGTCGGAAGGGGAAGGGCGCTCAATTAAAATGCTCATTCGCTCCCCGGACATTTTTATTCCGGTGATTTGCGCCATGACCACATATGCCCTGATGATATTTGTTATGGTTGCCGCCCCTTTGGCCATGGTCAGCGCCTATGGTCTTAATGTGCAGTCTGCGACAACGGCAATCCAGTGGCATATCGTTGCAATGTTTGGCCCAAGTTTTGCGACAGGGTTTATTATTAATCGCATTGGCGCTCACATGACAGTTGGCATCGGAATGCTCTTTTTAATCATGAGCGCTTTGGTAGCGTTGAGCGGTACATCGCAATATTATTTTTATGGGGCTTTGATATTGTTGGGGCTAGGGTGGAATTTTGGTTTTATCGGCTCAACGACCATGCTTTCAACTGCCTATAGCAAAAGTGAAGCAGCGCGCGCTCAGGCCCTAAATGAGCAAATCGTATTTGGAGCCATGGCAATTTCATCCATTGGTTCGGGAGCCGTGTTGCAGCTTGTGGGTTGGCAGGCGGTTAATATGATAGCAATTCCGGTGGCGATATTTGTTATCATTTTGTTGGTTTGGGGATTTCGCCAGCATAACAATCGGATGAAAAAGAAGTCAGTCCTGACGGCCTCAACCATTAGTCTGGAATAACTTTATACCCTGTCAATTTCGACTGGGTCAGCGTTATTTTGTTTTGGCGCTCTGCGATTTTTCCTAAAATGCTCCGGTAGCGAAATCAAAAAGCAGTTTTGTATTTAGTGCAATCACCAATAGTGCAATCAGGATTGCTAACCCGATCATCCACCATGGTGCGCGAAAGGGCCCCATTTTTTTACGATCCATAGAAAACATCACCAGCGGCACGACGGCAAACGGCAACTGCAATGAAAGAACAACCTGACTTAAAATCAACAGGCCAGTCGCTCCCTCTTCTCCAAATGCGTAAATCATAAAAACAGCCGGGACAATTGCCGTGCCACGTGTAATCAACCTTCTGGCATAGAGGGGGATTTTAAGGCGTAAAAATCCCTCCATTATAATCTGACCGGCCAAAGTTGCAGTTACTGTCGATGCCAGACCGGATGCAATCAACGCTACAGCAAACAAAATTGGTGCAATCGCTGCACCGAGCAGCGGCTCCAGCAATCTATGTGCCTCTGTCAGATCATCGACTAAGCCCTGGCCGGTATCGTAAAATGCTGCGGCGGCCAGAATTAGAATTGAGGCGTTGACTAAAAGGGCAAGTCCAAGGGCAAGGGTGGAATCAAGGGAGGCCATTTTTATGGCGTCTTTTTTACCTTCTTCATCGCGCTTATAGGCGCGGGTTTGCACAATGCCGGTATGTAAATATAGATTATGGGGCATCACTGTTGCGCCAAGAATGCCAAGAGCCAGATATAACATTCGCTGGTCTGTTACGATTTCAGGGGAGGGGAAAAACCCGGAAACAATACCGGCAATGGATGGTTGTGCAAGAATAAGCTGCCCGACAAAACTTGCAGCTATGATCAATATCAGAGCAGCGATAAAAGCCTCAAGGTATCGAAAGCCTTTTGATTGCAGCCACAATATCAAAAACACATCCAGTGCGGTTATCGCGACACCCCAGATAAGCGGAATACCAAACAATAATTGCAGACCAATAGCGGTGCCAATGACTTCGGCCAGGTCGGTGGCAATAACCGCAAGTTCTGCCAATACCCATAATATAAACGAAACTGGTTTGGAATATTCGTCGCGACAGGCTTGCGCAAGATCTCGACCTGTCGCAATGGCAAAACGGGCGCAAAGAGCCTGTAATACAATCGCCATAAGAGACGACATGAGCACTGCGGCGAGTAGCGTGTATCCAAACTGCGAACCACCAGCGATGGAGGTTGCCCAGTTTCCCGGGTCCATATAACCGATTGAAACAAGAAAACCCGGCCCTAGAAAAGCTAAAAACCGCCGCCCGAACCGGGCTTTGTGGGGGACAGGAACCGAACGGAAAGATTCAATTAGAGATGGGGCATCATTGGTGAATCTAAAGCCGTCTTTATTGTTGTCAGGCTTTTCGTTGTTGTTATTTAACATTGTCAATTGGCTGTTGTTTTGGAGGGGGTGTAGTGCAGGCCTATCCATAGTCTAAAATTTTATTTTTGCAAATGCTAATTATTCGCAATAAGAATTTTTGAGAGTTTTAAAATTTGCACCTAGGTGCAATGTTTTTACCAGCCCGCCGGCGTGAGGCACAAAAAACCCGTCTGTTTAAAGAAGAATAAAAATTCGCCAATGGTGGATTAAAAGCTCTAAGACCTTAAGAGAAAGTAGTCCCTAGAATGAAGCCAGAATTTGCTCAACAAATGTACGATCTAGCCCAAACGATGCAGTGCGCCTGGTTTCCATAGCAAATAGGCGTCCATCCTGAAGAGTATAAACGGCCTTGTCCGAAACCCGCTTGTTACGGTCAAAATACACAGCCAGAACGGTCCTTTCAGATACGGTCTTTAGTCCGAAAGTAGTTTGTTCGATTTTTGTTTCCACATAATAAAATGCAGATTCATTGCCAAAATTCCCCTGCGTCTGGGGAGATCCCATAACAGCGATAACCAGATCCTGACTTTGCCCGACCCGTACCTGTTGCAGCGCTGATTCAGAAATTTCATATCCCTGAGTTCGAACGCTGGTAAATCCGCCAAGTCCGGGTGCACAGGCACTAAGGCCAATAATTGCAGCTATCGCGGATGTGAACAAAATAGGGCGATAATTTTTGGTATTTTTTGGCATCTGATTGACTATTCCAACTTGTCTCTATTATAGGCATATCTGTTTTAGGAGCGTTGCCGGCATTTTACAACCAAATCCCGCCTTTACCGTACCCTGAACTGGTGGCACATGACTTAGACTGGTGGCAAATGAGCATTGTTCAGCTAATATGTAAACCAGCCCCTGCGAGTTTTCAATCGAGCTGTATTATTCAGGCAGTGTTTTTTAAGGTGAATATTGATGATCCTGTCAATTTTTAAGAAAAAACCCGACGCGCGGATCGTGCGCAAAGTCTATAACGACATTGTGGCGCAATCCCGGCAAAAATTATTTTATGCAGATTGGGGAATTCCAGATTCCGTAAACGGCAGGTTTGATCTGATCAGTTTGCATATGTGCCTTGTATTTCGCCGACTAAAAACACCGGATTCGGAAGCAAAAATCTTTTCGCAAAGCCTGTTCGACCTGTTTTTTTTGGATATGGATCGATCTTTGCGCGAGATGGGGGCAGGGGATATGGCTGTTCCCAAGCGCATTCAAAAAATGGGTGAGCTGTTTTACGGTATGGCGGAAAGCTTGAACAAGGCTCTGGATGAAGAGGACAATGTCGCGCTGCAATCCTGCCTTGTACGCAATGTTTATGATGGTGCGCAGACACCATCGCTTGAACTGCTTGTGCAATATGTGCTGGTTCAAAGCGAGTTTTTGGCCTCTCAGAAATCCGAAGCAATCCGTAGCGGTCTGGTTGAGTTTAAACAATATTAATTGGGGAATTAGAGTGAACAATAAAAACTCTGAAGCAATATCTGGCAATCTTAATGAAGCTGCCAGTTTGTTTGATGTTGTTGTGCGGCTGGAAAAATTACCGGTCGATGGCGCCCATATAAAAATATCTCCCTCCCCGGAGCAATTGCAAAAGCTTGCAAAAATTCTCAAGGTTAGTTCTGTTGAGAGTTTTACTGCTAAGCTGCATGTTTTTAAGCAAAAGCCCGGCATTGGCTTAAGTGGACATCTGGTGACAAAAATTATTCAGCCCTGCGTAATTACACTTGCTCCTGTATCTCAAAAAATTGAACTGCAATTGCAATCAAGTTTTGTTCCCAAGGCAAAAAAACGTCAGGATACCTCGTCCGAAAATTCTGAAATTTATGTGGATTTGCAGGCATCTAGCATTGTGGATGAATATGAGGGGAATGAGCTTGATCTTGAGCCGTTTTTATTGGAATCTCTAGGCTTGGAAATTGATTTATATCCCCGTGCAAATGGTGCAGCTATGAGTGATGAGCTGGCCGGAGATGATCCATCTGAATTATCCCCGTTTTCGGCACTAAAGGGCTTGAAGGACAACTAGGGTCAATCCACCTAAATTAAAATTCCTTGCGTCTTAATGGGATAAGGCTAATCTGTGCCGATTATACAAAATTCTGTCAAAAGCGGTAGAACTTGCACCAGAATTACAGTTCAATATGAAATATGTACACTTCTGGCGTCAGACAGGTCACAAATGAGCACACATGAGTGAAACGATAACAATATCGGTAGACGCCATGGGCGGCGATAATGGTCCGCGCATTGTTCTTCACGGCGCAAGGCTGGCGTTGCGCGAGCGTGGAAATATCGAATTCCTGTTCCATGGTCGCAGAGAAATCTTAGAACCTCTTATGGAAGAGTTTGAAGAGTTGAAGGCGGTTTCAAGCATTCACCATTCCGACATTGTTATCGGCATGGATGAAAAACCAAGCGCCGCTCTTAGGAAGGGACGCAATACTTCCTCCATGTGGCAGTCTTTGCAATCGGTCAAGGATGGCAAGGCGGATGTCGCCATTTCCGGGGGCAATACCGGAGCGCTTATGGCCATGGCCACCTTTTGTCTCAGGCCCATCAAAGGCGTTTCAAGACCAGCGATTGCGGCTATCTGGCCCACTGAAAGGGCAGATATTATCGTCCTTGATGTTGGGGCGACAATTGGTGGCGATGCAAAACAACTGGTTGATTTTGCCATATTGGGCACAGCCCTTGCCAGAGCTTTGTTTGATCAGGAACTGCCAAGTGTCGGGTTGTTAAACATTGGCACCGAAGATTTAAAAGGCATTGATTCAGTTCGAGAAGCAGCTGAGATTTTGAAGGAACGTAACGGAGCCGGGTTTTCCTTCCATGGTTTTGTTGAGGGCAATGATATTGGCAAGGGCACGGTTGATGTGGTGGTAACCGAAGGTTTTGTCGGCAATATTGCTCTAAAAACCGCCGAGGGTACGGCCCGTCAGGTGGGTTCTTATTTTCGCAAGGCCCTCAAAGCTGATTGGGTCTCAAGGCTTGGGGCGTTGATTTCAATTCGGGCATTATCGGCCCTAAAGCGCAAAATGGATCCAAGGGCCATAAATGGCGGGGTGTTTTTGGGGCTGAACGGAATTGTCATTAAAAGCCATGGTGGAACAGACGAGATTGGCTTTAACAGCGCTCTTGACCTGGCCTATGAAATGGGGCGTTTTCGACTGATAGAAAAGGTCAACGAGGGGTTGAAGAAATTTGAGCCTGAGACGGCTCTAAAAGACCAGACGGTTGATGAGAAAATACCTAACGGTAAAAAGCCTAACGGGAAAAAAGCCGTTACTAAATCTGATAAAATTAATAAAACGGAGCAATCAGCGTGACAATCACCCGTACTTTGATTCGCGGAGTGGGAGGATATCTCCCCGAACGCATTTTGACCAATAAAGAACTTGAAAGCAAAATTGATACGACCCACGAGTGGATTGTGCAGCGCACCGGAATTGAGCAGCGCCATGTGGCGGCTGATGATGAATTCACTTCTGATTTGGCGACAAAAGCTGCCCAGAGGGCGCTGGATGCGGCAAACATGAGCATTAAAGATATTGATCTGATAATTGTTGCCACCACCACCCCCGACCTTACCTTCCCCGCAACCGCAGCTCTGGTTCAGCACAAACTGGGCATGAGCCATGGCGCAGCATTTGATTTGCAGGCCGTATGTTCGGGATTTGTCTATGCAACAACTATTGCTGACAGTTACCTTAAAAATTCCCTTGGTAAGCGCGCGCTGGTAATTGGAGCTGAAACTGCATCCAGAATTTTAGATTGGAATGACCGAACCACCTGTGTTTTGTTTGGCGATGGCGCTGGCGCGATTGTGGTTGAGACAGTGGATTTGCCTGACGACAGGGCTGATCAGGGCATATTGTCATCCCGGCTGCGCTCCAACGGTAATCAGTGGGATAAATTGTATACGGATGGCGGAGTTTCCACTACGCGTTCCGTAGGTCACGTGCGCATGCAGGGGCGCGAAGTATTCAAGCATGCTGTGGGTATGATTTCTGATGTTGTTGATGGCGCACTCGAAGATGCGGGTTATACGGCAGATGATTTAGACTGGTTTGTGCCCCATCAGGCTAACCGGCGTATAATTGATGGAGCCGGCAAAAAGGTTGGTATTGACCCTAAAAAGGTCGTCATTACTGTTGATAAGCACGCCAACACATCGGCGGCATCTGTGCCTATGGCCTTGAACCAGGCAGTGAATGACGGGCGTATTAAACCCGGTGATCTGGTGATGATTGAGGCCATGGGCGGCGGCTTTACGTGGGGGGCCAGCCTTATTCGATGGACTAGTTGATTGACCCGGGGCTCAATTCAGCGCTAACCTTATCTGGCAGCAATTTTTAAACGGCTGTTATTTAAATTTTCATGTGTGGGATGGAAATATTTATGGGACAAAAAACTGTAACCAGAGCTGATTTGGCCGAATCCGTATATAGTTCGGTGGGCCTTTCCAGAACAGAATCAGCCAAGCTTGTGGAGCGTGTTCTGGACTTGATGAGTGATGCCCTCGTTAAGGGGGAAGCGGTGAAACTATCATCATTTGGCTCTTTTCATGTACGCTCAAAAAGCCTTAGAATAGGCAGAAATCCAAAAACGGGTGAAGAGGTGCCGATTTTGCCACGCCGAGTTTTGGTATTTAAGCCTAGCAATGTCTTGAAAACCAAGATCAACAAATCTATGGTTGGCACTGTAAAATAACGATTTCTTCATCAGGAGATGCTTGTGGGAAAGTCTGCGGAAGCTTTTCGCACCATATCTGAGGCTGCAGTTGAGCTGGATTTGCCCCAGCATGTTTTAAGGTTTTGGGAAACCAGGTTTCCCCAGATAAAACCCTTAAAGCGTGGTGGAGGCAGAAGGTATTACCGGCCCGATGATGTTATGCTGCTCAAAGGCATCCAACACCTTCTTTATGACAAGGGATATACCATTAAGGGTGTGCAGCGTATCCTCAAGGAGGATGGGCTGCGTCGGGTTATTACAATTGGCCAGTCTGGCAGTAATGATGCGGCTGAAGGTGAAACTTCTACTGATTTGGCCATAAAATCCTCTGGTAGTAAAAATATTTCCCAAAGTTCCGCTTCAAATATTTCGCGTAAAGGCAAAATCAGACTAACCAACGTGATGCGTGAACTTTTGGAATGCAAACGGCTTTTGGACAATGCCCGCGAGGGATAATATGAGTTTTCCTTTACCGGACAGGTAAGGTGAAGGTGGGAATTCCCTGTACGCTCTTGTGAGAAACTGTGTGCCGTTAAGTGCCACCGCATGCCGTTTGTTCTCTTTTGTTGATTTTATGCTCATTTTTAGGCTTGACCTTAAACCCCTTAAAAACTAGGACTTTTTAAAGTCGGGGTGTAGCGCAGCCTGGTAGCGCATCTGTCTGGGGGACAGAGGGTCGTAGGTTCAAATCCTGCCACTCCGACCATTAAATCTTGGATAAGCATGGCACACTCTTATGATAGCCGGCTTTTTACCGCATGATGTAGCATGGGTGATAGTTTTATCCTTGAAGTCACATGCTTTATCTACTTGTTTTCGCGCGCCTTTATTCCCAAAACCGGTATCCACTTTTGAGAGAAGCGCTGTAGTTTGTTAGTACATTGACCAATTAATTTTGTGCGATGAGCAATGTTTTATAGATCCATGTATTGATTTTTTTGTTTTTCTAAAATGACGGTTGCATCTGTTTTTGCCAATTCAATATCGTCTCGCTTCATCAGGCAAAAGGCGGTGGAAAACCCGTCGGCTCTGGCGGCAGATTTGCATATAACAGAAACCCTTTTCCAGTTACCTCCCGGATATCCTGTTCGCGGGTCAATGATATGTCCAACTTTTCCATCCCCATCAAACACCGTGCCAAGAGGAGCTGACGTGGCAATTGCGCTGTTGCTGAGGGGAAAAGTTTCAGCAGCACTTCCCCTTATGGCGATCGGCCAGCCCGTGCCATCTTCTCGTACGCCCAGAGCTGCAATTTCGCCGGTGTTCACCAATACATTGGTCACACCGTTGTTGCGGAAATAGGTAGCTATTCTATCCGCAATATACCCCTGCGCAATACCATTCAGGGTAAGTTTCATACCGCTTTTTTCAAAACCTATGTGTCGGGGCGAAAAATTTACATATCTAAAACCTGTTAGCTGACGCCCTTTTGCAATCTCAGCCAAAGTCGGGGCCTGTTTATTGGCGTAATTTTGCGCATAAATATCCCACAGGGCTTGCACGCTCGGGTCGAACGCTCCTTTGGTGGTTAAGTTTATGGCGGCACAAATGGAAAGCAGTTCCACCATCTCCAGCGATGGAGTTGCTAATGCCCCTTCTGAATTCAGCCGCGACAACTCACTTTTGGGTCGGTACAGAGAAAAAATATTTTCAAGCCGAGAAATTTCGCTTAAGGCGCCGGCGATTAGGATTTCAGCATCAGGGTGATCCAAAACAATATGGCCCATTGCACCAAGCACAATGCCGCGCCAACTGCGAACATTAGGGGCGGCTTGCGCACCGATAACTGGTAGCGCAGCAATACCCCCAAGCATGCTTAGAACTCTTCTGCGTTTCATATTCAGCCTCCTTCGGGCTTCATATCCATATCATTCATATTTGTCCCGGCACTGTTGCCATCCATTGAGGGCATTGCCATTTGTTCCTGCTCCACAGGAGCCAGAACCATATCAGCTGTGATTTCGCTGAACTGCAGGATTTTTCCACCCCGTTTAATGGAAAATTCTCTGGCCTTATCCTCGCTGCTGAACGGTACAAATTCCGGGGCACCCATGCCCCCTTTAGCGTTTGAGCCAACTACAAAAAAAGCCGTCTCAGCTTCAATCCAGTTGCCAATTCTCATGTTCAGCCAGTTTTGAGCAACGCCTATGTCGTTGACATAAATTGCCAAAATCTGCGCCGATTGTTCCGGGGATTTGAGATATGCAAGGCCATCGCGTACCGAGGAAAACCAGAGCGGGGATGTGCTGCCAGCAAGGTGTATCTGCGCCTTTGGACCCGCATGGCCCACCACAATCATCTGGTCATAAAAGCCAATGTCATCTTCGCTCAAAAGGGCAGGATCAGGTTTTTGTGTCGTAACACTGCTCTGGCAGGCTCCCAGTAATGCAAGTGCTGAAAAAATTAAAACTGTCTTGAAAATATTCATGTCTCCACTTTCCTAAATGCAATCCATGCGAGAAATAATGCCAGTATCGGCCAGCCCAGCAGCGATATCAGCAACCATGTTTTATCTATTCCCGGCCCGATGGCATTAAGTCCGCTTGTCAGGGCCGTCACCGATATTTCAGGCATATTAAGCAGCCTGAAGGCATCGGCGGGGTTGGCCAGTAACAAAACAGGAAAAATAGTATTGGTGAAATAGCCGCCATCGTCTGCTACCAGCGCACCAAGCAGGCCCAGATCATAAAGAACGACCAGAACCAGCCAAACGATTATAACCAGCCCTGAGGCAACACCGGGCTGACGGGCAAGGGCCGAGATTAAATAGCCAATGCCTAAAAAGGTAGCCCCCAGTGGCAATGCGGTTAGATACAGGCGAAACATTGGCGCAAAAGAAAGATCAACAAACCCGTGGCGCCAGACAACAAGCAGCGCTGAAATGCCAAGCCCCACAGCAATTGCAAAAGCCATAATAATAAAGTGAGCTAGGAATTTACCAAGCAAAATTTCACCTCTGGAAATGGGGTAGGATAGATTTAGGGCCAAGGTTCCCCTCTCCAGCTCACCGGCAATGGCGTCAAACGACAGTAAAAGGGCGATCAGGGGAACCAGATATACCGATAAGGTTGTTATGGATGTCATAGCAACACTGAGAGGGTCAACGCCTAGATTTCCTGCTGTTGCTCCACCAGCAAGGGTCAGCACAACAGAAAACAACGCCATCATAAAAACCGAGGTTGCGACCCACATATTGCGCCGGGCCACTATAAGCTCCAATTGTGCAATTGTAATACTTCCCATCAGATTACCTCTTGTTCAATGCTTGAGAAATGGCGGTATAGTTCTTCCAGACTGGCCGGAGTTACCTCCACATCCCGGATTAAATCTCCAAGATCAGTGATCCGGCTAAGGGTGGCAACTTTTTCGTTTTGCAGACATGTTAATTCCACAACCTTGCCGTTCACCCGCCTAGCGCCCAATTCACCTGCCACCTGTTCCACTTTTTTGGCTGAAGTGGTAACCCTGACCACAATGGGCATGGCCGCCTGCTGGCGCAGGGTGGAGATTTTATCATTTGCAACCAGTCGCCCTTTTCTTAAAATTGCAATGCGATCGGTGCGCGTTTCCATTTCGGTCAGCGCATGGGATGATAAAAGAACGGCCGCGCCTGCCTCTGACAAATCTTTCACAATGTCATAAAATTCATGGCGCGATATAGGGTCCAGGCCGCTAGTTGGCTCATCTAGCAACACCAGTTTGGGTTTTCCCAATATTGCCTGGGCCAGCCCCACCCGTTGGCGCATTCCTTTAGAATAGGTGCGGATTTTTCTGTCCGCGGCACTCCCAAGCCCCACACGTTCCAACAGGTCATCTGCCTTGCCCATGGTCATGGATTTAAGGCGGGCAAAGTGGTGCAATTGTTCGCGCCCGCTCAAGGCCCCCTGAAAAGCTACAGATTCGGGCAAGAAGCCAATTGAAGAGCGAGCTTTTTTTGACCCCGGTGCTGTTCCCAACACCTCAATCTTCCCCTTTTCGAACGGAGTCAGCCCAAGGATCATTTTTATCAACGTGGTTTTGCCCGCGCCATTATGACCAAGCAAAGCAATACGTTCACCGGCTTCGATTTTAAGGCTGACATTACGGACAACTTCATCAGAACCATATTGCTTTGTCGCTCTAGATATAATCAGTGCACTCATTGCATTTCTTTCCATGGGGTTATTTCAGGCTCGAGCGGACGCATAAGCGGCGCGCTGTCCATGACCCCGCCGGGCAGCAGGGCAGGGAAGGCGGATTGAGACCAGCGGATCAGTTGCACGGCAGGCGATCCCAGAAGCAGTTTGGCTGCCGGCTGACGCCAAAGCACCTGATCCATCGCGTCATTGGGTCGATAGGGAGCATCGGCAATGCCATCGCCGTTCAAATCAAAAGCGGGATGATCGGACCAGTAATTACCCCGGCCTTCAAAGCTCCAGTCAACCCAGCGTGTGCCCGCATATTGCACCTGCACTCGATTACCCACAAACCCGTTGCCGCTAAACTGATTGCGCTCAGACCCGGCGGTAAAGTGAACTCCGATACCGCAGCCAAAAAACAAGTTCCCCGTAAAACTGTTTTTGTGGGAATTATAAATAAACAGACATTTTTCGCTGACATTTTCAATTCGGTTACCAAGGATTTCGCTGTCATTGGTATAGTTCATCATGATGCCGTGATCGCGGTCGCCGCGCGACAGATTACCTTCAACCCTGACATTATTGGAATTCATGATGGCATAGCCAAGATGGTTGCCGAGCGAGACATTGCCAGAAACCAAACTGTCATGCACATACATGTAGTGAACGGCAAACCTTAGATCCCGAAAACGGTTGCCTGAAAACTCATTATCACTTGAGACGTTGGCAAAAATTCCATCCCGTCCCCAGCGGATATCGTTGCCGATAATTCTGCTTCCCGGAGAATTCCACAAATATACTCCATTGCCCCGATCGTTCATGCGATGGTCCTGGCGTCCCTCAATATTATTATTTTTTATAAGGGAGTTTTTGGATCCCTGAAGGTTCACACCGATCAGGTTGCCAATGAGCCTATTGCCAATAACAAGTGCATTGGTGGCATCTTTATTAAGGGTAATTCCGGCATCCTTGGTTTGACCCGCCGATCCTGAGCCTGAAACTGTAAGACCTTTAATGGTGACATCAGGGGCGCTGACACTAA
>JAKISW010000049.1 GCA_021648375.1 Devosiaceae bacterium
TTGGTCCCGATCTATCAAACGCCAAACACCAGCAAGAAACATCCGCAACACAGGATTTACCCTTACCTGTTGCGGGGGCTGGCAATTGAGCGACCCAATCAGGTCTGGTGTGTAGATATCACCTACAGTGCGCCTCGTCCCGGATAATCCTGGGTGGCGTATGTCTGGAATGCTTTGAGAAAGGAGGATTATCTGAATGCCAGTTCCCTGCTGCGAGGGGATTTGAGCCGAAGCGGAGGTGACCTGCTGTTAACTGGCGGGGTGACGTAGCCCGTGGGAAAAGGGGATTGAGGCGAAACCGTTACGCTAAGATGGTCTCCCAGGCTGAGTATTGGAAGGTTGAGGAACACGAACCGGTTCACTCGCATCTGAGGGTTGAAATGTCACCTGCGCCTACACGGTTTATCAGGCGCAATACCGATGATGGTTCTGGAAACGTATGCCAGAAGCGTCCGAATGCAGGGCTATATGTAGCTGTTCTGCAGGGAGCAATGGAGAGAACACAGCCATGCTATCGCGTCGGTATCGACTTGCGGCAAGCAAGGATAAAGACTGCGACCGGCAACCTCACCAGTACGTTTTAAGTCCAGCATATGAACGAGGGAAGGCATGGTGACATGACCAGGATACGACAAGGGAGTTGACCCCGATGGTTACCATGCTGGCAGAGTTCCCGTAGTAGTCTGCGGCAGGGAAAGCCTGTCACATTGCCCGTCATTCTGGCGGTCTGGCGAAGGGGAACAGTTCAAGTTGCTTGGGATGTAAATTATCTGACCAAATGAGGTGAAGACCTTTGATAATCAGCGAAATGCAACACAAGCTAGCAACATGGGCCGAGCGTGATCAGACCCGTCGGTTTGATCGCCTTATTCGGCTCGTTGCCAATCGGGAATGGCTTGCCGAGGCTGCCCGGATTGTTTTGTCGTCGAGAGGCGCAAGAACACCGGGCATTGATGGAATGGATAAGCAACGTCTGCAGGACAATCTGGAGAACCTTCTGGATGAATTGCGGGTCGAGCTTCTGGCGGGTACGTATCGCCCACGGCCGGTTAAACGGATCTACATTCCAAAATCAAATGGCAAGCTACGCCCGTTGGGTATTCCGACCCTGACAGACCGAATTGTCCAACGCGCCATGTTGATGGCCATGGAGCCAATATGGGAAAGCGATTTTCATCGTCTATCCTATGGCTTCCGGCCGGAACGCAGTGTGCATCATGCTGTCCGCACTGTGAAGATACAGCTTCAAGATAGCACCCATCAAAGCGGACGCTGGATCATCGAAGGTGATCTGGCAAGTTACTTCGATACGGTGCATCATCGGCTGCTTCTCAAATGTGTACGGCAGCGAATATGTGACAAACGGTTTATCGATCTGCTCTGGCGTATTCTGAAGGCAGGCCATATTGATCGTGGTCTGCTCAGGGCTTCAAGTGAAGGTGTTCCGCAAGGGGGCGTTCTGTCCCCACTCCTGTCCAATATTATGCTCCATGAGTTTGATATGTGGCTGGAGGCGAAATACCTGAACAAGAAAGCTCGCAAGGATCGCTGGGCATGGAACTTCGGCATCAAGAAGGAGCGCCCCATAGCGATACGTGAGAATCGGCAGTGGAAACCCGCTGTCGCCTATTGTCGTTATGCCGATGACTTTGTTGTCATCGTCAAGGGGAACAAAGCTCACGCCGAAACCATTCGTGAAGAATGCCGGATGTTTCTGGAGGGTAATCTGAAGTTGACAATGAATATGGAGAAAACCCATATCACGCACGTCAATGATGGATTTGTCTTTCTGGGACACCGTATCATTCGCAAGCGGGGGCCGAGGGGCAACATGCGTGTCGTCTCAACGATACCCAAGGAAAGGGCCAAGGCGTTTGTTCGCAAACTGTCTGATGCCCTTTCCGGCAATCATGATCTTGGAAAGGTTGATATGGTTGATCGCCTGAACCGCCAGTTGGCGGGATGGGCGGCATTCTACAAGTTCACCGACTTCACGGCGATCACGTTCCGGCGCATTGACCATGTCGTGTTCTGGAAACTGGCGCATTGGTTGGCCCGGAAATACCGCACACGTATCAAACCTTTGATGCGGAAATGGTTCCGGGTGCCGGAGGTGGGCAAGGCAAAGACCTGGCTCGTCTACGACACGAACAAACGTGGAAACCATATTGGCAAAGCACTGCGCCGACTGGTCTCAAGTCCAAAAGCGCAGTTCAAGTGGCGAAACCCTGAACGCAATCCTTACATTCTTCGTGAGGAAGTCCGTTCTACCGTTACTTCCCGATATCGCGATGTTGCTATGGCCATGGGCCAAATTTGAACGGAGAGCCGTATGCGCTGAAAGGCGCACGTACGGTTCGGGGAGAAGAAGCGCGAAAGCGCTTCTTACTCCATTCTCAACGTGGCAGGGCTTCGTCTACGTGGCGTTTATCATCGATACTTTCGCGGATAAAATCGTTGGGTGGCGGGTTTCGAGTTCGCCCAAAACGGATTTTGTCCTCGATGCGTTGGAACAAGCCCTGCATGATCGCCGACCCGTTCACAAAGGCGGCCTCATTCATCATTCCGATCGTGGCGGGCAATATTTATCCATACGCTATACTGAACGCCTGGCCTTGGCAGGGATTGAGCCCTCTGTTGGCAGCGTTGGCGATTCCTATGATAATGCCTTGGCCGAAACCATAAATGGCCTCTACAAAGCCGAGGTCATCCACCGGCTTGGTCCATGGAAAACCATGGCCGCAGTCGAATGGGAAACGCTTAAATGGGTCGATTGGTTCAATAACCGTCGCCTACTTGGGCCAATCGGATACATCCCGCCAGCAGAAGCAGAAGAGAGGTACTATGCACAGTTAAACACACTCGATATGGTTGCATAACATGAAGTAATCAGCCTCCGGTAAACCCGGGGCGATTCACAATGTCTAGCAACAAAATAAACAAAAAAAGGCTCGAATTTCGTATTAATATTTTTCTCTTCAAAAAATCAGGACCGTGCCTGCCCCTTAAATCGCTTCAGGGTTTCTTGCTTTCCAATAACCGCCATCATTTCAAATATGCCTGCAGAAACAGTTCGCCCGGTAAGTGCCACTCTCAACGGTTGCGCAATTTTACCAAGTTTAATTTCATTATCTTCACCAAATTGGCGAATGACAGCACTAATGTTTTCTGCAGTCCACTCATCCAGTTCCTCAAGAGTTTCAACAATCGCAGCAATCATATTACGGGTCTGCTCGTTCAATTGTTTAGCGGCTTTTTCTTCAATTTTTATTGGAAACTCACAATAAATAAACTGGGCAAGGGATATAAGGTCCAACAGGGTTTTTGCCCGTGGTTTCAATTCCTCAAGCATTTCTAAAACGTTGGTTTGATATTTTTTTAAACCGTCAAAATCTTCTTTGTTACCTAATTCATCTGCCAGACTTACCATGCGATCAAACAGTTCTTGTGAGGCGCACTGGCGAATGTGCTGCGCATTCAGGTTTTCCAGTTTGGCAAAGTCAAACCTAGCCGCTCCTTTGTTCAGTCCATCAAAATCAAACCATTCCACCAATTGTTCAATGTTAAAAAACTCATCATCACCATGGGACCAGCCCAGGCGCGCAAGATAATTACACATGGCCTGGGGCAGATATCCCATGCGGCGATAAGCATCAACGCCCAGTGCTCCATGGCGTTTGGAAAGCTTTGCTCCGTCCTGTCCATGAATTAAAGGCAAGTGCGCCATTTGTGGAATGTTCCAGCCAAGAGCCTGATAAATTACAATCTGACGCGCGGTGTTCGTTAAATGATCATCACCTCGAATTACATGGGTTGCGCCCATATCATGATCATCAACAACAACTGCCAGCATATAAGTGGGAGTGCCATCAGAACGCAAAAGTATGAAATCATCCAGGTTTTGGGTATTAAAACGCACTTCACCCTGCACCAGATCATTGATAATTATGTTCTTATTTTCTGGAGTTTTTATACGAATGACATATGGGATGTCGCTCGGCACAGATTTGGGATCCGCATCACGCCAACGGCCATCATAACGAGGCGGCAGACCTTTTTGCTTGGCCAATTCTCGCATCTGGCTCAATTCTTCACTCGTGCAATAACATTTATAGGCATTACCAGATTGCAAAAGTTCGTAAGCAATTTTGGCATGCCTTTGCCGATTTGCAAATTGAGAAACACTTTCCCCGTCCCATTGAATTCCCAGCCAGCTCAAGCCATCAATAATTGCTTCGCTTGCCTCTTCAGTATATCGGGCGCGATCGGTATCTTCGATACGCAGCACCATTTTGCCATTGTGTTTTTTTGCAAAAACCCAATTGAATAGAGCAGTTCGCGCGCCTCCAATATGTAAAAATCCAGTGGGCGAGGGAGCGAAGCGGGTAATGATATTTTTTGTCAATTTATTAAACCAGAACTAGTTTGAAAAATAAAAATTGTATGAGCCTGAAATTGGAGAATGTGCAAAACCGAATGCAGGATTTGTCAATCTGGCTCGGCCGTGTTTAGCATAAGGGAAAAACCGCGCAAGGTCTTGCGCAAAACTCGTGTGCCAGACAGGTAAAGCATATTGTCAATTGATAACCTACCAGATCTAAAAACGACATCCGAACTTCGGACAGTCAACGGTGCAACGCCCCAGCACACAATTGCTGTAATTAAGCGCAAAACATCTGCAACTCCAAATATCTTTATACGAATTATAATTGGTTTTAACGCCGAAATTTCCCGACATATTACCAACCGCAGATTGCTGGTTTTACAACCTTTTATGTTGATTTTTGGCATTTTAGTATATCGGGCCACAAAATTCGAACCTGCAGCTTTTGCCATGGTATTGATAGCCATATTGTTGATGCTGGGCGCTTTTTTCAATCGAAACAAACAAAAACAATTTTGGGTGTTTGTTTTACTGCTTGGGTTTTGGGCTGGTTTTCTTCTTCTGCCAATACATGGGAAATTGTTTGGCAGCAATATGATTTACGGGGCTTTTTATGGCCAGTTTAGCGCAACGGTTGATGCTATTCATTCCAATGATTCAGAACGGGCGCGCATAATTATTTCCAATATCAAATCACTTGATGAACGCAATAGCCCACCACTGCGCCGCGCCAGACTATTACTGCCCTCAGATCAACTGCCCGATATTGGCGATATCATCAACGCTCCGATGCGCCTTTACAGGGTGCCAGGGCCGGTTGTTCCGGGCGGCTATGATTCTCAGTTTCATGCATATTTCAAAGGAATTGGCGCATATGGGTCCACCACAGGAATAATGACTGTTACCAATAAGGTTCAGAAAAATTCACTTGCACGCAACATTCAAGAACTGCGTGAATTTATCGGAATGCGCATAGATTTTGCTCTCGCACCACCGATTTCAGGGATCGCCAGGGCCTTGATTGTCGGAGACCAAGGCCAGATTGACGAGAACATCAGAACCCGTCTTGCCGATGCGGGTCTTGCCCATGTTTTGGCAATTTCAGGTCTGCATCTTTCGCTGGTTGCAGGTGGTATATTTGCAGCCATTCGCATGGGATTGGCCGGGTTTTATGGGGTTGGACAAAAAATCAGTGTTAAGAAAATCAGCGCGGTCGGTGGCATAATCGCAGCCCTGATTTACCTGGCCTTATCGGGCGCTTCGGTTTCAGCGGTTCGCGCAAGCCTGATGTTAATACTGATTTTTGGCGCAGTGCTCGCAGGCCGACGGGCATTGACCATGAGAAATGTAGCCTTTGCCGCATTATTTGTAATAATTACCGATCCATCTTCGATTTTTCGACCCGGGTTCCAATTATCATTTGCTGCAGTAATTGCCTTGGTTGGATCATATGAGGGGTATAAATCCAAATTTCGAAATGATGCCAATGCAACTATAAAACTGACACGGTTTTTTTCCGGCATCGCTCTTACGTCTCTAATTGCCGGAGCGGCAACAGCTCTTTTTGCCGCCTATCATTTTCAAAATGTAGCCCCGTTTGGAGTATTGGGCAATATGGTGGCTATCCCTCTGGTTGCTTTCATTGTTTTACCGGCAGCTCTTATGGCAGTTTTATTTATGCCGCTGGGAATGGAGGCAATATTTTTTGCGCCCATGGGCTGGGGAATAGAACAGATACTCACCGTTGCAAATTATATTTCTTCCCTTGGTAGTGGGCTTATCTCGCCGCCAATACTTGGACAAATGTCTTTGATTATAGCTCTATTTGCCATGGGATGGTTTGCATTTTTTGTTGGCAGGTTGCGCTTTGTCGGGGTGGTGATGGCCGCATTTTTGATACCCGTATTTGGAACTATGGAACGCCCGGACATAATGATTGCCGATACCACGCAGGCCATCGCAATTAAAAACGAACGCTCTCAAGAACTGCAATCCCAAAATCTGGCAAGTATGGATCTAGTAGCAGGTCGCGCTAATAGTTTTGCCATCAATGCATGGAGCGAAACCTACCTGACAAAAATTACTGCCCCAGATGAAAAGGTACCTTGTGACTTAACCGGATGTTGGTTTGACCGCGATAAATTTAACGTGGCACTGGTAAAAACCCGCGATGCATATACAGAGGATTGCTCAATAGCTGATCTTGTAATTGCAAGAATCGCAGCTCCACAATATTGCCGCGATACAACTCAGGTAATTGACCAAACTGACTTAACCAGCGGCGGTGTGCATTGGGCACGCTGGAACGGCAATGAATTTATTATCCGCCCGGCAATTGTGGATATATTCAGACCATGGCGCCCCAATTACCCATCAAGTCGTTAAAATCAAATCATCCATATTTTTGCGACTGAATTCACCCATTCCTCAACCGAGACACAAAAGGAGTTTTGCCAATCACAGATATGGTTTTGCGGTAATGATGCCCAAACTTGATCTGTTAATGGTCAACACAGCTAAATATTCATGAGAGTACAAATAATAGTTTTTGCCGCGAATTTTTATTTTTTGTATTGGGGTGGATAGGATTATTTTATGACAGTGGCGAACAATATCATTGTCACCCATACCCTTAAGGCCTAAGTTTTTTGCTATTCTAACCAAGCCCATTTCGGTATTCGTGAAATTTGCGGCAATAAATTTTTTGGTGTCTTCTGTGACAAGATATTGTTTTTCCATTTCATATCAACCCTACCCACCAAAACTATTTTAATATTTGCGCAACAATCCCACAAGTTTTCCCTGAACAGCAACACGATCGGGGCCAAAAATTCTGGTTTCATAGGCCGGATTTGCAGCCTCAAGAGCAATGGAGTTTCCCTTGCGGCGCAAGCGTTTTAATGTCGCCTCTTCATCATCGACCAGTGCTACAACAATTTCACCATTGCTGGCGGTGTTTTGTTTGTGAATAAGCACTGTATCACCATCAAAAATACCCGCATCAATCATTGAATCCCCACGAACCTCAAGGGCAAAATGCTCACCAGGTCCCAACATTTGAGGTGGAATGGCAAGGGTATGGGAATGATTTTGAATAGCTTCAATTGGCGTTCCAGCTGCAATTCTGCCCATTACAGGAATATTTACAACTGGCTCAGAACGTTGTCCGGTATCAATAGTAGGTTTTGCCACCTTGCCAAGATCGCCCTCAATTACACTTGGCTCAAATTTGGCTTTTCTTCCGCCAAGGCTTGGGTTCATTGAATCAGGCAGCTTGATAACCTCAAGTGCGCGAGCGCGATTGGGCAGTCTGCGGATAAATCCGCGTTCCTCAAGAGCGGTGATCAAACGGTGAATGCCCGATTTGGATTTTAAATCAAGCGCATCCTTCATTTCATCAAAAGAGGGCGGAATACCGCTTTCTTTCATGCGTTCATGAACAAACATCAGCAATTCGTGTTGTTTACGAGTTAGCATTTAACCAATCCCCATTTTACAGTTTAATTTCATAGAACAAGCCCATCAGCCACGCACCAAAACAGCTTACCACTCAACGTCAAGCAATCTGCCCTAAAATCAATACAGGCTGCATTGATTCGGAACAAAGACTGAACAACAATAGATGTTCCAGTTATGTTCTGCAAGCATAAGATGAAAAAAGTTTTACTAAAGCGCAAAAACTCTATCATTATCGGTGAGTTTACCTGGATTTAAGTTGCAGCGTATGGGGGTAAATAAATCAGGGCAGGGGGATGGTTTGAACGATTGTGCCAACCGGCAATTCGCCCTGGTTTTCCAGCGCCACCAACAAAACTTCGGCTTGGGCAAGGGAGGATAGATGAGAGCTATCGGTCTGCAAAATCGGCTCAACATGGGATTGTCCATCGATTTCGACAATTTTTCCGCGCATAAAATGACGTCTTATACCGTTGGCCGGCATTGATTTGGCAAGGGGCAGGGACAGCGATTTCGGGCAAGGCTGTTTATGGCCGCCCATAGCGCGAATTGCCGGAATTACCACGCTCACGGCACAAACATAGGCAGAAACTGGATTACCCGGCAGGGCAAATATCAACTTGTTATTTTTTTTGCCAAATATTATCGGTTTGCCCGGACGAATAGCGATTTTCCAAAAATCTATTTCAACCCCAAGTGATTTTAGAACAGGTAGAACCAGATCATAATCGCCAACGCTTGCCCCTCCTGTGGAAATTATCACGTCAGATGGCCCACTTAGTGCTTCTTTGAATTTTTCTCTAAGCTCATTTTCATTGTCGGATGCGCTGCCAATGTCGATGATTTTGTTGGCCAAAGGAGAAAACAGGGCGCTGAGTGCAAATCCATTGGAACCAACAATTTGCCCCGGTTTCATGTCACTGCCCGGAGCAACAAGCTCGTTTCCGGTTGCCAAAATTGAAATATTTGGCCGTTTAAAAACTTCTATTTGGCCTACGTTGGCCGCGGCAATCAGCGCGATGGTAGCAGGGTTTATGGCGGTTCCCACTTCGAGCAATTGTTGCCCCTTCATGAAATCCTGCCCAAGGGGACGCACGTTTTGCGCTGGTTCAACTGATTTTTCAAAACTTACCTGATCGCCATCTACGCTACAATATTCCTGCATAATCACAGCATTTGCCCCTTTTGGCATTGGCGCACCGGTAAAAATGCGAACGCATTGACCGCTTGCAAGCTCCCCATCAAATCCGGCTCCAGCTTGGGATTCGCCAATATTTTGCAAAACCGCGTCCGGTTTTATTTCTCTGGCAATAACCGCATATCCATCCATGGCGCTGCCATCAAAGGGTGGCTGGTTCATCATGGCTTTTACTGGTGCGGCCAATACTCTGCCCAAAGCTAAATTTAAAGGAACATTCTCACTGCCAAGAATATTGGTTGCTGCCAAAACCCGTTGCAGCGCTTTTTCATATGCCAGCATAGTTTTTAAGTTTCCCGCTCAAAATCGCCCGATTTTCCGCCCGATTTTTTCAAAAGCTTTATTTCGCTAATTTCCATTGCCTTGTCCATGGATTTGGCCATGTCATATATGGTCAGACAGGCGACGCTTACAGCCGTAAGAGCTTCCATTTCAACGCCGGTATTTCCAACCGTTTCTGCCTTGGCAATAATTTTGATTTTTGTTTTCTCCAACTGCGAAATCTCAATATCCACATGGCTAAGGGATATTGGATGGCAAAGGGGAATAAGATCGGGAGTTTTTTTTGCTCCCATAATTCCGGCAATTCTAGCCACCGCCAACGCATCGCCTTTTTTTAGATCGTCATCGAAAATCGCCGATATGGTGGCCGGGGAACCGATAACAACACCCTGAGCAATGGCAATCCGCTTACTGGGCACCTTGGCGGATATATCCACCATATGCGCTTCAGAGCGCTCGTTTAGATGAGTGAGGGGGCTTTTATTGCTCATTATTGATCGCCAACTAAAATGTCACCGCCAAGCAATTTTTCCGTGGCTTTTTGCACATCATCATGGCGCATCAGGCTCTCGCCGACCAGAACTGTGCTGATATCTGCTCTGGATTTTAGCATTTGCAATTGCTCGTGGCTGGAAATGCCGCTTTCTGAAATTATCAGTTTGTCATTAGGAAGATTTTTAGCCAACTCAACACTGGTTTCAAGACTGGTTTCAAACGTGCGCAGATTGCGATTATTTATGCCAATCATTTCTGCATTCAAAAGCAAGGCCCGCTCCAGCTCCTCCACATTGTGCACCTCGATCAACGCATCCATATTCCACTCCATTGCCGCATCCAGCAAAAAACGCGCGGTATCGTCCTCCACGGCGGCCATAATTATCAAAATGCAATCAGCGCCCCAACTGCGTGCTTCAACGACCTGATAGGTTTCCAGCATAAAATCTTTGCGCAATACCGGCAGGCTTGTAGCTTCACGCGCCTGCTGCATAAAAATCGGACTGCCCTGAAATGAAGGCTCGTCAGTCAATACCGAAAGACAAGCGGCACCTGCTTTTTCATATGCTTTGGCAATTTTAATGGGGTCAAAATCTTCGCGAATCAATCCTTTGGAAGGACTGGCTTTTTTCACCTCGGCAATTAAACCAAATTTGTTTTGTGCCTTTTTTTCTTTAAGGGCCGACAAAAACCCGCGCACCGGCGGTGCATCATGGGCTTTTGCAACCACTTCATCCCATGAGTGAATGGATTTAGCCTGAGAAATCTCGTCTTTTTTATATTTGATAATCCGGCTTAAAACATCGAGCATATTGGGACCTTAATTATCCGTTTGAAACTTCAACAAGTCTGGCCAAAGTTTTTGTTGCAGCACCGCTATCAATTGTTTGAGCAGCAATTTCAACCCCGTTTGCAAAGCTTTTGGCCTTGCCCCCAATATATAGGGCAGCCCCCGAGTTCATCAAGACGATATCACGATAAGCGCTTTGTTTGCCGGCAAACAGTTCAATAATGGCTTTTGCGTTGTGGGCCGGATCACCACCAACCAGATCATCAGGGCTTGATAATTCTATTCCCACATCTTCTGGTGAAATTTTAAATTCGCGCAAAATTCCGTTTTCTACGGCAACAACCGATGTTGGGCCAGTGCTGGTTATTTCATCTAAGCCATCACTGCCATGCACCACCCATGCCGCTTCTACTCCATTGGCCAACAGGGCTTGAGCAACTGGCTTCACCCACTCCTGCCCATAGACACCCAAAAGATAGCGCTTTACCCCCGCAGGATTACACTGAGGTCCTAAAAGGTTGAACATGGTCCTGATGCCCATCTGAGCCCGTGTCGGCCCCACATGGCGCATTGCAGGATGATGGTTGGGCGCGAACATAAAGCCAATTCCGGCCTCGTTGATGCAGCGCGATATGCCAACTGGATCAAGATCGAGCTTTACCCCAAGTGCCTGCAATGCCTCGGATGAGCCTGACTTTGACGAAAGAGCTTTGTTGCCATGCTTGGCAACGGGAATTCCGGCTGCTGCAACAATGATCGAACTTGCAGTGGAAATATTATAGGTCCCCATACCATCGCCACCGGTGCCAACAATATCCATGGCGTTAGCAGGCGCTTCAACCGGCACCATTTTATTGCGTAACAGAGCAACGGCGCTCCCGATTTCGCTAGCGGTTTCCCCTTTGGTGCAAAGCCCCATCAAAAAGGCCCCGGTTTGCGCCTCGCTGGCCTTGCCGTCCATAATTTCCCCCAGCGCTGCATCCATTTGCGTCTGATTGAGGTCTTTATTTTGACGAAGCAGGTTTAGAGCGGTTGTAATGGGCATTGGCTTCTCAGTTGTTTTATTTGACGGAGGCGGTACGTTTTTGCTGATTGAATTCATTGGCCATGGCCAAAAAGTTCTTTAAAATGTCATGACCATGTTCTGAGGCTATACTTTCGGGATGGAATTGCACCCCGTGGGCGGGAAAGCTTTTATGCTGCATGCCCATGATAACACCGTCTTTGGTTTTGGCGGTGATTTCCAACTCCTGCGGAATTTCATCTTTACTCACACATAAAGAATGATAGCGAGTGGCTTTAAAAGGGGAAGCAAGCGAAGCAAAAACCCCTTTTTGTTCATGGGAGATATTTGAAACTTTTCCATGCATAAGGGTAGGGGAGGCAACAACTTTTGCTCCATATGCCTGAGCGATAGACTGCAAACCCAGGCAAACTCCAAAAATCGGGGTTTTTTCACCGAGGCGTTGCACCAGTTCAACGCATATTCCAGCTTCTGACGGGGTGCATGGTCCAGGGGATAGGATAATGGCTTTTGGATTGATGTTTTCAATTTCGCCAATGCTGATTTTATCATTGCGAAATACTTCAATTTGAGCGCCTAACTCCCCAAGATAATGCACCAGATTATAGGTAAAACTGTCATAGTTATCGATCACGATGATTTTTATAGGAGCAATATTTTCCATCATTGCCCCAAGCCCGCTTCACCGGAAAAACGAATTGCTTCTCTGGCAGCGCTCAAAAGTGCCTCAGCCTTGTTTTTACATTCCATCTGCTCAAGCCTGGCAACAGAATCGGCGACAATTCCAGCCCCGGCCTGAATGTATAATTTGCCATCCTTCAAAATCGCGGTGCGCAAAATTATGCAGGTGTCCATGTAGCCATCGGCACCAAAATAGCCCACACAGCCCGCATAAACTCCCCGCCGTTCTTTTTCCAGCTCATCAATAATTTCCATGGCCCGCACTTTTGGTGCCCCGGAAACCGTACCGGCTGGAAATCCGGCGCTCAAAGCATCCACATAATCATATTTTTTATCATTAAGCTGCCCGGTGACGTTGGAAACGATGTGCATCACATGGGAATAATATTCCAAAAAGAATTTATCGGTGACCTCAACTGTGCCGGTTTTACAAACTCTGCCCACATCATTTCGGCCCAGATCAAGCAGCATCAGATGTTCGGCCAGCTCTTTGGGGTCATTCATCAATTCAATGGCAAGTTCTTTGTCGCGCTCTTCGGTTTCTCCCCGTTTTCTGGTGCCGGCAATCGGGCGAATGGTAACTTCCCCCTGATCAACTCGCACTAAAATTTCCGGGCTGGAACCCACAACAGAAAAACCCTCAAAATCCAAAAGATACATATAGGGAGATGGGTTGGTGCGTCGCAATGCCCGATAAAGCGCTGTTGATGACAGGGTGAAATCCATCGAAAAGCGCTGGCTTAAAACCACCTGAAAGATATCACCTGCTGTGATGTAATTCTTGGCCTTTTCCACCATTGATGAATATTCATCTTCACTGGTATTGCTGACAACATCAGGGGAGGGCATTTCAACAATTGCACCTTGGGATGGCAATGCTCCATTGAGCCTTTCCAGCGCATCATCAATGCGCCCAAGCGCTGCCTCAAAACCCTGTTTGGCGGATATTTCTTTTTCAAAGTATACCGGTGCTGTCAGATAAAGTTCGTCTTTTAACGTGTCAAAAACCGCCAGTATTGATGGGCGCACAAGAATGGTGTCTGGCGTGTTTAGACTGTCCGGATTATCATCCGGCAGCTCTTCCATATGGCGCACCATATCATAACCAAGATAGCCATATAGCCCCGCAGACTGGGCAGGTACACCCTTTGGTGCCTTTATCTGGCTTTGAGAAACCAAACTCCTGATTGCATCAAGTACTGGTGCCTCAACGGGTTTGAAGTCGCTCGCTTCAAGTCGGGCATTGCGGTTTAGATAAGGCTTTCCACCCTCGACCTTAAATATCAGATCAGGCTCCAGCCCGATCATGGAAAATCGCCCCTTGGTGGCCCCGTTTTCAATGGATTCAAGCAAAAAACAATTGGTGCGTCCAGCACTAAGCTTTAAATAGGTACTTACCGGAGTTTCAAGATCAGCCACCACCCGCCGCCAGACAATCTGGCCTTCGCCCCGTTCATAACCCGATGCGAAAGTATCAAAATCGGCAGTGTTTGATAGATTTTCCATTTAGGACGCAATTTCTGACTTATGGCAAGTGATTTGGGCTGACCGCCTGAGGCAATCCAAGTCCGATAGCCTGAGTTAAAACCTGTTGGTTGATATTCATTCTTGAATCAACGTTTAGAGCGCTGGTAAAATCAGCAAACAGGGTATTGCGATATCCATCATCAATGAATTGCATATTGTCGGCGTTTAATTCATCACTAACGCTGGTGATGGAATCAACTGCAAACACCACATAATCACCAGCTCCGTTTCGAGCCGATCCAATAAAGCCTTCACCACCACCATAGGCTGCCTCTGCGACTTGCGGATCGATTGCAGCCCCATCACCAATTCGGCTCAAGGGAGCAGAAATTTGCGGAAACAAACCATTCAACACCGCAATCTCCTCAAGAGATTTGCCGGCCTGTAATTGCTCAACATAGCTTTGAGCCAGTTCTTCCAGCTCCCTGGCCCTTTGTTCATCCATCCATTCGACAGCAAGTTCATCGCCAATTTCAGCCATCGTCTGATCGCGTTCTTCATCAACCCTTAAAATATCAAACCAGACGGTTTTATTTGCCCCCAGCGGAACTGATGGAACCAGACGGCCAACTTCAGAACCAAATACCACGGTGGATACACGCTCCGCTTCACCGGCATCCAATCCCATCTCATCCACCAATTCAGGACCACCGGCAGTGATAGCAATTTCTTTTACTTCTAGGTCAAACTCGCTGGCCGATTGCTCCAGGTTTACAAAAGCTGCCCGTTGTTCTTCAATCTGATCCAGGACCTCGATATATTGCAATCTGCCTTTATCCACTTTTAGCGCCTGTTCAATGCGTTTAGCGGCGTCTTCAAAGGAAATTTCACCCCCCTCGACAATATTTGTAACCACCAGCGCCCTTTTTCCCTCCACACCGGGAATGATAGAAATTTCGTTCAGATCAAGTTCAAAAGCACGCTGCCCCAGCAAAACTTCAGGAATTTGCGCTTGGGTCAAATTTCCAAGAACTATTGCCTCAAGCCCCAATTCTTCAACCAGAGTGGTAAAATCTTTCCCATCCCCAATTCCTATTTCAAAAAGAGCAACGGAATCATCATCAGGCAATGGTGCAAAACTGATTGCCCGCGTCTCAACAGTAAATAGATTTTGCCTCGTACGATCATATTCAGCCAGCACCTCGGCTTCGCTCACATCGATATTCTCTGCCAGAATCTCAGGCGAGAGCTGCACAACTTTTATGGTTCTTGTTTGGGGCGCACGATACCTGTCCTGATTATCGTTCAAATATGCCTGAAGCACATCATTGGCCGGATTGCCAATTGGAAGCAGAGAGTTTTCACTCAACACTACAAAATTTAAAATCCGACGATCTTCGCCAAACCTTTGCATAATATCGCGAAGGGTTTTGGGCGGTCTGACCTGAGAAAACATTGCCAAGGCAATCTGCTGTCTGGCTGCGGCTTCGCGCCTATCTTCGAAAAAACTGTTTTCCGTATATCCCGCATTGTTCAGGGTACGTTCAAATGTATTTCGATCAAAATTGCCAAGAGCGTCGGTAAAAGCGGGATCTGAGCGCAATTCCTGAGCCAGCCGGTCATTGGAAACCCCAAGGCCGAAGTCACTGGTCAAAATATTTAGAGATTCATCGGTAGCCAACCGGTTTAAAACCGCGCTTGGAATGCCAAATGCCAACGCCTGCTCAGGAGTTGGCACTGTACCCACCTGATTGGCCACAATACTTATCTGATTTTGATAAGCTCGCTGAAAATCCTGAAAAGAAATATCCCGATCTCCAACCCGTGCCACCGTATTCGAGCCAATTGAAAATATAACTCCGGTAATACCAAATCCCGCCAGACTTATAAGCAAAAATCCCCCAAGGATTTTTCCCCCGATAGAAGTGGCAAATTTGCGTAGATTGACGAGCATAATATTTTCCAGTCGTTTAGTTCAGCTTTGTTAGCAATTTAAAGGGACACTTAACAAGTTAACCTGAGACCATTAGCCCTATGACAATTCAGAGCAAAGCTGTTAAGCTACCATAATAACAATTCAATTGGCATCGGTTACGGCATAAATGGCCGACGCGCAATAGTCCGTGTAATAGTCATGGCAAAAGGTTTGATAAGCTGGGCACATATCAACAATGTTATTAGGGCTGCTCTGCAACTTTTAAGGTTAGATGTAACAAATGAATTCAGAAATAAAACCACTGATTGCGGGCAACTGGAAAATGAATGGCCTCACCGAGGATCTGTCTCAAATCAGATCTTTGGCCCTGTCCCTGCGCAATGATCCTGCCCATCGCTGCGAAGTGCTGATTTGCCCTCCCGTAACCCTGCTTGCCCAAACCACCCAAATATGTCTTTCCGGAGCCGTTGTTTCCGGCGCTCAAAATTGCCATATCGCTCAAAAAGGTGCCCATACCGGTGATATCGGTGCTTCAATGCTGGCAGATGCGGGAGCACAATATATTATCGTTGGGCATTCAGAGCGCCGTGCCGATCATGGAGAAACCGACGGCCTGGTAAATGCCAAGGCCAGAGCCGCGCTTGGAGCACATGTTACGCCGATAATTTGCGTAGGCGAGACCCATGCGGAGCGTCTTGGTGCCTTGGCGATGACGGTGGTTGAAAAGCAATTAAACGGTTCAGTTCCAGCCCTTGAAATATTTGATAAACGCGTGATCGCGAAAAATCTGGTGATAGCTTATGAGCCGGTCTGGGCAATTGGCACCGGACTGGTTCCCGAACTTGATGATATAAAAACCATGCATGCTGCCATTAGGGACTGGCTGGTGGAAAGATTTGGCGAAGAAGGAGAGGGCGTTCGCATTCTTTATGGGGGATCCATGAAGCCATCCAATGCGACGGATATTCTTGCCACAGCAAATGTAAATGGTGGCTTGATCGGTGGAGCCAGCCTCAACGCCGAGGACTTTTTACAAATTATCCGCTCTGCCTGCGACTAGGATCAGGACCTATTAGATTCGTATGATTCTGTTTGAAATAGAGTGTTCAGATAAGGTGAATGGTAGTGAAATCATGTCTATCACCTTATTGAACTGCAATTTGCATTAGATGTATACTATATTTCAAACCCGAAAGGGCACCGCCTATTTTGTTCGGGAATGCGTTGCCAAAACTCAAAAATCACTAGATTTACTTCCCTTTTGC
>JAKISW010000013.1 GCA_021648375.1 Devosiaceae bacterium
CAATCGCTCTCAGCGGTTGAGGATACCTTTGCCTGGCCAAAACACGAATTGGCCAAACTGCATCCAAAATATAATTCTGATGCCACTTATGAGGAATTCAACAAACTTGCTCCCTGGTGGTCTGATCGCAGCAAGGAAACTGTAAGTGCCTGGAGCCTGGAATCAGTTAGCGATGACAGCACATTGGTTCGCATGGTTCGCAACCCCTATTATTGGAAAGTTGATACCGCCGGTAACCAGCTGCCTTATGTGGACTATGTTGAATATGGCATAGTGCCAGATCGTCAGTCGGTGGCTCTGGGTAATATCTCCGGACAGTTTGATTATGATGGTACCTGGGTTGGAAATCAGCATTTGCCACTGTTCTTAAGGGAGCAGGAAGGTCGTGATCTTGAAATCGGCTGGTTCAACAACACGCCTGGCATGGCTGTTTATATGAACTATGACAATGTCGACGATAACAAGCGTAACCTCGTTCGTGACTTAAACTTCCGCAAAGCCATGTCACTGGCTATTGATCGGGATTCGATCAACCGTCAGTTCTTCCTTGATCTGCTGGATCCGTCGGCATTTTCGTTTAGCCCCAATTCTCCATATTATGATGCCGAGGCCGGCACTCAATTTGCTGAGCTGGATATAGAGCGAGCTAACGCATACCTGGATGAAGCAGGATACATGGATAGTGATGGTGATGGCATCAGAGAATATGCTGATGGCACAAACATTCAATTGGTTATTGATGTTGCAAACCATGATCTCTACGTGCCGATTACAGAATTGCTGGTCGAATCTATTCCCGCCAGCATCGGCATTGACCTTGTGATGAACAATCAACAGCAGGATCTGATCTTTGAACGCCGTCAGACTCTGGATTGGGATCTGCATGTATTTGACATTTATGGCTCCACGGCCCCTCTTGCCAAGCTTGAAGACTGGGTACCGGTCTCTCAAGGGTTCCCGTTCTGGAACCAGAAGGCAAGCGAGGCTCCCTTTAGTCCTGAATATGCCGAGTTCAGCGAAATTCTGCTGGGAGCGCGTGCACTGGATTATGATACCAGGGTTTCTGAAATGAAACGGGCCAACGCCATAATGACCGAAAACGTCTTTAACCTATATGTCGGTTTTTACCGCCGGGCGTTTATCTACAATTCAAATCTGGGCAATATGCCCACCGAAGCCATGCGCGACGTGTCATTTGGATTGCTGGAAGGTCCAATGCGTCCGGAACAGGTTTACTTTAAACAGTAGGTTTCTTCCCTGAACCTCAAAACATCGTGGCGGCTATAGCTGCCACGATGAATTCTATTAAAGGGTTATTTTAGGGATAGGCTCCACGGCACCCGAAAAGCTCAACTCGACCTGATAAGCCCCAACGTGTAGCTTGTGTGGATTGCCCATGCGAATTGAAAGGCCCAAATTGTGCTAATATATTTTCTACGCAGGTTGGTTGGCCTTGTACCAATGTTTTTTGTGGTCTCCTTTATCAGCTTTACAATTATTCAACTTCCTCCTGGTGATTTTGTAACAACACAAATTGCCCAGATGGCAGCCATAGGCGATTCAGGCAGCCTGGCACGTGCTGAATTGTTGCGCGAGCAATATGGTCTTAACGATCCGTTTTTGGTTCGCTACTGGAGCTGGGTTTCAGGCATAATGGTTGGAGATTTTGGGGTCTCTGCCATGTTTGAGGGCGCTGATGTTGCCACTCTTATTTTTGATGGTTTTCTTTTTACATTACTGCTGGGTGGCGTTTCGCTGGCACTGGCCTGGGGGTTGGCGATTGCAATCGGGATTTATTCTGCCACTCATCGCTATGGAATTGCCGATTATTCGTTTACATTTTTGGGGTTTATTGGCCTCGCTGTTCCCCCGTTCCTGACATCGTTAATATATGTTTTTGTCACCATATTCATATTTGGGGCCGATCAGGTCGGCGGTTTGTTTTCAATTGAGTTTCGCGACGCGCCATGGTCACTGGCTCGTGTGCAGGATATGCTTGCCCACATGTGGTTTCCGGTTGCTGTTTTAACGCTGGGCGGCATGGCAGGCACCATGCGCATAATGCGCGGCTCCCTGATCGATGTGCTCAACCAGCAATTTATTGCTACCGCTCGCGCCAAAGGTCTGTCCGAGAGAACGGTGATATTAAAACACGGCACAAGGGTTGCTATTAACCCGTTGATCTCTCGGTTGAGCATGATTATTCCCGACTTGTTTTCCAACGTTATCATCGTCTCGGTGGTGCTTAACCTGCCTACGCTGGGGCCGCTTTTTTTACGCTCCTTGCTGGGGCAGGATATGTTTGTGGCAGGCGCAATATTATTGATCTTGGCGGTATTTGTGCTTGTGGGCAATCTGTTGGCCGATTTGGCGCTTGCCTGGTCTGATCCCCGTATTCGGCTGGAATAGGAGCGCAAAGGATGAACAACACCGCTTCAACCGCCACCAATGCGCCAACACTTTCCATGCGCCAATTGATGGTTCGCAGATTTTGCCGTAATCGGGTGGCACTGGTATCAGCAATTGTATTGGTGATGATGTACCTGGCTATGATATTTGCCGGGTTTGTATCTCCCTATTCCCCCTCCAAAAGCGACACTTTATATCTAACGGCACCTCCGCAAACCATAAGGTTTATTGATGCCGAGGGGAATTTTAACCTCAGGCCATTTGTCTACCGCATGGAGGGCAAGCGCGATCTTAGAACTCTGACCTTTGTTTATGAAGAGGACCTGAACCAGCGCGATGAAATATTTCTATTTGTAAAGGGTGATGAATATACGTTTCTTGGAATGACCTTTGATCGGCATTTGTTTGGTACGCTGGAGGGAACAATTTATCTGCTGGGCACAGATCTTCGTGGCCGGGATATGCTATCGCGCATTATTTATGGATCGCGAGTTACCCTTACAATTGGCATTGTGGGTGTGGCGTTAATGATCACGCTTGGGGCTTTGATCGGTGCGCTTTCCGGCTATATTGGCGGGTTTTTTGATGCAGCTGTGCAGCGGACCATTGAGGTGTTTCGCCTGTTTCCGCCCATTCCGCTTTGGTTGGCACTGGCTGCAGCAGTTCCACCGCAATTACCATCGATTTTTGTGCTGATTTCTATTGTTGTGATTTATGGCTTTATTCAGTGGCCCGGTCTGGCTCGCGAAGTTCGAGGTCTGGTATTGGTGTTGCGGGAAACAGAATTTGTGCTGGCAGCACAGGCAGCGGGCGCGGGTACATTCTGGGTAGTGCGAAAACATTTGATACCCAGTGTTTTGCCCCATCTTTTGGTCACTGCAACACTTGGCATTCCGGTGGTTATTATTTTTGAAAGCACACTTAGTTTTTTTGGCCTTGGTGTAAAACCACCAACCATCAGTTGGGGCCTGCTTTTGCAACAGGCTCAAAAACTTGAAGTATTGAGCTTTTATCCATGGTTGCTGGCGCCAGCGGTATTTTTAATCGTAGCTGCCTTGTTATTTAACTTTGTGGGCGATGGCATTCGTGATGCCGTTGACCCCTATTCCTGATGGAGACTGAATTGGCGGCTTCGTCACAAAATCCATTGCTTGATGTGCGTAATCTTAAAATCCAAATCCATACGGATATTGGCGTTGTTAGGGCTGTGGAAAATGTCAGCTTTAGTGTCCACGCCGGTCAGGCACTTGGAATTGTGGGGGAAAGTGGGTGCGGAAAATCTATGACCGCTCTGTCAATTATGGGGCTTTTACCGGGCGGCAACGCAAAAGTTGCTGACGGGCAAATCCTTTATAACCGTTCCGACAGCGAGATAATTGATCTGGCGACTTTGAAACCTACCGGAGCGAAAATGCGCTCCATCAGGGGCAATGAAATTGCCATGATCTTTCAGGAGCCAATGAGTTCTCTAAATCCGGTTTACACCATTGGTGATCAGATTATGGAGGCGATAATTCTCCATCAGAGAGTAAATAAAACAGAGGCACGAAAGCGAGCGATAAAAATGCTCGACCTTGTTGGCATCCCGGCTGCCAGCCAGCGGGTGGACGAATATCCCCATCAACTGAGCGGGGGGATGCGCCAGCGGGTGATGATTGCAATTGCGCTTTCCTGTAACCCCAGAATTTTGATTGCTGATGAGCCAACAACCGCACTTGATGTTACTGTGCAGGCCCAGATCCTTGAACTGATCAAGCAGCTCCAGATAGAATTCAATATGGCGCTGATTCTCATTACCCATGATTTAGGGGTGGTTCGAGAAGTGGCAGATGACGTTGCCGTTATGTATTTTGGCCGCGTGGTCGAACATGCTCCGGCAGCGAAGATTTTTAAGAACCCCAGTCACCCCTATACCCAAAGATTGCTTAAAGCTATTCCCCGGATTGGCAGCAAAGAAGAATTGCTACAGATCGAAGGCTCGGTTCCTTCGCCATTTTCTATTAGAAAAGGCTGTGATTTTGCGCCCCGTTGCCTTGAGACGGTCCAAAAGTGCAAAGATCAGCTGCCGGAAATGGAATTGATAGAGGCCCAACATCAGGTTCGCTGCTGGCTGCGCCAAGATGCCAAAAGCCTAAACGACAAAGAGGGTGCCAAAAGCACGAATAATAATGAGTGAGCAAGACGACAACATTCTTGACGTACAAGGGCTTAGCAAGCTTTTTCCGATCCGCAAGGGGTTTTTGCGTCGGGTGGTGGGCAATGTTCAGGCCGTTAAAGATGTTTCGTTTCAAGTTCGACGTAACGAAACTTTGGGACTTGTTGGAGAGAGCGGGTCCGGGAAAACTACTCTGGGGCGCACATTGGTAAGACTTATCAAACCCACAAGCGGGCAGGTAATTCTCTCTCAATTGGGCAAAACCCCGCTCGATCTTACCAAGCTTAAGCAGAGTGAACTCAAAGCTGTGCGTGTAGATTGTCAGATTATTTTTCAGGACCCGCGCTCTTCGTTAAATTCCAGAATGTCAGTGGGTGACATCATTGCCGAGCCGTTAAATATTCATAAAACCGGAACAAAAGCATCTCGTTTGGCCCGAGTTCGTGAATTGCTTGAACTGGTTGGCATGAGTGCAAATGACGCCACGCGCTACCCCCATGAATTTAGTGGCGGTCAACGCCAAAGAATTGGCATTGCACGCGCACTCAGCCTCAATCCCAAACTGATTATTTGTGATGAGCCGGTGTCAGCCTTGGATGTTTCGGTGCAGGCGCAGGTGCTCAATCTGTTAAAAAGGCTGCAAAAAGAGCTGGGGCTGACCTATGTATTTATAACCCATGATTTGGGGGTTGCCGATTATATGTGTGACCGTATCATGGTGATGTATCTTGGCAGGCTGGTTGAAGTGGCAAGCAAAGAAGATCTTTATTCACGGCCGCAGCATCCCTACACGGCGGCCCTGATTTCTTCTATGCCTGATGTCAACGTCAAACCCGGAGCCAAACGCGAGATTTTACAAGGCCAGATACCGGATCCTGCCAATCCCCCGCCAGGTTGCAGGTTTCATACACGGTGCAAATATGTAAAAGACATATGCCGGACCAAAGTTCCAGAACTGGAAAAGGCAAAAAATTCTACAACATTGGTGGCTTGTCACCTTTCGGACGAGCTTAATATCAAAACCTCAATTTAATCCGACATTAAGGAGACCTGTACAAAATTGCGCCTATCGTCAAAATTACCTAAGGGTATAATCAAATTACTCCCTGGGGTCAGGGTGCATTAAATCCGGGATGAAAATTATGAATTCCATTCAACAAACTGATAATTCAGTTTCGATGGTCAGTCAGAATTACAAGATCGACCGGCGCTCCAAATTGCCCCTGTACCATCAGCTGTTTCTAAGTCTTCGAGATCGTTTGTTTAGCGGTGAATGGAAGGCAGGCGAGTTATTTTTGCGTGATAGCGATATCGAACAAACCTATGTAATCTCACGAATAACTGTGCGCAAAGCGATGGATAGACTTGTCGATGAGGGACTTGTTGTTCGCTATCGCGGCAAGGGAACATATGTGACGGCCATCCCAATACCCGATATTTCTCAAGCCGATCAAAATAAGTCCCATGATTTCATGAGTGTTGATGGCGAATATCGCATGACAATAATTGAGATCAAAAAAATACGCGTTTCCCATCATACCGCCAACCTGCTTGGCGTTCCGGATAACCATCAGGTATCAAAACTCAAGATGGTTCACTTGTCTGATGAAGTACCGGTGGCTATTGAAGAAATTTATGTGGATGATTTAAAATGGCCTGATATTTTTGACTGGAAAACTCTTGAAACAGAGAATCTAAGCAGTATTTATCAACGCCGGGGTGTGTTTATTGATAGTTTAAAGCAATCTGTATCCGCAGTTATTCCCACATTGGAACCGGTGGGTTATTTAGACCTGCTACCGGGGCAGCCAGCTCTTTATATTAATCGTGTGAGTTACGACAAGGATGGAATCCCATTAGATTTCCGTAAAATTTACTGCCGTGGGGACAGGTTCGTTTTAACTCAGGACATCCAACCTCAATAACTTTAGTATCGCTCCAGGGTCAGGGCCCTAGCCAGCCTCTTGAATACTATCCCAGCGATTTTGTTGTGTTAACAAGCCACGAATATAGGCCATGTTGGTTTCAACCTGATCGGGGGGTAGTTCAGCGCTATATATGGCGCGTGCCTCATCAAACCGCCCCTGCAAACCGATTACCAGCGCCAGATTTTGTCTGATACGACTGGTGGCACCAGATTTTGTCAATGCCCGCTTCAGGTGGATTTCAGCCTGCTCTAATTCCGAGGTCATGGCATAGGAAAGGCCAAGATTGGCTTCAAGGGATGCTTCGTTGGGGGCCAGCACCATGGCCTGATTATAAAGGGCTCGTGCCTGTGTATTCTGCCCCATTTGATCAAGAATTGCCCCTTTTACTGAAAGCGCGTTCCAGTTGGGGTTTTCGGGGCGAATGGTATTATTGATAACATTTAAGGCCTGCTCAAAGCGTCCATCGGCGGTAAGTGCCTTGGCGTAAGCTATATCCACGTCCGGGTCATCCTTGAATGTCGAAAGGGTGATTTCCAGCACAGACACCGCCTGCTTGGCTTGTCCGGCAGACCTTAGAGCTGCGGCGAAATTGATCGCTGCATATTTATCTCTTCGGTTTGCCTCAAATCTTGCTGCAAGTTGAGCCAGATTTGATTGCGCATCCATTTGGGATAGGTTGGAATAGTCGGTGGCGCTTGGTTTTGATTGATTTATTGCACACGCCGAAAGTACGACTGAAGCAATCCCTGCCACAAAAATTGCTCGCAACGTAGCGACCATAGTTGTTTGCGCCCCTTTTGAGACGAATAGTATTGCAGATTTTTGCTGTTCAATTTGGCTTTCCATTGACCAATTTCAATAAATCATTAACCCTAACGTAGAGTTAAATTACCATCTTTCTAAACATTTCTTGCCGCTGATGAGAAAAGGACATTTAAGTTGATTTCTGATAATTCCCAAACCCCAATCCAATTAATTTGCCTCTCCCCTGATGACCTCAATTCCTCTCTTTTGACCGCATCGCAAAAAAACTGGCTGAAGCAAAACAGTTTCAAAGGGCAAAGCGCCAGATTGTTAGCATTGCCTGATGAAAATGGCTCCATTGCCGGATATGTTTTTGGTTTGGGAGAGAAAAAAGGTCGCGATCCGCTTTTGCTTGGTGAAGCTGCAGCCAGGCTGCCGGGGGGCAAGTATCAACTTAGCGCAAACGTCAAAAAGGGCGAGATTGATAATCTGGCATTTCTTTTGGGGACCTATCGATTTGAGCGCTATAAATCCAGCGGTGATCCGGTGGAGCTTTTTGGCCTCGATGATGGCAGCCAACAGGCCAAAATCCTGAGCGAGGCGGCTTTTATCGCCAGGGACCTTATTAACATTCCAGCCAATGATCTGGACCCGCAAATATTTGAAAAATATATCCGCTCCTTTGCAAGTCAAAGAAAAATGACCTGCAAATCCATAATTGGTGACGATCTTCTTAAACAAAACTTTCCCATGATCCATGCGGTTGGCCGCGCCGCCGAGCAGGCACCCCGCCTGCTGGATTTGAGCTGGGGGCCAAAACAGGCTCCCAAAATCACCCTGGTGGGCAAGGGCGTAACCTTCGATAGTGGGGGGTTGAGCATAAAACCGACGGCTGGAATGGTCTTGATGAAAAAAGATATGGGCGGAGCTGCCAATATCTTGGGTCTGGCCCATGCCATTATCGCTTCAAAATTAAAATTGCGGTTGCGGATATTACTTCCGATTGTCGAGAATTCAATATCTGCAAATTCATTTCGCCCCGGCGATATATTACCCTCCCGATCCGGTCTGAATGTTGAAATTGGCAATACCGACGCTGAAGGGCGCCTTATTCTGGCCGATGCACTGAGTTTTGCCTCAGAAGACAAGCCGCAAATGCTCATAGATATGGCAACCCTTACCGGGGCCGCCAGAGTTGCTCTTGGTCCTGATCTTCCCCCGCTCTATACCGACAATCAAAAACTGGCCCGTGAGCTGATGGAGTTGGGAGAGAAATGGGGCGATCCCTTGTGGCATATGCCGCTTTGGGACCCCTATGATGGCAATCTTTCGTCATCCATTGCTGACGTAAGCCATATCAGCCCCGGTGGTTTTGCCGGATCAGTCATAGCAGCGCTTTTCTTGCGCCGGTTTGTCACAAATGTTGATGACTGGGTGCATCTGGATATTTTTGGCTGGGCACCAAAAGCTCGCCCCGGACGCTCACAAGGGGGGACGGATCAGGGGATTCGCGCGACTTTTATGATGCTAAAAAATAAATTCACCTGATTAGGTTTGGGCCTAGTATCCGCAGTCCATATCCACCAGATTGATCAGGTCCAGACCGTTTTCATGGTCACGTATGACGCGCGCAAAATACGAAGCGCCGTTTTCAGGGCTTGAAATAGCTGCGATATGGGGCGTTATATAACAATTCTTCAACTGCCAGAGACCGCTGTTTTTTGGCAGTGGTTCGATATTGAACACGTCGAGGCTGGCCGCGCCAAGAGTGCCATCTTTTAGCGCTTTTTCAATATCCATCTCGTTTTGATGTCCACCCCGGGCGGCGTTGATAATTGCCGGACCGTTTGGCAATATTCTACGGCGAAGTTTTGTGAAATTTCCATAATTTAATATGCCAGAAGTTTCAGGCGTAAGCGGCAACAGATTTACCAGAATATCGGTTTGCTCCAGAAATGGATTTAGCTGGTCGGGGCCAAAAAACCCGGTAATGCCGTCGATATTTTTTGGGGATCGGCTCCACCCGTTCACCTGATAGCCCAGAATTTTTAACTGCCGCGCCGCGTCTGCCCCCAGCACCCCAAGGCCCATGATCCCGACACTTATATCCCACGAGGGTGGTGGGTAATATTGGCCCCATTCCCTATTGATCTGATCATCCCTGAAACGGGAAAATTCGCGATGGTGCATAGTAACATTTGCAATCACATAGTCGCTCATGCATCGGGTTAAATCATCATTCGCATAGCGAACAATTGGCACAGATTGCGGCAGGTGCGGGTGGGTCAGCAAGGCATCAACACCGGCTCCAAGGCAAAGCACGGCCTTGAGATTATTTAGAGCATCAAAAGCGCTTTTTTCAGGTTTCCAAACGAATATATAGCGAATGTCGTCTCGGTTAAAATCATCATCTCTGGTGACAATTTTATAATTCCCCAGGAGTTTCTTCAACCGTTTGGCCCAGAGTTTTTCATCCACTTCCTGCAAATGTAATAATAGCATTTTTGCTGCTCCTTAAAAAAACGGACCGCCCTTTTTTTAAGGAAGCGGTCCGTTTGTTTTGTTTTTAGTATTTAGGGGGTGGTTCTAGAAACTTGTTGATCATCTCCTATTGGGGCAAATCAACCGGATTTTCAGAAAGAGTTCTAAGATATGCCAACAGATTGGCCCGATCCTCATCTTTGCTCATGCCCCGATATGCCATTTTGGTTCCCGGTGCATATTCCCTTGGATTGATCAAAAAAGCATTCATATTTTCAAAACTCCAGACATCGCCGGCTTCACCCATGGCCAATAGCGTATCGGAATATCTGTAGGTTGCATTTGCCCCCACCTGGGCGCCAATTATGTCATAAAGCACTGGTCCGGCCTTATTGCCCTGGCCCTGTTCAAGGCTGTGACAGGCAGCACAACTGCGCGCGACGCGAACGCCTTTGGTTGCATCACCACCAGCCAGCAGCATGGCAATTGCGGACATTTCATTTGCAGCAGGAGCTACTTCTTCCTGAACTGCGGCAGCAGGCGCGACATCTTCAGCAGCGGCAACCGGCGTGGCTTCTTCCGTGACTGGAGCAACTTCTTCCACAACCGCAGAGGTTTCCTCAGCAGCAGGTGCGGCCTCTTCCACTACAGGAGCCGCTTCTTCGGTCGCAGGAGCGGCCTCTTCAGCAGCAGGTGCTGTTTCTTCCATAGCAGCTTCTACGGCAGGGAAATCCACCGGTGTTTCTGAAAGGGATTGCAGATAGGCCAGCAAATCTGCCCGGTCCTGCTCTTTGCGCATTCCCGGATAGGTCATTTTTGTACCTGGAGAAAATGCTTTTGGAGCTTCAATGAAGCTGTTTAGCGCCGCATATGTCCAAATACCGCCATCCTGATTCATTTGAGTAAGAACTTCGGAATAGGCGAAGGTAGCATTTGCACCAATAGAGGCGCCAACAATATCATAAAGCGGTGGGCCGGATTTGTTTGGTCCGCCCGGATCAACCGAGTGGCAGGCGGCGCAGCTTCTAATAAGGCGCGAACCGTTTGATGCAGAAGATGCCGCTAGCAATTGGGCCAGCGGAACCGCTGCAACTTCAACTTCAGCAACTGCGGCACTGCCATCATCTGCTTCCGGCAAAGTGTAGCCCGGACCGTCGCCCTCGATAGGAGCATAAAGAGCGTCAGCAATAAAGCCAACTCCCATTACCAATATCACAGCGCCAAGAACAGCACCCAGGATTTTGTTAAATTCAAAAGAGTTCATCTGGTTTCTCCACACCAAGGTCGCCCAAGGCCAAGTCTGGTTTTTTACAATGTCAAATCATTTACATTGCTAAGTTTTTTGCAATGCTAATTCGTTAAAGAGGCCAATATATTTTCCGCTATTTAGCCTCTTATCAACTGATTCTCATTAATTTTAGTTGCACTCAAACTATAAGCAACCCCGCCATGGTGCAACCGGGTTTGCCACAAGTGCGACAAAGGGCGCAAAAAGTCCACAATTTCCTTGATTTTCTTTTTCTAGAGCGCATGCTGGTTATATATTTTTGCTCCAATTCATGATGATTATATGGCCCGCATGAATATAAACAGGAAAACAAACAGGGCGATATACAAAAACCCGCCAGTGCACATGGATGATTTTAATGAACGCTGACCCTGAAAAGTCAAAAACCCTCGACAGCTCAAAAACAATTGCTTTTCCAAAAACTATTGCGTTTCAAGGGGAGCTTGGGGCCTTTTCCCACGCCGCCGCCCTTGCAACTTTTCCGAGTGGAAAACTTTTACCCTGCGTTACCTTTGAGCAGACAATTGCCGCTGTGCAGGAGAGCAAAGCTGACTTTGCGGTGGTTCCGGTAGAAAATTCCCTTTATGGTCGCATTACCGATATCCACCATATTCTTCCTCAAAGCTCTCTTTTTATCGTTGGCGAATATTTTCTTCCCATTCGCATGAACCTGCTTGGGCTGCCAGGAGCCAAACTGGCTGATATTAAATCAGTGCAAAGTCTCTCTGTAGCTTTGGGCCAGTGCCGCCGGTTTATTTCAAAGCATGATTTAGTGGCGATAAATGCGGTTGATACTGCAGGCTCTGCCAGAGAAGTGTCCGAGTTGGGAGATATTTCGCGCTCGGCTATCGCCTCCACCATTGCGGCCCAAATTTACGGGTTGGAGATAATCGAGAAAAACATCGAGGACGCCTCCCATAACACCACCAGATTTTTGATAATGTCGCGGGATAAATCCCAGCCGGCCCCGGATGGCAATAATATCAAAACCACTTTTATATTTCGGGTGCGCAATGTTCCAGCAGCGCTTTATAAGGCCATGGGCGGATTTGCCACCAATTCCGTCAACATGCTCAAGCTGGAAAGCTATATGGTCGAAGGCTCGTTTACCGCAACGCAGTTTTATGCGGATATTGAGGGTCACCCTGACGATAAAAATGTGCAGCTGGCTTTTGAGGAACTTGGCTTCTTCACAGATCATTTTGCTATTCTTGGAGTATATCCCGGGGCAAAGAATTAGATTTTCTTTTAAATAAACTGCGATATTTGTCGCTTTCCTCTTGCATATGGCAAAGCGATGGCACAAATAAAACCTCAGGAAGGCTGGCGCGGACAATTCTCTCGCCAACCGGGTCAGGTCCGGAAGGAAGCAGCCCTAACGAGCTTTGAAATGGGTCGTTGTCAGCTTTCCGCCGACCCTTTTCCTCTGGCCAGGTCGTCTCGTTCCATCTGGACAAAAGAGAGCAGTTCTGCAAATGGCTGACCAGAAAGATAAAACTGATCAGGCAGGCGAGCCTTATCTGGTTCTGGCCCGCAAATACCGCCCGACGGATTTTTCCGGTCTGGTTGGTCAGGACGCAATGGTGCAGACCTTTGCCAATGCTTTTAAATCGGGACGGATCCACCACGCTTTTATTTTAACCGGAGTTCGCGGCGTCGGCAAAACCACCACGGCCCGAATTCTGGCCCGGGCCTTCAATTTTGAAAATGAAAATTCAAAACGCCCCACTCTGGATATTCAGCAACCCGGGGTGCATTGTCAGGCAATTATCGAGGGCCGGCATGTGGACGTTATCGAAATGGATGCCGCCTCCAATACCGGCATTGACGATATTCGAGAAATCATTGATTCGGTAAAATACGCGCCTGCTTCGGCTCCCTTTAAGGTCTATATAATTGATGAGGTGCACATGCTCTCCAAGCAGGCCTTTAATGGTCTGCTTAAAACTCTGGAAGAGCCGCCCCCCTATGTGAAGTTTATTTTTGCAACGACCGAAATTCGCAGCGTGCCGATTACGGTTCTTTCGCGCTGTCAGCGCTTTGACCTGCGCCGGGTGAATTCTGATGTGATGATGGAGCATCTCACGTCTTTGCTTGAGCAAGAAAATGTTGAATTTGAAAGTGATGCGCTGGCCATGATCATCAGGGCCGGTGAGGGTTCAGTTCGTGATTGCCTTTCCCTGACCGATCAGGCCATTGCCCACGGGGACGGAAAAATTGCATCCGATACCGTAAAAACCATGCTCGGACTTGCCGACCGCGCCCAATCCATTGACCTGTTTGAGGCCTTACTGAGTGGCGAAATTGCCCCGGCTCTTGAACTGGCCCGCACCCTTTATGATGTGGGGGTTGATCCGATGGCAATCATATCTGATCTGGCCAGTTTTACCCATTTGGTTTCGCGCATGAAAATTGTTCCCGCCACTGTGAACGATATTTCGATTTCTCCCGATGAGAGGGAACGGGGCGAGCAGTTCTCAGAGCAGTTATCCATGCGGGTTCTCACCCGCACCTGGCAGATATTGCAACAGGGCTTGAGTGAAATTTCAAGGGCGGGCGATGGCGTTCAGGCGATGGAAATGGTGCTGATTAAACTAGCCTATGCAGCGGACCTTCCAACTCCCGATGAGTTAATAAAAAAGCTGCAAAATCAATCGGTATCCGAACAAAACACACCTGCGGCCGCTTCTACATCCAGCAATCCGGGTCCAAAATCGCAGCTTTCCGCAGTGTCTGCAGCCCATAATGGTGGTAGCGGGCAGGGTTTGGCCCGTGACAGGCAGATTTTAGCCGATCCCGAGACCTCTGATCCCGAGACCTCTATTGCGCCAGATGCTACTCCAAATATTAAAAAAACAAATTCTCCGAAAAATTTTACTCAACTCATAGAGCTTGCTTCAGCAGAGCGCGATCTGGCAATTAAACATGCCCTTGAAACTGACGTCAGGCCGATAAGTTTTGTCAAAGGGCATATAGAAATTGCTCTGACTAAAAATGCCGATCGCTCGATTGTTTCCACTTTGGCGACGAAATTAAAGCAATGGACGGGCGAAAACTGGCTGGTCAGCCTGTCCAGCAAAGATCAGGAGGGTTTGCAAAAAAGCGCCCCGACCGTGCGCGAAACAAAAGCAAGTCAAAAGGCCTCCTTGTTTGAAGCGGCAAATAGCGATGAGATGGTTTTGGCGGTTATGCAGGCCTTTGAAGATGCGCAACTGGTGGAGGTAAATGAACTAAATCCTCCCAGTTCCGATGCAAACAAATCACAAAAAACAAAAAACAACAAAAGTCAGGATGAAAAATGAAAGACCTTATGGGCATGATGGGAAAAATGCAGGAAATGCAGGAAAAAATGTCCCAAATGCAAGAAGAAATAGAAAATTCTCTGGTTGAGGGCAGCGCCGGCGGAGGCATGGTCAATGTTTCGCTGTCAGGCAAGGGCGAGTTAAAATCTCTTTCAATCGACCCTTCGTTGCTTAAGGCTGATGAAGTTGAAATTCTGGAAGATCTGTTGATTGCCGCCCATAGTGATGCTTTGGGTAGAGCTGATGCTTTAAAGGCTGAAAAAATGCAGGATATTACCGCCGGGTTGCCAATTCCACCGGGAATGAAATTGCCGTTTTAGAGGTTGATTTGACCAATTCAAGAAATGATTTTCTCGATGTCCAACTTTAATGGTAGCAAATCCAGCGGCAGCGAAATAGAGCAGCTTGTGCAGCTTTTATCCCGACTGCCCGGCCTCGGGCCGCGTTCTGCCCGCCGTGCGGTCCTGCATCTTATAAAGCGCAAAGACGGTTTGATGATACCATTGTCGGGGGCTTTGCAGCGGGCCGTTGAGGCGGTTGTAGAATGCACCACTTGCGGAAACATAGACACCATATCCCCATGCTCTATTTGTTGCGACCCAAGGCGCATGCAAAATTCCATGCTGATTATTGTCGAAGATGTGGGGGATTTATGGGCGCTGGAGCGCGCAACGATTGGTCCCGTTCGTTATCACGTTTTGGGCGGAGTGCTTTCTCCTCTTGATGGAATTGGCCCCCAAGATTTAACAATTGATGCCCTGATCAGGCGCGCTGATGAGTTTGGCGAAATCGTAATTGCACTAAATGCTACGGTTGAAGGGCAGACCACGGCCTATTTTATCACCGATCGCTTGAACGGCATGGATATAAAAATCACCCGTTTGGCCCACGGAATTCCGGTTGGTGGCGAATTGGATTTCTTGGATGAGGGTACGCTCTCTCAAGCGCTTAAGGCCAGAACGTCCCTTTAATTGGTATATTACTGATCAGATTTTTGATCGGGTGAGGTTAAAAATTCGGGCACATTTTCTGCCTGTTCAGTAATTTGTTGCTCGTTTTCACCTTCACCTTCGGTTTCACCCCCATCCCACCCCTTGGGAAGCTGCTTGGAATTTTTTGCACCAAGTTCGCCCAGCATTTTCACCTGCCTGATTACATTACCGGGTCCGCTGGTTAATTGCCCTCGTGCATCATCATAGTTTTTTCTGGCTGATAAAAGGCTCTTATCCATCCTGTCCATACTGCCTAAAAAACTTACAACCTTGTCATAAAGCAGCCCGGCTCTGCTGGCGATTTCTTCGGCATTTTTTTTGCGGTTCTCGATTTCCCAGACATTGGCAACCGTTCTTAAGGCCACCATCAATGTGGTTGGTGTGGTGATATAAACATTTTTGGATATGGCAAAATCAATCAGGTCTGGCTGATGTTCAAACGCTGCCGAGAATGCCCCCTCGATGGGAATAAACATCATCACATAATTAAGGGCGGAGCCGGAATGTAACTGATAATCCTTAGCCCCAAGAGTTTTAATATGGGAGCGCAGGGAAATTATATGCTCGCTCAAATATTTTTTTCTTTTATCTTCATCATCTGAATTGGAATAGGCCTCGAATGCGGTAAGGGAAACCTTGGAATCAACCACAAGCCGATCATCGTTGGGAAACAAAACTTCCACGTCGGTTCGCACCAGAGATCCACTTTCAGAGCGGTGACTTTGTTGGGTAAGGTATTGCACCCCTTCTCTCAGGCCGCTTTTTTCAAGGATTGAGCTAAGGATCATTTCTCCCCACGCCCCTTGAGTGTGCGAATTGCCCTTAAGGGCTTGGGTCAGATTAGTTGCCTCCGTACTCATGCGCAGACTATCCGCAGTCAGAGTTTTCATCTGCTCGGCGAGGCGGGCGCTTCCCTCATGGGATTGCTTTTGAAATTCGCCAATTTTTTCGGCAAGCGGTTTTAACAGATCACCAACCTGTTGTCGGTTTTGGCGGCTGAATTTTTCTCCGTGGGAGGTTAAAACCTCCTCGGCCAGCAGCTTGAAATTACCGCTCATCTGGGAGCGGATATATTCATTCTGCTTTTGCTGTTCTGCCATTTGAGCCTGCAATCCGGCAGCCCTTGCTTCAAGGTCCGTATTGTTTTGGCGCAGGTTTTCCAACTCAATATCCAGATCGCGAATGCGCAATTCCAGATCGCTGATGTGTTTGTTGTGCCGTTCTTGCGCTGCGTTGCCGGCTTTAATTGCATCCTGCCTGATCCGCAAACTGTTGGAGCGTTGCCAAAGCATAATTACAATCGCAATGAAAATAAACACGCCAATTCCCAGCATCGCCAGAAACAATGTGAGGCTGATTTCCATATCCCCGATATTGAATAATATATTTTCCATTCTGTCTTAAATATCCGATTCGCGACCAAATCTGTATGTCTGGATAAAATAGGTGCTAAATTCAAGGTTGACCCGCTTCAACAAAATCATCATATCACTCGATAGTAGCCTGTCCCAATGTGCTCGATTGCGGGTTGCTCAGTCATTTTTAGAGCGCATCGACCAAAAAGCTTTGGGGCAGGGCCTAAAATTTTAAGAGAACTGATATGGCACTAAAACAAATTTTGCTGATACCAGACACCAGACTTCGCCAGATTGCCAAGCCTGTTGTCACCATTGACCAGCGCTTGAAAACTCTGGTCGATGATATGTTTGAAACCATGTATGACGCTCCGGGAATTGGCCTGGCAGCGCCCCAGATCGGCATTATGGAGCGCCTGATTGTGCTTGATTGCGCCAAGCGTGAAGATGAGGATGAACGCGAAGCAGAAAACAAGACTGAAGATGGCAATATAGAAACAGATTTAGATTTGGAAGCTGAGCCAGAACCTGAACCAGACCCGGATCCAATTGCCATGATCAATCCTGAGATCATCTGGTTTTCTGACGAATTTTCGGTCTATGAAGAGGGCTGCTTATCAATTCCGGATTATTATGAGGATGTTGAAAGGCCCTCCTGTTGCACTGTGCGGTATATGGACATGGATGGGCAAACAATTGAGCGCGAGCTGGATGGCTTGCTTTCCACATGTGTGCAGCATGAAGTTGACCATCTGGATGGAAAGCTATTCATTGACTATTTGTCGCGCCTGAAACGTGAGCGAATTACCAAAAAATTTCAAAAGGCAGCCAGACGTGCAGCTGAATGAGTCCTGTAGTTTTCATATACTGAATTTTGTGCATGGGGATAAAATGCCATGCGCGTAATTTTTATGGGAACGCCTCATTTTGCCGTACCCTCCCTGCAGGCAATAATTGCCAAGGGCCACGATGTGGTGGCCTGTTATACCCAGCCCGCCCGCCCGGCCGGACGTGGACAGAATGAAAAACCCGGCCCGGTGCAATTGGCGGCAATGGATGCCGACATAGAGGTTTTTACTCCAACCTCCCTGAAAAATCACGAGGAGCAAATCTTATTTGCCTCCCATAAGGCCGACGTGGCAATTGTGGTTGCCTATGGATTGTTGCTGCCTTTGCCAATTTTGCAGGCACCAAAATTTGGCTGTTTAAACCTGCATGGCTCAAAACTTCCGCGCTGGCGCGGTGCGGCGCCAATTCAGCGTGCTATAATGGCCGGAGATATCACCACCGCCGTTGAGATCATGCAGATGGATGAAGGCCTTGATACGGGCGATATTGCGCTCTCGGCACCAATTGACATTGGTCGTGACACCAGCGCTGGTGAGCTGCACGATGAAATGATGATGCTCGGTGCGGATCTGATTATTCAAGCTCTTAAAAAGCTGGAAAGCGGACAATTGCAAACTGTTGCTCAGAGCGAGAATGGTGTTACCTATGCAAAAAAAATCGCCAAATCTGAAGCACATATTGACTGGGACCAAAAAAATACATCGCTGCACAATCTTGTTCGAGGTCTATCGCCTTTCCCCGGTGCATGGAGTGAATTTCAGATAAAAGACAAGCCGGTGCGGGTAAAAATATTACAGGCCAAACCAATTGATCGCTTAGGCAGGCCGGGAGAAATTTTAAGAGAAGAAACAAAGCTCAAATTATCCATTGCCTGTGGGCAGGGGGCATTGGAAATTTTGCGCGTTCAACGTGCAGGCGGTGGACCAATGAGCGCTTCTGATTTTATCCGTGGCACCGGCGACCTGTCCGGTCAGATTTTGGCGGTTGAATAAAACATGCCCAGATATCGTATAACTTTGGAATATGATGGAACCCCTTATGTGGGCTGGCAGCGTCAGCCCAATCATCCAAGCGTGCAGCAACACGTGGAAAAAGCCATAAATGGTTTTTCAGGTGAGCAGGTGGATATTCAAGCCGCCGGGCGCACCGATGCGGGGGTTCATGCTTTTGGGCAGGTTGCACATTTTGATCTGGATCGCCAATGGGATGCTTTTCGGGTTGGTCAGGCGTTGAACTTTCACCTTAAACCCCAGCCGATTGTTGTAATAGCATGTGAATTGGTTGACGATCAGTTCCAGGCCAGGTTTTCGGCCCTTTCCCGCCACTATTTATATAAAATTCTTAATCGGCGCGCTCGCCCCGCATTACAGTTAAGCCGGGTCTGGCACGTGCCGGTGGAGTTGGATGCAGAACTAATGCACGAGGCAGCGCAGGTTCTTGTTGGTGAGCATGATTTTACAACCTTCAGGGCCGCTGAATGTCAGGCAAAATCACCCATAAGAACGCTGGATAAAATTGATGTGGAAAATATCGGTGAGGAAATTTTTATCCGGGTCAGCGCCAGAAGTTTTTTGCACCATCAGGTGCGCTCAATTACCGGCTCCCTGAAAATGGTCGGGGAGGGCAAATGGGGGGTGAATGACCTTAAGAATGCCCTGGAAGCAAAAGATCGCTCATGGTGTGGTTCCATGGCACCGGCCGCCGGACTATATCTCGTCAGCGTCGACTATTGACCCAAAGCCCCCTCGGGCAGCATAGAGCCAACAATCATCAATCCGACCAGGACACCCACAACCTGCGCTATTAAAAACATGGCTATTTGCATGGGTTTAAGGGTTACTATCAGGCGCGCGATATTGATTTTTGAAATTAGCACAATTGCCCCAACCATTAATATGGATACTTCAGGGCTGACATTGAGAAACATCAGCACGACCGATAGAGCAGTGATGTAAAACGTGGCCCAGTTATCAGCGACCAGATAAGGCACCAGACCATCCAGCCGGCCAAATTGGCGCAGGGCCAGCGCACCAAATGCTGTTTGGATGGCAAACAGGGTGATTACCATTAAAATTGCCGATGTGGGTGTAAGCACTGCCGGATTTTCAATCCCTGCCTGCGCTCCCATTATAGCAGGCAGGAAGGCGTTGAAAGTTATGGCCACTAAAAACACAATAAAACTGCCCACAAGTCCGCGCAGGCCGAGGTCAAAATACTCCCCAGCATTGCGCCGACCCATCAACAGGGCCACGCTTCCGCGTCCGGCATCAATTAATTCTTGAATATTTGACTTGTTCATAGATGATCCGGATTTTTGCACGAGGAGGACTTTGCTTTCGCCATACCAGTTGTCGGTAGCATTTAGGCATTGGAGAAAAATTTGTCCATGATTTTCAGATAAATTTTTTCAAGATCATACAGTTGAAAAACTTCAACCCGTTCATCAACCTGGTGCATGGTTTGGCCAACCAGTCCGCATTCCACTACCGGGCAATACTTTGCAATAAAACGCGCATCAGAGGTGCCGCCAAATGTTGCAAGTTCGGGAACAAGTCCGGTAACAGATTTTACGGCCTCGCTGACAATTTTAACATCCTCAGATATGGGGGAGACAAAACAATCAGCAATTGCGGTTACCCTTTGCCAGCCTATTTCAAATCCTTTTTTCTCAACTTCGCCAATTCGCGCCTCGATCCATGCGCTAATTGAAGGCCCGTCCCAGGTTTCGTTAAAGCGGATATTAAAGCTCAAAGTGCCCATGGCAGGAATTATGTTGGTCGCTTTGTTGCCGATATCAATTGAGGTGACTTCAAGATTTGAGGGCTGAAAATGCTCGGTTCCATCATCAAGTTTGGTATCGCTTAATATTTGTGTAAGGTTTGCCAGCACCGGTACCGGATTATTTGCCTGCTCCGGATAGGCAGAATGGCCCTGCTTGCCACGAACGCAGACAATTCCGCTGATGGATCCGCGCCGACCCACCTTGATATTATCTCCCAGGATTTTGGCTGAACTTGGCTCCCCAACGATGGAAAAATCAAACTTGTGCCCTTGTTTAACAGCCCATTCCAATAATTTTTGTGTACCGTTTATGGCATCGGCCTCTTCGTCATTTGTGATGGCTAAAGAGATAATTCCGTTTTTATCCGGCTGGTTTCCAACAAAAACTGCTGTTGCGGCGCAAAAGGCGGCCACGCCGCTTTTCATATCCACAGCCCCTCGGCCCCATATCTGCCCTTCAGCCTCAATGGCCTCAAACGGATCATGGGTCCAATCATTAGCATTGCCTGCAGGCACAACATCCGTATGACCGCCAAATAACAGGTGACGCCCTTTTGTCCCCCGCGTGGCAAACAGATTGTCAACCGGATAAGAGCCATTCCCCTCAAATTTAACTCTGGTGCAGTTAAATCCCAACGGGGTCAAAAACGCTTCGAGTACATCCAGAACACCCGCCTCATCAGGGGTGACAGAGCGGCAGCGCACCAGGTCTTGCAACAGGGTTTTTGTATCGGTTGCTATGGTTTGATCGGACATGTTTACATCACTTAATGGAGTTTTTTGATTCTGGTCTTTGACCCTAGTCTCGTAACAGATCATTTATAGAGGTTTTTGAACGGGTTTTTTCATCGACCCGCTTAACAATCACTGCGCAATAAAGCGAGGGGCCCATCGTGCCGTTTGGAAACGGCTTTCCTGGCATTGATCCGGAGACCACAACAGAATAAGGCGGAACTTCGCCCATATGAATTTGCCCGGTATTGCGGTCAACAATTTTTGTCGACTGTCCGATAAATACTCCCATGGAAATCACCGAGCCTTCACGAACAATCACTCCTTCCACAACTTCGGAGCGGGCACCGATAAAACAATTGTCCTCGATAATGGTTGGTCCGGCCTGCAAGGGCTCCAGCACTCCGCCAATGCCAACCCCGCCGGACAGATGAACGTTTTTGCCGATTTGTGCGCAGGAGCCAACGGTAACCCATGTATCAACCATGGTCCCCTCACCAACACTGGCACCAAGATTAACAAAGGACGGCATTAATACAGCCCCCTTTCCGATATGGGCGCTATAGCGCACAATGGCCCCCGGAACTGCCCTGAAACCTGCATTACGAAATTTGCTTTCGTTCCATCCGGCAAATTTTGAAGGAACCTTGTCCCACCAGTTGGACCCTCCAGGACCGCCCTCAATTATTTCCATATCATTGAGAACAAAGCCTAAAAGCACAGCTTTTTTCAGCCATTGGTTTACCTGCCATTTGCCATTTTCATCGCGCTCGGCAACTTTTGCTTCCCCGCTGTCCAAAAGTTCAAGCGCAGCCTCTACCGCCTGCCTGATTTCTCCCTTGGTGCTTAATCCCAACTCGGCGCGCTTATCAAAGGCGTCATTAATGGTTTGGGAGAGATCTGAGTGCTTCATATTGCTTCCTGAAAATTTGCGAGTGACTTTGTTTGTTAGCCGAGTAGTTTTGTTTGTTATCAGTGCGCAGCATAGACAGTTTTGACCTTTATTAAAACCAGAAGAATGAAAATTTGAAAATATTTGGATCCCTTGGCCGCTGGCACTTCCACCGTTAATTAACTCTACTCATGCAACATTACTTAATTCAATTTTTAAGATGCAATTTATCAGGAGCATTCCATTCATGGCCAAATGCCATCACACACCATTGCGCACTTCCAAGCAGGATATCGAGCAGGCGCGACAGGTTCCTGTTACCCCTCAAACCGAGGCTCAGGCCTATAAACTGGCATTTTCTGATGAGGAGTTCATGACTTCCCAGGAAATGCGTGGGATACGTTTTCAGCTGGAATATCAAAAGCCTGAACTATGGTTGCGCGAACGCGAGGTCAATTCAACCATTGTGTTGTTTGGTGGAGCCAGAATTGCAGAACCGGGAACTGATCCGTGGGCTGCAAAGACCGAATTGGCAAAAAAAAACCTGATTAAAAGTTCAAAATATTATGACGAAGCCAGATTGTTTGCTCAATATGCATCCCTTACTTCAAAACTAATGAATTATAAGGAATATATGGTGGTTACCGGTGGTGGACCCGGTGTTATGGAGGCGGGAAATCGCGGCGCTCAGGAAGTTGGTGCCCCCTCCATAGGTTTTAACATTGTTCTGCCCCACGAGCAGGCACCGAATGCCTATGTCAGTCCTGAGTTTTGCTTTAATTTTCACTATTTCGCCACTCGCAAAATCCATTTTTTATTGCGGGCAAAAGCTGTGGCGGTTTTTCCGGGAGGTTTTGGCACTCTGGATGAGTTTTTTGAAACCCTTACCCTTATTCAGACCGGGCGTATGCAAAGGGTTCCGGTAATTTTGTTTGGAGGCAAATTCTGGGAGAGGGTGATAAACATTGAGGCTTTGGTCGAGGAGGGAACCGTATCCCCTGAAGATGTTGATCTGTTCACTATTGTTGATAATGCCCATGATGGCTGGCAGATTATTCGCAAATTTTATGATCTGCCTGAGGTTTTATTGGAGCCGGTTATTACCGGGAAATAGTAAAAAAAACTCTCCCCAATTTTAACAGTCGGGGAGAGTTAGATTCTAGCTCGAGGGCCTTAAATCTGAATAATTACTGATTTGCAGTAACGCTGATATTTAGCAGATCATTGGCAATTGATGGATTTTGCGAAGCGGCAAACAAAGCCATAAACGGAACCGGCTCTGCTGGTTCTGCCTTGATTTCAATATTGTCCGGATTGGTAAGGAAGTTTGTTGCTGCTTCAATAACCTGTTCCTGCAATACAGGCATTCCCAACGGTGTTAGAATGGAAGGCAATATGCCCAAAGCCATGGAAACAAATCCTTTGCGCGATACTCCCTGATCGGCAGCCATGAATTCCAGCAAATTGTTGGTTACTGAATCATCGTTGAAACGAATTGATATACCTGAAATTGAAAGCTGTGCTGCCATTGACATCAGCAATTGCATTCCGGCCATTTCAGCCTGAGAGGACGTGGCGTCCATTTCCTGCATGGCTTTACCCTGCTCTTGCATTGATTGGGCAAGTTCAAGTGTATATCCAAGAATATCGGCGTTGATGATCAACTCGCCCACACCATCAATATCAATGGAAGAATCTACGATTGATATAAGGCCGGTATCAACAATCCAAGTCGTTTCTCCGCTCATGCTGGCATTTATTTCTGTCAGGTCAAACATGTTCAACGCGTCTTCCATGTCACTATCATCAATCTGAGACAGGTCGCCATATATGCCGGAAATCGCGTATTTGCTGACATACTCGTTGCGGTCATCACTTGTGCCAGAGGTTGTGGTAAGGCTCTCAATTCTAAAAACTTCCCTGTCTTCAAAACTTACTTTTACGGGGCCGGCGCTCAAGCCCTGATACAGCATCATAGTATCAAGAATACTGACATCAGGGTCGGCAAAAATTTCAATATTACTGGCAAATACATCGCGAACTTCAAGCCTGATGCCATCATCCGTAAAATCAATATCATTAAAAACCGCCCGCTCAGCTGTATAGCCTCCGTTTGCAGTCTCCTGAACCCCTTCAAACGTAACACTGCCATCTAGAATTTGTTGTGCTCGGGACCCATCAAAGCCTTCAATGTCCCAATCAGAAAGAATAATGTTGTCACCGTCTGCAACTGCGCTGCCAAAATTAATTTCAAGAGTTGAATAAAATTTCAAAGTTGCACTCAATTTATCGGCAAAATCCCTTGCCTCCTGAGCCATGACGCTTGATGGCAACATTATTGCAGCGACCGCAACCGCTCCAACAAAACGCGAAGTAAACATTCTCATTTTCTATTCCTTCAGTTTTAATATGAATAATTAATTGGGGCATAAGAAACTAGATTTGTGAATTTAATTTCAAAGGTTTCAAAAAGTCCACCAGATCATCGGTTGTATGGTGAATATGATCTTCATTGCCCTTTTGATCAAGCTCCCAGCTTTCCACCTGGGAGTGACAAAAATCTTCTCCGGCAATCACCTGGATTGTTGACATGCCAAGCAAATGCGGCACTTTCAGGTTTTTTTCCAGATCGTCAAACATTGCGGCGTTTTTGGGATTGATACTGTGCTCTTTCAAAAACCTGTCATAGGCGGGCTGTTCCGGTTTGGGGATCAGTCCTGATGCTCTGATATCAAACATGCCATCAAACAATGTCCACGCACCAAGCCGGGTTAACACCGATTTCGTATGGCCCATATCAGCATTGGTGAAAATATATTTCTTTCCCGGCAGTGAAGTAATAGTTTCAACCAGTTCCGGGTGCGCCTGCACCGGTGAATAGTCGATGTCGTGCACACTATCCAGATAATGATCAGGGTCTACATCATGGTGAAGCATCAAGCCGTTAAGGGTTGTGCCATGATCCCGATAATAATCTTTTTGCAGGCGCCGCGCCGCTATTTTCTCCATACCGGTTACATTCATCATATATTGGGTGATAAGCGTATCCACCTGAGCAAACAGGTCGCAGGTTCTTGGATAAAGCGTATTATCCAAATCAAATACCCACGCTTCAATATGTTCCAACCCATTGGCCAATTTATCTATAACTCCCAATTTTAGGCTCTACGCCTGAACTTAAAGGTTTTTCAAAACCTATCTAACAATAAGAGTTCCGGCCCCATATTCGGTGAAAAGTTCTATCAAGACCGCATGGGCAACTTTGCCATTAACGATCACGACCCCCTCAACACCCTCTTCAATGGCCTTGATGCAGGTTTGAACCTTGGGGATCATGCCCCCGCTGATGGTTCCGTCTTTGATCAATGCACGGGCCTGTTTGACATCTAGTTTGTCAATTAGCTTTCCATCCCCATCCAGAACCCCCTCCACATCGGTAAGAAACAACAATCGCTTTGCACCAAGGGCGCCAGCGATTGCTCCGGCAAAAATATCAGCATTGATATTATAGGTATTGCCATCGCGGCCTGGGGCAACGGGAGCAATAACCGGGATCATTTCTGAATGGGCCAGAGTATCGAGCAAGGTCGTATCAATTTTATCCGGCTCCCCAACAAATCCCAGATCAACAATCCGCTCGATATTACTGTCCGGATCGGAGATGGATTTTTTCGTTTTTTTGGCGATGACCATATTGCCATCCTTGCCACACAGTCCAATGGCCCATTCACCGTCGCGGTTTATCATCGCCACGATTTCTTTATTTATGGAGCCGGCCAAAACCATTTCAACAATTTCCATGGTTTCTTTGTCGGTCACCCTGAGACCGCCTTCAAAGCGCGATTTTATGCCTAGCTTATCTAGCATCTTAGCGATTTGTGGACCGCCCCCATGCACCACAACCGGGTTTACGCCTGCCTGTTTCAGCATTGCGATATCCCGGGCAAATGCCTGACCCAGTTCAGGGTCGCCCATGGCATGTCCGCCATATTTCACAACAATTGTTTTGCCCTCGTGACTCTGCATAAAGGGCAGTGCCTTGGCCAGAACGGCTGCATCATGGCTTATGGTGTTTTTATCATTCATATTTTTGCTCTTATATCACTGAAGCTTTTATTCATTCCTGGAACAGGTTATTGCCAACGCTTACAATCATAATCTCTCAATGTCTTGCAGATTTACTCAATACAAGTGAAATTGCCAATCATTGCTTGATTTGTCACGTCCAACTTTCTATGTGCTGACTTTAGGCAAACTGATGGTGTTTGATTTTTATGAAACTGACAATTCTTCTGGCTGGTGAAAACCCCAAAGACCTCCGGGAAGATTTTGGCCCCTATGCTGATAAATTCAAGCGTATGTTTTTAGGGGCTGATCCATCGTTTTCCTTTGACCAAATTGAAGTTCATGCGGGAGAGAAAATCCCCGAACCTAAAGAGCTTGAAGCAGTTATTGTCACAGGCTCGGCAGCCGGGGTTTATGATGATCTGGAGTGGATGGAACATTTACAAAGCTTCATTCGCAAAGCCCATGATGCCAATCTTCCCATGTTGGGAATTTGCTTTGGTCACCAGATAATTGCCGATGCTTTGGGTGGGCAAGTCATTAAATCTCTCAAGGGTTGGGGCGTTGGCCGCCATGTTTATCAGATGCAAACAGTGCCTGATTTTTTCCCTGCCGGTACTAAAAGTATTGCCGTTGCTGCTTCCCACAAGGACCAGGTGGTTACACTGCCCTCGGATGCAAAAATTTTTCTGAGTTCAAAATTCACTCCCAATGCCGGGCTGCTTTATGCCAATGGCACTACCATGAGCATGCAGCCCCACCCCGAGTTTGAAATTGAATATTCAGCGGCCATATTTGAATTGCGCCGGGGCAATCCTCTTTCAGATTTAGAGGTAGATGCAGCCGTTAAAACTCTTGAAAACCCTATAGATAATGATCTTGTTGCCTTGGCGCTGGCCGGATTTTTTAAATCCGCCAAAATGATTTCCAGGTAACAAAACCGGGTAACAAAACCGGGTAACAAAATCTGGTAACAAAACCGGCTGCTTTGGTGAGAACTCTAATCGTCAATAAAATCAGCAATGGTTGCGCGAAGTTCGCCAATTCCAATGCCGGTTTGAGACGAGGTAAGAATTATTTCCGGATAGGCAGCCGGGCGCTTGGCGATGACCTCTTTGGTTTTTGCCACGGTTTTTTCCAAATCGCGCTGGGATGGTTTGTCGATTTTGGTCAGAATTATCTGATAGCTGACCGCATCCGTATCCAGCTCGTTCATCACGCTCAAATCATTGGCTTTTGGCCCGTGGCGAGCATCAATAAGCAAATATACCCGGCGCAGATTAGCCCGGCCCCTCAAGTAAGAGTGGATCAGCTTGTTCCATGCCTCCACGGCAGGTTTTGGAGCTCGTGCAAAACCAAATCCGGGCATGTCGACGATGCGAACCGGAGCCAGATCGGCTTCAAAAATGTTTAATTCCTGAGTTCGTCCCGGAGTATTGGAGGTGCGAGCCAGATTTTTACGTCCGGTCAGGGCATTAATCAAAGAGGACTTGCCCACATTGGAGCGCCCGGCAAACGCCACTTCAACCCGGTCGGGGGCGGGAAGGTCGCTAACTCTGACACAACCCTTGATAAACTGAAAAGGCCGGGCGAATAATATACGCCCGGCTTCATCTCTTTCAGCGCTATTTTCAGACGCTTCGGTATTGTTAGAGCGGTTATCTTGCGCCACTTTTTGAAATTCCTGATCAGGGTACTGCCCCCAGGGTCAATACCCCGGGGCCTTGGTCTTAGCTGGCGGGTTTGTCACCGTCAGCTTTTTTCCGTTTGAAAATATTGGTGATATTTTCCAGCAGATTAACATCAACTCCATGACGGCGCATAATGTAATATTGCTGAATGACACCCAAAAAGTTGTTCCAAGCCCAATAGATAACCAATCCGGCAGGGAATGTCCCCAGCATAAAGGTAAAGATTATTGGCATCAGGCCAAAAATCATCTTCTGGGTCGGATCGGTTGGCGGAGGATTGAGCTGCATCTGCACCCACATGGTAATGCCCATGATAAGGGGCCAGATGCCAATGGCCAAAAATGTGCCAATTAGCGGTATCGCAGTCGGATCATACGGCAACAGTCCCAACAGGTTGAATATGTTGGTGGGGTCCCTTGCCGCCAGATCCTGTATCCATCCAAAGAACGGAGCCTGACGCATTTCAATGGTTACAAATAAAACCTTATATAGGGAGAAAAACACTGGAATTTGGATCAGCATCGGCCAGCACCCGGCAACCGGATTGATTTTTTCGCGCTTGAACAATTCCATCTGCGCTTTTTGCATTCCTTGCCTGTCTTCGCCAAACTTTTCCTGCAGGGCTTTAATTTCAGGCTGCACTTTCCTCATCGCCGCCATGGACGCATAAGATTTGTTGGCCAGCGGGAAAAATATTGCCTTTACCATAACCGTCACCAGCAAAATGGCGACGCCAAAATTGCCCGTTAATTCAAAAAGCCAGCGGATCACAAGGAACATGGGCCGGGTGATGAAGTTAAACCATCCCCAGTCGATCATTAATTCAAAGCGATCAATTCCCAGCTCATTCTCATATTTATAGATATCGGCTTCAACTTTGGCGCCTGCAAAAACATAGCTTTTATTATCTGCTGTGCCATTTGCGGCCACGACCGTGGGCGATCTTACCACAAAACTGGTCTGGTAAATGTCATTTTCGGCCGGTTTGTTCCACGAAAAGCGAGCGTTGACCGGTGTTCCAGGTTCTGGAATAACTGCCGCCGCCCAATATTTATCGGTAAATCCAAGCCAGCCGCCATTGGCTTCATAATCTATCTGACGATCATCGCGCAGATCGCCATAGGATTTTTCGACCAGATTATTTTCCCCAAGAACCCCAATCGGTCCTTCATGGAGAATAAAAAATCCTGCAACATCGGGAGTTTCATACCGCGCAACACGGGCGTAGGGGAATAGTGCAATGTCACCGTTGGAATTGTTGGTTACGGTCTGAGTGATGGAAAAAAGATATTTGTCGTCAATTTCAATGGAGCGGGTAAATACAACGCCTTCGCCATTATCATAGGTTAAAACTATCGGATTTGTGGCCGTTAAAGTCCTGTTTGCCCCGGCGCTCCAAACGGTATCTCCATTGGGAACCTTGGTGCTTCCCCCGGAGGCTACCACCCATCCCTGCTCAACAAAAAAGCTGCCAGCAGCACTGGCTGGTGTCAAAAGGGTAATGATCGGGCTGTCACCATCCACAGTTTCGCGATAGTTTTTTAAGGAAAGATCGTCGATCCGTCCGCCAGCAAGATTGATGGAACCGGTTAGAGATTCTGTTTCAATCCTCACCCGTTCCGTGCTGGCAATTGCTTCCTGGCGGGTGGCAAAAGTGCTTTGCTCCGCTACCGGCGTGGTGCTGGCAACTTCGCCAACGGTAGCGGTTGGTGTTGCAAGATCAACGGCCCCTTCATCGGTTGATTGTTGAGCGGCAATTTCCGCCTGCACAGCTGCACGTTCAACCTGGGGGGTAACGATAAAATACTGCCAGCCCACAACCACAAATAGTGAAAGGACGACGGCGGCGATCATATTGCGCGTTTCGGATGTCATTATAGCTTGTTTTATCCCGCTGCTTTATTTGAGTGCACTTGTCTTAATGCGTTTTCAAGGTTATTGACCAGAGTTGAAAATTTGGCACCCAATATTTTGCGCCTGCCAATTAACACATAATCATGTTCAGCAACAAATCCTGGTCTGCAAGCCAGAACTGCCGCTCGCAGCCGCCTTTTAATGCGGTTGCGCTCTGGTGAATTACCCATACGCTTGGTGACCGTAAAGCCAATTCCACAATCTTCAAATTGTGCTTTGGCTTTTTGCAAAACAAAAAACCGCCCGGGGATTTGAGTTCCGCGAGCAGCGTTTAAGAATTGCGATCGTTTTTGTAAGTGGCGCATCTTTGAATTTCCCGCTGACCAGTTTTAAGCCAGATCTTATCGGTTGGTATTTACCAGCCAGATCTTCAAACTACCCAGCAAATTCTTCAAACTATGCTGAAAGCCGTTTGCGACCGCGCGCGCGCCGCGCATTTAAAATCTTACGACCGTTTTTTGTTGCCATGCGGGAACGAAAACCATGACGTCGGGTGCGCACAAGGCGGCTTGGCTGAAAAGTACGTTTCATAAAAACCACAACCGCATTTTAAGCGGTTCCTCTTAAGTCTTTTTCTAGAATAAATCTGAACCACAAAGCATAGGAAAACCGATGCCTGTGATATCGCGTGGCGATCTATAAAAAGAACTGCTACTCAAGTCAACATATCATCGGGAATTGGTAAGCACTATTTCGCTTTTGTGATCACGCTTAACCATGTTCCGATCACTCCTGCTCACACGTGGGTGATAGGCCAAGCATTTTGTTTTTAACTTCTATATGTAAGTTTAATGAGAAATTTTATCGGAAAACTCTAGCTTACACGATGTTCGGTTATTTGAGTGCAAAGGTTACCGGCCAGATTTTTTTTGAAGTTTCTTATTACTATTGCCCGTATATGAAAACAAATCAAAAAAGATAAACCATGCAAAATTCAGCAACAGACCAGCAAAAAACATCTTCCCCAAAAACGCCCCAATCGGCGTTGCGGCGCTTTCTTCCCGTAGCGTTGTTGGGTGCAGCTATAGTGGCGTTTTTTGCCTCGGGGCTTTATCAGCGTCTCTCATTGGATGAGTTGGCCTTGCAATATGCGGGCATAAGGGTTTTTATCGAGGCTAATTTCTGGCTGTCGGTGCTGGTGACCTGCGCTATATATCTTGTTGCAACCGCCGCTTCATTTCCTGCCGCATGGTTGTTAACGGTTGCAATCGGTATGATATTTGGCTGGGCAACCGGCGCCGCGATTGTTGTTGTCGGCGCGACCCTTGGGGCCTCGGTGTTGTTTTTTGCAGCACGTTCGCTTTTTGTGGATTTTTTCCGCGAAAGGGCAGGTGAAAGACTAAACGTTATGGCCCGGGGTTTTTGCAACAATGCGGTTAGTTACATGCTGTTTTTGCGCCTTGCGCCGGTGTTCCCCTTTATAATGGTCAATGTGGTGCCGGCTATTCTTGGAGTACGGTTCTCGGTGTTTTTCTGGACAACAGCTTTTGGAATTATTCCGGGTACAATTGCCTATTCGTTTGCCGGGGAGGGGTTGCGTTCGATAATTTCTGAGCGCGCCATTGCCTGTTCCGAACAGGTGGCTCCCTGCGGGCAGCCATTTTCAGCCTCAGATATTATAACTACCGAAATGCTCATTGCATTTTCCCTTCTGGCGTTTGTATCGTTAATGCCTGTTGCTCTAAAACACTTTAGAAAAGCGAAAGCCGCCTGAAAAATATTGGGCTTTAAGGAAATAATATGTCTGAGATTTTGCAGCCTGACATTTGCGTAATTGGTGCCGGTTCCGGTGGATTGACAGTGGCGGCAGCAGCCCGGGCGCTGGGAGCGTCGGTGGTGCTGATTGAGCGCGATAAAATGGGTGGAGATTGTCTAAATACCGGCTGTGTCCCCTCCAAAGCACTGATTGCCGCCGCCAAGCGGGCCCATACAATTCAGCATGCTTCAGGATTTGGGGTTAGTGCGGTTGAGTTAAAGGTGAATTTTGGCCGCGTGAACGAGCACGTCAAAAATGTGATAAACACCATCGCCCCCCATGATTCTGTAGAGCGCTTTGAAGGGCTTGGAGCAAAAGTAATTCAGGGCCATGCAAAATTTATTGATAAACGCACTGTGGAAGTGGAAGGCTATCAGATTAAAGCCCGCCGTTTTGTGATTGCAACTGGCTCAAGCGCTGCAGTTCCCCCTGTTGATGGGCTGGATGGGGTGCCATACCTACCCAACGAAAACATATTTGAACTTTCGCGCAAACCCGCCCATTTGATAATAATTGGTGGTGGTCCCATTGGCATGGAACTGGCCCAGGCCCATTCCCGTCTGGGTTGCGAAGTTTCGGTTGTTGAAATGTTTGATCCTTTGGGAAAAGATGACCCGGAACTCACAGCAATTGCATTGCGAAAAATTGCCGCTGAAGGGGTGAATATTTTCGCCCGCACAAAAATCGAAAAGGTCGAGAAAAAAGGCCAGAACATAGCCGTTTCTATTATTCGTGATGCAGATGGCGGAGATGCAGAAGCAGATTCCGATGACAAGAGCAAAGAAATTCTTGTCGGCTCCCATTTGCTCGTGGCTGCCGGGCGTAAACCGAATGTAGAAAATCTTGGGCTTGAAGAAGCTGGCGTTAAACTTAAAAATCGCGCCATTCGGGTAAAACCCTCAATGAAAACCACCAATTCGCGTATTTATGCGATCGGAGATGTGACGGGGGGACTGCAATTTACCCATATGGCGGGATATCAGGCCGGTCTTGTGGTCAGAAATGCACTTTTCGGTTTGCCGGTGCGTCAAAATACTTCAATAATCCCATGGTCAACCTATACAGACCCGGAGATTGCCCAGGTTGGTTTGAATGAAATTCAGGCTACAAAAAAATATGGGAAAAATATCAAAGTCCTTAGGGCGACCTTTGCCCAGAATGACAGGGCCATAGCTGAAAAGCGCACCGAAGGGCTGGCAAAACTGATTACTGATAAAAAAGGCAATATTTTGGGGGCAGGTATCGTTGGGGCCAACGCAGGAGAACTGGTTTCGTTTTTCTCCTATGCCATCGCCAATAAAATGAAAGTTTCATCCCTGACTAAATTTGTTGCTCCCTACCCAACCATAACTGAAATCGTCAAAAGGCTTGGGGTGGCCTTTTATTCTGACAAACTTGATAATCCCTGGTTATCTCGCCTGCGCCGTTTTAATAAATTGCTTCCCTGATCGCACAGGTTTTGGTGATATAAAATCGGATGTGGTTCTGGTGCTTGCGCTTCTTGATCTCTCAACGTAGTTTGCATTGAGAATCTGGCGGAGCTGATAAATGGGATTGCTACCCCTTGGCATAGCTGACATTTGCGCGGGGCGATCATGAGCGATCAGCCCAGGGCGAAAGCAATTGGCCCCAGCCTGTCCACAAAACTCATCGGGATGATTATATTTGTAATCCTTGCCGTTGAGGTGGTTATTTTTCTCCCCTCGCTGGCAAACTTTCGCGCCAATTGGCTGGACGATAGAATTCGTGTTGGCGCGGTGGCGGTTCGGGTATTGGATGCGGTTGCCGATGATATGGAGCTTTCTCCAGAACTTGCCGATCGTTTGTTGCAGACTGCGGGGGCAATAGCCATCGTCTTTCGTCGGGATGGGCAAAGTCAGCTTTTGCAAACCTCCTCAGCCCCCATGCCCAGTTCTGTTTTAACGGTGGATACAAGGGCGCGTGACCCCCTTACCTTGGTCGCTGGTGGACTTGATACTTTGATTTTTGGTGGTGAGCGTACTTTGCGCATTGTCGGGGCGACACCTGAAACCGGGGGTAATCGCATTGAAATTTTAATGCCTGAGGCCCCGTTGCGCGATGCATTGCTTATCTATGCCCGCAATGTGACCTTTTTGTCATTTTTTATTGCCATTTCCACCGCTGCGGCGATTTTTGTGTTTTTGAACCGATTGCTTATTCGACCAATTCAAAGAATTACCAATAATATGATCTCCTTTCGCAAGGCCCCTGAAAATGGCTCTCTGATAATTTCCATCTCGAACAGAAAAGACGAGCTGGGCGTGGCCGAACGTGAATTGGCAGCCATGGAGGCAGATATTTTTTCCATGCTGCGTCAAAGGCGTCATCTGGCGGACTTGGGGATGGCGGTCGCCAAAATCAATCACGATTTGCGCAACACTTTGGCTTCTGCTCAATTATTGTCAGATCAGGTGGCAAGTGTTGAGGATCCTCAAGTGCAAAGGCTTGCCCCCCGACTTGTAAATACTTTGGACAGGGCCATCGGGTTTGCCCAGTCGGTGATTGATTATGGCCGCCAGAGCGCTGCGCCACCGACCCCGCAACTGGTGGATTTGCATGCATTGATTGATGAGGCAGCCTTTGATGCAGGGCTTGCCGAACACCCTGAAATTGAAATTAAAAATTCTGTACCTGACGGGGTTTCCATTTTTGTTGATCCGGATCAGTTGGCGCGGGTTTTGCTGAACCTGATGAAAAATGCCCGTCAGGCTTTGGAAACCCCATCTGTTGGAGAGACTGCAACTGTGGAAGCCCCTGGTAAAATGATCTGCCTTGATTATGAACAGGCGGATGGTTTTTTTACCATTGTGGTATCTGACAACGGGCCCGGACTGCCCCCAAGGGCACTGGAAAATCTGTTTGTCGCCTTCAAGGGTTCTGCACGGGCCGGGGGCACCGGACTTGGCCTGGCTATCGCCAAAGAATTAACTCAGGCCCACGGCGGCACGTTGAATTATGTGGAGCAGGAAACCGGAGCCAGATTTGATATTAAACTTCCCATTGTAGATCGTTTGAACTGATTGCCACTGGTTTTGAAGAAAGATTGATAAAATTGGCAATTTTACTGGCCAATAACGGCGCTCGCACTTGCGTCCTTGGTTTTGGCGGTATAAGGATTGCGCCGCTTCAGCCATCATTGGCTGGCATGCGCGCTCGTAGCTCAGCTGGATAGAGCACTAGACTACGAATCTAGGGGTCGGGAGTTCGAATCTTCCCGAGCGCGCCATTCTCACTTCGTTCGAACGCGGTACTCGGTCTTTCAATAAGTCCGGACTTTGTCCGATGGGGCGCGCCATTTTTCGATTTTGTGGTAATTCGCTTCGCTCACACCTCCAAAAAGGTCGCGATACTGGTCACGGCTCGCTGGTGCGCTCAAAATTTTTTTCTCATGCGCCAAGTTTCTTTGTGGTCTCAAAGGTTGAGTTTTATGGATTCGCGAGAGTTTTGAAATCTGGATTTAGTTGCACCTGTACACCACGCGAAAAACAAATTGGCCATGCCCAGAAAGCGTTTCCAAAAAAAGCACTCCCTCGGCCCTGACCCTAGAGCACTCGACAAGTTGTTATTATGAGGCCTTAGCGCGATGCGCTATTATACTTGGATATAGATTGTTGGTTGAATAGCTTGGAAGCGTAGAAATTTAAACCCTGGTTGGTAAAATCAACTCAAATAACAAAAAAATTATTTATTAATTTCAATGCTTTATAAGTTTTCCTACTCTAATTACCTGTATTTTTGCTTGCATCCTACCCGAATAAACTCCCCCTCCCACACTGATGGTGTCACATCAGGCTTCCCCGCCATTGCATAGTAATATCTCAAAATGGGAGGAAACAATGAAAATTCTAAAAAAGGTTTCGCGCAATTTTCGCAAATTGTCTTGTTTAACGCTTGCTACCGGGATGCTTGCTGCAACCAGTGTTGCGGCGGTGGCGCAAGAGGGATACGAAGTTGCCTATCTGTCCGCAAGTTCCGCTAACACCTGGCTGAGTGTATCTCTGGTTGAGATGCAAAAAGTTGCTGACGGCAATAATATTAAAATTACCGAATTTGATGCTCAGTTTGATCCCGGGAAACAAACATCCCAGCTTCAGGATGTTATTGCTTCTGGAAAATATGACGGGATAATCCTTGTCTCCATTAACGGCCCCGGCGCTATTCCCGATGTGGAACTGGCAATCAGTGAGGGTATTGAGGTGGTGATACTAAATCAGGTTGTTGGCACTGATCTCAAGACATCTGATCCGCAGATTGAAGGTGTCGCTGCGTCTGTACTGGCCGCCCCTTATCGCTCAGGCGTGCGCTTTGGCGAGCTGACTATCAGGGCGTGTGAAGGTATTAACCCTTGTGAAGTTGTGTTTATTTACGGAATTAAGGGCATTCCCCTTGATGATGCTATCCGCATGGGCTTTGACGATACGATTGCCGACTATGCTTCAATATCGGTAGTTGCTGAAGGTGAGGGTAAATACCTCGGCCCGGATGGCGGAATTGCAGCCACACAGGATATTTTGCAGATAAATGACAGCTTTGATGTGATGGTTGGTGCTGACCAGTCTATGCAAGGGGCAGCGATTGTTCTGGCGGATGAGGGGATGGCCGGTCAGGTCAAACTAATCGGCCTTGGCGGTTCAGAAGCGGCGATTGCAGGTATTGCGGATGGCTCATGGTATGGCGGCGTTTTTGGTGCTCCTGCTGATGAGGGACGTTTGGCAATGGAAGCCATGCTGGACGCGCTTGAAAATGATAATCAGCAGGGTGGAATTGACCCGCTGCTTTCCGTACCGGGAGGTGGTTTGATTACCGCAGAAAATGTCGAACAGTTCACTGCGCAATGGGGCGGATAAGTGAAACAAAACGTGCAAGCAATTGCACCGGTGCTAACCCTTACGAGGGTTAGCAAACGCTTCGACGCTACCCAGGCTCTGCTTGATATCGACGTGGATTTTCACGCCGGAAAAGTCCATGCGCTGGTGGGTGAAAACGGGGCGGGAAAATCCACATTAGGCAGGATTTTGCTTGGTGTGCATCAGCCCAGCCAAGGCCAGATAAAGGTCGATGGAAAACTTGTTTCAATTAATTCACCAGCAGATGGTGGTAAGCTGGGTTTTGTTGGCATTGCTCAAGAACTTTCATTGCTGCCAGATCGCTCGGTAATTGATAATATTGCCCTGGGCAGAGAAGCAACCAACGGCCCTTTTGTAAATTTCAAAAAAACAAAACAACAAGTACTTGATGTCATGCGTCAATTTGATATGTCGCTTGATCCGGATATTATGGTGGGTGCCCTATCGGTCGCCGAGCAGCAAAAAGTTGAAATTCTGCGAGCACTTGGCAGAGATGCAAGGTTGATTGTTTTTGATGAACCCACCGCAAGACTTGCAACTCATGAGGCAGAACAGCTTTTAAGCCTTGTCAGGTCGTTGGCTGACAGCGGAAAAGCTGTGGTCTATGTGTCGCATTTTCTTGAAGAGATCCTAAATATCTCGGACACAATAACGGTTTTGCGTAACGGAGAACACGTGCGCACCGGTCCCGCAAAAGAAGAAACCCGCGAAGGCCTGATTATGGGGATGACCGGAAGGGATTTGCAGCACCAGTTCCCCCCGATATCCAAACCTGAAAAACCGGGTAAGCCGATATTAAAAGTCAGTGCTTTGTGCAAAAAAAATGAATTTGATGACATTAGCTTTGATATAGGTCGGGGAGAAATTGTCGGCATTGCCGGTTTGGTTGGCGCGGGGCGCAGCGAACTGGCCCACGCCATTTATGGCAGCACAATGCCCGACAAAGGAAAAATAGAATTTTGTGGTGAAGATATAGGCCTTGCCGGTATTGCCAACTCGATTAAATCCGGTATGGCGCTAATCCCAGAGGCGAGGCGCACACAGGGGCTTATACTTGGCCGCTCGATATTGGAAAATACATCACTACCTTACCTGTCAAGGTTTTCCAGCTGGATCGGTCTGAACAAAACCCATGAAAAAAGGGCGGTTGATGAGAGCTGTTCTGGTGCACTGGTTAAGCATGCAGGACTTCATAAGGATATCGATTCTCTTTCTGGAGGAAATCAGCAAAAGCTTCTGTTTGCACGAGCCGCCCTGGGTTCTCCCAAACTGCTAATTGCAGACGAGCCAACGCGCGGAGTTGATATTGGAGCCAAGCGCGGCATTTATAATCTTATCGCAAAAATGGCCTCTGAGGGGGAAGCTGTATTGCTGATTTCATCTGAAATAGAGGAAATATTGGGGATGTGCCACAGATCACTGGTTATGGCCCGTGGACGGATTGTGGCTGATTTGAGTGGCAGCCAACTGACAAAAGAAGCTGTGATAAACGCAGCGTTCAGCGGAGTTTAAGAGTGAATAGCTTTCTACAGTTTTTGCGTAACTACGGCATTGTGGTGATTACGATAACGTTGTTTTTGGTGCTTGCAATTACCACCGAAGGTTTTGCGACCCCGCGCAATATGCGCAATCTTTTAGATCAGCAATCAACCATACTGATAGCAGCTTCATTTATGACCATTGCCATTATTGCCGGCAATTTTGACGTTTCGGTTTCCTCGATTTTTGTGGCGGCACCTCTTTTTGCCCTGACAGTGGAAAACAGTACCGGCAGTGCATTGTTTGCGGTGATTGCAGCCGTTGTGATTGGATTGTCAATGGGGGCGTTTAACGGTGTAATTGTGACACGTATCAAGGTGAACTCTTTTATTGCCACCCTTGCCACATCATTCATGTTTTTTGGTGCCGGCTTTTTGATAAGTGATCGATCACTAATGCGCCCTGATGGCGAAATATATCAGATGATAGCCCGAACCAGATATTTTGGAATTACCAGTGCAACATGGATTGCCCTTGTAGTTGTAATTATCGCCTGGGTCTTGTTGTCCCGAACCCGGTTTGGCAGAAACGTCTATGCAACCGGGGGCAACCGGGAAGCTGCGCGCCTGGCTGGCGTCAATGTTGATCGTGTTCAGGCTTTGACCTTTGTGATGCTGGGTGCCGCTGCCGCACTTGCTGGAGTAATAAATTCCTCACGTTCAATTTCTGCACAACCATCCGACGATTTCAGTTTTGTATTTGCGGTTTTAACTGCCGTTATTGTGGGTGGCACATCCATAGCGGGGGGGAAAGGGGCCATTTGGCGAACCGTCACGGCGGCATTCTTTTTAGCCTTCATGACTAACGGGTTCAATCTCAATCAGATTGATCCGATTTGGCAAAGGATAATTGAGGGCATAGTGATCCTGATCGCTGTGAGCGTTGATGCCTGGACACAGCGACGTTCTGGATAGTGTTGCTCTGGATAAAGCTGACAAACGCAGTTTAACCACAAGGAAAGATAAGAATTATGATAAGAGTGGGCATAGATGTTGGCGGCACCAACACAGACGCAGTCGTCATGCGAAACGACGAGTTTCTGGGTGGCGTGAAAAGTCCAACAACCCCTGATGTTTTTTCTGGTGTTGAGATTGCTGTGCGCAATGCCTTGAAAAAGGCATCCACAAACGCCGCTGAGGTTGATGCGGTAATGATTGGCACAACCCATTTTGTGAACGCTCTTGTTGAGCGTAAACGGCTGGCAAAAAGCGGCCTGATACGCTTGTGCCTGCCATCGGGAAGTGCGCTTTTTCCCTTCGCGGACTGGCCATCCGATCTAGTTGAGGCAATTGGTGGATCGTTTCGTCTGATCGATGGCGGATATGAAATGGACGGCAGCGAAATTGCCCCATTGGATAAGGAACAACTGCTGAAAGCTGCCGACGACCTCATAGAAGATGGCTGTACGCAAATTGCAATTAGTTCGGTTTTCGCCACCATTCGAGACGAAATGGAGCAGACAGCCAAAAAAATCTTAAATGAGAAGCGTCCCCAACTTGAAATATCGCTAAGCTGCGATATTGGCCGGATGGGGCTTTTAGAGCGGGAGAATGCAGCAATTATAAATGCGTCCCTGAAGCCCCTGGCAACTGAGGTGATTGAGGCCTTTAGAAAACTTCAAAATGGTGTTGGATTTAACTGCCCGCTATTTTTTACCCGCAATGATGGAACATTGATTGATACGGAGGAAGTGCTTCGTTTGCCGGTGTTGACATTTGCCTGTGGCCCGACAAATTCCATGCGCGGGGCCGCTTATCTTTCTGGGGTTAAGCATGCTCTTGTGGTTGATATTGGCGGTACAACAACCGATGTGGGCGAGGTGCGAAACGGTTTTCCCCGACTGGCCGGAACCTCAGTTACCGTAGCGGACGTACGCACAAATTTTTCCATGCCGGATGTTATCAGTATCGGGCTTGGGGGGGGATCAAAAATTAATGAAGATCACCCACAGGCCATCGGCCCTTCATCTGTTGGCCATGAATTATTGCGCGAGGCAAAGATTTTTGGCGGCAACATTCTGACTGCGAGTGACCTTGCTGTAGCAATTGGACGCGCTGAGATGGGCACGCATCCGGCTCCTGAATTTAAGAACGCCAATCAACTGAAATCACTGCTGGATCAAATGATCAGTGATGCAGTTGCCCGTTCGCGCACCAGCGATGAGCAGATGCCTGTAATTTCTGTAGGAGGGGGAAGCGTTTTGATGGGAGAACATGTTGACGGTTTGAAGGTGGTTCGGCCGCCACACCATGATTTGGCAAACGCTGTTGGTGCAGCCATTGCTCAGGTTTCCGGTGAGGTTAGCAAAATTGTCACGCTTGGTGATGAACTTGATCGGGAAGAGGCCATTTCGCAGGTGACAAAAGAAGCCAATGATGTTGCGATTTTGCGCGGTGCTGATGCGGCAAGTCTTAGCGTACTCTCCATGTCTGACGTACCTTTATCCTACCTTCCCGGCAATAATCTTGCAATTAATGTCACCGTGGTTGGTGACCTGAAAATGGAGGCCGTCAAATGAGTAATCCTCAAGTCAAAAGCGTTGGATATCAGGAGCTGAAGTTTATTGCTGACGGGGGCGCAATATTGGGATCGGGTGGCGGTGGAGACCCCTATGTTGGTCGTCTTATGGCCCAACAGGTATTGGGGACACAAAAGTCGGTGCCGGTAATTGGCATTGAAGAGCTTCCTGACGATGCTTTAATTATGCCGATTGCAATGATGGGCGCGCCGACAGTTATGTTGGAGAAATTCCCAAGCGGCGAAGAAATCCCAAAACTATTGTCCATGATGGAGAGGTTCATGGGAAAAAAAGTTGCCGCAATTCTTTGTATTGAAGCAGGTGGGCTAAATTCAACCATACCTTTTATAGCGGCTGCTAAAATGCAGCTGCCGATAGTGGATGGAGATGCAATGGGGCGCGCTTTCCCAGAGCTTCAGATGGTGAGTTTTACGCTGGGCGGCATGATGGCCACCCCAATGGCAATGATGGATGAAAAGGGAAACGGGGCGACTTTTGACACCGTAAATAATGGATGGACCGAAAAACTTGCTCGCGCTCTGACTATTGAAATGGGCGGGGCGGCCATGGTCTCTCTTTATCCGGTGACCGCTGGTCAGTGCCGCGACTATCTTATTCGCGGCAGTCTGACAAAAGCCCACAGGATTGGCCAGATAATGGCTGAAAAAGGGGGCGGTGCATGCGCGGCCCTGGTTGAGGAGTTTAATGGAGTGCACTTGTTTCAGGGGCGGGTTCGTGACGTTGAACGAGTTAGCGAGGGTGGATTTGCTCGCGGCACAGTTAAACTTGAGGGGCTTGGTGTTTTTACAGGTCGAGAGATTGTTCTTTCATTCCAAAACGAATTCCTCATCGCCCAGGAAGGTGATGCTGTTTTGGCGACAACGCCTGATTTGATTACTTTGATGGATGTATTTACAGGCAATGCCGTTACAACAGAACTGGTCAAATATGGTTTGCCGGTAAACGTGCTTGGCTTGCCTTGTGATCCTATATGGCAGAGCCAAGAAGCACTGGAAATGGTCGGGCCGCGTTATTTCAAGCTGGATTTTGATTATAAACCGATCTAGGTCATGACCCTAGAACCCGCAGCAATCAACCCTTTGGTCAATGCAACTCTGATGGCATCTCGGCGACTATGTACGGATAGTTTTCTGTAGATGTTTTTCAGGTGATATTTGATGGTTGATTCTGATACACCAAGATCCAGCGCGATGGCCTTGTTGCTTGTTGCTTCAGATAAACGGCTCAGTACTCCAACCTCTGAAACAGTAAACCCCAATATTGCTCCGTTGTTGAGGTCTTTATTCTGTGGCGTCTGTCTGGTCAGCATGGTATTTTGCAACCGTCTGGCAAAGTGAACATAACGCTTGCGCTGCTTGCATTCTTTGCAGATGTTTGAGATAAATTCATGCTCGCTTTCTAACAGGAATAACCACCCCTGGTCCTCAATTGCTTTAACTGCACGCATGAAATGCTTCATAACGATATCAAACCGGCCACGATTGTGCCATTGCTTGGCCTGATACATGTCATCCAATGCGCGAATACGACAAAGTGTAGGAGTTTGCACAGGGCTTTCTCCCACATTTAGCTGCCAGGTGTTCGTGGTTGGCAGCAACAGCACAACCTGGCGTTCTGGCAGGTTACCTGGTTTGTTTGCTGAGGGGTTTTTTTCTTCAAGCAAAAACTCCTGACGTAACAATTGCATTGCGGGTAATAATTGTACCAGTCCGCGAGCCCGCAGCATTGCTTCATAGCCACTATGCTGTTCCAGTACATTCACATCTCCCTGGCGAATTGCGGCACGAAATTGCAATGCCACAAGAACAAGAAATGTCTCTGGCCAGAATTCGCCAGAAATTATCTCCTCACCCAGCGGCGCAAGCTGATCCGGATCAGGAAAAACGCTGCTGGCCTCGGCAATAACCCAATGGCGTGTGATTTCGATCATGGCATTTTCACAAACCGGCGTACCACATTTAATCAGGTGGTTATGAGCATTGTCGAGCGCGTGCTTTGCCTCATTTAATCTCCCGGCATAAACATGAATAAACGCCATATGCAAATGAACGAACAGCTGAAGGTAGTTGCTTTCGCAACGCTGATAAGCATTGAGCGCAAGTTTTGCCATTTCAAATGCTGCGCCTATATTGTTACGGCGCAAGAATAAAACCAATAAAAGATTATATATTCCTCCCTGGCAAATGACATCGTCCGGGTTAAAAAAGCCAACAGAATCGATGTATTTCCAGAGTTGCTTTTCACTTGGGTTTGCGTCGGATTTCAGCATAAAAAGCAGTTCAAAAATAAGCAGACTGGCTTGATTTTCATCAAGATGATCCGACTGATCAATTATTGCTTTGTCCTTATCAAACCCCAGCGTTGTGATCAGGTTTTCATATCGTTTGATTGCCTGCTGATGCCTGCTTTGTTTGTGATCGAGCAGTATTTTTGTCAGCTGAATATCCAGATTTTCATCAACGATATGTTGAACGCCAACATAAGCACTCACTGGTGATGCGAGTGCTTCTCTGAAGGAAAATACGGGTGGGGTACCGTCTTTGCTGAGCAGGTTTTTCTTGTCGCCAATGCCATACGGATAGTTCAATTTAGTGACCTTTCCCTGGATTGGCGTGCATGAGCAAGCTTGAGTTGATAGTCATAAATCTTGGTAGGTATTTTCCAGTCTAGTACAATTTATGTGGTTTTTCCAAAATTGAGTTTGTTCCCAATTTGCGCTTTCAATGTAAATATCCGCAAAGCAATGGGTTTTTCTGTTCCTGAATCCCCTTCTTCAACTGCTTACATTGCAACAAAAGTGGTGGTGAGCGCCAAATGATGAAGGGTTGTAAATTGCAGCTCTCACCGGATTTGATGCCTGAACATTTAGAATAACCCTTGCCATAGAAACCCATAAATATTTTAGTATTTGTAAAAAACTTGACATAATGATGCAAGTTCTTTTTTAGTAATACTAAAAAGAGGGGTGTCACTTGCAAAATTCTGTTCCGAAAAAAAATGAAACTCAAGAAGATACCCTTGGTAAAAAATTGCGCGCACGCCGTCGTGAACTTGGTCTGACATTGCAAACTGTCGCCAATCGGGCGGGATTAACGGTTGGGTTTATTTCACAGATTGAGCGCGATCTCACTGCGCCCTCTCTCTCATCGCTTGTGTCTGTATCTCAAGTTTTGGAAATGCATGTAAGTGAATTTTTGTCTCAGCCCAAAGGCGACAAATCAATAACCCGGCAGGATGAGCGCAGGGCCTATGCGGTCGGGGACAATTCAATGTCCTATGAGCGGCTTTCATCAAATTTTTCTGGGAATGTCCTGCGTAGTGTCCTGGTTCATGAACCACCTGGCCACAAGGGGGAGTCCATCAGTCATGACGGTGAAGAGATGTTGTTTGTTTTAAGCGGGATGCTGACTGCTGAAATCGGGGGAATTCATACTATTTTGAAAGCAGGAGATTCAATTCATTTCCCCTCCACAACGACGCACTCCAGTTGGAATCATACGGATGAAACCACAACATTCCTGTGGGTGGGAACCATGGATGTGTTTGGGGAGGATGGGGCGGAGCCGGATCCGATCCACAGAAGTTCTAGGTCATTAAAGGAGCCGGAATAAATTCTGATCAAAGACTAAACACTAAACGGATCATCTTTTTTGCTCCTCAACATCCCTGGGTCAAAAACCTGATTGACCCTGTGCCAGTTGTAACCGACGAAGATTTTTTTTGTGAATTCTTAGCCAAAGAGGCAACATAATGAACTTGAGAATTGAAGAATTTACCGAAGCACTCAGTGTGAAGAGCAATCAGCCTTTGAATAGTTTTGATGCGCTTTATCGGCTTGCCCACGACATTGTTGGTGCAAAATTGTTTACTTTGACAATGATTGACCCGCTTAGAAAGCAGGCGCGCCGGATTTTTTCCAATATGCCTGATGCCTATCCGCTACAGGGTACCAAACCGATAATCGATGATGCCTGGACGCAGCAGGTCTTGGGGCGCCATGAAGTTTTTGTCGCCAATACAATTTCAGAAATAGCTGAGGTGTTTGCTGATTATGATTTGATCAGGTCTTTGGGCTGTGAATCCACCATGAACATACCAGTTACGGTTCAGGGGGAGGTTCTGGGGACAATAAACTGTCTGCATGAAGCCGGGCATTATTGCGCACAGCAGATTTCGTCCTCTTCTCAGCTTAAGCTCCCTGGCGCCGCTATCTTCCTTTTAAACAATTCAATCCTATCTCAAGGAGATAATAATGGCCAATAAATCAACACGTGTAGCAACAGATGTTGGCGGTACATTCACCGATCTGGTTTGTTTTGAAACGGATTTGGAAACCGGACAACAACGTGTTTTTACGGCAAAAACCGATACAACACCGCCAAATTTCGAGCAGGGTGTACTCAACGTTCTGGCAAAGGCAAATCTTGATCCCGCAGAAATAGATTTTTTGGCCCATGGAACAACCGTGGTGATTAATTCCCTAACCGAGCGCAAGGGCGCAAAAGTCGGGTTGATTACCACCGAAGGGTTTCGCGACATTCTTGAAATCGCTCGTGGCAATCGGCCGGATTTTTTCAACCTGCATTATGAAAAACCAAAACCCTTTGTGCCTCGGTATTTACGAAAAGAACTCCCCGGTCGCATGTCCTACAAGGGTGAGGAAATGCATGCGTTGGATCTTTCGGGCCTTGGTGCAATTTTGGACGGGTTTCGGGATGAGGCAGTGGAGGCTGTGGCAATCTGCTTTTTGCATTCTTACGCCAACCCTGTCCACGAACAGGAAACTCTGGCTGAAATTGAGCGCCTGTGGCCGGAAATCTCTGTGGTATCTTCACACCAGATCACTCGTGAATGGCGCGAATATGAACGCACAAGCACAAGTGTTCTTTCCGCCTATGTTCAGCCTGCTGCTGAACGCTACCTGCGACATCTTGATGAGGGGCTAAAAGCCAAAGGCTTCAAGGGAAGTCCTTATATCATGCAGTCCAATTGTGGTGTGGAATCTTTGGAGGCCGTATCAAAAACCCCAATTACCATGGTAGAATCCGGGCCTGCGTCCGGTTTTTGGGGGGCGGCAGAGCTGGGCAAACTTATTGGCGAGGCGAACATACTGGCCCTTGATATTGGAGGCACTACTGCAAAGTGCTCATTGATTGAGAATGGCAAGGTCTCGATAATGACCGATTATTGGATTGAACGGGACAAAACCTCAGCCGGATATCCAATTATGGTTCCGGTTGTTGATCTGGTGGAAATCGGTAATGGAGGCGGCTCCATCGCCTGGGTTGATGATTTTGAAAAACTGCATGTCGGCCCTAAGTCTGCCGGTGCCATACCGGGTCCCGCCGCCTACGGCAAAGGTGGAAATGAAGCAACTTCAACTGATGCAAACCTTTGGCTGGGCCGCATAAATAAAGACTATTTTTGCGGGGGGGAAGTCATAGCTGATATGGATGCCACCGAAAGAGCTTTGCAAGCCATAGGAAAAAAACTCGGTGTTGATACAGATGAAGCGGCGCGTGGCATTGTGCGCATCGCCAATAATAATATGGTCAACGCCCTTAAATTGATTTCCCTGAATCGCGGTTTTGATCCCCGCGATTTCACCATGATTGCCTTTGGTGGTGGTGGAGCAATGCATGCGGTTGCTTTAGCTCAGGAACTTGGTGTGAAAAAAGTAATAGTTCCGGCTGCAGCGGCCGTATTCTCCGCCTGGGGCATGATGATGTCGGACCTGCGGCGCGACTATTTTGTTACACATCTTACGGACGTGGCAAAAGGGTCAGGTGATAAAATCGAGAAGGTGTTTGCTGCAACTGAAAAGCAGGCTCTTGAAATGTTCAAGGAAGAAGGCGTGGATGCCTCAAAGATCAATTTTCAACGCTTTGGAAAATTCCGCTATCAAAATCAGGAACACACAACCGAAGTTTTGCTGGATGAGGGCATTATCACTGATGCTCGCATCGCTCAAATCGAGGCGAATTTCCACGATACCTACGAGCGTGAATATACCTACCGCCTTGACGCACCCGTCGAGATGGTCGGGATACATCTGGTTGCGTCTGCTACCGTTGGTAAACTGACAATAAGCGAGACAAAACCAACCGGTACTCCCAGCTCAGCGGCAATAAAATCCGAGCGTGAAGTGGACTTTGCCCTTGAAGGCATTCATCTGAGCCAGATTTATAACGGGGATTTGCTGGAAAGCGGAATGAAGTTTACCGGTCCCGCAATTGTCGAAGATTCTGGCGCCACTACGCTTATCCACCCCGGAAATAGTGTCCGGGTCGATGGATATGGCAACCTTCACATCATTTTGAACAAATAGGGGAAGTAAAATGAGCAAGATTTCAAACGACCCGATTACACTGGAAATCATCCAGAATTCCTTACAGGCCGCGGCTGATGAGATGTTCGCCGCCATGCGCAAAACCGCCATGAGTTCAATTATTTATGAAGTATTGGATATGGGCACCGGAATTATGGATGCCAGGGGCAATCTGGCCTCATCAGGTGCAGGCATTCCCGCTTTTATCGGTGTACTGGATAAAGCCATCAAGGTGTTGTTGGAAAAATTCGATCAACCCGGAGACATAGAGCCCGGTGATGTGTTTGCCACCAATGATCCATATTATGGCGGTGTAACCCATCTCAATGATATTATTGTTGCCATGCCGGTTTTTGTTGAGGGCCGAATAATTGCCTGGACGGCAAACATTGCGCACAATTCCGATGTCGGGGGGATGGCACCTGGCTCCCTGAGTGGAGAGGCAACTGAAATATTTCAGGAGGGCTTACGCCTTCCAGCGATCAAAATTATTTCCAAAGGTGAGCCAATTCGTTCTGTGATGGATATTATCAAGGTTAATTCGCGCATGCCCGAAGTGCTGGAAGGGGACGTCTGGGCGGCAATTTCATCTACCCGAATTGGTGTGAAACGCCTTGAGGAACTTGCCAGAAAATATGGAGTTGCAACGTTTGAACATGCCATGGTTACTTTTATGGATTTTGGCGAAAAAGTCTCGCGCACCGAGCTGGCTAAACTGAACAAAGGAACCTTTGAACTTTCTGAAGAACAAGATGATGGCGCCATTTTCAATGTAAAAATCACCATAACTGATGACGAGTTTATTGTCGATTTACGTGATAATCCCGATCAGGTGGTCGGGCCGGTAAATACATCGCGCGATGGGGTGATGGTGGCTGCGCAAATGATTTTCAAATCTATAACCGACCCTTATAGCGCTTGTAACGAGGGGTCTTTTCGACCAATAAGCCTGCTCACTCGGGAGGGGTCGGTTTTCCACGCCAAGGAGCCGGCGCCAATCGGGTTTTATTATGAAATTGAACTCAGGGTTTATGATCTGATTTGGCGTTGTCTGGCCCAGTCAATGCCGGAACGACTTGCCTCGGGCCATTTTGCTTCAGTATGCGGCACGTTTGTTGGCGGCACTCATCCGGATACGGGACGTCAATATACCATTATTGAGCCGCAAATCGGAGGTTGGGGAGCCAGCGCCTCCCGCGATGGAAACAGTGCTATGTTTTGTGGCTTCCATGGAGAAACCTACAACTGCCCGGCCGAAATTAATGAAGCGCGCAACGGTTTGATTGTAGACCGGATGGAACTAAATATGGAGCCTGGCGGCGAGGGTAAATTTACCGGCGGGCGCGGCATCAGAATGGATTATCGCCTCAGGAGCGACAATGGTTTCCTCACGGCCGGATATACCAGGTCAAAAATTCCTGCATGGGCACTGGATGGCGGGAAGCAGGGTTCTTCCAACTATGTGGAAGTAATCCGCACGGATGGTTCCAGCGAACGGTTTGCCTTCGTTTCCGGCCTTACTACCAACAAAGATGACATTATCCGTGTCGTAACAGGCAATGGCGGAGGACTAGGCGATCCGAAAAGCCGGGACCCTGATGCGGTGCGTGAGGATGTTAAAAACGGGCTGATAAGTGAAAGCCGCGCCAAAGAAATCTACGGATTTACATCCTGAAATTCAAATAATTGAGTGTAATTATGGACGATAAAATTCAAAAACAACGTTTGCAAAAGCTGCGCGATACCATGCGTAAAACCAACACTGATCTGGTAGCAGTTGGTCCCGGTGCCCACATGCAATATCTTTTGGGGTTTCATCCCCATGCAGATGAGCGGCCATGCTTATTATTGATTGCTTTGAGTGGAGAGGTTTTTCTCATACCATCCATAAATGCGCAAGGTTCTCGCACCAAAACGGATGTTGCATTCCAAATCTGGGGTGATGATGAAGGCCCGAACACCGCACTAAAAAATGCACTGCTGAGCATCAATGCAGATGAAGCAAAAAACATTGTTCTGGATGAAACCATGCGAGCAGATTTTGCACTGCTTTTGCTTGAATATCTCCCGAAAACAAAGCACCGGTTTACGCTCGATACTCTGGGCGCGGCTCGTATGCTCAAGGGAGAAGATGAAATTGCGCTGTTAAAAGAAAATGCTCTGATTGCTGATCGTGCCATGCTGGCCGGGTTTGAGGCCATAAAACCTGGAATGAGGGAAATTGAAATATATGAAGTAATTAAAAACCAGTTTTCATCTGAAGGCGCGCCAATCGAGTTTGGAATTGTTGGGGGCGGACCAAACGGCGCTTTTCCCCACCATCAAACCGGTGAGCGGATAATTCAAAATGGCGATGCCGTAGTTGTGGATATAGGGGGCAGGAAAAACGGCTATCCCTCGGACATAACGCGCATGGCCATTATAGGTACAGCGCCTGATGGATATGAGGAGGTGCACGCTATCGTTGAGGCAGCGGTGGTTGCCGCCATGCAAACGGCAAGGCCTGGAGTACGTGCCAGTGAAGTCGATGCAGCCGCAAGAAATGTTATAAGCGATGCAGGGTTTGGCGAATTTTTTGTTCACCGCACCGGCCATGGCATGGGCATTGATATCCATGAGCATCCCTACATTACCGCAACTTCAGAGACGATTTTGCAATCTGGAATGGTGTTTTCTATCGAGCCGGGAATATATCTGCCCGGACGTTTTGGCATCCGCTTAGAGGAAATTGTTGTTCTGCGTGATGATGGTCCGGAAGTCTTTTCTCAACTGCCGCGAACAGCTTATTTGGTGAACGGGTAGCCTGTGTAGACTGTGATTTCCATTCAGTGCGATGCCAGGATTGTCCTGTTGATCCCTGACAGGAGAACGCGCTCGAACCTTGCCAGAGGTTGTTGCCTGTTTACACTTTGGGCACCGGCAATTTAATTTCCATTCTCAAGCCCCCCTCCGCGCGGTTCTTCAGGGAAATATCTCCTCCATGGGCCTTAATGATTGAGCGGGCAACCGTCATGCCAAGCCCTGTTCCCCCCGTATCCCGGCTGCGCGAATTTTCAATCCTGAAAAACGGCTCAAAAATTTCCTCCTGCAGATGCTGGGGAATACCCGGCCCTTCATCATCTATTTGCAATATTATGCATGGACAATCACCAACCAGATTTACATGGGCTATTTTGCCGTATTTAGCTGCGTTTTCAATCAGATTGCTCAATGCCCGGCGCATAGCAGCCGGGCGGCACTGATAGGGTATCAAAACATCACCGATAGCAAATTCGATATTATAACCGCTATCGCCAATGTCATCGCACACCCTTTGCGCCAGTGCCCTGAAATCAACCTTGACCATTGGCTCCAAAATGGCTTCATCGCGGGCAAATGAAAGCGTATCAGAAACCATTTTCTCCATATCGCTCAAGTCAGCGAGCATTTTTTGTCTTTGTTCTTCATCTTCAACAAACTCGGCCCGCAATCGCATTCTTGATATGGGGGTTCCAAGATCGTGGGAAATCGCGGCAATCATTTGGGTTCGATCTTCAACAAAACGCTTAATTCTTCTGTGCATTTGATTAAATGCCTTTGATGCCTGACGAATTTCCATTGCCCCTTTTTCAGGAATGTCCTTAGAATCCATATCAACGCCAAGTTTTTTTGACGCGCTGGCAAACCGGGCAAGGGGTCTGGTTAGTTGATGAACCACAATTGCCGAAAATCCGGCGATGGCGATAAGCATCACCGCCATGGAAAGAATATATCTAAGTGTCCAAAGGGGAGTGGGTGCCCTTAAGGGCACAACAAAATTTAGCCAGCTTTGATCGGGCAATGTCATGGAAACCATAACCATGGCAATATTTTCAGGCTCGTCTGCACTATTAAGAACCAGAGGCTGCATCCCCATATCGCGTATTCTGATCATTCTGTTTTCGTCCGGATCAAGGTGCTCGCCTATTGCCTTTTGTACTTCAAGGGTTCTTGGGCTGGTTTTTTCGTCCGCGGCGACATTAGCCGTAGGGGTCCAGGTAACTTGAAAAATATCATCAGAAATCCTTGAAACCATGCCCGGACGATTTGGAGGTGGGGAGAGGCGAATTATTCTTTCTGTCAGGGCAACCCGGTCACCAATATGACGCCCGTCAATTGACACCAGAGTGTTGGAGCGATCTGAAACATAAAGAGCAATTGAAATGGTGTGGGAAATAGCCAGACCGATAATGAGCACAAAAAAGGTTCGGGCAAAAATTGAATCTGGTATAAATCTTTTCATGATGAGCCATTTTGTCTGGTTGCCGCCTCGGTCAGCATATATCCGGCTCCGCGAATAGTTTTAATCAATTCCTCCCCTTTATTTCCGGTTTCAATTTTGCGCCTTAAACGGCTTATCTGCATATCAATTGAGCGATCAAACGGGGCTTCGGCTCGACCCGAAGTGATGTCGAGCAATTGATCGCGGGTCAATAATTTTTGGGAGTGCTCGGCCAGGGCGAACAAAAGATCAAATTCCCCCGAACTCAAATCTATCAGCAAATCATCCGGGGAGAATAACTGTCGTCGACCGATATCAAGCTTAAATCCGGCAAAATTTAAAATGTCAGCTCTGGAATTCGCATTGCCCGCCGGCATGGAATTTGTACGCCTTAGCACAGCCTTTATCCGAGCCATCAATTCGCGCGGATTAAACGGCTTGGTCAGATAATCATCGGCCCCCATTTCAAGACCCACAATTCTATCAGTCTCCTCATTCATCATTGTGAGCATGATAATTGCCACGTTGGATTTTTCCCTTAGCGAACGACACAGCGAAAGTCCGTCTTCGCCAGGCATCATGATATCAAGCACCACCAGGTCAATCGACCATTGGGATAAAACCTTAGCCATTTCTTTGCCATTGGCGGCAGCAGAAACCCGATAATTGTATTTCTTTAGAAACCGGGCCAGCAGATCGCGAATTTCACGGTCATCATCCACCACAAGAATATGGGCATTCGGAGTTGTTTCTTCGGCACTCATTTTTAAAAAATAACTCCTCAAGGGGGTAAAAAATATTCCGGTCAACCTATGAAACCTGACCGTTAGGCCCTCAGATTTATATGCCTTAAACCACAAAAACTCAGGCGAATAAAAATATTTGTAACCATATGTAACCAACGCAGCGGGGGTGACAGGCGGTTACAAAAACCCGGTTTTACGGTGATCACAGCGTTACATACGCCAAGTATACCAAAGCTGAAGTTGAACACCAAATCTCAAGATCTGGCGCCAAGCACTAAGTTCTAAGGTTTGGGAAAAGCGGAGGATGTAACCATGAATTACACAACACCAGTTTTAAATAATTCCACCCAGGTCGAACAGGCCTCTTTAGTCAGTAAAAATCGCAAAGTTCGGATTGTGCCGATTGCAATGGCGCTTGGAGGTTTCATTGCAATAAGTTTTGTTCTTTGTGTTCTGTTTGACCTGTGGTTCCCACAATTTGCCATGTATCCGGCATGGGCATTGTTGCTGCCCGGATTTACATGGATCAGCTGGGGCAGCTTTTTCATCGGTCTGGCAGAAAGTTTTGCCTATGGCTGGTACATAGCTCTGCTTTTTATCCCCCTTTACAATTTTATGAACAGCCGCGGCAAAACCGCCAATTGAACAATTTTTAATTGGGCGCGTTTCATTACGCCCCATTAAAAATATGCCCCCTGGAATTGCCCCTTGGAGTTAAAGGAAATCAAAATGTTGTTATACAGTTTTTTAGAACGCACCATCCGCTTCGGAACCCTGATCATCATTGATTACAAAGGAGAAAAAAGGGTTTTTCCCAAGAAAAACAACTCCCGGAACGAGCCGGAAGTAACCATTCGTTTAGCTGATAAAAAGCTGCCATCCAGACTCTATCTAAATCCCGATCTGATTTTAGGCGAAGCCTATATGGATGGCACTTTGACCATCGAAGAGGGAAGTCTGCGCCAATTGTTGCAGATTTTGGCCGCCAATCTTCCCAACGCTGAAAAAGACCCGTTATTTGCTTTGCGAGCAAAGCTAGATCATCTGCTTAGGGGGTGGCATCAGAACAATCCCATAAAAATATCCAAGAAAAACGTATCCCATCATTATGATCTGCCCGACAGGCTTTATGACCTGTTTCTTGATAGCCACAAGCAATATTCTTGCGCCTATTTTTTGAATGAAGGCGATGATCTGGAAACTGCGCAAGAGGCAAAAAAACGTCATCTGGCCGCAAAACTGCTTTTAGAGCCGGGCCAAAGAATTCTTGATATCGGGTCGGGCTGGGGCGGGTTAGCACTCTATTTGGCTCAGGAAGGGGGCGGCAAAGTTACCGGCCTAACCCTTTCAAACGAACAATTAAAGCTTGCCCGCCAGAGCGCTTCTGCCTCGGGTATGGAGCGGGTGGCAAAGTTTCATCTTCGTGATTATCGCCAACAGACCGGCACATTTGATCGCATTGTTTCGGTGGGCATGTTCGAGCATGTGGGCGTCAATCAATATCAGCAATATTTTGCCTCCATCAAACGCCTTTTAAAGGATGACGGCATCTTTGTTTTGCATTCGATCGGTCGTTCTGGCCCCCCGGCCAGCACCGGACCGTTCGTAAGGAAATATATTTTCCCCGGCGGATATTCCCCCGCCCTTTCCGAAACCGTCGCTGAAATTGAAAAAGCCGGATTATGGATAAATGACGTGGAAATTCTGCGCCTGCACTACGCGGATACTCTTAAGGCATGGAATGAAAAATTTCAGGACCGGCGAGAAGAAATAGTTCAACTGATGGATGAACGTTTCTGTCGCATGTGGGAATTTTATCTCAGCGCCGCCGAAGCTGCATTTCGCCATGGCGATCATATGGTATTTCAGATTCAAATCACCAAACAGCGCGATGCGGCACCCCTGACCCGGGATTACATCACCGATTGGGAGAACTCGCATCCGCTGGGAGGTTCAGCCCGTTCATCAGTGCATGCAGCCTGATTTCAAAACCAAAACCATCTCAAAATATTCCTGAAAACTCAGATTAAATTCCAAACGGAGAAATATCGTGAATAAATCAATTCAAGACGAGTTAAGCGCGCAAATTATTGCAGTTAAAGCCAAACCGGCCACAGATATCAGGGACCCGGTTTGCGGCATGAATGTCGAGACGAACTTAAATAAACCCAGCCAGAATTTTGAAGGGCATCAATATCATTTTTGTTCGGATAAATGCGCCGATAAATTCGCCGTAGCGCCCAAAGAATATATAAAAGCCAAAGATCCGGTTTGCGGAATGGAAGTTGATCGCGCCAGAGCCAAACACATGATCCGTCATAATGGTGAACAGGTATATTTTTGCTCAAACGGATGCCAAACCAAATTTGAGGCTGATCCAGAGCAATATAATGAAGGCCCGCCAAAGGCAGCTCCCGCTCCAAAGGGAACTATTTTTACCTGCCCCATGCACCCCGAGATTGAACAAGAGGGACCGGGGGAATGTCCCCTTTGCGGTATGGCACTGGAGCCTAAAGGCGTGCCAACAGGAGACGAGGGGCCAAACCCGGAACTGGTTGATTTCAAAAAACGCTTTTGGGTTGGCACACTGTTGACCATTCCCCTGCTGGTTTTAAGCATGGGTCCTTATCTGGGATTTAATTTTTTCCGCGAACTTCTGGGCGAGCAGACATCCCTGTGGATCGAATTGATCCTTGGCACTCCGGTGATCCTGTGGGCTGGCTGGCCGTTTCTGGTTCGCGGTGTAAAATCCGTTAAAACTATGAATTTGAACATGTTCACCCTTATTGCCATGGGGGTCAGCGCCGCCTGGGGATTTTCGGTGGTCGCGGTTTTATTTCCACATATTTTTCCGGATGGCTTTAGAAACGCCGATGGCAGTGTCGGGGTATATTTTGAGGCCGGGGCGGTAATTGTTGTTCTTGTTCTTTTGGGACAGATCATGGAATTGCAGGCACGCGAGCGCACCGGATCGGCCATAAAAGCCCTGCTTGATTTGGCGGCCAAAACCGCCCGGGTTATTCGCGCCGATGGATCAGAAGTTGAAATCCCTCTGGAAGAGGTCGTGGTTGGCGACCACGTACGAGTGCGCCCCGGCGATAAAGTGCCGGTGGATGGGCTCGTAATAGATGGCCGCTCTTCCATTGATGAATCCATGATTTCCGGGGAATCCATTCCGGTGGAAAAAACAGGTGGCGACACTGTAACCGGAGCAACAATTAACGGCACAGGATCGCTGATAATTGAAGCAACCCGTGTTGGGGCAGATACCATGCTCTCCCAGATTGTGGAAATGGTGGCCAACGCCCAGCGCTCCCGCGCACCAATTCAAAAGTTTGCCGATGTGGTGGCGGGTAAATTTGTTCCCGTGGTTATTTTAATTGCCATCATTGCCTTTGCCTCATGGGCCATATGGGGCCCGGCTCCCGCTTATGCATATGCGCTGGTTTCTGCGGTGGCCGTGTTGATCATCGCCTGCCCGTGTGCTTTGGGTCTGGCAACTCCCATGTCTATTATGACAGCAACCGGGCGCGGTGCGCAGGTTGGGGTGTTGATCAAAAATGCGGAAGCTCTGGAGCGTTTTGCCAAAGTTGACACTCTTATTGTCGATAAAACCGGCACTTTGACCGAAGGCAAACCCAAACTGGTGGCCGTGTTGCCCAGCGATAAATACTCCGAGGATGAAATCCTTACACTGGCCGCCACTCTGGAGCGGGGATCGGAACATCCCTTAGCCGAAGCCATTGTTAACGGAGCAGAAAAACGAGGTATTAAATTTTCCAAAACTGAAGACTTTGAAGCAATTACCGGCATGGGGGTCAAGGGAATAGTCGATGGCAAAGCCGTGGCCCTTGGCAATGCCAGAATGGTGAAAGAAATGGGTCTTGAGGCAGGTGAACTCGCCGCTGTTGCCAATGAACGCCGGGACGAGGGTGAAACAGTGATGTTCGTCATGCTTGAGGGCAAAGTGGCTGGTCTGGTCGCTGTTGCTGATCCGGTAAAAGAAACCACTCCCGCCGCCCTAAAAGCTCTGCACAAAGAAGGTTTTAGAATAATCATGGCAACCGGAGATAATGAGCGCACCGCAAAAGCTGTGGCGGCTCGCCTGGGCATCGACGAAATCCGTGCTGATGTAATGCCACAAGATAAAGCCCGCATAATAAAAGAGTTGCAGGACCAGGGCAAAAAAGTGGCTATGGCCGGTGACGGGGTAAATGATGCGCCCGCTTTAGCCCAGGCCGATGTGGGAATTGCCATGGGAACAGGAGCCGATGTGGCTATCGAGAGCGCCGGCTTCACCCTGATCAAAGGCAATTTGGATGGCATCGTCAGAGCCAGGCGCCTATCGCGGGCCACCATGCGCAATATCAAACAAAACCTGTTTTTTGCGCTGGTCTACAACGCTGCCGGTGTTCCCATCGCTGCCGGAATTTTGTTCCCCATAACCGGCCTTTTGATCTCTCCGATATTTGCTGCGGCGGCCATGAGTTTCTCATCCGTTTCGGTGATCTCCAATGCTCTAAGGTTGCGTTCAGCCAAAATCTAATCGCGCATTAGAGCAAAAGCCGGGGTCTGGTTTCCTCTTCCCCTTAAACCAGGCCCCGGATCTCGACCAAGGTTTTTGACTATCCGTCAAAAAATTACGCAGACAAACCATGGAAAGGATTTTCATAATGCGTAGAACCTATCTGGCAGTCTCGGTGGCTATTTTCGCCGGGCTTTTGGTTGCGGCGTGGGTAACCCACGATACGGGAATTAAGATAAATGACCCGGAAAACAATATTTTCATTCCAACCGAGCTAACAACCACATTACAGGTCAAAGCTTCATATGATAACGAAAACATATATTTCCGCTACCGCTGGCCGGTTGTCCGTCCCTCCCTGTTCCATGACGTTCTGGTTTATCGGGATGGAAACTGGGAGCGCGAAAAGGGAGGTGTAGGCCCATCTGAAAACTTTTTGAACGAAGACCGGGTATCGATGATGATCGATGATGGCTCGGTTCCCCTGTTTTCCAGATATGGCGGCTATATAACAATCGGTGACAGGCTTACCACCTTTACCGGTGCTCCTAAAGGTGGTGACGAGCGGACAAAATATCTGCCCGATACCAGAACCGACCCGAATAATTTTGATAGTGTCAAAGCCGAAAGCGACCTGGATATTTTAAGGGAAGCCGGTTACTTCATAGACCTTTGGCAATGGCGCTCCAGCCGTTCCAACCCTGTTGGCCTTGGGGACGATGGTTTTGTCGCTGAAGAACGCAGTGGCGATCAGGGGGTGGGACCATATTACACCAATTGGGACAAGGAGCTTAATCAGCCCAAGTTTATGTTTGATCAGCAGGTAACTGGTCAAAATGCCCTGAACTTTGATGATGTAGTCGCCGGGAATTATAATTTCGACGATGCCTATTATCTAAGTGATGCCACAGCAATTGCCTTTGATCCAAATATCGAGTGGAAAAATGGCGATACCATCCCCCGAAGAATGTTGCGGGCCGAAGAAGGCTCTCGCGGTGATGTGGTGCAACCTTCAGCGTCGCGTTGGGAAGATGGGTATTGGGATGTAACTCTGGTGCGCCAACTGGATACCGGCAACCCCCTTGATGACAAGATATTCAGGGATAAAGGGTCCTATGATCTGGCCTTTGCCGTATTTCGCAATGCTTCAACCATGCGCTGGCACTATGTTTCATTGCCAATGTCATTGGGCCTTGAAACTGATGCACAACTGGTTGCCAGCAAATTTGCAGGCGATGCTCCAGGATGGGAGCAGGACTGGACCGAGGTAAAAATGTTTTACCCCGGGCAAGTCAGTTGGGGACGTCTGACTGACCCTAAAACACATCCGGGCGCTGACAAAATTGCCGAGCGGGTTCCGGTTGCCTATCGACATAGCGAAAAACAGTTGGCCCTTTATGGGGTGGAAGTTGAGTTTGCCGGTGCGATTTATAACCAGTGGCTGCTGACTTTGTTTGCCAGCCTGCTGCTGATTGTGGCCATGGGCATAAATATCAACCTGTTAATTACCAGAAGGGAGAGCTAATTATGGCTGTCTATCATATTCTTGTCTCGCACTTTCCAATAGCTTTGTGGTTGACCGCATATCTGTTTATCGCATTGCGCACCTTTTCCGATGCACAGATTATTGTCAGCCTGGAAAAATCAATCTGGCCGCTTATCCTGCTTGGATCACTGGCCGGTGCTATCGCCTATATTATCGGCCTGCAGATTTATCCATGGTCGGCAATTACCCAATCACCTCTGGGCAGAAATCACATAATGCTCGCCACGTGGACCCTGTCCTATTGGACGGTGATGGGCATACTCGGGTTTAAGTTGCGCAGACATCTGTTTGAAGGTGCACAAAAATGGATAGCCTTCACTTTAGGGTCCATTGGAGCACTTGTGGTGGTGATCACTGGCACTCTTGGCGGCTCTCTTACAGGAACCCCCTCGCTGGTAACCAAAAGCCTCAGCTATGTGGGCTGGAACGTATACACCACCTTTTACATTCCCACATGGATGTTGGCAGTGTTCGTCCTCGGCGCAATAGTGCTGGTGGTATTGGGTTTTGCCGGGCGCAGGTACAAAAACTAGACAAAACTATTGGGTGCGGCGGCGTTGACTATTCAATTCTGCCGCACCCATTTTCAACAAAAGAGAAAAATCATGTCTGGCAATTTGAGTGACCCGTTAAGTAGCCCGCATATCTCCAGCAATGAATTTGATACTCCCGGCTTCAAGCGCAGGGATTTTTTATATATAGCGACAGGAACAGTCGGAGTTGTAGCTGTGACCGGTTCTATCTGGCCCCTGATTGAGCCGGGTGCAAGAATGAAAGTCACATAATAGGCAATAAATGCCACCTCTCTCTTCCTCAATATCGGTCAGGAATTTTATGATTGAGCTGGCCAGTTATTATTGGCATAAGCGAATAATTAAACAATCACAGTGAAAGAAGTGACATGATTGAGCGTATAGAAACCGGGGCCAGATCCTCGAAAATCGTAAAACACAACGGAGTTGCTTACATCACTGGGCAAGTGGGAGAAGGCGCTACAATTCAGGCGCAGACAGAAGAATGTTTGCGGCGCTTGGAGGTTTTGTTAATCCAGGCTGGATCGTCACGCAAAAAAATGCTGCGTGCTACAATATGGCTAGCGGATATGAGCGATTTCTCGGGTCTTAATGAAGTTTGGAACGAATGGGTGCCCGAGGGCCATGCACCCGCACGCGCTTGCGGCGAGGCTAAACTTGCTCGGCCCGAACTTATGGTGGAAATTATTGTGGATACTGCTTACGACTAAATTGGCATTGCGACCGATAAAGGCGAAACAATCCGGACAATAGAATAAGGCTGGGCTTGACCGCCACACCTCACTCCCGCCGATAAGCCCTCCAGCATTGCAACCGCCTCGCCTCTTTAGCGACACCAACAGAATGAATGCAGGTAGCGTCAATTTTTTCGGTAGCTATTCAAAATGACCTTTAGGCACTTGTGAGCTGGGGAACGAGGGTGAAGTCATGGCGCTATCGCTTAGACGGCTGTGGGCGGAGAACTGTTCCTTACTTTTCTACACGCGCTTCCGGACAAAAACCTGCCACCACACATGGATGTGCGGAGCAGTGGAGCGTCGCCCTTTTTGATATACAACTGGGATTATTAAGAACGCTGGATGCTGACACACGACAGTACAACTTTATTCCGCTCATCAATGAGAGGCGCTGTTCCCATGCGCTCATTGCTTATCAAAATGGTGCTCTCTTCTACCCGTCGCAAAACAAATATTGTGCGACGTTGTTGGTATCATTCACCCAGATACGCTTATTGCTTCCCTTTACACTGGCAATTATCTGAATTTTTGTGAGTGCCCTGTTTCTGCCAACTGGCTGCGGATTTAATTTTCCGACCAAGACAATAATCTAATTTTAATTCGAACGGGGTCTCATTCGGTTTTGTTCCGGCGGCCCAAGGTTTGCTCTCAGAACAATCACATTAATGCAACCGCCTCTCCTACCGTGCCTGATCAACAAACCTGTTGATCGAAAACGGTGAGATATCTACAGATGTATTTCCTTTACAAACTGCTTCGGCGATTATCTGGCCTGAGATAGGCCCGAGCTGAAACCCATGCAGGGAATAGCCGAATGAATGGAAAACGCCTTCATTTGTCGAACTGGCACCCATGACGGGTATATCATCTGGCATTCGCGCTTCGATTCCGGCCCAAGACCTTACAATCTTGGATTGTTCCATGATTGGAAAAAGATCAAGGGCAGTTCGGGCATTGATTGCAAGCTTGGAGAAATTCAGCTCAGCCCTGTTTCTTGCTTTATCAACGTAACCCGTTAGACCGCCACCTATTAGCACAGTGCCATTTTCAAACTGCTTGAATGAGAGGGTCCGCCCTGCTGCCGAGACAACAGGAGACACGAAGTGGTCCATTGCTGCAGTGATCATTAGCATTGGCGCCACTTGTTCGACAGGAGCAAACTCCCCAAGCAACCCACAAATTTCTCCGGCCCATGCTCCGGCACAGTTTACAATTGTTGGTGCCGATGCCTCATTACTATCGTTGGTCGTCACACGCCAGGTTTTCTTGTTTTTCGCGATGCCGACAACTTGAACACCTTCTTTGAATACCACACCAAGCCTTTCAGCTTTCTGACGAAATGCCTGCGTTGTTTGGTACGGCATGGCTGCACCGTCCCCTGCTACGAAGAGTCCACCAACACAATGGCGAGCCACCTCGGGTACGATCTGTCGCAGTTCTGAGCGGTCAACGATCACCTCATGATGATACCCCATAGTTTTAAGTTCCGCGACACGTTTTTTCAGCGCTTCGAGTTCAAACTCAGTTTCAGCTACCTTCATATGCCCGTTGACAGAAAACCCGCAATCGTCATCGACAAGTTCAGAAATACTATTCCAAAGCTTTAATGAAGCATCAGCAAGAGCTAGCTCCCTGGTATCACGTCCTAGGCGACGCACCCCCCCAGCATTGACACCGGAAGCATGCTGACCTGAAAAATCTTTGTCGATTACCAACACGCGGGCACGCTGCATCGCGAGATGAAGGGCCGCCGAGCACCCATGGAGACCACCACCGACGACAATAACATCATAGTTGGTGTTACTCATGTAACTTGCCCGCATCCTGTGACAGCCCAACGTCGAATTTCGCAAGAGCAGCCAGCGGCAAAGGACTGACAGGAAACCTGTGGCTTGGTGGCCCAACCTGGTATGGATGGACGTCTGAAATTTGCGCCGTCAGAGCCGCGACCGATGGGCTGCACATACGGCCCTGGCAGGGCCCCATCCCACAACGCGTCATCGATTTTAGGTGCGCGAGGCGACGTGGCTCCTGTTGGATATGTGCAGACACCGATTCATGCGTAATCGCCTCGCATCGGCACACAATAGTTGCATCACTCGCAGTTTTTACAGTGTTGCTCGGTGAAAAATATGCATCAATAAAATTGCGCCCCCACCTGGCGCGAGATCGCTGTCTGATCCATGGCTGGGCGAGCGTATCGCGCTCCTGAGACGTCAGGATTTGTAATTGGCGAAGCGCATCCAATGCTGCTATTCTTCCACTGTATTCAGCAGCGATGGCGCCATCAATTCCCGCATTATCTCCGGCAGCAAACACACCTGATACACTCGTCTCCTGCCAAATATTGACTTTAGGCCGCCACGAACATTGGCTCAAACTCCACAGCATTTCGCAACCTATTGCTCCCAAAAGATTCGTATTTGGTAAAATCCCATCGTGAAGTAGAACAGTATCGGCGGCAAATTTTTGATACTTTCCGTTTTTTTGCATGACGACAACGCCTTCAACACGCGTGTCGCCCAAAATTTCCACCTGATCGCGTGCGGTTATGACCCTCGTCGACACTCGTGACAGCGCGTAATATTTTGCACCGTCGAGAAAATAACTTGATGCCGCAAATCCCCAGAAATCGCGCAACAATTTTGAAATCTGTTTGCGCCCACCAAGATCGATAATCGCATCAATGCTGGCCCCAAAATTGCGGTATTGCCAAGCAAGCAACCACAGCAAGGCACCATTGCCAACAATTACCGTGCGACCGCTGGGAATGACGCTGGCCTGTTTGGCGGCAATCTGGGCCGCACCGATAGTCATGACACCTGGAAGCGTCCAGCCCTTTATTGGAACGGGCCGCTCATAAGCGCCAGTTGCGATAATAATTGCCCCGGCCTGTACACGTTTTAGCACTCCGTTTTCAAAAATGTCAGCAACGTGATTAGATTCGATACTGACCAGAACCGTTCTGGTTTTGTAGTCGATTGGAGATTGCCGAAAATCCTCTATAATTTTCCGGCCGCGCACGTAACCATAGCCAAAAAGCTTCCTATCGGATTCACCGCAGAGTTCTACGCCTCTGTAGATCTGCCCACCCGGCTGAGCCTGCTCATCAATCAGCATCGTTGTTGCACCGCGTTTCGATAATTCAATGGCGGCTGAAAGACCCGCAGGCCCAGCGCCAACCACCAGAACGTCAACGCTGTTAATGCTCATGTGTCTCGTCCCTGCAAAACACCTTTTTGTGTTTCGATGCGCATTCCTGGCTCAACCGGCACCAGGCAAGCTTGTAAATCTGGAACACCATCTATCGTTACTAAACACTCAAAACAGACGCCCATCATGCAATAGGGTCCACGGGGTTCACCCGACGCTTTATTATATTGGAAGGCCAATTCGCCCGCAACAAGCAGACAAGTAGCAACCGTATCACGCCCGGACGCAACAATTTCGCGTCCGTTAACAAATATGGTCACCGTATTATTGCATGGAGAAAATCTTTTGAAGGTCGCTGTCGTGCCGGTATCATTTTTCATAACCACAGCTAGGCCTTGGCCGCGAAGGCATGCGTATTGTTTGTTAGATCGAAAACCATCATGTCATCTGCAATCAAACAAGTTCCATCAAAAATTTCTGTAATTTCTGCCATTGTTTGTACGCGAGTTTCGGGATCATTTAAGTGTTCAATATGCGTAAGCAGTAACGTTCCTGCTCCCGCACTGGCCGCCGACCTCGCAGTTTCTAGATGTCCAATGCTTGACTCTTCGATTGCAGGCGTGACTATACCTCCAGTTTTTCGACTACACATATGCACGAACAGGTCGCAACCCTTTGCGAGTTCCGTAATTTCCTCGCTAGGCCCGGTATCACCGGTATAAACAATACTTTTTCTGTCACCATCAATTCGGTACCCTAAACATTCAAGATAACCGGGGCAATGAATGGCTTTAGCGCACTTCACCTGCCAATTCTTCGTTGAAACAATATCACCGGAATTGAGTTCATGAATCTTGGGACGCGGCCAATTTCGCAGTCCCCTGCCACCTCGGGCTGAATAAAGCTCGCGGCTAATGTTACTCTCAATCCGGGCGCGTATATCTGTGGCAAAAGCGCCGTCCTCTCCGATCAATTTGTCTATGAACTGGCGCAGTGGCGGGGGGCCGTAAATATTCAATTCGTCATGCTCAGAACGCATTTGGTCCCATCTCGTCAGGATCAGCCGTGCAACATCGCCGACGTGATCATAGTGCAAATGCGTAAGAAAAACATGGGTGATGGATTGGGCCTCAATACCAAGTTGAACCAACCGTTGACCTGCCCCAAAACCATGGTCAAAGAGTATTCTGTCAGAACCGATTTCGACTAGATAGCTTGAATTCATACGCACCGAGGAGGGCTTAGGGCTTCCTGATCCAATTACTGTTAATTTCATTTTTATGTTCCAACCCTAATTTGTCGCACCAATTTTCAACGGACGGCTCATTCATCTACCCCTTGGTTTCATTGGGTTTCATTGGGTTTCTTTAGGGCCAAATTGTTTCTTTTGATTTTCCTAAGGAGCATCAAAGAGGCCCCAACGGAAAGAGCGATTACAATTATCAACGCAATGCTGATTGGGCGGGTGAAAAAGATCGAGATACTCCAGGCTGACATAGCCATACTCTGGATATAAAATACTTCTGCCAGTGGTCCCAGAATAAACCCTAAACTCAATGCGGCGAGCGAATACCGAAAACGACCCAAAACATAACTCAACACACCAAAACCGAGCATTATACCAACATCAAATATCAGACTTCTTACAGAAAATGCGCCAATCGAAGAGATAATGATCACAATGGGTGCAAGAATCACCAGCGGCACATTTGTAACTCGGTGAAAGTACCGGGCACCAATCGCTCCAAATATCAGGATGAATACGGTGCACAAAAGTAAGTAGCCTATCAAGGTATTGAGAAGCACCGTCTCTGTTATGAATAGGGTGGGGCCAGGCCGTAAACCCAAAAGCATCATAGCTCCCAGGAATATGGCGGTGGTCGGATTACCGGGAATACCCAGCGCAAATGTGGGTATCAAAGAGCCTCCAACCTGGGCATTATTAGCCGCTTCCGGTGCGATTACTCCTTCGGGAATACCTTTGCCAAATTTTTCAGGCGTCTTCGAGGTAAGTTTCGCAAAATTATAGGCCACAAAACTTGCAATAGCCGCACCAGCCCCGGGAAGGGCACCGACGAACACGCCAATAACACTGGAAAGCCCGATTGTTCGCCAATATCGCAATGCTCTGACCATTTCGCGAATTGTCGAACGGAGGCCAAACGTCTCTGAACTATCTTTTTGAACAAGCTGTTTTTCATCGATGAGAAACAGCATTTGTGACACCGAGAAGATACCCAAAAGGGCGGGCAATATCGGGAAGCCGTCATAGAGCATTGGCTGGCCGAAAATCATGCGGGCTTCAGCCCAATATGTGTCCAACCCTACGGTTCCAAGTGCCAAACCCAAAAGACCTGCGAAAAGTCCTTTGTTCAAGTGTTCCACATCTAGTGTGATTAAAACGGTCAGTCCGAGAAATATAAGCAAGAAGAACTCTGGTGGACCAAAGCTAAGCCCCATCCTGGCAAGGCTTGGAGCAAATAACCAGAACACCACCAAGCCGAAAATGCTTGCCAAGGTTGAGCCCGTAGCCACAAGAGCCAGAGCTTCGGGCGCGCGCCCATTCTGTGTCATCGGAAATCCGTCAATGATAGTGGGCGCTGATCCAGGATCTCCTGGCACTCCAATGAGAACCGCTGGAATAGATCCCCCGTAATTGGAAGCTGTGTATGCGCAAAGCACAAACACCATGCCATTGAGTGGCGACATAACGATTGCGAATGGCAACAGCAACGCTACTGCGGTGCTTGGGCCCAAACCGGGCAATGCCCCGAACAATGCGCCTAAAAATATTCCCAACGCACCCACCATAAGGGTAAAGATGCTAAAATTAGCGACGAAGTCCATCATGCTAGTATCAATCCTTAAAGAGGTACGCCGAGTACAAGTGCAAACACAATGTACAGAGAAGCGACTGTTGCCAAAGATACCAACGGAATGATGATCCCTCGCAATTTGAACGTGAAAAACGCGGCCACCAGAAAAGCGATCGATGCAATTGCAAAACCGGTGAAGTAAAATAGTGGTATAAATGCAAAAGTTAACGCCAGGAGGCGTGCTGAATAGCTTGCCGCAAACCATCGAACCATATTATTTATTTTGAACTTGTCCTGTCCTCGCAATGCGCCAACCAAGGCTACCAGGAACAGTGCAACCATTATCATTCTTGGATAAGCGATAGACTCAGCGCTATAATCCATTGTCATCGACCAGTAGATTGCCGAAAGAACCGAAACAAAAATAAGTAGAAGCCATTGAATGCTAAAAGTCATCGGGATCCCCACCACGCAGATTTAGACCAGGCTTTCCAGCGAAGCGAATTTTACTTCGCTGGAAAGCATTTGTTTTATTTGAGTGCTTCGCGTTCTGCACGGATCAAGTCAACAAATTGACTCATGTATTCGTACCCGTTGTCAAAGCGTACTTGCAGCTCTTCCGGCCCTGCATAAGTGACTTCCACGTCGATCTTTGCCATTTCGGCAGCAAATTCTTCGCTTAATGTCACCCGGCGCACCGCGTCTGCAAGAATCTGAAAACCCTCTGGGTTTTGTTCTTTAAACGCAGTGGTAACACCCAACGCTCTAACCAATGTAAAGCTAGGAATGTTAAGCTCGGGCACCTGCTCTGTGAACGTGGCGGCATCTGGCCAATTGGGATTTCTCCGATCGGCCAACGCGCCAAGAACTTTGAACTCGTCTGCAAGAGTAGCAAGATCGCCCGGACGCTCCACACCAAAATCTACGTGTCCACCAGCAACAGCAGCGACGACTTCATTTCCGCCCTGAAAGGCAACTTGCCGGAAATCTACATTTGCAGCCTGTTCAGTCAATATCGTGGAAATGTAACTGTCACCACCTGTCCCAGGCACACCAACAGTGATTTCTCCTGGGCGGCTTTTTGCGTCTTCCAGCAGTTCTGTCAGGTTATCCCAGGGTGCATCCTTACGGGCAAACCAAAGGTTTTCCTGCTCAGCCAACTGACCGAGCGCTTTAAAGCTGTCAACGGTGTAGCTTGGCGAAGAAAACAAAAGCGTGTTTGCCAGGTGAGGCAAAATGAAGCCAACAATAGTGTGAGAAGAATCAGCTAGCCCATTAACGTACTCCCAACCAAGTTCACCGCCTGCTCCGGGTCGGTTGACGATTACAACTCGTTGCCCGAGCTCATCTTCAAGCATTTTTGCGAAAGGAATAAGCGTTTGATCAAGCCCACCCCCTGCCGGGAACGGGATAACCAAGTCGACTCGCCGATCCGGCCATGCGTCTGCAAAAGCACTAGAGGCGGTTAGTGTCAGGACGACAGCCAATGTAACAGCCTTTTTTATGTAAGATTTGTTCACGTTATTGCTCCCTATTTTGTTACAAATTTCGCGAGTGCGACGTTCGCTTGCCAAGCAAAATTGACCTAAGTTGTTCGATGCGACAATTACGCGTCTGCGCTTTTCGATACATATCAATATGGCGGAAAACCGTCCTCACATCGCCGACATAGCATGCCAACTGCGAAGCCTAGTTATACTAGTTGATCATCAAGTGATAATCTGGGGTTATTACATAGTGTTTCTGCTTGACTAAACATTTCCCAACTGACTTGATATAATTGAACACTGAATAATTCGGAATGGCATACCGTAAGTGGGTAAGAATGGTTAGGAAAAACAGCACTAAAAAACTGATGCATGCTATGCAAACGCGGCTACGCATGCGCCATTTTTCCCTTATTAACTCTATTGTTGAACAGGGCTCTATCCATAAAGCGTCTGCGATTCACAGGCTTAGTCAACCCGGCGTCAGCAAGCTCTTGAAAGAGATCGAAACCATGTTTGAACTGCCGCTGTTCGAACGCGCACCTAGCGGAACGGTGCCGACCGTTTACGGCCTGCGCGTTTATGAAACCTTCAAATCTATTATCACCGAAATGGAACATTTGGCACAAGAACTCGATGCCATACGTGTCGGCGGCAAGGGAATAATTCGAGTGGGTGTGATCAATTTTATATCCAGGACGATGATATCTGAGGCTATCTCAAACCTCCGCAAATCAGGCCAAGAAATCATTGTTCATCTCGTCAACGGCGACACAGAGGCTTTAGTATCTTCGCTCCATGCTTTAGAACTCGATTGCGTGGTCGCCAGAAAAACATTTTCAAAAACTGAACCAGAAGTCAATTTCCTGCCCGTCTATCGTCAAGAGCCATGCGTAATTTTCAAGGCCGATACACCTGTTCAGGCTGAAATGACTGCACCAGATTTGCTCAGACGCTTCGCATGGGTTATCCCAACAAACGGTACACCAGGCAGAGAAGAACTGAACCGTGTTCTAACCTTAGCTGGAATTACTGACCTCAAGGTTATAGCCGAAAGCAGCGATCTTGATCTGATCTTTAATATAGTACTAAGTGAACCAAATGTTTTTGCAATTCTTCCTTCGGATATAGGCTTGGAACTATTACAACGCGGTGATATCGAAATGCTGCCGTTCAACTCTGATTTCGAATATGCAGAAGTTGGAATAATGGAATTACCGCGCGTTGCACGAAATCCAAATGTAGAGCTTTTCTTCCAGGCTATGATTTCCGCTGCGCAAAAACATGCATAAGTGATCGTGGGCATTCTGGGCCTGCCTTGATAAAGTGGAAAACACCTATCTCTTACGTAGCTAGTTTTTCATAGGCTGCCGGGCTGATATTTCCAAGGGCAGTGTGCCTGCGTCTTGGGCTGTAAAAGTCATTTATGTATACAAATATTTTCCTTTCTACATCATAATCTGCTTCTGAAATGATTGCGGAGGATATATATCAAACGGTTTATCGACCTGCTCTGGCATATTCTGAAAGCAGGTTACATTGCTCATGGCCTGTTCAGGGATTTGAGTGAAGATGTTCCCCAAGGACCACTGAATTCAAACCTCAGGCGCTGAAAATATACTAAGCTGCTAACTTGAATACATTAGAAACCCCCACACATGGTGCGGGGGGCTGTTTTATTGCATCGTCTTAATGAACTGAACCGCTTCACTGGCTTTGGCAGCAGCGGTAAAGATTGTTTTTTTGTCTGCCTTCATGGCGTTCATCCAGTGCTCTAGATATTGCGCATGGGCAGCTCTTGGTTTTAAAGAAATGCCAAGTTCTGCACACTGAAAGGCTGCACCAAGCTCGGCCACCAATTCTTCCATGGCATAGGTATCATCTCCGAAACGTTCTGCCATGTTGCGATTGCAACGTGACTTCCCTTTTGTCCAATGGGTTAGTTCATGCAATAGCAACATAATAATAGGTTTCGGTTTTACTACCTGATTTTGTATCAAAGAATGCACGATCATCTTCTGACAGGTTTTCAATTGAGGAAATGATGTGGTCAGTGACAGATTTATAAAGATCAAGTTTTGCCGGTGACATTGTCGGCCCTCCTGTGCGCTACGCCAACATCGAAATTGATGCTGGCCGACACACAGGAAATCTGGCTTCATTATATCAGATGGATTGGGTTTCTTGTTTCTCTCCATGTTATGATTTGGGAATATGCAATATCAACAAAACGAACAACCTGAGGCCAAACAACCAAGCGACGAACAAAACAAGTTTGGACATAACCGACCAGCTCCCTCTTTTGTACCCGCCAGTGTTGCAACCAAGGAAACTGAGGTGCAGGAAGGTGCAGTTGTAAAGAATGTGGATCAACAGAACGCTTTGCAGGTGCGTGCAGTTGCGTCCAA
>JAKISW010000050.1 GCA_021648375.1 Devosiaceae bacterium
CACCATAAATGTCGTCCATTCCTGCACCACCATTGATTATGTCATTGCCGCCCTGACCATCAATCTGGTCATCGCCTGCAAGGCCGTGAATAACATTGGCATTGGCATTGCCCAACAATGAATCCACGCCAGCAGTGCCAAAACTATTGTCAGCGGTTAGCGATAATATCTGGCTGCGAATGGCACCTTCATTATTATCATCAGGGCTCTGGCTAAAATCGTCCCACACCATAATGAGTCGCCCGTCATCAGTGACGTCAAAATCAGGGCTTCTCTGGTTGTCAGCGTCAATAGTGTTGACAATTATGGTGGTTCCAACAGTTGCGCCAGATGCATCATAACGTTGCAACATTATCTCGTCAGCAACCCCGGACTGACCTTGCTTCCAGGTCACCACAAAGCCACCATCACGAAGGGATATGACTTCTGCTGAGCCTGGGCCACCATTCAGCGAAGCGACCTGAAACTCAGCTACGACCTCAACACCACTAGCATCAAAGATACGTGCAAAAACTCCACTGCCCTGCCAGGCCACAACGAAATTACCATTATCCAGAGTTGTAACAGATGGAAGTGTCTGAAGACCTGGCAGAGTGGAATTAACTACTTGTTCACCCCCGACCATAGTGCCAGCCGCATTAAACAATTGCATCTTGATATCCCGGCTAGTGCCAGTGTCATTGAGATCTTCCCACACAACCACAAATGCACCACCTGCAAGGGTAGCAACCTCGGGATTTGTCTGATCGCCGATTGTACTGGTAACAAGAATGTCACTGGCATCTGCCGCTGTGCCATCGGCATCAAAACGGCGAACCTGAATATTGAAGCCTGTTGTGGCAAAATCGCTAGCATCACGCCACGTGGTGATAAAACCACCATTATCCAGCGCAACAATATTTGAAAAATTTTGAATACCAGCCGTCACTGAATTCAGGATCAATTCTGTGCCAACCGCAACCGCATCTGCACTATATATCTGCGCGTAAATATCACCAGAACCTGTCGCAAAGCTCTGGTAAGATATGACAAATCCACCATTGGCAAGAGCTGTAATTGTAGGAAAAGTTTGACTGTCTGTTATTACTGTATTGACCAGAAATTCATTGCCCAATGGCTCGCCCGTTGCACTATAAAGCTGCGCCTTGATACCGGACTCGCTATTGTCATCCCCAATGCCGCTATAATCTTGCCAGGTGACGACATAATTTCCGTTGGCCAGCACTGCGACTTCCGAGTTAAGCTGGTTTAAAGAGGTTTGAGTATTAACGAGATTTTCGCCAAGCCAGTTGAATGGTGTTATGGTCATATCAATATTTTCCTTCTCCAGCCAATACGCATAGCCGGATAGTGCAATAAAATTTTGGGGAAAAGTCCACGCAATTCCAATACAGGCTGCATTGAACAATTAGAATTTAATAACTAACATCTGGATTTTTAAGCAATATTGCGCCCTAATCAAATTCAGGATTTTACGTCAGTTTGCTGTTTTTTTCGTGAAATTGCAATAAACGGGCTATTCACAGCCCAGGGGGAATAATTACATTGAGAGTGCTACTAGAAAAAATTCATTGGCCCAGACTTGTTTTAGTTGCAGTGATTGCAGTGGTGTTATTTACTTTTCTGGGACCATTTAACACCTACTTGAGCATGCCTTTGTTTAGGCGGCTAATGTTTTGGGCAGTCCTTGTTGCCGGTAACGGCCTGTTTTTTCACCTGATTGTCATTTACACACTGAATAATAAGCGATTGGCAAACTGGCCAAGAATTCAACGGCTGTTGCTGGGGTGTTTTATTGCCTCCTTTCCCGGGGTGCTAGTATTTTTAGCGGTGGATTACTGGTTTCGTGGACTGGTATATATCTTTCCTCATCATTTATATTTATGGCTAACGGTATTTGTCATTGGCACCGGCATTGCGTATGCCAACTTTATGCCACCTTTTGCAAAACTGTCTAAAGAAGCAAAAAATTCAGAAATCGACCTGGAAAAGATTCCATTCTTAAGGCGCATTTCCAATGAAATCGGATATAGTTTGATTTCACTGTCGATGCAGGACCATTATGTGGAAGTTATAACTTCTAAAGGACGCGAGCTTGTTCACTTAACTTTTGCAGATGCTATACGTGAATTGAAGAATTATCCCGGAACACAAATTCACCGTTCACACTGGATATCCAATGATGCAATTAGCAGCCTTTCACGCGAAGGTAGAGCGACATTTGTTGAAACTATTGATGGACGAAAATTGCCGATCAGCGCACCTCACCAAAAACGGGTAAACATGCTTATTGCAAACAAAACATAACAGATATTTTGTCAAATCTGTTGCAGAGACAATCGTTAAAAGCCATATCTAAAAATTCAGGCCGGTCATATAGAACCATGCGCTGGCACGTGCAAAACCTTTGATACAAGTGTCAGGTTAAATCCCAGAAATGGCGCACGATAAAGATGGGGGTATTGAGAATTGCGTCCATATAGATGGTGCCGCCGGACAGAGAAACCTCGAACACACCTACCCAATGCTGCAACAATTCCACCACAGCAAATAAAGTAAATCACACTATGTGTGTGGTGCCGCCGGACAGATTCGAACTGTCGGCCTCTCCATTACCAATGGAGTGCTCTACCCCTGAGCTACGGCGGCATGGCTGATGCGGCTTACATTATGTTTGCACCGCTATCTGAACCGGCACGTTACTGCCATAGGCTTAAACCGGACGCAAGACAAAAACTTAGGGTCAGGACCTATTAAATTCGTATGATTCTGTTTGAAATAGAGTGTTCAGATAAGGTGAATGGCAGTGAAATCATGTCTATTACCTTATTGAACTGCAATTTGCATTAGATGTATACTATATTTTAAACCCGAACGGGCACCGCCTGTTTTGTTCATGAATGCGTTGCAAAATCTCAAAACTACTAGATTTATTTCTCTTTTACGCCTGTTCACGAACAAAATCTGCTGGCGAAGAATATATGAATTTAATAGGTCCTGACCCTAAACACTATCTTCTCAACTGCGGAGCATGTAAAATTCAGACACTCCACAAAATCCATATGAATGGTTTTAAATATTGTATTCGATGATATTATGCACCAAATCTAACGTCTTTTACAAAAAAACTATCATGGTGTTTTAAATGAAAAAATCCGGCTCCACCTTATCGAAAGAAGAAAAGCTGGCAGCCAAATTGCGCGAAAATCTAAAGCGGCGCAAAACTCAGACCAAACAACGTGCCGCAAAGAATGACAATTCATCGGCGAACGCTCAAAAACAACCAAAAAACATGAGCACTTAACAGGCTCATTGAATTGTTAGCCGCGAAACACCAGATACTTGCAGTTGCCCCGATGTTGGGATAGCTAGGGTCAAGACCTGTTAAACTTTAAATTGGGACAATTTATATGGAATGCATTCGCCTGATCGGAGGCAATCAGCTAAACGGGGACTTGCCAATTTCGGGTGCGAAAAATGCTGCCCTGCCCCTGATGATTGCTTCTTTGCTGACTGAAAAAGAACTGGTGCTGAGAAATGTGCCGGATCTGGCTGATGTGCGCCAGTTACAGCTGATTTTAAAAAATCACGGGGCATCTATAAACCCTGTCAGCACCGATGCAAACGGTGAAAAGGTGGAAAGCCCTTCCCTGTCTTTTAATACCCCTGTTATTACCGATACCTGCGCTCCCTATGATCTGGTTTCTGCCATGCGCGCCAGTTTTTGGGTTATCGGACCTTTATTGGCCCGCGAGCATAAGGCCAGGGTTTCTCTACCCGGCGGTTGTGCAATCGGCACCCGGCCTGTGGATTTTTATCTGGATGGCTTAAAGGCCCTTGGTGCCAATATTGAAATTGATGAGGGCTATATTGTTGCAACAGCTCCCAAAGGGGGGCTGGTTGGCTCAAAATTACGCTTCCCCAAGGTTTCGGTCGGTGCTACTCACGTGGTGATGATGGCTGCGACCCTTGCCAATGGAATTACTGAAATAGAAAACGCTGCCCAGGAGCCGGAAATTGGCAATGTGGCGCGCTGTCTGGTGGCCATGGGAGCCAAAATTTCAGGAATTGATACATCTCATCTGGTTATTGAAGGGGTTGAAAAACTTGGCGGAGCTGACTTTGAAGTTCTGCCTGATCGCATTGAAACCGGAACCTTTGCCATGGCTGTTGCCATGACCGGGGGTAATTTGTTGTTAAAAAACGGCCGGCCTGAAAATCTGCAGGCGGCGTTGAATGTTTTAGAGCTTACCGGGGTAAATATCAGTACCGAAAAAAATGGCATTAGAATAATTGCCAATGGTGAAAGAGTTCGCCCGGTCAGCGTTGAAACCGATCCCTTTCCCGGATTTCCAACCGATTTACAGGCCCAATATATGGCGTTAATGGCGCGAGCTGATGGAACGACAAAAATCCGCGAAACGATTTTTGAAAACCGGTTTATGCATGTTGCAGAACTGGCCCGTTTTGGTGCTGATATTTCCATTGAAGGCCAGGTCGCGACCATTAAAGGGGTAAAGACCCTAAAGGGGGCTCAGGTTATGGCCACCGATCTCAGGGCATCGGTTTCGCTGGTTATTGCAGGATTGGCGGCAAAAGGGGAAACCTTCGTAAATCAAATCCACCACCTGGACCGGGGGTTTGAAAATCTGGAAGAAAAACTCTCCAATTGTGGGGCCGACATATCAAGGGTTTCGCTCTAGGGTTAAGGCCCTCAGGTCACGTACTTAATAAGCAGGAATAACAACTATGCCGGATTTGAATTTACTTGCCCTTGATGAAGAGGGCCTCAAGGTAATCTCCGCCCACGCTCAAGATGCCATTATTCGCGTTGCCGATATGGGCTTTGCCAAATCCGATAACAGGTTTGCGCTGATCATGAACCGATTTGCCTGGGAGGAAGAAAAACCTCACTCAAAGGGCATCCGGCGCCGTTCTGCCATGCATTTTGACCATGTGAAAGGTGTAAAATCCACCGGCATCGACATCAATGCGCGCGAAGGGATTTTGAACCTGTTGATGATAGGGTTTGAAGAAGAAAGCGCCCCTGAAGGCATCGTAACCTTAAGTTTTGCCGGCGGTGGAACCGTGGAGCTGAAGGTGGAGTGTCTGGAGTTGCGCTTAAGTGATCTGGGCGCAAGTTGGGCGGCAAAATCAACTCCCTCCCATAAAATCTCAGATTAATAGAAAAATTCCGGGTGAATAGAGCCAAAGCGGATACGATCTGGTGAGTGGCCCATAAACAAAAAAATCGGAACTTGATCCATGGTTTTTCGTCTGGATGAAAATGACAGTGAATTCCAGCAAAAATTTGCCGGTTTTTTGCAAAAACAACAGCAAACTACAGCAAAAGTGCAACAGGTTGTCGCCGACATTCTGGAGCAAATTAAATCCGAGGGCGATCAATCACTTTTTGAACTGACGAAAAAATTTGATAAGTTTGACCTGTCAGTAAAAAATCTTCAAATCAGCGATAAGGAAATTGAGCAGGCCTGGCAATTATGCGACAAGGAAATTATCGGTGCGCTGGAACTTGCCCATGATCGCATCAAATCCCACCATATCCAGCAAAAGCCCAAAGATACTTCTCATACGGATAGTGTCGGGGTAACGCTTGGCACCAGATGGACACCAATTGAAGCGGTTGGTGTTTATGTGCCCGGCGGTCTGGCCTCTTATCCTTCATCGGTTTTGATGAATGCCGTGCCAGCTCGCGTTGCCGGAGTTGAGCGCATTGCCATGGCGGTACCAACCCCGAATAACGAGATAAACCCTGCTGTTTTGGCGGCTGCAAAAATTTGTGGAATTGATGAAATCTATCGAATTGGTGGCGCTCAGGCTGTAGGAGCGCTGGCCTATGGCACCAATTCAATTGATCCGGTTTATAAGATTGTCGGGCCCGGCAATGCCTATGTTGCCGAAGCAAAACGCCAGGTGTTTGGAAAGGTCGGAATTGATATGATTGCCGGCCCTTCAGAGGTTTTGATCATTGCTGACAAAACTGCAAATATTGAGTTTATTGCGGTGGACCTTCTGGCTCAGGCCGAACATGGCTCAGGCGCGCGATCGGTGGCGATTGTACCCTCAAAAGAAATGGCTGACGCGGTTGAAAAAGAAGTTGAGCGGCAATTATCAACCATGAAACGGGCTGATATTGCCCGGCAAGGATGGGGGAATCTGGGAGCCATAATCACCATATCTGATCTGGAACTGGCTGTTGAGATTTCAAATTTCATGGCCCCGGAACATCTGGAACTGGCGGTTGAAAACCCGAATGATCTGGTGCCGATGGTTAAAAATGCCGGAGCAGTGTTTTTAGGCCATAACACCCCAGAGGCGATTGGCGATTATGTGGGCGGCTCAAACCATGTGCTGCCAACCGCCCAGACGGCCAGATTTGCTTCAGGGCTTGCAACAATGGATTTTATGAAGCGCACATCCTTGCTGAACTGTACTCCCTCAGCACTTGATGCCATCGGCCCTGCGGGGATGATTTTGGCAACCTGTGAAAACCTTGAGGCCCATGCCCTTTCGATTGCCAAACGTCTCGATAATCAGGATCAGTGACAAACCATATGGCAGAACATATTTTTGACAAAACAGGCGATAAAATTGTCTCGGTAACCCTTGATCCGGGAACGATTATCTCGCTTAGTCAGGACGAGGCCCATGAACGCAAGGTTGCCATATATGATCTGGTGGAGGAAAATGCTTTTTACCCGGCTCGGGTAAAAGTCAAAGGACCGTTTGCCCTGCACATGTCGATTATTGACAATTATGTGGTGTTTGATGTGCGCAATCCGAAGAATTTTGAACCGATTGCAGCCCACTATTTATCCCTGACACCCTTTCGTGGCCTGATACGAGATTATTTTCGGGTGCGTGAGAGTTATTACGAGGCAATAAAATCCGGCTCTCCCCATCAGATTGAAGCTGTGGATATGGGGCGGCGTGGCCTGCATAATGATGCTGCTGAATTGCTTCGTAGCCGCCTTAACAATAAGCTGGAAATGGATATGGGAACGGCACGCCGACTGTTTACCCTGCTTTGCGCCGTGCAGCCCTACGCAAATAGAATTGATAGTCGCGATGGAAAACTGCCAACAATATTATTTGTGTGCTCCATGAATTCAGTCCGTTCCCCAATGGCTGCAGCCCTTGCCAGATTGTTATTTCCCGGCAAACTTATATCGCGCTCTGCCGGGGCCCGTTCCGGTCAGGCCGATGGTTTTGTGCATGCGGCAATGGAAGAGCTGGGAATTGATATGTCGGTGCACACGCCCCACACTATGGACGAGTTGGTGGCGACCCGGTTTGATATGGTTATTACCCTTTCAAATGAGGCCAGCGAGGCGGTGGCATTCAGAAAAATAGATGCCAAAATGGTTGAACACTGGCCAACTGAAGATCCAACTCTGATTGAAGGTTCACGGGAGATACGTCTGGCAGCTTACCATCAATTGCGGGATGGATTGAAAAAGCAGATAATTGACCGTCTGACCCCAATTTTGCCCGATTGAATTTCAAGAGGTTCACAAAGGGCTCTAATTCAGATAGGTTCGCCAAAAATCAGCAGGTACGCGTTTGGATTGCGAATATTTTAAATCCAAAAACTGCCATTTAATTTAAGAGAGAGTGTATGCCTAAAGAAGAATTGTTAGAATTTCCCGGTGTTATTGTGGAACTGTTACCCAACGCCACGTTTCGGGTAAAATTAGAAAATGACCACGAGATTATCGCCCACACCGCTGGCCGGATGCGCAAAAACCGCATCAGGGTATTAGCGGGGGATAAGGTTTTGGTGGAAATGACCCCTTATGACCTTACCAAAGGCCGAATTACCTATCGATTCAAATAGCGGCATAGCTAGGATCAAGGCCCTAGTGTCGAGAAAAAAAGCACACCAATATGGCAACCCGTCCTGAATTAATATTGGCATCAGCTTCTCCCCGCCGGTTGGCATTGCTCAACCAGATCGGCATTGAACCTGAACATCTAATTCCCGCTCATGTGGATGAAACCCCTGAAAGGGGAGAGTTGCCAAGAAAACTTGCAGCAAGACTGGCCCAAAGCAAAGCCATGACTTCTCTTCGCAAAGCCAGACAGACTGGGATTGGCGACAATGCACTGGTGCTTGGTGCCGACACGGTGGTTGCTATCGGGCGCAGGATTTTACCAAAAGCCCAAACGATGAACGAGGCTGAAGACTGCCTGCGCATGCTTTCAGGCAGGTCTCACAGGGTTTTTACCGGAGTAAGTCTGCTTAGCCCTTCTGGAGTTGCCCGCAATCGCCTGGTGGAAACAAAAATCCGCTTCAAACGGCTTAGCCAGCATGAAATCGAATCCTATCTGGCCAGCGCCGAATGGCGGGGAAAAGCCGGAGGATATGCCATACAGGGAATTGCCGGGGCCTTTGTTCAAAAGCTTTCAGGATCATATCAGGGAGTTGTCGGCCTGCCGCTTTTTGAAACGGTAGCCTTATTGAGCGGTGCCGGTTATCCGGTGCAGTTCAACTGGCTTAACCAGTCTGGCGGAGCCGGCATTTAGCTCTGTATCTGATTATTAGCGCAGGCAGTGCCGAATAACATTAGCAACAAAATCAAACGAATCAAAAAAATTAGTATGAGCGAAAAACAATCCAGCAATATCACCCGCCTCAGACCAACGCAGCCATGTCCGTTGTGCAAAAAAAAATCAGAGCAGGATTTTCATCCGTTCTGCTCTGCCCGCTGCGCCAATATCGACCTTAATCGCTGGTTGAGCGGCACCTATGTCATTCCGGTTGCTGAAAATGAAAACGAAGATGAAATGTAATTGAGCAATTGCAGGTACATGCTTTAGATCTTGACCAAGCTGTCACAGAAACAGTGAGTTTTGGGCAAAAGAACCTCTGAAAAACTTTGGAAAAACCTCCCAAAAACTTCTATTGTAACCGTCAACTAAAAAAAATTCAGGGTTAAGGCAAAATTTGCTGCTCTGAGCGCTGGACACAGGGGTGGGTACGCCCTATAAACCCCCAGCATTTTGGCAAATTTATTCGCCGAATTAGCCCGGGTAGCTCAGGGGTAGAGCAGTGGACTGAAAATCCTCGTGTCGGTGGTTCAAATCCGCCCCCGGGCACCATCTAAATGGGAACCACACACTTCGTGTGATTTACTTATCGCCTTTATTTTTCTTGTCGCCGTTTATATCGCTCGCGCCAGCGTACTTTGTACGCGGCTTCGCGGGAGCGGCCAAATTATTGGCCGGCGGCACTTGTGCCGCTTGGTCTTGCATCAAGACTTCTCCGCTCCGCTAAACCATTATATTTCTTGCCGCCGTTGGTCGCTTTACTCCCGTTGCCAATGTAGCGCACAACTTCATATGTCATCAAAAAGCGCGGCTTTAGCACCGATTTTGAATGATTAGCTCTTTAGCTGACTTGCTTCGCCTGCCACCGGCAACCGGGTATGTGAGTTAAACCCGCCTCAGTAGCAAATACCTGTAATTACCGCATAGGTTTTTACTTTGATTATCTTTTCAAAAATTTTTAGACGATTGTGAAACTTTTTTCACAAATAATAGCCCTTATTATATCCGTGGTACAATTGATGCCTTTTCAACGCCACAAGCATATGTAATCAACAATTTTAACCAAACAACTTACGGATCAGTGATTTATGACCATTAGAAAATTTGTAGGCGACCTGCCAAATCTGGAAAATTATGGGCGCGAAGTGGCCATTGATACTGAGACCATGGGGTTGATGACCAAGCGTGATCGACTTTGTGTAGTGCAGCTTTCCAGCGGAGACGGAAATTGCGATGTGGTGCAAATCCCTGTTGGTCATACGGATTCGCCAAATCTTAAAAAACTGCTGGCGGACGAAAAAACCACTAAATTATTTCACTTTGCCCGCTTTGACATGGCAGCTTTGCAAAATCATTTTGGCGTAAAAGTCGGTCCGGTTTATTGCACTAAAATTGCCTCAAAAATTGCTCGCACCTATACGGATCGTCATGGGTTAAAGGATTTGTGCCGTGAATTATTAGGGGTAGAAATCTCTAAACAGCAACAAAGCAGCGACTGGGGAGCAGAGGAACTAAGCAAGTCCCAAACAGAATATGCGGCCTCGGATGTTTTGCATCTTCATGACCTTAAACGTCACCTTGATTTGATTTTGCTCCGTGAGGGGCGCTTCGAGCTGGCGGATCAAAGCATGGGATTCCTTAATACAAGGGTGGCGCTTGATCTTATGGGATGGAGTGAAACTGATATTTTTGCCCATAGTTGATCGGACCGAATATTTTGGAAATGTCAATAAAATCCACAATCGATGCAGATTTCAGCACAAGGCAGACAGATGTTTTTAACGCACTGATCTGGCGCAATCGCGTGATTGGAATTTTGCGTTTGGCAGTGCCTGGAATTGGCCTGATATTTGCCGGATTTTTGATTTTTCAGATTATTTTATCCAGTATTGCCACCGAATATGGAATTTCCGGTCTTAAGATAGAAAGAGATCAGGTGATAATCGAACAACCAAGCTATGGCGGCGTGATGAGGGATGGCACCGCCTATCAGATATTGGCGGATGTGGCCCGGGTGCGCATCAGCAACCCGGATATTATTGATCTGGCCGGAGCAAATATTACCATTGAGCAAAAAGACGGGTATCAGATAATTGCCGACGCCAGCGGTGCACTTTTAGATATCGGCAATCAAAATGTTGTCATTCCCGGACTGCTTCAAACCCTTGATACACAAAATGTCAGGGGCCAATTAAACGATACGATAATTGACTGGCCCGCCCAAACTCTTACATCCAAAGGGCCGGTGCGACTGGAATTTGATGATGGCTCAGTAATCAGGGCACAATCATTGAAATACAATGCTGCAAGCGGAGAATGGGATTTTTCCGGGGTGATCTATAATGTTCCGGGCGATGGAGGGATTTGAATGCGATGCTTTGACGTAAAATATATCAGTAAAACGGTGGGTACTTACTCTGGCCTGTTGATGTTACTTTTTATGTTTTTATCTTCTTCGCAGGCGTTTTCACAAACCACCAGTGCGATTGAAATCAGCGCTGATAAGTTTGTTGTGCGTGCTGTGGATAATGAATCAGAATTTAGTGGAAATGTTGTGATTACCCAAACAGGGCTTAAGGTTTGGGCCGACCGGGTTATTGTGCATTATGGAGCCGGAGGCACTACCGACATTTCATCTTTTGAAGCTGTGGGCGGAGTAAAAATAGTTTCAGAGCAGCAAACCGCAACGGGGAACCGCGCGGTTTACGATCCAAAAACCCGATTGCTGCGACTTACCGGCAATGTTATTGTGGTCAATGACAGCGGCACTGTTAATGCTGAAGAGCTGCTGGTAAATCTGTCCTCCAACGTCACCGAGTTTTCCTCAGGGGGAGACGGACAGCGGGTAACGGGGCTATTCACACCAGGCAATTGAAGCCATAAGGGGCAGTATGGCAGAAACTAAATTAGATCAAACCGGATGGCTTGTAGCCCAGAATCTGAAAAAATCTTTTGGAAAACAGGTAGTGGTCCGCGATGTTTCCCTTGCGGTCAAACGCGGTGAGGCGGTGGGGCTTTTAGGCCCCAACGGAGCTGGAAAAACCACAGTTTTTACAATAATCATGGGATTAATAAAACCCGATGGCGGGGCGGTTTTTCTGGATGGCAATGTCATAACCGGCCTGCCACTGTTTCAGCGTGGACGGTTGGGAATTGGCTATCTGCCTCAGGAGCCATCAATTTTTCGCGGATTAAGTGTGAAAAATAATATTCTGGCTATTCTTGAGGGGCAGGTAAAATCAAAAAAATTACGAATGGAACGTCTTGATCAGCTTCTCGAGGAATTTTCGATTTCCCACCTTCGCGACTCTGATGCGCTGGCTCTTTCAGGTGGCGAACGTCGTAGAGTAGAAATTGCCCGCGCCCTTGCAGCAAATCCAACCATTATGCTGCTTGATGAGCCGTTTGCCGGAGTGGACCCGATTGCTGTGGCAGAAATTCAGGGCCTGATACGCCAGCTGACAAATCGGGGCATTGGTGTTTTGATTACCGATCATTCGGTGCGCGAAACTCTTGGTCTGGTCGACAGGGCATATCTGATTTACGGGGGCGCAGTTATGATTCATGGAACGCCAGAAACCATAGCGCAAGACCCGGAGGCCCGGCGGGTTTATCTGGGAGAAGATTTCACATTAAAATAGCCCCTGCATATAGCTATTTCTGGCACCTGAAATTATCAAGAAACTTCCATGTCAATTTTGAGCGTAAAAACACTGTCGCGTCGATTGATTTTTACTCGCACTTCCTCTTTTTCAATCCCCACATGGTGAGCAATCACCGCCACAATATCCTGACGCATGCGCCCGATTAATTCTGAGCGCCCGGTGCTCACCCTTTCATGGGCCAGCAGCAGATGCAGCCTTTCTTTGGCAACGGGAGCCGTTTTTTTTTGGCGGAAAAAACTTAAAAAACTCATGCGGCTCTCCCACCAAACCAATTAGCAAAGAACGGTTTTTTCCCGGCCGGCACTATCAGGGGAATATCCTGACCACAAAGTCTTCTTGCTGCATCCATATAGGCCTTCGCCGGAGCGCTTGCCGGGTCTGACAGGGTGATTGGTGAGCCCAGATTTGAGGCACTTAAAACCTGTCTGCTTTCAGGCACAACGCCAAGCATGGGGATTGATAAAATATCGGAAACATCATCAACCTCCAGCATTTCTCCCGAACCGGCGCGCTCGGTATCAAAGCGGGTTATCAGCAAGTGTTTTTCCACTTCCTGCCCGTTTTTTGCCCTTAGGGTTTTTGCATCCAACAGGCCGATGATTCTATCGGAATCCCGAACTGAGGAGATTTCCGGATTGGCAATAATTATCGCAATATCACTATGTTTCATGGCCAACACCGCGCCGCGTTCAATTCCGGCTGGACTGTCGCAGATTATCCAATCAAATCGGGTACGCAACTCGTCCATGATTTTTGCAACCCCCTTATCTGTCAGGGCGTTTTTATCCCGGGTCTGGGAAGCGGCAAGCAGGTATAGATTTTCCAGCCTTTTATCACGAATTAGAGCCTGGGACAGATTAGCTGTGCCCTGAATTACATTGATCAAATCATAGATAACCCGCCTTTCGGCTCCCATCATCAGATCAAGATTTCTAAGGCCGATATCAAAATCAACCACCACAACCTTTTGCCCCTCAAGGGCTAAAGCGGCCCCAAGGGCAGCAGTTGAGGTGGTTTTCCCAACTCCCCCCTTGCCTGATGTTACCACTACGACTTTGGCTTTGTTTTTTTTATCCATTAATTTACTCCATCACTTTCAATAAAATCACATTGTTCTGCAGCCATATCTGAACCGGTTTTCCAAATATTTCCGGCTCGATATCCTGTGCAGATTTATAAAAGCCCCCGACAACCACCAATTCCGCCTCAAAGCGCGAGCAAAAAATTCGCGCATTTTCATTACCGGTTGAACCGGCAATGGCCCGACCGCGCAAGGTGCCATAAATATGAATCGAACCACCGGCAATTATTTCGGCACCGGAAGCAACAGATCCGGTTACGCTAACATCACCATCGGGAAAAAATATCGCCTGCCCTGAGCGAACCGGGCTGTTCATCATCAGGGAGTTTACTTTGTTTTTGCCCTCTGGTTTTTGAGAGCCTGTGGCCCTTGTGAGGGACTTTACTGTTTCGATTTCCTGACGATGGCTACCCCCTGGAAGCGGGTCGAGACCTTTTGGCAGCCATTCCGGCTTGACCCCCTCAACGCTTATCAGACGAAAATGGGCAGCTTGAAAACGAGCCAGAAGGGCCTCAAAATCCCCTCTGGAGATCGAGATTTTTGAACAATCAAGAATGAGGGGCTTACTGGCAAAAAAATCGGGTGCTTTTTTTACCCACGCATCAAGATCACGCAGCCAGTTATCGATTGGCGCGGTGGGGCAAATTACAAAGGCCAAAAACGAACGGCCTTGAAAACGAAAGGAATTTTGAGTTTGAGCAAGAACTGTCACAACAACCACCATGGTGCCCAAACCATGGCCAACTTGGGTTGATATGGTTAATTTAGGGTTACCAGTTTAATGATTTTTCTGGAATAGAATAATCGTGTTTGGCGGATTGGGTGTTATTCTGCTATTTGCCTATTTCACTGCCGCTCAAGAAAGAGATTTTGATGTCCCAGCCACTGATAAAAACCACAAATGCCAACCTGCGCATGCAAAATGGCGATGTCGAATTACACATATTAAATGATATAAATCTGCAAGTTGATGCGGCGGAAGTTGTGGCAATTGTTGGACCTTCTGGCAGCGGAAAAACTTCCCTGCTAATGGTTTTGTCCGGACTGGAAAAAGCCACCAGCGGTAATATTTTTGTTGCCGATCAGGACCTATCACAATTGAACGAAGATCAGCTGGCAATCTTTCGACGCAAAAATCTTGGTATTTTATTCCAGAATTTCCATCTGATTTCATCAATGTCAGCGCTGGAAAATGTTGCCCTGGCCTTAGAAATTGCCGAAACAGGCATTAGCCGCGCCAAAGTCCGCGATAGAGCCATCAAGGCCCTTAAAGATGTTGGTCTTGGTGAAAGAGTTAATCACCTGCCCTCTGCCCTTTCCGGAGGTGAGCAACAACGGGTGGGTCTGGCGCGGGCCATGGTTACAAAGCCGCGACTGTTATTGGCGGATGAGCCAACGGGGAACCTTGATCAGGATACGGGTGCTTTGGTAATTGAATTGATGTTTGATCTGGCCCGCAAACAAAATACAGCCGTAATGCTGATAACCCATGACAATGCTCTGGCAAAAAGGGCTGACCGCACTTTGATCATGGATCATGGCCAGCTTTCCCAAAAGAAATCTACCGCTAAACAAGCCAAGCAAACAAAGGCAAAAACATGAGAGTTTTGTTGGGCTGGATGCGGGTTGGTTTAATCGACCTGCGCGGAGATTTACGCCGATTTGGTATTTTGATCGCCTGTCTGGCTTTGGGCACCGGGGTAATCGCTGCCGTTGGCTCGGTCGGGGCGGGATTTATTTTTGCTGTCGAGCGAGACGCCACCACCATGATGGGGGGCGATCTGGAGGCGGCGCGCCCGGATAGGACCGCCAGCGAACAAGAGTTTGCTTTCTTAAAAACCTTTGGCGAAGTGGCGCGGGTAATTGATACAACGGCTCGCGGTGTCACACAAAACAACACCGCATTTTTGGATCTTTTGGCTGTGGGGGACAATTATCCCCTTCGCGGCAATGTCGTTGCCGATCAGCTGCCACAGGGAGAAAAACCTGCATCCCTGCTGGCTTTTGAAAACGGGGCATATGGCACAATTGTTGATGCAGTTCTTCTTGACCGGCTACAGGTTGAGATTGGCGACAGGTTTAAAATTTCCAATAGTGAGTTTGAAATCCGCGGAACTCTGACTTCTGTTCCCGATAGTGCCGTGCGGGGATTTCAACTTGGCCTGACCACTATGATTTCAGCAGAAGCATTTGACAGTTTGCAAGATTTACGGCCTCCCTTGCCCGGGCTTTTAACCCATTACCGATATAAAATCATTCTAACAGAAACCAGTTTTGAAGAAGCCAGTGCCGCAATTAAAACCCGCTTTGATGATGAAGAGTGGTCCGTAAAATCACCACGGGACGCTGCAGGAGATCTGGTGCATTTTTATGATCTGTTTTCCAGGTTTTTAATGATTGTAGGCCTTGCTTCACTGCTTGTTGGTGGGGTTGGGGTTTATAATGGGGTTTCTGCCTATATTGGCGAGCGCCAGCGCTCAATTGCCACCCTGCGCTCTCTTGGCGCAACATCGGGGCGCATTATGGTGCATTTTCTCACCCAGATTGCTGTTTTAAGCGCCATTGGCATTGGTATTGGAGTTTTGTTTGGTGCCCTGACTTCCCAATTGATTTTGCCCTATGTGGGCAATGCAATAAACGTTTCCTTACAGGCATTGATTGATCCGGCCTCTTTATATACCGCCGCTGGTTTTGGGGTTCTGGCAGCATTTGCATTTTCTTATCTGCCATTGATAAGTGCTCAAAAAATCTCCCCAGCAATGCTGTTTCGCTCTGCTGGCACGGTTCTGCCTGGATTGCAGATTTCCAACTTTAGGCAATCGCTAATATTATTGCCTGTAATCATTGCAGGGGCCGGGATATTTT
>JAKISW010000001.1 GCA_021648375.1 Devosiaceae bacterium
TAAAAGTTGATGGGAAAGATACGAACAGCGTTGTCGGGGCATTAACGCGACGACTCCAATCCTTACCTGATGGGTTGACGCGTTCGTTGACATGGGATCGTGGCACTGAAATGGCACAGCACAAACAAATTACTCTGGCAACATAAGTCGACATTTACTTCTGTGATCCACAAAGCCCGTGGCAACGCGGTACAAACGAAAATACCAACCGTTTGCTGCGCCAATACTTCCCCAAGAAAACAGACCTATCTATACATTCACAAAACGCCCTGGATCTGATTGCAGAGCGCCTAAATACGCGCCCAAGAAAAACGCTTGGCTTTAAAACTCCAGCCTATAGATTAGCCGAGATGTTGCGATGATCGGTTGAATCTACCATACCCTTGATAAAGTAGCTTAAATTTTGAACAAAACACTCTCCGCTAAACCCGGGGCGGTTCAATTTGTAGAACGTTGGCGAACATGCTCTAATGTAAGCTTGCGCTTGTTGGTGAGTTTGCATTCGACAAACAAGGTCTTGGATGTACCGTCTCCTGCTAGTTCAAGGCCAAAAAAGTTTGCAGCTGCATAGTCGTGGATGACAACATCACGTCCTCGATCCGCAGATGGTGATGTAAGCTCTACTTTCGCTGTTTGCTTAATCACCTCGGATCGCACGACCTCGCGCTTGGCCGCTTCAAATACCGCGATCTCAAATACCGCGATCTCAAATGCGCGGTCACTGATCTCGCGCAACGGCAAAGATGAGGGCGGTGTCGCATCACTAGGAAGGAGGAAACGTTCTTTCTAGGAACATGTATCTCGGTCAAGAACTGCATGGATAATTCCCAGTTATCGTAACTGAGATGAGGTCAAAGCTTCATCGTACCAAATACTAATGGCTGCGAATTGGTGAAATATCATTTTGAGATATACAAGCCTTAGACCCGCAAATTGAATGGCTAACAATGCATGGAATGGTATAAATTTGGATTTTTTCTGCTTCCGTATTGCTTCCGCGAACAATTTTAAAAGACAACACACGATTTACGAATCTAGTAAGTGCATGATTTTATTTAGAAATTTGGCGCACCCGACAGGATTCGAACCTGTGACCTCTGCCTTCGGAGGGCAGCGCTCTATCCAGCTGAGCTACGGGTGCCAATAGTTTTATGTGCACAAAATGTTGTTATTCGACGCGGAACCTAAACGAGATTGCTTTTATGCGCAATCATGCTTTTAGTAAATTTTGACCACAGAAAACCGCTAAAACTTAGAGGTGAAACAACGCAAGTTCCTCAAAGTTTGGCTTCAGATTGGTTTTTTGCAACTTACATAAATTCAATATAATTTAAAAACCGCGCAACCACGATATGACTTTTTTTCATGTTTTATGCGTGGCAGAAATTTTTGTTTCTATGTGATTTTCCTTAGGTAAATGCAGTTTTAAAATTAGGCATCTGCCGATAACTTGAAGACGACAAATAAAAGCAACAAATTCAAAATTGCTCAGCGGGAAACAGATACATGTCCACACATTCAAGCGTAACAAATGTAGAGAGGTTTTTTGAGGATCGAGAGATTATAGTTTCAAAAACTGATCTGAAGGGGCGCATTACTTATGCCAACGATGTGTTTGTCAATATATCTGGATTTAGCGAAGCAGAGCTAATAGGTCAGCCCCACTCAATTATCAGGCACCCACAAATGCCGCGCTGTGTTTTTAAGCTTTTGTGGGACACATTGGCTGGTGGGGAAGAAATTTTCGCCTATGTGATCAATCGCTGTAAAAATGGCGATCATTATTGGGTTTATGCCAACGTAACTGCCAGTCGAGATCATAATGGCTCAATAATTTCATATCATTCCAACAGAACAGTGCCGGATTACAAGATAGTCCAACAGTTAGTCATTCCGCTTTACAAAACCCTTTTGGCTGAAGAAAAACGTCACAACAATGCCAAAACCGGAATGAATGCTTCATTTCAAATGTTGGTTGATGTTCTCAAGGAAAACAACATGGACTATGACGAGTTTTTGTTTTCTCTGGCTAGCTAAAATTTTCGACCCAAAGATCAAGCCAGTGGTGCGAAACTGCAACTTCCCCCTAGCAAATGTATGCAATTGGCGATTAGTCTGGCACTTGGATTAAAAACCGTGCCGAACTGGATAGTTTCATGCATTTGTTGCTGGTCGATGGATCAACATTTATTTTTCGCGCCTATCATGCCCTGCCACCGCTGACCCGAAAGTCTGATGGGTTGCCCATCGGTGCTGTGTCAGGCTTTTGCAATATGTTGTTTAAGCTCATCGACGATCTTAAGGGAGATGATGTTCCAACCCATATTGCGGTGATATTTGATTATTCCGGCAAGACATTTCGCAACGATTTTTTCCCCCAGTATAAGGCCCACCGTCCCCCGGCACCTGAAGACCTGGTGCCTCAGTTTCCGCTGACCCGAGCCGCTACTCGCGCTTTTTCTATCATGAGTATCGAGCAGGAGGGGTTTGAGGCCGACGACATAATCGCCACCTATGCCCAGGACGTGAAAAATAATGGCGGCAGGGCAACCATCGTTTCCACCGATAAGGACTTGATGCAACTTGTGTCGGACGATGGCGCCATCCGTATGTTTGACAGTATGAAGAACCGCTGGATTGGCCCGGATGAAGTATTCGAAAAATTTGGTGTAACGCCGGACAAGGTTATTGAAGTGCAATCATTGGCGGGTGATAGCGTTGATAATGTTCCGGGCGTGCCGGGGATTGGAATAAAAACGGCGGCTCTGCTGATAAACCAATATGGAGATTTGGAAAATCTTCTGGAAAACGCTGGCGAAATCAAACAAAATAAACGCCGAGAAAATCTGATTGAATTTGCAGATCAGGCACGAATTTCCCATCGTCTGGTAACATTAAAAACTGATGTTCATTTGGTGCATGATTTAGCAGAACTTGAGCGCAAACCTTTGCACCCCTCATCATTATTGCCGTTCTTAAAAGCCATGGAGATGAGCAGTTTTAGCCGGCGCATGGCAGTGCATCTGGATAGTGAGATCAATCTGTTTGAGGCTGACCCCGAATTTGCAGCTAAAAATGTTTCAGCGAACACTAATGCTGAGCCGGGAATTGCAGGTAATTCATCCACGGGCGGGGCTCAAAACTCAAAGGAAACTGGAACACCAGCAGATCATGCCGGTGAAGTTTTGCAGCGGGTGAAATCCATTCCCCTTGATTTGAGTGCCTATGAAATTGTGCGTGATGAAACAGCCCTTAAAAGCTGGGTTGATGAAATCAATAAAAACGGTTTTGTCGCCATTGATAGCGAAACAACCGGGCTTGATAATCAACAGGCAGATTTGGTGGGCATTTCCCTTTGCACTACGCCGGGCAAGGCTTGCTACATTCCTTTTGCCCACAAGGATGGTCAGGACGATATGTTTGGGGGAGGGGTGGCCAAAGATCAGATGGATATGAAACTGGCCCTTGATATTTTAAGGCCATGTCTTGAAGACAACTCAATTTTAAAGATATTGCAAAACGCCAAATATGATATGGGGATTTTCGCCCGTTATGGCATTGATCTGGCTGCTTTAGACGATACCATGCTGATCTCTTATGCTGTTGATGGGGCGCGTGGAAATTCCATGGATGCGCTTGCCAACCGCTGGTTAGAGCACTCGCCTATTAAATTTACCGATCTGGCCGGAACCGGAAAAAAGCAGAAAACATTTGATCAGTTAGATATTGATGAGGCGGCAAAATATGCGGCTGAGGATGCCGATATAACTTTAAGGCTTTGGCTGGTATTAAAGGCCCGTCTGGTAGCAAAAAAAGCGGTTAGCGTTTATGAAACTCTGGAGCGTCCATTGGTGCCGGTTCTGGCAAAAATGGAGCGGCGGGGAATTGTGGTTGATCGCCAGATTCTGGCCCGTCTTTCAGGAGAATTCGCCCAAAGGGCTGCAGCGCTTGAAGCTGAAGCCCATGAGATTGCCAGCACAAAATTCAACCTTGGTTCGCCAAAACAGCTTGGAGAAATATTGTTTGATCATATGGAATTGCCGGGTGGCAAAAAAACCAAAACCGGGGCCTGGGCAACCGGGGCAGGGGTGTTGGAGGCAATTGTAAGTAAAGATATTTCAGGTGTTGCAGATGACGAAATGGAGCAGGCACAGAAGGGCATTGAACTTGCCAGAATAATTCTTGAATGGCGTGGATTGAGCAAACTAAAATCCACCTATTCCGACGCTTTGCCGACCTATATAAATCCTGATACCGGGCGCGTGCATACCTCCTATCATCAGGCTTCGGTATTAACGGGTCGATTGGCATCTTCCGACCCTAATTTGCAAAACATTCCCATTCGTACTGCTGATGGCCGAAAAATCAGAACGGCTTTTATTGCCCAGCCCGGCTATAAACTGATCTCGGCTGATTACAGCCAGATTGAACTTAGAATCTTGGCTCATATTGCCGATATAGGGGCGTTAAAAACTGCTTTTGCTGACGGGCTGGATATTCATGCCATGACCGCATCAGAAATTTTTGGGGTGCCGATTAAGGGCATGGACCCGATGATACGCCGGCAGGCCAAGGCGATTAATTTTGGCATTATTTATGGAATTTCAGCTTTTGGTTTGGCCAATCAATTGTCGATCTCGCGCACAGAGGCCGGGGATTATATAAAAGCCTATTTTGAAAAATTCCCAGGCATAAAAGATTATATGGAATCGCAAAAATCCCTGGTTAAAGAACATGGATTTGTGGAAACTATTTTTGGCCGCAAGGTAAGTTTTTCCAACGCCGATAGTAAAAACCCTGCCGAAAGGGCGTTTATTGAGCGATCCGCAATCAATGCACCCATTCAAGGGTCCGCAGCCGATATAATTCGCCGGGCAATGATTAAGATGGAACCGGCTTTAATTGCAAAAAATATTGCGGCCGATATGCTTCTTCAGGTTCATGATGAACTGATATTTGAAGCACCCATCGCAGAGGTGGACAAAGCGATTGCGGCCATTTCTGAGGTGATGATAAATGCTCCAATTCCTGCAATAATGTTATCCGTTCCCTTGCAAATTGATGCCAGAGCAGCCGATAACTGGGACGAGGCCCACTAAATAAACCGCCGACACTCCAAAACCTTTGAATAGTTGATCGTACAAAAATTTCAGAAAGAATTTCAAAAAATGCCATTTAACCCGGATGATTTGCAGGCAGTAATATTTGATATGGATGGAGTGCTTGTTGATACTGAGGTGGTTTATAAAACCACCGCATTTGAGGTCGCAAAAGAGCAGGGCTTTCATTTGAGTGATGAATTACATAATTCCACCATTGGCCTGCCAACTGAAGTGGGCGGCTTGATTATCAGGGAGGCGATGGGACCTGAATTTGCTTTTGATGAATTTATGCAGGTTTTGGATGCAAGAGTTGCTGCCCGCCTTATGGCCCAGGTTCCTGTGAAAAGGGGGGTTATAGAAATTCTCAATACGCTGGAAGAATTGCAAATTCCAGTGGCAGTTGTAACCTCTTCAAGCTCTGAAGCGGCAAACCATCATCTTAGCCGCTCTGATCTTATTGCCAGTTTTGAAATCATAATAACCCGCGATGACGTGGATAATGGCAAACCTCATCCAGAGCCTTATTTATTGGCCGCTGAGCGCCTGGAGGTAGAGCCTAAGTTTTGCCTTGCTATCGAAGACAGTTATAATGGAGTTCGCTCGGCCCACGGTGCTGGCATGCTCACAATCATGGTGCCTGATATTTTAGCCCCAACTGATGAAATGCACTCATTATCCATCGCTGTGATGAAAGATATGCACCAGGTGAAAAGTCATTTTGAATAGACCTCTTACCTGTTTTCTAAATCTGTCTCATCACTGATAATTTTCGCCCGTATTTTAAAACTGTTCCGGGTCATGAAATGGGCAGCGACGACAACAAAGCAAAACAGGGCATATATAAATGCCTGCTGATCAAGATTAAAATTATTATCAATAAGAATTCCAGAAAATCCCGGCCCGGCCGCAGAGGCAAAAACTATGGTGGCGATTGCCAAAGCCCTTAATTTTCCAAGGTTTGCCGTTCCATAAATTTCCACCCATAAGGCTCCGGCAATTGGTGCTATCATTCCGGCGGAAAGGCCAAAAGTAATAAAGAAAATTGAAATCATCCAGATTGAATTACTTAAGGATAGAGCTAACAGCCCCATTCCCAAAGGCAGCAATGCATAAGGTAAAACCCGCCACGCCCCAATTCTGTCGATCATGGCACCGGCTCCAATTGCTCCGGCAATAATTCCCAAGGCATGAATTGGGAATAGAGCTGTGAAAAGCGATATGTCCCAGCCCTTTGACTGGGTCAAATAGGCTTGGTGAAATATAAACATGGTGCCTATTGCCCCCGGCGTAACTATTGCCGGAATTGTCAGATAAAATAGCGGATCACGCAGAACCTTGCGCCTCGTCCATTTTTTCCCCGTCATGGGAATTTCACCAAAGTCATCGCTGAGGTCACTTGCGCTAGGCGCAGGTTTTTTCTGATTGCTGGAAACTTGCGGCGGATTGCGCAGCAAAAGCGCGATCATCGGCAAAAATATAAGGACCATGATAATCCCCACGCCTACCCAAACCTGCCTCCAGCCAAAAGCAAGAATTGATATGGTTAACAGATAGGGCAAAACCGCTTCCCCGGTTGGCATGCCCATTTCAGCCAGAGAAAGTGCTCTGCCTCTGAATTTTGTAAACCAGCGTGACAGGGTGGTCATGGCGATTTGCGGCATCATCCCCTGCCCAAAAAACCTCAAGCCGAACATGGCAATTCCCAGCACGATTATATTATCAGCCTGGCTCATTGCTATTGTAGTTATTGCAAGGGCAATGATGCAAATGATACTCAGTAGGCGAGGGCCAACCTTATCGACCAACCCTCCCGCCCAAACGAGGCATAAGGAACTAAGCAGGGTCACGCCCATAAAAAGCAATGAAAATTCTGAGTGGGAAAGCGAAAAATTTTCCCGAATGGATGCGTTGAACTGGGCAATGAACAATGTTTGCCCCGGCATGGAGGCAAGGGTTAAAAAATAACCGGCACCAATCCAGCCATATTGCCGACGAGACAGGTCTTTTAACGATGGGGAACTCAAGATTTTTTGCATCGCTGTGTTTATGACAATCTAATTGATGTGTCATCAGCAAAAACAGATAATGCAGGCAATAATTGTCTAAAAATGTATGGTCAATTACCATGGTTAACCAAAGGTAAATTTTATGTTTCACAAATTGCTTTGATCAGCTATGTTGCCGCTGGGCTCAGCAAAATTCGCCCAAAGTGATCACGGGACTACCTAAGTCGGGGAATATTCAGACCAATGTTTGTTTGCACTGCAAAAATATCTTTGCGCAATATGGCAATTGCAGCAATTGGTGCACTGGGTTTTTCTTTGCTCGCTTCTACGCCATTAGTTGCACAGGATAGTTTTGGTGCGCCGGTTTTTTCCTCTAATCAGATATTTTCTTCTCCTGAAAATGGTTTGGTCAGCGCGCCAACTCTTACTAACACTATGTTATCGGCCTATGTGGCCAACAGACAGGTAGCCCGCTTGCAAAGCCCTGCATTGTTGCAGGCAAATGCTTTGGCGGCTGGTGTTTTAACGCCTGGCTCGACTGAAAAGCGCATTGATCAGAATATGCTGCTTTCTTATGTGGCCAATACTTATGTCCCCACCACCACCAGATTGGCCAACAACCGCGCTTCAAGGGATTGTTTGGCCAAGGCTGTTTATCATGAAGCTCGTGGAGAACCTGAAGCTGGGCAGTGGGCGGTTGCAACGGTTATTTTGAATCGGGTGAATAGCTCGCGATATCCCTCGTCGGTTTGTGATGTGGTTTATCAGAACGCCGCCCTGCGCAATCGCTGTCAGTTTTCGTTTGCCTGTGACGGGATTTCTGATGTTGGGGGCATCGGCAACAAGATCGTCCGTCAGAGTTGGGTCAAGGCTAACCTAATAGCTGATACTGCGCTTGAGCGTTTTAATGATGGCCAATCTCAGGACAATCTGCCAGAATCGGTTCTATATTATCACAGTCTTTCAGTTAGTCCCGGCTGGGCAACTCGTATGAAAAGTGTCGCCCAAATTGGGCAGCATGTGTTTTATTCCTTACTTTAATATCGGTCAATGCAATGGGCTTGGCATTGAATTGGCAAAATTTCGCCTTAAATTGATTGCTGATGGCCATATTTTGTGCGCAATTGTAGCCACCTAAAGACACATAATCTGCATGTGCCGATTTACGCCGTTTCTTAAATTTATAAAAAAGGATGATCAATGCCAAAGATTGCACTGGTCGATGACGATAGAAATATTTTGACCTCCGTATCCATTGCCCTGGAAGCTGAGGGCTATGCTGTTGCCACTTATACTGATGGCGCTTCTGGTTTGGAGGGGCTGACTTCAGATCAGCCCGATCTTGCAATTCTTGATATTAAAATGCCCCGTATGGATGGCATGGAACTTTTGCGGCGTCTGCGGCAAAAAACTGACATGCCGGTGATTTTTCTCACTTCTAAAGACGAAGAAATTGACGAGCTTTTTGGCCTTAAAATGGGCGCAGATGATTTTATTAAAAAACCATTTTCCCAGCGTTTGCTGGTCGAGAGAGTAAAATCCATACTTAGACGATCTCAGGCCCGCGAAACATCACCAAATACAAACAATTCCCAACAGTCTGCAAACTCGAAGTCAATAATTGATCGGGGTGCGCTGGTTATGGATGATGAACGACACACCTGCACCTGGATGGGTAAGCACGTGGTTTTAACGGTAACTGAATTTCTTATTCTCCAGGCACTGGCTGTTAGGCCCGGTGTGGTCAAAAGTCGCAACGCCCTGATGGATGCTGCCTATGATGATCAGGTTTATGTGGATGATCGCACCATTGACAGCCACGTCAAGCGTCTGAGAAAAAAATTCAAGGTCGCAGACGAAAAGTTTGATATGATAGAAACCCTATATGGTGTGGGATACCGTTTTAAGGAGCAATAGGGTTCAATTGAGCGTCAGCAAAAACGAAGATCTGGATAACGAAGAACTGGACATAGCTAACGATCGCCATATTTCCAGGGGGGCAGCGCTTTTGCCTGTATTGTCCGATGAAGGTGCCGCTGATAATCGAACTGCTGAACCGAGTGAGCAAATTGTAGAAGCCAGAACTGCTGGCTCCAATACCGCCAATAGAAAAATTCCACTAACTGCCTCCCCTATCAAGGAGGACACACTGGATGTTGACCCTGCAAATAATAAAAACACGCCAAAAAAAGGTACTCTTTATCGGGTGCGGCGGTTTTTTCAGACCAGTATTTTCTCATCCCTGACTCGCAGGATTATAGTTCTCAATCTGGCTGCATTGACGACTTTGGTAGCCGGAATTTTGTATCTCAATCAGTTGCGTGACGGCTTGATCGATGCACGGGTGCAAAGCTTAAGGGTGCAGGGCGAAATTATATCTGCCGCAATTGCAGCTTCTGCCACCGTTGATAGTGACGTGATATCGGTAAACCCTGAGCGATTGTTGCAATTACAACCTGATTCAAATGTATCGCCCCTAAGTTTTTTTGATCCCACTTTGGAATTCCCCATAAATCCGGAGCGGATTGCCCCCCTTTTGAGAAATTTGATTACGCCGACCAGAACCAGAGCCCGCATATATGATAAAAACGGTTTTTTATTGCTGGATTCATCAACGATCTATCTGGCCGGCGAGGTCATTCGCACACCTCCAGCGCCAAAAGAGCCAACACCCTTGCCCATTGAATTGTGGGAGCGGCTGTTAACATGGGTGCCGGGCGATGAATTCCCCCCTTATGTGGAATATTCAGCCAGCGAGGGTAAAAGATACCCGGAGGTAGGGGCAGCCCTTAACGGAGCACCAACAGATATTGTTAGGGTTGATGATGATAATCGCTTGTTGATTTCTGTCGCTATTCCGGTGCAGCGTCAGCGCGCTATTGTTGGTGCATTGCTGCTCTCGACGGACCCGGGGGAAATTGATGCAATAATTGCAGCAGAACGTATGGGAGTGTTGCGCCTGTCCCTTGGTGCGTTGATCGTTAGCATGATACTTTCGTTTTTTCTTGCCGGTACAATTGCAGAGCCCATGCGAAGACTTTCCTCCGCTGCTGAACGGGTACAAAAATCCATGAGTGCAAGGGATCAAATTCCTGACTACACAGATCGCCCGGACGAAATTGGGGATCTTTCGCGATCCTTCAGAGCTATGACGAGCGCTCTTTTTGAGCGCATTGAAGCTATTGAAAAATTTGCTGCCGATGTCGCCCATGAGCTGAAAAACCCACTTACATCACTTCGAAGCGCTGTGGAAACATTGCCATTGGTAAAAACTGAAAAAGACCGTGACAAGCTGGCAGCGATTATCCTGCACGATGTTCAAAGACTGGACCGGCTGATCTCTGACATTTCAAACGCTTCGCGATTGGATGCGGAACTCGCCCGTGATATTTCTGAAATTGTTGATCTTGGCGAAGTTACCCGCACTATGGTTTCCATGCACGAAGAGAGCGCGCAAAAGCGTGAGGTGAAATTAAGCCTTTATATCAAAGGCGAGGAGCCAATTTATGCAAATGGTCAGGATTCACGCCTGGCCCAGGTAGTTTCAAACCTGATTGACAATGCAATTTCCTTTTCTCCCAAAGGGGGTGAAGTTAAAGTTGATTTAAGTTCTCAATCAGGTGAAATTATTTTAAGTGTTGTTGATCAGGGGCAGGGGATAAAAGGCAGCCCCGAGGATATATTTCGCCGTTTTTATACCGATCGTCCTGATAGCGAAAGTTTTGGTAATCATTCGGGGCTTGGCCTTTCTATTTCACGTCAGATTGTTGAAGCCCATGGCGGCAGGATTTTAGCTTCTAACAATAAAACCGATGCAGATGCCAAAAATCCGGGCGCCAGATTTACTGTTTCATTACCAATTGCCACAACCTAGGAATTGATAAGAAGAGCCGCGCTCTCATATTCAGGGACAAGAAATTGGAAGGAAAACCACAAAATATTCATGCCAAAAACATTCATGCTAATGGATTGATTTATGACGGCGTTGGAATTCTTATCAGGGGCGCTTCGAGTTCAGGTAAATCCCTTTTGACCCTGTCGCTTTTGCAAGTTGCTTCTGTTTTAGGAAAGCGGGCAATTTTGGTCGGTGATGACAGATTGGATATTTACAAACAAAGCCATCGTTTGATTATGCAGGTGCCAGATCAAATTGCCGGGAAAATCGAATTGGCAGGGCGTGGAATTATTTCTTGCGAATATGAAAAAACTTCTTCGGTGGACCTGATAATCGATATGAGTAAAATCTATCAGCGCATGCCGGATAAATCCCGGTTTTTTACAAATTTGTTAGGAGTGGAATTGCCCGCCTGTCCAATTCCGGATCTTTCAGTAATCGGTATGGAGCATCAAAGACTATTGGCGTTAGAGGCAATAAAACACCAAAAAACTAGTTTGATTCTATGCTGATTTTGATCCTGGCGCATGCCACCATCCTAAAATGCGTTCCGCTTTTTTTGAACTGAAGAAGCTGGTATTTTTGTCCAATTTACCCTTTATCGGCACGTCTGGGTAAAATTTGGTTGCCAATTCCATACTGGGTACGTCCACACAAGTGTCGGGGGCGACAATATAAAAAACTTCATGCCCCTTGAAGTCAGCCTTAAGACTTAGAAGGCAGGCGCTGGCAGCCGCATCAGATCTAGTATAGGCCCACAATTGCTTCATGCCGGATTTATTTTCAGCGGTAAAAATTTTAGCCGCGTCGGCGCGCTCTTCGGCCACGTAGTGAAATCGCATACTGGCAATTGATACGTCATCATATCGACGGGCAAAACTATCCGCCTGCTGCTCGCTTATCCATTTGGAAAGGCTATAGGGGTCTTCACAATAGTTGGCGTGTTCTTCATCAATGGGAAAATAGTCAAGTTTTGCTTCACGGCTAAAGGCAAACCCGATCGCATTGACACTTGAGGCTAAACAGATGCGTTTTATGCCATGGCCAACAGCAACACTAAGCGCGTTGTAATTACCAACTACATTATTGTTATGTACCACATGATCAGGATCATTGAACGGGGAGGGAATTGCCGCCATATGCAAAAGCGCATCACAGCCCTTTAATGCCCCCTCCAATTGTTCGTAACTGCATAAATCAGCCTGCACGAAGCGGATATCTTTTTGCTCAAGATCACCTTCAGGCAAAACCCGGTCAATACTTACAACCTGATGGCCCTTTTTAATCGCCGCTTTGGCGATCGCCTTTCCCAGCTTGCCGCTTCCTCCGGTTAGAGCAATTTTCATCTTAAATTTCCTACAATCATGTTGTTTTTACTTGTTAGCAGCGTTCTAGCGCGTTTTAGTTTAGACTGTTTCAGTTTAGACTGCTTCAGTTTAGACTGCTTCAGTTTTTAATTGAAGCAGATAGAGCCAGAATCTATTAAGATGGAAATAATTTAATGGGCTTTTCTGATCCGCCGTACCACCCACCACACTGCCAAAAGTACTAATGGCGTGGCAATCCCCGTTAATGTTGGTTTATCCAACCCAATCTGTTTAGCAAACGGTGCAAAACCATAGGATACCAGATTGATGGCGTAATAACTGATCGCCACCACAGACAATCCCTCAACCGTGCGTTGCAATCTTAACTGAAGAGCTGCGCGCTGGTCCATACTTTTGAGCAGCGCCTGATTTTGTGCAGAGCGATCGACTTCAACGCGGGTTCGCAATAGATCACCGGCTCTTTTTACCCGTTCTGCCATTGCAACCAGATGAGCCTCGGTAGATTTTATTGTGCGCATTGCAGGATCATATCGGCGCATCATAAATTCATAAAAAGTTTGCCTGCCGCCAAATCTCTCCTCGCGCAAAACCTGAACTCGCTGCTCCACGATGGCGTTATAGGCCGCTGTTGCACTAAACCTGAAACTGGTTTGCGCCATCAAGTCTTCCAATTCGGCTGAAATCGACAATATTTCGCTCAATGTATCCTCTTCAGCCCGTTCGACTTCTTTCATGGCGCTGACAAGTTCTGATACCTGAATATCAATCTGGGCAAGGCGTCTGGAAAGGTAGCGCGCCCGTGGCAGGGCCAGCATCGACATAGATTTATAGATTTCTATCTCTGTTAATCTTTGTAATATTCGCCCAATCCGCTGTTCGCCGGTACCAGGCTCTATAAATATTCCAAAACGCAAGTGCCCGGCATCATCAATCCGGTAATCCCCTGAAATGATTGCTGATTTATCCAATACATAAGAAACGGCAATACTTTCCGGCTCAAAATATTTCAACAATTGAGATTGCACGGACTCAATTTTTTCAGGCATTATTTCAACCTGCAACAGTGCTGATGTCATTCGAGAGCCGGGAGTTTTTGCCAGCCATTCAGCAGGAAAAACGTCAAATGCCGCCGGATCGAACGGACGAGAGGCAATCCCTTGAGTAAATAGAGTGTAGGTGACGAATTCCGTGTGCATCTCCCATTTGAGTTTTAGCTTTTTCAATCCTTTAGAATTCAAACCGTCAGGATTGAGGTCCCCGGAATAATGTGTGGCTTCGGGTTTTGGATGAGGCGCGCCAAAATGGTCGAGAAGGCTCAGCAGGTGTGCACGGTCCAGTTCCCGGTCGCGGTTTACCGCATTCAGTGGTTTTTTGATGGCCAGGAATACAGCCTGGCAAGGTGCCTCAACGGCAGGAAACGGGCGCGCATGTAACTCATTTGCCAATTGGTATCGCTGTGGATGATCTGAAATTGTATTCATTTATCCATACCCCATGGCTTATGGGAAAAATTATATGGGTATTTTTAACTCTGTAAATCAAAACTTGCATTCAGTGGAAATATTACGCTCGAACCTGCCTGACCCTAAAGTCGCAAATGGTGTCCAAGTGCGCCCACTTGCCAGATAAACTGCAGATCGCAAGGCATAAACCAGTGTCAATTGTCCAATTGAAGTGTTCTTTCAGCCAATTTATCTGGAAACCCTCAGATTTTGCAAATCGTCGGCAATGTCAGCAAACGCGCGCTGCAATTCAGCGGAATTTCCCGCATCAAAATACCGCCCGCCATTGCCGGCACAGTCCGAAAGAATATCGCGGATATTATTGTCATCCACCTCAAAGGCAATTGTATAAACTATAATATCTTCTCTTTTGACATTAGTGCAGATTTCTTCGGTTTTTGTATTTGCAATGCCGGCATTGTTGCCACGGTGAATTCTGTGCCCGGCAGGTTCATTTGGTGACCATCTTGTGCTGGGAGAAACTGTGTTTCTGCCGTCTGTCATCAATACAATTATTTTTTTGTTTTCGCCGTCATAGGGGACACCATCGGTAAATGGAATTCCCGGAGATAAAATTCTCCACCCCCACATCAGACCGGTGGGAATATATGTATTGTCCCGAGCGTACATAGCTCTAACCGCACGGCGCAACGTGTCTCTGTCTGACGTAAGTTGTGTCAGGGGTCTTACCCGACATGTATTCCAGCGCCAGACAACTCCTGGTACACCAAACTGATAGTCAGAATCTATGGTATCAAGGTCCCTGATATGACGTGATGCCATACAGCCACGCCATCTATAATTTTGAGTGCTGCGCGGGGTGCAAACTCTTACACGTTCTCCCCTGGTTCCAGTGCAATTGAAATATACTGTTCTGCGGCAGGTTGCTGGTACGCCATCACGAGTGCATTCATAGGTTTCCCGGCGGCTGTCACAGCGCCTGGTACTGTCGGGATATGTGTTTCTGCAAGACTGGCCTGGAGGTCTATAGGTATAGTCATCATCAATATCCAGGCCCGGCTCATTGCGATTGCCGCGTCCGATATTGACATAGCGATTAAATGGCACAATCCCGATCTTGATGTCGGGGTTGGTATCATCTGGCATCAACTCATTTATCAGCAAATTTGATGCTTCTTTCAGGGCGTCAAGCTTTCTTCCTGCCATTGACCCGGTATTGTCCAGAACGAGCGCTACCTCAATATTTAGTGATTTGCTGGTTACCTCTGAAGATATACGAGTGTTGATGGTTGAGATGCCCACCAGCGATAAAAAAGAGGTTGGAACGGCAAAGCGCGCTTCAATAAATAATGTTCCCTCGTCGATATCTATGTTTACCGTTTCCACATTCGCCGAAAGATCTATGGTTGCCATGCGCTCGTTCAACAGATTTTGGGCCAAACTCAACAACTCGGCTTCAGTTTTATTGTCAACCTGGCTATGCAGGGCCAACGTAGTTGAATCAAGAGTAGACTGGGACAATGAACGTGCATTTTGTATCGCAACAAAATCTACAACCGCTCCCGTGGTTGCAACGAGTACAATTGCAACCAATGCGAAAGTGACAGCAAAAACCCCTCGTTGGTCTGAGCCAAAATAACGAAGAAGGTTATTTATCTGTTTCAAATCGTGCACTCCCGGCGAACTGGATTGGAGTGCAAACTCTCATATAAACGTAAATTTTTTCTACAGCTTTATTGTCTGTTTCGCTTTAATTTTAGGCCGGTTTTCCCGAGCATTGTTTGACACAAAATAAAGGAAACGGGTTAGTTTTATAGAATTATCTGTTCGCCACCGGTTTCATCTTCTGCTTTGTTAGAAGGTGAAATAAGGGGGGTCGAAAGCGCTGACGAAATAGCCAGTCCCAACTGCCTGGTGTCGAAGGGTTTCACCAGAATTTCTTTTATCCCAAGATTGTGTATGCGCTTGATATTTTCTCGAGTGGCATAGGCAGTTGCAACAATTATTGGCAGGTCTGGTGAGCACCCTGCTTGCCCGCCGCGAACCAGCCTAATAAATCCAGCTCCGTTAATGTCGGGCATATACCAGTCCAGCAGTACAAAATCCAATTGGTTGTTTTGTGCCAGTTGCAGGCCGACTGTTGCGTCTTTTGCGCACAAAATTGACTTTAGGCCAAGCTTTTTTAAGGCATCTTCGCCCAATGCCCGCGCATATTCATTATCATCGACAACAAGAGCGCATAAATCTGCCGGAACAATCAAACTGAGCCTCCCCCCCCAGAAAGATCAAGTAGAATTTGCATGTATTAAACAATTGCAAATATTTCTTTTTTTGCCAATAAATATATCAAGCATTAAATGTCAATACCTAAGGAAACAAAGATGAGTAATAATCCCGTACGCTGCCCCTGGGTCAGCTCTGATCCGCTTTATAACTCCTATCACGACAACGAGTGGGGCCGCCCGGTGGTTAACGATATTCGCCTGTTTGAAAAGGTATGTCTGGAAGGGTTTCAGTCAGGTCTTTCCTGGTTGACCATTTTGAAAAAACGCGAGGGCTTTCGCACCGCTTTTGCCGGGTTTGATTTTGAAAAAGTGGCAAAATTTGATGAAAGTGATGTGGAGCGCTTATTGCTGGACGCAGAAATTGTGCGCCATCGCGGCAAGATCAACGCCACCATCAACAATGCCAATTGTGCCCTTGAAATGGTTGAGGAGTTTGGCTCTCTTGCTGCATATTTCTGGGGGTTTGAGCCCGCGCCTGAAAACAGACCCAAGGACATGAGTTGGGAGAATATCAAGACCATTGCTACTACAGATATTTCAACTGCCCTGTCAAAAGACTTGAAAAAACGCGGCTGGAAATTTGTTGGCCCCACCACCTGCTATGCTTTTATGCAGGCTATGGGTATGGTCAATGATCATACCGATGATTGTTTTTGCCGCGCGGAAGTCGAGGCGGATCGGGCAGAACTCAATCGCCCCTGATTATTCCCCATGCTTGCCCTGCTCTAAAGGTTCGGCTAGGAACAGGCAAAACGTATGTCGGTGATTTTTCAGGTTCTAAAAAAATGGCTAAAAAGCAAAAAAAATTCAAACCCAAAGCGCGGCTGCCCCGTGGTTTTGGCGATCGCTCAAGCGCGGATATTAAAGCCACTGATATTATGCTGGCTAAAATCCGGCAAGTTTATGAGCTTTATGGCTTTGATCCGGTTGAAACCCCGTTTTTTGAATATAGCGATGCCATGGGCAAGTTTTTGCCCGATACCGATCGCCCCAATGCCGGAGTGTTCTCCCTGCAGGATGATGATGAGCAATGGATGAGCCTGCGCTATGATCTCACCGCACCTTTGGCCCGCCATGTGGCGCAAAATATCAACCAGATCACTATGCCCTATCGCACCTATCGGCAGGGCTGGGTGTTCAGGAACGAAAAGCCGGGGCCGGGCCGCTTCCGCCAGTTTATGCAGTTTGATGCCGATATTGTTGGCGCTCCCGGTGTGGCCGCCGATGCGGAAATGGCCATGATGATGGCCGACACCATGGAGGCGCTCGGGATAAAGCGCGGCGATTATGTTATTCGGGTGAATAACCGCAAGGTGCTTGACGGGGTGCTGGAAGCCATCGGGGTAACTGAAGAAGCGCAAAAGCTATCCGTGCTGCGCGCTATCGACAAATTTGACAAATTTGGTGAAGAGGGTGTTCGACTGCTGCTCGGCAAAGGCCGCAAGGATGAAAGCGGCGATTTTACTGAAGGGGCAGGGCTGGATGACCGATTCATCGGTTTGATTATTTTAATGATATCAGCGACATCTGTGACTGAGCTTTGGAAAGTTCTGAATCAGTTTACTTCAATTACGGGAGGAGTAACTAATGAGATGGGTACGGAAGGATTTCTTCCATATGATGATGGACTTTATGAAATAATCGAACAACTACAGAAATTATTTGATGCAGCAGGGTATAATTCTGACCGAATTAGGTTCGACCCTTCCTGCGTGCGTGGTCTCGAATATTATACCGGCATGGTCTATGAGGCCGAACTGACCTTTGATGTCACCAATGAAAAGGGCCAAAAGGTCCAGTTCGGCTCGGTTGGTGGTGGTGGTCGCTATGATGGGCTGATTGAGCGCTTTACCGGCCAAAAAGTGCCAGCTACCGGATTTTCCATCGGTGTTTCCCGCCTGATGACAGCGCTAAAAAATCTGGACAAGCTTGATGATGGGCAAATTCCCGGTCCGGTGGTGGTCTGCGTTATGGATCGCGATCAAATTGGCGAATATCAAAAGATGGTTGCCGAACTGCGAGATGCCGGCATTCGGGCAGAAATGTATCAGGGCAACCCGAAAAACTTTGGTAAACAATTGCAATATGCCGATCGGCGCAATTCTCCGGCAGCAATTATTCAGGGATCAGACGAGCGCGAAAAAGGAATAGTGCAGATCAAGGATCTGCATGAGGGTAAAAAAGCCGCAGCTGCCATTGCTGATAATGAAACATGGAAATCAGAACGCCCCGGCCAGTTCGAAGTAAAACGCGATCAACTGGTCAATGAAATCAAAAAACTTCCGGCAGTTAATAACTGGCTTGAAGGCAACAAAGTATAATGTTCGAAAAGCGTGAGCAATTGCTGGCTTTGCTTTCCAGCTCGGGCGCCGAGTTGGTCAATCCCGCTACGCTTTTGCCTGCCAGTGATTATTTTGACCTTGCAGGAGAAGAATTTGGCCGTCATCTTTTGCTTACAGAAGGCGCTGATGGTGTTAAATATTGTCTCAGGCCCGATTTTACGCTGCCCATTGCCAGACAATATATCAAATCCGCCTCGTACTCCCCCGCATCGCTGAGCTATCTTGGCCCGGTATTTCGCCAACGCGCTGATGGGCCGAGCGAGTTTGAGCAGGCCGGGCTGGAACTTATCGCACAAGAAAATGCTGATGCTGCTCTTTATCAGGTGTTTGATTTCGTTCGCGAGGGCTTAGAGGTTTTTGCTATCGAATCTCCATCTATTCGCATAGGATGTGTGGCTTTATTTGAAGAGCTGCTTGAAAAACTTGATATGCCAGATGTCTGGAAGCCGCGCCTTCGCCGCCGTTTTGGCAGCTCAACGGCAATGGAAAATCTGTTGCAACGCTTGTCAATGCCTCAAAATTCAATCCAGCAGAGCATTAGTTTTAAAAAAACCCGCGAGCAATTGATCGAACAAATCACCCAAACAATGCTCGATGATGGGCTTTCCCTGATCGAGGGGAGATTGCCTGAAGAGATTGCGGAGCGATTTTTGGAAAAGCAGGCCCTTGCAGCAGCAAAAGTTCCTGAAAAGAGCGTTGCGTTACTGCGTGATTATCTGGCCATTTCAGACGAGCCGGAAACCGCTTTGAACAGCGCAGAAAAACTGTTTGGCGATACTAATCTTTCTCTTGAATCTCAGCTTAATATTTTGCGTCAGCAGGCAAAAGAACTTTCAAATCGCTTTCCAAATTCGCCAATTAAACTTGATTTAAGTTTTTCTCCACGCCTGCATTATTATACCGGACTGGTGTTTGAATTGGCAGAAACAAGCGGAAAAACCATTGCATCTGGTGGCCAATATGATCGTTTGTTACAGGCTCTTGGTGCCAGTAAACAGGTTTCTGCTTCCGGTGGTGCATTATGGGTAAACCGGCTTGAAGAGGGGGCAGACAAATGAGCGAGTTGGTTTTAGCAGTGCCTTCAAAGGGCCGTCTTGAAGAACAAACCAGAATTGCTTTTGCAAAAGCCGGGATGAATATAAAACGCCCCGGCGGCGCAAGATCTTATCAGGGAGAAATTGCGGGCAATTCAGAAATAATTATCAGGTTTTTATCCGCTGGAGAAATTGCCCGTGAGTTGATCCGTGGCAATTTACATCTTGGTGTAACCGGGGCCGATCTTATTTATGAGGCGGCGGAAAACGGTGCTGAAATGGTTGATTTTGCGGTACCCCTAGACTTTGGTCAGGCGGATGTAGTGATTGCCGTCCCCAATGCATGGATAGACGTTTCGAGGATGCATGACCTATCGGACGTTGCCGCCGATTTCAGCTCGAATAGAGACCGTTGGCTGCGTGTGGCAACTAAATATATCAATCTCACCCGGCGTTATTTCGCCCGCTATGGAATTGCCGAATATCGCATCGTTGAAAGCCTTGGCGCAACAGAAGCTGCCCCGGCAACCGGAGCTGCTGATTTGATTGTTGATATTACTTCAACTGGTTCGACCCTGAAGGCAAATGGTTTGAAAATTCTTGAAGACGGAATAATTCTGAAAAGTCAGGCTAATCTGATCATTTCAAAAACAGCTCCACTTGATTCTGACCAGCTTAAACAAATTGCCAAAATTCTGGCCGTTTTTGGGGTTTAATTTTTTTTGACAAAAATCCAGTTTTTTGCCAACGTGAAATTTATACCAAGGCCCAAAATGCTGCCCGCTGCCACGCCAAGTATTGGCCAGTTTTGTACCGTCACCATCAGATAGATTAAAGCTGCATAAAGAGCATAATTTGCCACGCCGCCAACAATCATTGCTGACAAATATCGAGCGAACTCACCTGCCATCGAAAACTTGTTTCTTTTATTTTCAAACGTAAATTGACGATTGAGCAGCCATGTGGTGACAACAGCAAATCCAAATGAAATCAGCCTTCCAACATATGGCCCAAGGCTGTCAACAAGCACCGTCAACACTCCCGCATCAACGATAAATCCGGCAATGCCAACCAGCGAAAATCGCAAAAACTGATTTTGTGTGGCCATTTTTAGTTTTCTTTGAGTTCTTGTTCTCTGACACCGGGAACGCTGAGATAAATCAGCCTTTTGGCTTCTGATCGGCCGGTTACAACACTATCCAGAATAACCGCGCAAACTGCCATCAGCATGGCCCCTAACATGATTATCCCGGCTAAAAATGCGGTTGGAAAACGCGGCACCAGCCCGCTCTGCAAATATTCAAATATTATCGGCATACCTAAAACCAATGATACAAATCCCATGGAAATTGCCAATAATAAATTCACCTGCCTCGGGCGCTCCCGGATCAAAAGCCTTAAGATCGCCTTGGCTATGCGCGCCCCGTCCTTGTAGGTTGAAAGTTTGCTAGTTGACCCTTCAGCCCGCGCGGAATATTTGGTGGCAACTTCCGCATAGGGCGCGCGCAATTCCAATGCATGAATGGTCAATTCAGTTTCAATTTCAAACCCCTTGGAAAGGGCGGGAAATGATTTAACGAAACGGCGCGAAAAAACCCTGTAGCCAGATAACATGTCAGAAAATCCGGCACCAAAAATTCTCGCTACCGTTCCGGTCAGCAATCGATTTCCAAAACTGTGACCAAACCGATAGACTTCTCCCTCTCCGGCGGGGCTTCTGGTGCCCACAACCATATCCAGTCTTTCATCAATCAGCCGGTCAATTAAAACTGTTGCGATGTTTGCGTCATAAGTGCCATCGCCATCCGCCATGATGTAAATGTCGGCTTCCACATCGGCAAAAATCCTGCGAACCGCATTACCCTTACCCTTGTTTGGCTCGTATATGACTTTGGCTCCGGCGCTCTTTGCAACAGAGCTGGTTTTGTCGGTCGATGCATTGTCAAATACAAAAATCTGAGCTTGTGGAATGGCTTTGGCAAAGGATTTTATGACATTTTCAATGGCGATTTCTTCATTATGGCAGGGAAGAACGACGGCAACTTTATGTCCGCGATAAGTTTTTTCCACTTTATATCTCCGACCGTGCAAAATTGTTCAGGATTTGGCCCTGTTCGTATTATGTCAGCATCTTGCTAACATTTCCCAAAGTTCCTAACAGGTGCGTAAATCTCTTTGTTTTGTAGAATTGGAACTGCAATGTTGGAACCACTGTTTTTGGACCCGTCTGTGCTTGCAATTTTGGCCGGTGTTGGAATTGTTTCAGGCTTTGTCGATGCAGTCGCAGGGGGTGGCGGCCTGATTGCCTTACCGGCTTTGTTAATGGCGGGACTATCCCCGGTTGCGGCCTTGGCTACTAATAAATTTCAGGGCATGACAGGCACAGGAGTTGCAGCATTTACTTTTTGGCGCAATGGGTATGTAAAAATCCGCAATTTGATATTTGCTATCGCTGCGACATTTACCGGTTCATTTTTGGGCGCGATGGCAGTAAAATCCATTGATACCGGCTTGTTGCAAACTCTTGTTCCCTTTGCCATGATTTTAATTGCGGGTTATTTTATTTTTGCGCCAAAACTTGATAATATAGATAAAACGTCAAGGCTGGATTTTACGGTTTTTGTTCCGATAACAGGATTTGTAATTGGATTTTACGATGGAATATTTGGCCCCGGAACAGGTTCTTTTTTCACGATAGGTTTTGTTACCTTGTTTGGCATGGGCATAATAAAAGCTACGGCCCATACTAAAATTCTCAACCTCACCTCAAATGCAGCTTCGCTTGCACTCTTCATTCCTTCAGGAGATGTGGTCTGGCAGGTAGCAATAGCCATGGCCGCCGGTCAGATATTTGGCGGGTTTTTGGGGGCGAAAACCGGTATGCGTTTTGGCGGGAAATTTATACGACCGCTGGTGGTAATCGTCTCAATTACCATGGCGATCAGATTGCTGCTGGCTTAAAAAAATTAAATGGGTTGGTCGCGATACTTTTTGTAATAAAAAAGGCGCACCGATTACGGTGCGCCTTGATTTTGCAGTTTGAGATTGGGAAAAATCAAACCAGCAATTTTATTTTTTGGGGAAAGGGCTTTTTTAGAAGCCCTTTCCACCATTCGGGCAGGCTTGACCGGCCCGAACACTAAATGATTTGGGTGCTTGGGCTTTTTAGAAGCCCATTCCACCCATGCCACCCATACCACCCATGTCAGGTGCGCCGCCCATTGCAGGAGCTTCATCTTTAGGGGCTTCAGCAATCATTGCTTCGGTAGTGATCAATAGGGATGCAACCGATGTGGCGTCCTGCAAAGCGGTACGAACCACTTTAACCGGATCAATAATGCCCATTTCGATCATATCGCCATAATTGCCATCCTGCGCATTGTAACCAAAAGTGGAAGATTTACCTTCAAGCACTTTGTTGACCACCACTGAACCTTCGTCACCGGAGTTTTCAGCAATCTGGCGGATAGGAGCCTGCAGTGCGCGACGAACAATATTTACGCCCGCTTCCTGATCGGCATTTGCCCCTTTGGTTTTAATGGCAGCAGCAGCCCTAAGAAGTGCAACGCCACCACCGGCAACGATACCCTCTTCAACAGCAGCACGAGTAGCATTAAGAGCATCTTCAACACGATCTTTACGCTCTTTAACTTCTATTTCAGTAGAACCACCAACTTTGATCACTGCAACACCACCGGCAAGTTTGGCCAGACGTTCCTGCAGTTTTTCACGATCATAATCAGAAGTTGTATCTTCCACCTGAGCTTTGATTTGCTCAACCCGGCCAACAATGTCTTCCTTGGTGCCAGCGCCATCAACGATGGTTGTGGTTTCTTTGTTGATGTCAACGCGTTTTGCGGTGCCAAGCATATCAATTGTGACATTTTCAAGCTTGATGCCAAGTTCTTCAGAAATCACCTGACCACCGGTCAAAATGGCGATATCTTCAAGCATAGCTTTGCGGCGATCGCCAAAGCCTGGAGCTTTAACTGCGCAAACTTTAAGGCCTGCACGCAAACGGTTGACCACGAGGGTGGCAAGCGCTTCCCCATCCACATCCTCTGCAATAATCAACAGCGGACGCTGGCTCTGAACCACAGATTCAAGGATTGGCAGCATGGCCTGCAGGTTGGAAAGTTTTTTCTCATGCAACAGGATCAGCGGATCTTCCAGATCAGCAGTCATTTTTTCGGCGTTGGTCACAAAATATGGTGACAGGTAGCCGCGGTCAAACTGCATGCCTTCAACAACATCGGTTTCTGTTTCAAGGGACTTGGCTTCTTCAACCGTAATAACACCCTCATTACCAACCCGCTGCATGGCATCAGCAATCTGTTCGCCAATTGCATTTTCACCATTGGCAGAAATTGTGCCAACCTGAGCAATTTCAGCTTCGGTTTTGATGGTTTTTTTGGCAGCCATCAGATTTGCGACAACGTCTTTAACGGCCAGATCAACGCCCCGTTTCAAATCCATTGGGTTCATGCCCGCAGCAACGGCCTTAATGCCTTCGCTAACTATTGACTGGGCCAGAACGGTGGCGGTGGTAGTGCCATCACCAGCAGTGTCGTTGGTTTTTGAGGCAACTGCGCGCACCATTTGTGCGCCCATATTTTCAAACTTGTCTTCAAGTTCGATTTCTTTGGCAACAGTAACACCATCTTTGGTGATACGAGGTGCACCAAATGATTTATCAATAATCACATTGCGCCCTTTTGGACCCAGTGTGACTTTAACCGCATTGGCCAGAATGTTGACGCCGCGCAGCATTTTGTCGCGAGCCTCGGTGGAAAATTTAACTTCTTTAGCAGCCATTTTTTAAGCTCCTGATTTAAATTGAAATAAAAGGGATGGTTGAAGGATTAACCTTCGATCACGCCCATGATGTCGCTTTCTTTCATAATCAACAGGTCATCGCCGTCGATTTTGATTTCAGTACCGGACCATTTTCCAAACAGAACCCGGTCACCGGTTTTTACGTCTGAGGGAATATATTTTCCGCTCTCATCGCGTGCGCCAGGACCAACGGAAACAATTACGCCCTCAGAAGGCTTTTCTTTCACTGTGTCAGGAATAATAATTCCACCGGCTGTTTTTTCTTCGCTGTCGACGCGTTTAACAACGACCCTGTCATGTAGTGGACGGAAGCTCATGTTCGCTCCTTTAAAAAATTATGCTGGCTATGCCAGACTGGTTAAAATCATTTTGTTAGCACTCGCTATTATAGAGTGCCAAACGCTCACCGGGGATATAGGAGCGATACCTACAGGAGTCAAGATTTTAGGGGGGCAAAATTTGAGAAGTGGCAGGTTCAGCTCATCCGATGTAATAACCAGACTTATTAGCTCATCCAGATTTGGCAAATTTCATACGGGCGGTGGTACCGGCCTGATTTTCCCAACTCTGGCGTTTTCTATAAATTGTCGAAGGGCTGATCTCAAGTGCTGCCGCTGCCAGAGAAATATTACCATTATGGCAGGCAATTGCGGTTTCGATAATTTTTTGTTCCTGACGCCACATGGGCTCGATTGGCATATGCAGGAAAGGTTGCATAGCAGGTTCGTTGTTCGACGAAAAACCCCCATCATCTATATTGCGTATCATTTGAGAATTCACTTCGCTCCCATCAAACATTACAACGATTTTATGGATCAGGTTTTGCAATTCTTCTACATTGCCAAACCATTCGCGGGTAACAATAATATCTTGAGCTTCAGACGAAAACTTCAAAAAATGTTTGTTTTCTTCCAGACTATATCGCCGTAAAAATTCATTGGCCAAGGGTAAAATATCAACGCTGCGTTGTCTTAGGGGCGGCATATGAATGTTTAGTACATGTAAATGATAAAACAAATCTTCGCGCAACTTCCTCGCAGCGATCAATTGGGTCGGTGGCTTGCTGGTTGCGCAGATCACCCGTACATCCAATGGTCTGCAAAGCGTTTCTCCAACCCTGCTGATTGCACCTGTTTGCAAAAAACCTAATAGTTTTGCCTGTACCTCAAGGCTTAGCTCCCCGATTTCATCTAAAAACAAAACTCCCCCTTCGGCCATTTCGGTAGCCCCCCGGCGATCTTTGTCTGCGCCGGTATATGCTCCTTGCACAACGCCAAATATTTCACTTTCCATAAGTTCATGAGGGATGGCTGAACAATTAATGGCTATGAACGGGGCGTTTGCCCTTAGACCTTTTTTGTGCAGGGATTTTGCACACATTTTTTTACCGGTTCCACTTTCACCGGTTATAAAAACCGCAGAGCTGGAATGGGCCATTTGCTCAATTTGAGTGTTTATGTCTTTTACCTGTGCCGAAATTCCATCAAGTTTGATTAAATCTTTCAGACAGGCGCGGGGGGTAAATTTGTCGATTTCCGAACCGATTGGGGTTAAAGATTTGTCATGCCCGTGGCGGTGACCAAGTTCGATTATTCGTTGCTCAAAATTTTTGATATTTAGCGGTTTGGCTACAAAATCATGGGCCCCGGCTCCCATTGTATCCACAGTCAAAGAAACCGATCCGCATGAGTTGGTAGCTATAACCAGAGCCGGCCCGGCAAGGCGACAGATTTTTGAAATCAGACTTTCAACCTTATCTTTTTCCCCTCCAAGGCTTTCCAGGTTAAGACTTTCCACATCAACCAGAATTACATCAAATTGCTCAGATCGCAAAATTGAAGATGCCAGCTTTATATCCATCGCAATGGCGACAGTGCAGTGATCGTTGAATTGCGCTGGTAATTGGTTTTGCATTTTGGTGCAAAATTGCTTGTCGCGATCAATTATCAAAAAGCTCAGGGCAGGTTTGATCTTTGTCCCAGATTGCATGATTTTGTCTGTCCAAATGTTGCTCAGCGAAAAAAGTCGGCTTCTATACTTTCTTCAAACAGGGTAAATAAAGTGTTTGGTTTTCCCCAATTTGCAAAATAGTTCTTTCCCCCACGCCAAAAAGATCATTGCAACCTATTTTCTCGACGGTTGCGGTGTTAGCATTGGGTTTGCGAATCTGGGGCGTTTGATATTTTACTCTCTTTTCAAACATGGCTCTGGCAGATTGTTGGATGGTGCTTTTTTGTTGGCAAAAATTGTCCGGTTAACCGGACTTGTTTGTCGTTTGAGCGCTTTTAAAACCGGATGAGATAAATAAATTGCGCGGCCTCGTCTATGTTTTTATTGGTTTGTTGTCAGCTGCTATTGCGGTGGCGGTATACTTTGGCCTGACTTTCACCCCGATTCAGGCCGTGCTTGCCGGTTTGATTGGCTTTATTTTCGCTCTGTTTTTTTTGCAAAGAAAATTTCAGCAACGCGATATAATGCGCATCGAGCGAGCGATTGAAGATTTATCAAGACTGCTTTCAACTGATGCAAAAGCTGGCAAAAATCTTAGCCGCAGACTTAATGAACTTGTTGATCAGGAGCCGACGCAGCGCCTTGAAACTCTCGAAGCTGATATTTCGGTCCTTGGCACAGTTGTGCGACAGCTGGCCGAGAGTCTGGCGGAAATGGAAGAGCGCCAACGCAGTGAATTATCTGTTTCCACCTATGATCAGGCATCTGGCGATAAACAGGTTGTAAAAGACGAACAAAAAGAAATTGAGCCGGTAATTCCTATTGAAATGCTGCGACAGGCCCTTGGTGAAGACCGGGTAATCCATCATATTTATCCTATAATCACGCTTCCCCAGCGCCGTCCCCATGGATACGACCTTGTGCCACGGCTGATGCTTGAGGATGGAGAACTTGCACTGGCACAGGACTTTATGCCGATTTCCGGTGGCGAACCATTGATCGCTGAAATTGAAGCGCTGGCGCTTGTGGACGCGGTTACGTTTGTGCGCCGCGCTCTTACCTCTGGTGAACCGGTTAATATTTACACACCAATTTCCACCGCCACTTTGCGCAATTTTCGTGAAACAGAACGCATTATTTCACTGCTGGACGCCAATCGGGCGGTCGTGGAGTATATTTGTTTTTTGATCCCCGAAGTCCAATGGTCTTCCTTGAGCGCGACCGAAAATGAAATTGTGCAGGATATGGTCAAAAAAGGGGCCAGTTTTTCCCTGGCCAATTGTCGCTCCTTAAGGCTGAACTATATGGAATTGTTTGAGCTTGGGGTCAGATCCATTCGGGCAGATACGGCACGCTTTATTGATCAGCCAGCCAGCTATACGGATTTTCATACCGCAGATATTGCCGCCTATGTAAACAGGTTTGAGGTTGACCTGATTATGACGTCCGTTGCCTCCGAACAACATATTCTAACGCTGGTTGATGATGGGGTTGGACTTGCCCAAGGTCCACATTTGGCAGGTGCGGGGCCAATTCGCTCTGACTTTATCAATAATAATACTAAGAGAGCCGCAAAACCACGATTGGCCGGGCGTTGAAAGTCCAACAAAGCCTGATCGCCAATTTATTTGTCAGGCAGTTTAATTTTGGAGTACATCAAAACATTGCATCAATTTGATTTTGATTGACCCCGTTGCTTGATGGGCCGGACAGGAGTTGCTTTTTCTTTTCTTTTTCTCCTTTGCTTAAAACCGGCTCAACGACAGAGCTGTTATTGTCCATCATCTGGCACAGGATATTTATCCTCTCTTCAATTATTTCAATTGTGCTCACAACCTTGGTAATACGCTGCCCGGTAATATCCTGAAACGAGCAGGCCTCAAAGATTTCCATCATCTGGTTGGCAACTAATTCTTTGAATTCTTTTTCCGGCATGCTGTCACTGGCTAAAACTGTTTCAGCGGCGCTCATAATTGAGTTGGTGGCAGATTCTGTAGCTGCAACAACTTCTGAAAGCTCCTGGCCCACTTCAGGTATGCGATTGGCTGAAATATCTTCTGCATGCACTTTGGAAATTTCTGCTCGAAGGGTAACAATTTTAGTCAGAATTCCCCGCAATTCCTGTTGCATAGTAACGTCAATTCGGCGCAACAAAGGGTTTAGTGAGCTTGTAAGCAGTTCGGCGACGCCAATAACATCGGTAAGCGTCATCTGCCCGCTCGGCGATTTGTTTAAGCGTTCGGCCAGATCAGTAATAGATTTTACAACGGCTTCATCACTGGCAGCTTTTATTTTTTTTGAATTTGGCATGGGTTTAAGCTCCGAACACTGCGTCGATTTTTCCCTTTAACGTCTGAGCATTAAAGGGTTTTACGATATAATTGTTCACACCGGCTTTTTTGGCGGCAATTACATTTTCTGTTTTTGATTCGGCGGTCACCATTATGAATGGCAGGCGCATGGTTTCGCTTTTTGCCCTGACCTGGCGCAACAGGTCATACCCTGTCATTGGTTCCATATTCCAGTCGGAGATTATCAATCCATATTGTTTTTCGTTGATTTTTTTTAGTGCTTCTGTGCCGTCTGCTGCATCGTCAACATTTTCGTATCCGAGCTGTTTTAGCAGATTGCGAAGTATGCGCACCATTGTTGAATAATCATCCACCACAAGAATAGGCGAACTGGCATCTAGTGACATTTTTTTCCCCTGAATTTTATAGATGCCCGCGATTTGGATCGCTGCATCAGGTTTGTATTGCGCCAAGGTAACGGGGGGATACTGAAACCTCTCTAAAGCTAGGTGTAAGCACAAACCAGTAGGAGTAAAAAATTCACCGCCTCAAAAACTGGCACCACTAAAGGTGAGGGCAGGGTGATAATAATGGTGCGCAATATTATTACCTTGCCAAGCGGGGAGCAAAAAGGCATTTTCCCGCCAATTGTACTATGGTGGAAGTTTCCGTTTATGCCTTTTTCAATTGAAAATGGCGTCAGATATTTGTCTTTGGAGTTTACTTTTGAGTGATTTTCAACTTTTGCAGGGCCTTGCAAATGTACCCGCAGATCTAAAAAACTGTGTGGTGGCAATTGGCAATTTTGATGGCATGCATCTGGGCCATCAGATTATTATCGAAAAAATGCTTCAAATTGCCCGAACCAAAAACCAACCGGCAATCGTACTGACTTTTGAGCCTCATCCCCGCGATGTTTTTGCCCCTGATCCGTTTATGTTTCGCTTAACGGATGGCGTCAGTAAAGCAAAACTGGCTGAGGCTATGGGGGCGGATGCCATCGCAATTTTGCCCTTTAACAAGCAGCTTGCTTCGCGACAGCCGGAAGATTTTGTTGCTGAGTTTCTTGTTGGCGCGCTGGGAGTAAAAACCGTGGTGGTTGGTGAGGATTTTCATTTTGGCAAAGAGCGTCGCGGCACTCCGCAGTTTTTAAAGCATGCTGGCCGGGAAGCTGGATTTGAAGTGTTGCAAATGCCACTTTTGCAGGCGGAAAATGATCCCGTCTCTTCCTCCAGAATTCGGGCCTCACTAAATACTTCAGAACTTGATTTGGCCAACAGGCTTTTAGGCTATCACTTTATGATAAGTGGTGAAGTGATTATGGGCGACCAACGTGGTCGCGAGCTTGGATATCCTACCGCCAATTTTGAATTGCCCTCCACTTGTTTATTGGCTCAAGGGGTTTATGCAGTTAGGGTCAGACTTGGCGATCGCTTGTTTGACGGGGTGGCAAGCTTGGGTAAACCAATGTTTGATATTCATAAAAGCCCGTTTGAAGTGCATATATTTGATTTTGACGAGGATATTTATGGCCAGCAGATCGAAGTGGCGCTAATAAAGCATATCCGTGGTCAAATGACCTTTGAAGGTCTTAAGGAACTGATTGTACAAATGGACAATGACAGCAAAAGATCAAAACTCGCTCTGGCCGCTCTGGTGCCAATTTCTCCTCTGGATGAAAAACTGGGCCTGATTATTTCGGGATAGCAGGCAAACCCCTGTTGTCCCGCAAAATCGCTGGTACGGATTGCAAACGCTTGATAGAAGCATTTGCGGTTTGATTTTTTCCCTTTCAAATTTATAGGCATATTATGACTGAAACTAATTCTGGCGCGACCCAACGCGACTATTCCGACACGCTTTATTTGCCCAAGACAGATTTTCCCATGCGGGCTGGTTTGCCAAAGCGCGAACCACAATGGCTGCAACGCTGGGAAGATATGGATATTTATTCCCGCCTGCGTGAGCAATCCAAAGGCGCGCAAAAATATACCCTGCATGATGGCCCCCCCTATGCCAACGGCAATATCCATATTGGTCATGCCTTGAACAAAGTTCTAAAGGATATGGTGACCCGTTCCATGCAAATGCTGGGCTATAATTCGGCCTATGTACCGGGTTGGGATTGCCATGGCTTACCGATTGAGTGGAAAATAGAAGAGCAATATCGCGCCAAGGGTAAGAACAAGGACGAAGTTCCGATTAATGAATTTCGTCAGGAATGTCGCACTTTCGCCCAAAAATGGCTCGATGTGCAGCGTGAAGAATTCAAACGGTTGGGCATCACCGGCGATTGGGATAATCCCTATACCACCATGGCCTTTGATGCTGAGGCAACAATTGCCAAAGAGCTGATGAAATTCTCCATGTCCGGCCAGCTTTATCGCGGCTCAAAACCTGTAATGTGGAGCGTGGTTGAACGCACGGCTTTGGCCGAGGCCGAGATTGAATACCATGATATTGAGAGCGATGCCATCTGGGTGAAGTTCCCTGTGAAATTTCAGGTTACACATGGAGCCGGGATGGATACAGATCATTTCGAGATAAACAGGTTGGCGGGCCAGGGAGCCTCCATTGTTATATGGACAACTACCCCGTGGACCATTCCGGCCAACCGCGCCATCACCTTCAATTCCAAACTCGCCTACGGGGTTTATGAAGTCAGCGCAGCGGCAAATGACTTTGGGCCGCAACCGGGCGAAAAATTGATATTTGCTGATAGTCTGGCCAATAAATGTGCTGACCAAGCCAAGCTGACTTTTAAACGCCTGTCTGATGTTACTGCTCAGCAATTAGCAAAAATGACATGCGCCCATCCTTTGCATGATTTACACTACATATATGGTTTTGAAGTTCCCCTGCTCGATGGCGATCACGTTACCGATGAAGCAGGCACAGGCTTTGTGCACACAGCCCCCGGTCACGGAATGGACGATTATGATATCTGGAGTTCAAACGCCCATGCTCTACAAGCTCGTGGTATTGATCCCTCAATTCCTTTCTCGGTGGATGATGCCGGATATTATACCAAAGAGGTTCCCGGTTTTGGCCCCGATGCCGAGGGTGGCGCAGCGCGGGTCATCGACGATAAGGGCAAAAAGGGTGATGCCAACAAGCGGGTAATCGCCGCTTTGATCGAGAGCAATAATCTGTTTTCCCGCTATCGCATCAAGCACTCATATCCCCATTCGTGGCGCTCCAAAAAACCCATCATTTTCCGCAATACTCCCCAATGGTTTGTCCATATGGACAAAGAGCTTAATGGACTGACCTTTGATTTTGAAACCGGTGAGCAAACCCAAAACCCCGATGCGTCAAAACCCGACACCCTTCGCACCCGTGCGCTCAATGCCATCGACAACACTCGTTTTGTGCCCGCCTCGCGCCAAAACCGCCTGCATGCGATGATCGAAAATCGCCCCGACTGGGTGCTTTCGCGCCAGCGGGCATGGGGTGTGCCGATTGCGGTTTTTGTCAATGAGGATAATAATGAAATCCTCAAGGATAAAGCCGTGAACGATCGCATTATTGCAGCGTTCAGGGAAGAAGGTGCTGACGCATGGTTTGCCGCTGGTGCCGCCCAACGCTTCCTTGAAGGTGTAGAAAACCAAAAGCAATGGACCATGGTTTCCGACATTCTTGATGTCTGGTTTGATTCTGGTTCAACCCATGCCTTTGTGCTTCGCAATCAAAAAAAATGGCCCCATGTAAAATGGCCAGCTTCCCTATATCTGGAGGGTACTGACCAGCATCGCGGCTGGTTCCATTCTTCATTGCTTGAAAGTTGCGGCACCACCGGTCGCGCGCCCTATGATGCCGTGCTTACCAACGGTTTCACCATGGATGCCAAGGGCAAAAAAATGTCCAAATCCATCGGCAATACAGTAGCCCCTCAAGATATTGTCAAACAATATGGGGCCGATATTTTGCGCCTTTGGACAGCATCGGTTGATTATTGGGATGATCAGCGCCTCGGTGACGAGGCTATTAAAACCAACGTGGAAACCTATCGAAAACTGCGCAATTCCTTTCGCTTTTTGCTGGGAAATCTTGCCCACTATTCCCCCGGTGACGCGGTGGATTTTGCTCAGATGCCAGAGCTTGAAAGATTGATATTGTCTCGCCTCGCAGATTTGGACAAGACTGTCCGCAGCGCTTATGAGAATTTTGACTATAAAAAAGTCGTTTCAACTCTGTCCAATTTTATGAATTTGGAGCTTTCAGCCTTTTATTTCGATATCCGCAAGGATGCGCTTTATTGTGACCCGATATCATCCAATACACGTCGGGCTTCCCTTACGGTTCTTGATCAATTATTTAATTGTCTGACCACATGGCTGGCTCCGGTTCTGGTATTTACCATGGAAGAAATCTGGCTGGAGCGAAATCCGGGGATAAATTCTTCAGTGCATTTGCAATTGTTTCCCGATATTCCTGAGAATTGGAGAAATTTGGAACTGGAAGAAAAATGGGCTAAAATCCGCACCGTTCGCAAGGTTGTAACGGGCGCTCTGGAATTACAGCGCAAGGATAAAAATATCGGCTCCTCCCTTGAAGCGGCCCCAAAAGTCTACGTAACCGATGCTGATCTATTCGCTGCGATTGAGGGTCAGGATATGGCGGAAATTTCCATCACCAGCGACATTGAAATCCTTCAAAACGAAGGTCCGGCAGATGCCTTTAGGCTTGATGATGTCGCAGGGGTATCGGTTGTTTTCGCCCGTGCAATTGGTTCTCGCTGCGCCAGATCCTGGAAGGTTTCAACTGAAATTGGTCAGGACCAAAATTACCCCGATCTTTCTCCCCGCGATGCTTTGGCCATGCGCGAACGAGAAAATCTGGCAAAAGGGACATAAAAATATCGTGAGCATGACCCCGCAAAAAACCGCAATGTTTAGTGCCTTTATTGGATTCGACGCTTTTATCTTTGATCGGGTCCATAAATATTATCAGTTGAATATTGAAGGCTGGAGCGGCGGGGAATATGTGCCGGTAACCCCATTTCTTGACTATGTGATGGTTTGGAACACCGGAGTTTCCTATGGTTTGCTGTCCGGGTTTCCTCAAGCTGTAGTGCTGACAATTGTTGGAATGGCCTTTGGAGCCTTGCTTTGGTGGTGGATAGTTTCAAAGACATTTCTTGTGCGTATCGGCTTGGCCCTGTGCCTTGGTGGCGCCCTCTCAAACATTGTTGATCGCTGGCTTTATGGAGCGGTAGCTGATTTTTTCCATCTTTATATAGCCGGGCAATCATTATTTGTGTTCAATTTGGCTGATGCATTTATCTTTGTTGGTGCTATTTTGTTGATAATTGATGCTTTCTTGCCAAATATGACAAATAACAGGAAAAATATTTAACCCCATTGCTGCCAGAATCTGGCTTTAGTGAGAACAATGAGTTAAAGGAATAATTCCTCTTGCTTTGCGCGGTGCTAAAAAGGCTTAGAAAATATGAACAGGTTGACTAGTTTGTTTGATATTCGATTGGTGCAAATGCGCCGGTTTGCAGGTATTGCCGGAGTGGCTTTGCTGGTTCCGGTCCTTTCGGCCTGCGTTACTGTTGAGGGAACCAATGCGCTGGTCGATCCATCAACTTTTGAGCGTGAGGTGATGAATGAAACTTTGCAGGGACTTGGGGTTATCGATCGCGAAGAAAAAGAAGATTTATCAACACCAAGAGCGCCGCTGGTTTTGCCAAATCAAACCGCCAGCCTGCCTCAGCCAACTGATCGCAACAGTGATGATTTACCCGAGGATTCTGACACAGTTAAAATTGACTTAACAGGAATTTCAGAGGCAGATTTGGTTCGCCTCCGCAACGCTCGGGTTGTTGATTTGCGCTCACTCAGTGGCCGACCTCTAACTGAGTCTGAAACCCGTCAGCTTACTGCTCGTATGACTGCTGCACGGTTAGATACTAGCGGAAAACGCCCCTTATATTTGCCACCCGATCGTTATTTTACTACCATAAATTCGGTTGATCTGGTTTGTCTGGCTGCCAATGGTGATCTTGTTCCGCTTAGTGATCCAGGATGTCCGCCTGAAATCCGCGCGGCTCTGCAAAATAATTAGACAGATTTTGCTATACGGCCTTGCCTCTAAAGACTAAGAACAGGTGAAAACAAGAGCACCTACAGCATATCTCCCAAAAGTGGGAACCGGTTTTGGGATAAAAGATATGCGAAAACAAAGAGATAAAGCGTTAGAGCAGCTCAGATTTAACGCGACACGCTTTAGGGCAAAATACAGATGAAGAACACCTCTATGACCGGTAACCGCCTGGCCAAAATTATGGCGCGCCATGGGCTTTGCTCACGACGCCAGGGGGAGCAATGGATTGCTGATGGCAGAGTTACGGTCAATGGTAAGCTAATTCGTACTCCGGCCTTCAATGTTATTGACAGTGATAAAATTGAAGTCGATGGCACCCTTATTGCTGAGCGAAAAGGCACCAGAGTCTGGCTTTACCATAAACCTGCCGGACTTGTTGTCACAGAAAGTGACCCGGAGGGACGCCCCACGGTATTTGAAGAATTTGCCCGGCGGGGTCTTCCCAGAGTTTTAAGTGTTGGTCGGCTGGATATTAATACAGAGGGCCTGTTGATGCTCACCAATGATGGTGGTCTTAAGCGTACTCTGGAATTGCCCGCCACCGGTTGGTTGCGCCGATATCGGGTTAGGGCCCATGGCTCTGTTACTCAAGAACAGTTGGATAAACTCAAGCGCGGAATTAATGTTAGTGGCGTCAAATATGGTGCGATTGATGCAAAGCTTGAGCGGACACAAGGGGCCAATGTCTGGCTGATTGTAGCGCTCAGCGAAGGTAAAAACCGCGAAATCAAGAATGTGCTTGCGGCGCTTGGATTGCAGGTAAACCGGCTGATTCGCACTTCATTTGGCCCATTTCAGCTAGGCGATATCCCGGTGGGTGGAATTGATACGGTTAAGGCTAGAGTTTTGCAGGACCAGCTGGGCCAAAAGCTTGCCAAAAAAGCCGGAGTTGATTTTGAAGCTCCGATGCCTGCTCCTCTTGCACCTGACGCATTGAGCGGAAAACGAAAAAATATTCGCTCTGTGGCGGCGGCTCAATCCAGAAAAACTCCTTCTCCTCCTGAAACAGGCACAGCCCATAAAGCCAATCCCCGCTCCATGGGTTTTAAGGGGCGAGGGCGTGAGCAGGACGAGCGCAAACCATTTGAAAAAAGAGGCTTTTCAAAAGATACTGAAGAAGTCATTTTGAAAAAAGTGCATTTTTCTGGTGGCCGGACGGCAGAAATGTTTGAACCTCAGGCCAAAAGCAAACGCGATGAGAAAGAGCGTGGTGGCCCCAAAGGAGGCGGTGGCAAAGACAGAGGCGGACCAAAAGGAGGTAGTGGCCCCAAAGGGAATGGCAAATTTTCTGATTCAAAAAACCACAATCGTTCCAACCGACCCCCTCGCTCCAGATAAATGCGCATAATTGCCGGACGTTTTCGCGGAAAAAGAATCCATTCTCCAGACGATGACACCATCAGGCCCACCTCCGACAGGGTTAAAGAGGCTTTGTTTTCCATCCTTGCATCCAGATTGCCGGCCGGATTTGTAGATATTAAAGTTCTGGACCTGTTCGCAGGCACTGGTGCCTTGGGTCTGGAGGCATTGTCACGGGGTGCGCAACTTGCAGCCTTCGTTGATAATGGCGTTCAAGCCCGAGGTATAATCCGATCCAATATTGAATTTTTTGGCATTGGAGGACAAACCAAACTGCTCAAAAGGGATGCAACTGATCTGGGAACTGCTGAAAAATTTTTACCCTTTGATTTGATTTTCCTTGATCCCCCTTATGGTCATGGCATGGCTGAAAAAGCGCTTGAAAGTGGCCTTGATGGGGGCTGGTTTGCTTCCAGCGCAACCCTTGTTCTGGAAGAAAAGCGTGGTTGCAACGTCACCGTTCCCGGTGGGTTTGAGATGTGCGACAGCCGCGATTATGGAGCCAGTACCGTGCGTTTTCTAAAGGTTTTGTCGGGTTAAGACCTGTCTGTCCCGCTTGGGTTTCTAAACCAGTTCGACAAGCTCAAACAGTTTTTCAATGGTGAAATCCGCCCCTGTCTTTGCCAGATCTTCAAAACTATGAAACAGGGCGTTTTCAGCCGGGGCAAAGACGCAGGTTTTCATCCCGGCTGCTTTGCCGGCGAAAATATCGGTTTTGGCATCCCCTATGATCAGTGTTTCTTCCGCGCTCATGCCGGTTTTCTCAAGGGTTTCAAGAAATGGGGCTGGATGTGGTTTGTGGGCCTTGCTTTCATCCCCGGTGATGATTGAGGAAAAATATTTTTCCACATCGTGCCTGCCCATGCCCTGGAACAACAGGTTTCGCGGGCTGGAGGTTACAAGGGCCATCTTCGTGCCCGTTTCATTCAGTTTTTCCAGTGTCTGAGTGGCCGTTTCATAAAGTTCAAGGTTTGGCAGTTGTTCCTGTAAATGCCCATAGGCATCATTGACCAGCCGGGTGAAATCAATGTGGGGGTATTTGGTCTGTCCCTTGTCGTGTTCATAGAAAAAATCGGCCACGATTTGCGCATCATCAAATGAAAGCCCCTGATTTTTTGCGCCCCGGTGATAACCCTTAAGCCACATGTGAAGGGTTTTGCCAAGGGTGCCATCCCAGTCGAAAATAATGCCATTTATGTTCATGAAAATATTGAACTCCAGTTGTTTTAGCCGCGCCCGAACAGACGCTCGATATCATTCAGTTTCAATTCCACATAGGTGGGGCGGCCATGGATACACTGGCCCGAATGGTTGGTGGTTTCCATTTCCCGTAACAGGGCATTCATTTCAAGAACAGAAAGAACCCTCCCTGAGCGCACAGAACCATGACAGGCCATGGTACCAATTATCGCCTCCATACGCTCATTCAGGGCGCTTGTACCCGCTAATTCTTTGATGCCATCAACAAGATCGTGAATTAGCGCGCCAACATCGCTGTCTCCCAACAATGCCGGGACATTGCGCACAGCGATTGCCCGTGGGCCAAATTTTTCTACCCCCAAACCCAACCTGTCAAGATCATCTGAAATTTCTTCAAGCGCTGCACATTCATCTTCATTTAATTCAATAATTTGGGGGATGAGTTGAATTTGTGAAGCCACATTGCCCCTGGCCAGTTCAGCCTTGAATTTCTCGTAGACCAGACGTTCATGGGCTGCGTGCTGATCAATCATTATCATGGCATTTTTGGATTGCGCTATTATGTAGTTTTCAAATATCTGCGCTCGTGCAGCACCAAGGGCAAAATCTGAATAATTTTCCTGCGGTGGTTCTTCATATCTGGCGCTTGGTTCTCTCAAGCCATCAATTTCAAGGTCTGATGTTTGTGGACCTCTGGTAAATTGCGCTGAATTTGAATAATCAGAAAATTCTGACCTGTTTTGGTTTTGATTTGGCGAACTCTTAAATGAGCTAAATGTACTTTTGCTCAATTGCGAGGAGGCTCGATATCCAGCCTCATTAAGAGCTAATCCGGTTGCTGCAATCACTGCCGAGCGCACTGCTCCGGCATCACGAAATCTTAATTCCGTTTTTGCCGGATGCACATTTACATCCACTTCCCCCGGGTCAATATCAACAAAAATGGCTACCACCGGAAATCTTCCGCGAAAGATAAAGTCCCCATAAGCGGCTCGAATTGCCCCGATTAAAACCTTGTCACGAACGGCACGCCCATTGACGAAAAAAAACTGCATCATGGAATTGGCGCGGGTAAATGTGGGTAGGCCCGCCATGCCAGTAACCACAATTTTGTGCCGTTCATTGGCCAATATCACCGAATTATTTATGAATTCAGAGCCAATAATCTGCCCAAGGCGGCTCTTTTGCGCATCAGGACCGGTTTGCCCCGGCCAATTACTCGTTTGGCGATCGCCCCCTTCAAGAATAAAGTGCACGGATGGATTTGCCATGGCCAATCGCTTGATAATATCGGTAATGGCGCTGTTTTCCGCCCTGTCCCCTTTGAGAAATTTTAAGCGGGCCGGAACCTTTGCAAACAGGTTTTTTACCTCCACTATTGTCCCCTTGTTCATGGAAACGGGGCCGGGTTGAGAGATTTTGCCACCCGTTACCTCAATCATAAGACCTGCGTCCTGATTGTGTGGGCGCGATTTAACTGACAGTTGCGCCACCGATCCGATGGAAGCGAGCGCCTCACCGCGAAATCCAAGTGAACTAATTCTGTCCAGTTGATCTCCGCTAAGTTTTGAAGTTGCATGGCGCTCTACGCAAAGTTTGAGATTACCTTCATCCATTCCAGACCCATTGTCGCTAACGCGCATCAGGTCCTTGCCTCCCTTAGCGGTTATAATCGAAACATGGGTTGCACCCGCATCAATGGAGTTTTCCACCAGTTCTTTGATAACGCTGGCCGGGCGTTCAACAACTTCACCGGCAGCAATGCGGTTTATCAGGTTTTCGGGTAGTTTTTTTATGTTTTTAAGTGCGGCCATGATGATTCTCTCCTACAGCGTGTCTCCCAAAAGTGGACACCGGTTTTTGGATAAAGACACGCGAAAACAAATAGATAAAGCGTGTCGCGTAAATACTATTGAACGCGACACGCTTTAGGTTGAAGTTTACACCTCCCAAAAGCGATTTGCACCTATGCCAATACGTAAATAATCGCTAACATTTCTCTCATGAAAAATTTTGCCGACACGCCGATGGATATAGCCATCAATGCCGCAAAAGAAGCCAGCGAGGCAGGTGAGGTTCCCGTTGGCGCCGTGATCACCTTATCTGGCGAAATTATTGCAGTTGCCGCCAATGCCATGCGTAAAAACGCAGATGCCACTGCCCATGCGGAAATGGCAGCTATTCGCATGGCCATGAAAAAACTTCGCTCAGAACGTCTTGAAAACTGCGATCTTTATGTAACCCTTGAGCCGTGCACCATGTGCGCTGGCGCAATTTCCCATGCCCGTATCAGACGGCTTTATTTCGCCGCTCCTGACATCAAAGCCGGAGCGGTGGAAAACGGTGTCAGGTTTTTTGAGCAGGCAAGTTGTCACCACCGGCCAGAAGTTATTGCCGGAATAGGGGAGGAGAAGTCCCGGGTTTTACTCAACGAGTTTTTTTCTTCCCGGAGATAAATTTTTCAATCACTTTGTCCAGCTGACGCTTGAAAAACTCCTTGTCCTTTTCCCCGGTTTCAACAATTTCTTTCACCCGCCAGAATTCTAATGAACGAAAGGGCTCCAACTGTGGACGCGTATAAACATCGGGGGGAAAGGCCACCAGCTTGTTTGATATCAGGCCATGCATTAATATTTGAGCCGAGCCAAGGCCAACTTCAATCAAGGATGGCTCCTCCTCATCCTCATGTCCGGAAGGAGAACCATTTACGTCAATCGCTACCAGAATATCCATATTGCGACCGGCAATATCCAGCGGCAGCGGGTTGCTTACACTGCCATCAATTAACAGGCGGCCGCCAAATTCAACGGGTTTGAATACACTTGGAATTGCAATGGAGGCGGCAATGGCAGGGACAAGTTCGCCATCGCGAAACACCACCTGTTGCCAGGTTCTAAAATCCGTCGCCACTGTAAAAAGCGGGATTTTTAATTCATTGAACTGGCTCGGTACTTCCTTGGGAATAAACGAATTTATCACTTCGCAGGCATCAAGTTGCATGGTCATGGTTTTACGAAAGACAGAAGATGGGTTTTTGATCCGCGTTTTCCAGATTCTGGCCACCATCGAGCGTTTGCTCCCCAGATATTCATAGGAGTATTCGCGGATTTCTTTGCCGCTTAGCCCGGCTGCCCAACCTGCTCCAAGCAAGGCACCAATGGAAGTTCCCGCAATTCTAGCTGGCCGGATCCCCAATTCATCCATGGCTTCAATGAAGGGGATATGGGTAAGTCCGCGCGCCGCCCCGCCCCCCAGCGCAATTCCAATTTTTGGCTCAGATGTGTTAGTCATTTTATATCTTTATCTGCCTTTTTACCGATATCGGTGCGCCAAAACCCTTCGTTCCAATCTATATTTTCAACCACCTCATAGGCCTTTTTTCTGGCCTCGTTGATAGATGAGGCCATGGCGGTAACATTAAGAACCCGGCCACCATTGGCAACTAGGGAATTACCCTTTTGCACCGTGCCAGCATGGAAAATTTTTACGTTTTTATTTTCCAATCCGTTTAAAGAGCCAATTTTGCTGCCATTATTATAGGACCCCGGATAGCCCTTTGTCGCCATAACAACGCTTAAGGCTGCATTATTATGCCAAACGGGTTTTATGCCGGACAAATCACCTTTGGCTGAAGCAATAAGAATTTCCAGCAGATCAGACTTCAGACGCATCATTAAAACCTGACATTCGGGATCGCCAAACCTTACATTATATTCAATTAGTTTTGGCCCCTGATTCGTCAAAATCAGCCCCGCATAAAGCACGCCTGAGAAATCTGCTCCCAACTCCTGCATTCCAAGCATTGTGGGCGCAATTATTTCTCTCTCTACTTGTGCTGTCAATTTTTCAGTTAAAATTGTAGCCGGTGAAAACGCTCCCATTCCCCCCGTATTGGGTCCCTTGTCACCATCAAACGCCCGCTTATGATCCTGGGCAGTGGCCAAAGGGATAAAGTTTTTACCATCGCAAATGGCAAAAAAACTAACCTCTTCCCCCTCCAGAAATTCTTCGATTATCACCCGCGCCCCAGCGCTTCCAAAGTGGCCATCGAGGCAATCATAAATTGCTTTTTCAGCCTGCTGCAATGTCGTGGCAACCGTTACACCTTTGCCTGCAGCCAAACCATCGGCCTTAATGACGATGGGTGCGGTTTTGGTTTTTAAATATTCAAGGGCTGCCTCAAGGCTGTCAAAACTTCCATAATCAGCTGTGGGGATTTGCATTTTTTCGCAAAGTTCTTTGGTGAATTTTTTTGACCCTTCTAATTGCGCAGCTTTTTTGTTGGGGCCAAAAACTAAAACTCCCTCGGCCCTAAGATCATCTGCAATCCCGGCAACAAGAGGTACTTCGGGTCCCACAACCACCAGTTCAATTTGTTTCTCGCGGCAAAATGCAACAATTTCGCTGTGGTTTGAAATTTTTAGATTTACATTTGTAGCTGGATTCTTCGCCCCTAAATTTAGGGTCCCTGCATTTCCCGGAGCAATAAACAGGCTCTTGAGCAACGGCGATTGGCATATTTTATAGGCCAGCGCATGTTCGCGACCACCCGATCCGATCAAAAGTACATTCATTGAGTATGTTCCCCGATTGATAGGATTGTGAACTATCATATGTAAAATATGTTCACCACTGCATATTGGGTTGATGGGAAAAAGACCTTGACGATATGGCGGGCAGGGGGGCAATTGTAACTAATGAATGAAACCAGCAGCACCGAAACTTCAAACGCTCACGAATTCACCGTTTCCCAGATTTCAAAGGCGGTTAAATCTTCCGTTGAGGAGCAATTTGGCCACGTGCGGGTGCGTGGAGAAGTGGGCCGTCTTTCGCGTCCCGGATCCGGGCATATTTACTTTGACCTAAAGGATGATAAGGCAGTTTTAGCGGCCGTGGCCTGGAAGGGGGTAGCTTCGCGCTGGCGTTTTCAGCCTGAGCAGGGCCTTGAGGTAATTGTTACCGGCAAACTGACAACGTTTCCCGGTCAGTCCAAATATCAGATAATTGTTGAAAATGTTGAACCTGCCGGTGTCGGCGCTTTGATGGCGCTGCTTGAAGAACGGCGAAAAAAACTGACCGCTGAAGGTCTGTTTGATGAAGATAAAAAACAATCATTGCCATTTTTGCCCATGGTAATTGGGGTTGTAACTTCTCCAAGCGGAGCAGTAATTCGCGATATTTTGCACCGGCTGGAAGAAAGATTTCCAACCCATGTGATTGTCTGGCCGGTTCGGGTTCAGGGACCATCGAGCGCAAAAGAGGTGGCTGCGGCCGTTGAAGGGTTTAATATGTTACCCCCGGATGGCAACATTGCCCGGCCTGATCTTATTATTGTTGCTCGCGGTGGCGGCTCCATCGAAGACTTGTGGAGCTTTAATGAGGAGGAGGTGGTTCGAGCTATATCGGAAAGCTCCATTCCTTTGATTTCAGCTATTGGCCATGAAACCGATATGAGTTTAGCGGATTTCGCTGCCGATAAACGTGCGCCAACTCCAACGGCAGCTGCGGAAATTGCCGTGCCGGTGCGCGCTGAGTTAATCGGGTATATAAATGACTTAAATAGCAGGAAATATACGGGAACGCTTCGCAATATTTCTTCCTTGCGCGATCGCTTGCGGGCGGTTAGTGCCGGATTGCCCGGGGCTGATGATCTGGTTGCCCAGGCTCGTCAGCGTCTTGATCTGGCCAGCACTAAATTAAGTGCCGCCCTTAATGTCTCCAGGCAGGCAAAAGCTCTTGGATTGGCAAGAGTTGCTCCTCGTCTTTCTTCCCGAGTGCTTAAAAACCTTCTGGAAGAGCATAAGAGCCGAGTTTTGGCGGCATCTCAACGCTCTGGGGTGGCTCTTTCCAATAGAACCCAAAATTCCCGTTTGCAAATGGTGCCGGTTGCAAACCGCCTTGAACCGGCAATGGCTTTAAAAATTCGTGAAAAGCGCCGTGAACTTAAAGCTTCCTTTCAATTGCTCAATTCCCTTGGCTATCGAAATGTGCTGGAGCGTGGGTTTGTTCTGGTGATGGATAAAAATCAACAGGTGGTAAAAAGGGCGAAAAATCTAAGCGCCGGTGATAATGTGACATTGCGTTTCGCAGATTCTGAAAGAGGGGCAATTATTGACAATGGTGACGACACTCCTGCTGGCAGCGTAAAGAAAATTAAAAAACCACCTGTTACCCCCCAAAAAACGCATGGCAAACCAGACGATGGACAAACCAGCCTGTTTTGACCAGAACTTGTTTTGACAAATCTTGTTTTGATCATATAAAACAGGCTCTAAGTTTTTGTTTGTCGCATTTTCGAACCGGATAACCGCGAACATCCCCGGATCAAGTCCGAGGACATGCTTATCCTGAAAATGCTCTAGTGATTTTAAGGAATACGCCAAGCATGAATCTTCTCGATCCTGATTTTTCTCCCGGCGAGGCAAAATTGCGTTATCTGGACGCGGATTTTTTGGTTATTACGCCGGGCACATTTGTACGCTGCGCCATAACTGGGCAGGTCATTAAGATTGATGATCTCAAATACTGGAATGTTGACCGTCAGGAAGCCTATGTGGATGCTGACGCAGCAATGAAGGCCTACCAAAAGCAACAGGGATAAAGATATTATTCCTCAGATTGTTCTGGTTCGTCCGGGTCCATCAAGCGGTGCATATGCACAATGAAATATCGCATATTTGCATTGTCGACTGACATTTGGGCTTTTTGTTTCCATACATCATAGGCCGCTGCATAGTTGGGAAACACGCCAACGATATCAACTTTATCAAGATCCTTGAACTCTACCCCTTCCAGATCCTCAAGCTCTCCGCCAATGACCAGGTGCAACAATTGTTTGTTTGGTGTTTTGTTCATTTTATTGATCAAGCCTTTTTGTCTGCATTATTTTCCAGGCACCCATAAACATCAATGAGGGCGTCATTTACAACCGCTCTTAGCGAATTATCGAGCATTGCCGCAAGTGCCCCGTGGCGTGTTTCCTCACGATTAAATTTTGGACCCCCCAAACAGGCGTCCTCAAGAGCAATGCCACATTCTTCAAGAATGATAGTTGCCGCAGCGATATCCCAATCCTGAGCACCACGTCTCCCAATAGCAATATCAAGCTTTCCGGTAGATACCTGTACCAGACGATGGGCCAGCGAGGGCATATGAGGCCCACACTCAAATTTTATACCAGCGTTTTTCAGTTTTTTAAATACGGCTTCGGCCGCCGCGATAACCGGGCGCTCTTTATTTTTGTCAGGTTTTAGCAATGGTGCTGAGTTTAATTTTGCGCCGCCGTTTTTGATGGCTTCATAAAGCTCATCTCTGGCCGGGGCATAAATCACCCCCGCAATTGCTTCTCCATCTTTAACAATTGCCAGCGAAATGCTCCAGCCATCATCGCCACGAATAAACCCCCTTGTACCATCGATAGGATCGACGACAAATATTGTTTGTTTATTTAATCGTGCCAGATCGTCGGTGGTTTCTTCGCTCAGCCAGCCATATTGAGGGCGCGCGGCCAACAGGGTCTGCTTAAGAAATTCGTCAACCAGAAAATCTGCTTCGGTGACAGGGGAGGAATTTTTTTTGGACCAGGTTTTAATATCCCGCCTGAAATAGCCCATGGCGATAATTCCGGCAGCAATTGCCGCTGAGCGCAATAGTTCAATATCAGATTGGGGTTTGTTGGGAATTGTTGTTTCCTGCGCTTATTTGATTTTTAGGCAATTATTAGTTTTGCCTGCTCATGTTCCTACGTTGGGCAATGGTTTCATGCAAGCACTTGCGTGAGGCTTTACCATCAGCTTTGAGTGAACTGGTTTTTTGATCTGGGTTAATCGCCTGTTACTGGCAGTCATACACCGCTAACCCTTTTTGAAACAACAAAATTTTAACCCCGTTTCTTAAACCGATCTGAGTATCGCCCCGCTAGATTGGGGGCATAAGAAGAGCCCGATAAAAACGAGGTTCTCGGAGTTAACAGTGAGGCATATTATGGATTACGGTGATGGAGTTCACGGCGCAAACGTCGTGATGTTTGGCAAAACAACTTGCCCTGACAGTGACGATTTGGTGGCGGTAAACGACAATTTTTCAATTTCAGAGCAATTAAGCCAGCCGGCAAAAACCATTACGTTGCGCAATAAGCTTGATGAAAGCGGCAATGTTATAAAGGTAAAAGTCCCGGTTTGTGAATATTTTGGTGTCGCGGTTGCTACCAAAATTGATGAGGATGGTATTTTAACATCTTCAATTGAGCTGGTACACGAAGATGCCGATTTAAATTATCAGGTATATAAAGAAACCGGCAACGCTCAAATTATTGCCGAATGGCAAAATTGGGGTCAGCAATTGCGTCTTCCTTTGTTTATTCGCGCTGGTGATGGTGAACTTGTGGCCTATAGCCAACAGGTTGATGGCGTATTGCTTGGCAATTCCAGTCAAAGGCGCAAAACAGTTTCTGAGGCTGGTCGTCGTCCGCGTTTTTTGAACTTGCGTAAATAGAGCGTTCCCTAAAAAAGCATGTCCTCGGACTTGATCCGGGGATGGAACCGGTTTTCCAGCCCGCCGGCGTGAGGCCAAAAGATCAGCAATGAAGTTGCTGTTTCGGGAGCGCGACAACACAAAGATTGAGCATTGGTTTTGATTAAAATCAAACCCAAAATGCCCTAAAAACTGTATTCAAGCCATAATGCCAGCGTTAAGGCCAGTCCGGTAAAATGGTTGGCCTTAAAGCGCACCAGGCAATTGGCGGCATTATTAGTTTTTAGCGTCAATATCTGCCAGCCCAGAACAAGGGCGGGTAAAATCATTGCGCCCTGAAATATTATTCCGGCCCCGGCAGCCATTCCCGCCCACATCCAAAGAATAATTGCTGCCACATAAAACAGCGCTACCATTAAGCGAGCATGTTTGTTGAACAGGCGAGCGGTGGATTTAACCCCGATTATTGCATCATCTTCAATGTCCTGAAGTGCATAGATTGTATCATATCCAATGGTCCAGGCGATTGCCCCGACGTATAGTAATAGGGGAGGTAAAAATAATTGCCCGAACTGGGATGACCACCCCATCAATGCTCCCCATGAAAATGCCAGCCCTAAAAACAATTGCGGCCACCATGTAATGCGTTTCATAAACGGATAAATAGCAACCAGCGCCAAAGAGGCGATGCCAAGCCAAATGGTATAGGTGTTAAATTGTAGCAAAACCCAAAGCCCGATCAGGCTTTGCAAAACCAAAAAAATTACCGCTTGAGTTCTTGAAACCTGCCCGCTGGGCAGGGGGCGAGAGCGGGTTCTCTCAACTTTTTGGTCAATTTTATAATCAACAATATCGTTAAATGTACATCCGGCTCCGCGCATGGCAATCGCCCCGATAAAGAACAAAAATACCGCATAATAATCAAATCCGGTCGGCGGACGCGCAACGGCAGACAGGGCAACAGACATGGCGCACGGCCAGAATAGCAGCCAAAAGCCAATGGGCCTATCAAGCCGGGCCAACCTTAAGTACGGACGGGTGGCAACCGGGGCCAGATTATCAACCCAGTTGAATTTTTGCGCATCTGATACCCGCCCCGAATTATTATCGTCCTTGTGTTGTGCTTTCCGGTTCACCTATTTTGCTTTCCTTTTATTTTGATCATCGTTTAGGGTCGTGACCAAATGATATTATTACGATTTATAAAGCAAAATATCAGCAATTGGAAACCTGTTTGCCATGCCTAATTCACAATCTCCCAACCCAGACGATTTGCGCGTCAATAAACGCCTGCAACGTTTGCTTGTGGATTTTGCCATATCTGAAGGTGCAATGGTGGAACTGAACAAAGACCAATCATCTTATCTGGTGAAAGTTCTTAGAAAAAAAATCGGCGATCAGGTAATTTTGTTTAATGGCCGTGATGGGGCCTGGCTGGCCCAAATTGATATGGCTGAGCGTAAGGCAGTACGTTTACAATGTTTGCGCTGCCTTCGTGAACAGCCGGAGGTTTTTGACCTTTGGTATGGATTTGCGCCCCTTAAAACGGCGCGGATGGACTATATGGTGCAAAAAGCAACTGAAATGGGCGCATCGATTATGCAGCCGGTAATAACCAGCTTTACCCAGAAATCCCGACTGAATTATTCGCGTATGCGCTCCAATGTGGTTGAGGCCGCAGAGCAATGCGAAATTTTGAATGTTCCACAAGTTTTGGAGGAAATTTCCTTTGAGAAACTGCTCTCGAATTGGAAAAACCTTCATGGAGACAGGATCCTTATATTTGCGGATGAAGCGGCGCAAAATTCGTCTCCCGTGAAACAGATGTTGAAAATGAACGCAAAAAAACTTGGATTATTGATCGGGCCTGAGGGTGGTTTTTCAAAGGAAGAGCGTGAATTACTGCTTTCTATGGATTTTGTCCTGCCAATTTCTCTCGGTCCTAGGATTTTACGTGCTGATACCGCAGCCGTTGCTGCCCTTGCATTAATTCAATCAACAATTGGTGAACGTTAATCCATCGGTATATTGCGATAAAGATTGCATTGTCAAAAAACCTGATTATGCTCGCAAAAAATTCTGGCGTTTTTAATTGAACTTGGCGCTGTAATTTTTTATTGCGAAGATACAAGTCATAATTGATGAATATACATTGAAAGAAACATTGGCCGTGGCACAAAACTCCTCCGCTCTTATTGAGGGCAAAACGGACTTGATCGAAGCTTTGTCAAGGGGCAACAAGCCTCGCTCCCAATGGCGCATTGGTACCGAGCACGAAAAATTTGTATATTATTTATCAGATAATTCGCAGGTTCCCTACGCTGGAGAAAACGGCATAAAAGCACTGCTGGAAGCTACTCAACAACGCTTTGGTTTGTTGCCATTGATGGATGATGGCAATCTGATCGGATTGATCGACCCGGATAAGGGCGGTGCGATTTCTCTTGAGCCGGGCGGACAGTTTGAATTATCTGGTGCGCCTCTGGAAACAGTTCATCAGACCTGTGCCGAAACCGCTGATCATCTTCGACTTCTAAATGAAATTGCCGAGCCGATGGGAATTGGCTTTTTGGGAATGGGGGTAATTCCCACATGGAAGCTGGATGAAATCAGCCCGATGCCTAAAGCCCGCTACGGTATAATGGCCCCCTATATGGAAAAAGTGGGAACGCTTGGTACTTCAATGATGTTTCGCTCGTGTACGGTTCAGGTAAATCTGGATTTTGAGAGTGAGGCGGATATGGTCAAAAAACTTCGGGTATCTTTGGCCTTACAGCCTATTGCCACAGCCATGTTTGCCAATTCGCCATTTCTTGAGGGTAAGCCAAACGGCTATTCCTCATTTCGCTCTTATATCTGGCAGCACACTGATAATGATCGTACGGGCATGCTGCCCTTTGCGTTTGAGGACGGCATGGGATTTGAGCGTTATGTGGACTATGCGCTGGATGTTCCCATGTATTTTGTGCTTCGGAACGGTAAATATATAAATTGTGCCGGGGAAAGTTTTAGGGAGTTTTTAAAAGGAAACCTTGCACAATTGCCAGGAGAAAAACCCCTGATTGCAGATTGGGAAGACCATATCTCAACAATTTTCCCTGAGGTTCGCCTAAAGCAGTTTTTAGAAATGCGCGGTGCTGATTGTGGTTCATGGGCCGACATTTGTGCATTGCCAGCTCTTTGGGTAGGCCTGTTATATGATCAGAATTCTTTGGATGCGGCTTGGGATCTGGTAAAAGACTGGAGTGAAGAAGAGCGTCAATATCTTCGCGACGAAGTGCCAAAAACTGCAATTCATACTGAATTTCGCAACAAACCGCTCAATGATGTGGCAAAAGAAGTGCTCAAAATCAGCGATGCCGGGCTAAAGGCGCGCGCGCAATTGAATTGGGAGCAGGCGGACGAAAGCGGGTTTTTGGCACCATTGCATAAAATTGTTGCCAATAATTCCACGTCTGCCGATCGCCTGCTCAAATTATATAAAGGCGAATGGAATGGCAATCTTTGCCGGTTGTTCGAAGATCAAAGGATCAGCTCTTGATAAAAGAGCGGGTTTTTTATTGTAAACCTTGCAAATAGATAATCTGATCTGGGGCATCAGGATCATTTGGATCCAATTCAAGCACCTGTTCCATATCAGCGATGGCGTTATTAATATCATCTACCTTTAGATATAAAAATGAACGATTGTAAAAGGCGTTGATATAATTGGGGTTGAGTTCAATCATTTTTGAATAGTCAATCAAAGCCATTTCATCCATACCCAGATTATCAAACGAAATAGCGCGTCCATAATAGGGTTGCTCATAGGCGGGATCGATTTCTATGGCGCGGGAGAAATACCAGACGCTTTGCTTGTATTTATCCTGAAGCTGAAAGTTTCGTCCCCAATTATTATAGGCAAATGCATAATCAGGATTGATGCGGATTGCTTCTTCGAAATCGGCGGCTGCTAAATCATACTGCCCGGTGTCTGAATATTGTATTCCACGTGAATTGATAGCTTCTGAGTCTTCTGGCCAGATACGAATTGCCTGGGTGTGATCAAGAATGGCCAGTTCCAATTTACCCAAAAAAGTCTGATTGCGTCCTCTGTTATAATAGGCATCGCCATATTGGGGGTTTATTTCAATTGCCGTTGAAAACTGGGCAATTGCCAAATCATAATCGCCCATATTGGAATAGGTATTGCCAAGGTAATTAAATGCCCGGAAATTTTTGGGATTGAGTCGCACCGCTTCTTTTAAATCAACAAGTGCAAAATCATATTTCTTGGATCGCGAATATGCTCGGCCGCGAGAGTAATACACTTCCGCCAGATCGATACGTGAAATTTCTTCGCCGTCAATTTTCGCCGTGTCGATTATTATTGAACATATTTCAAATCTTTCGCGATCATTGCCTTCCACGCATTGACTAAGGGAATAATTGTCAGCCGCAACAATCTGGCCAACCGCTGGAACAACGAGAGCTGAAACACTTGGTATGGCTAAAATAACAGCCACATAAAGTAATTGAGTTTTTTTCATTTTTACTCCGCGGCTTGTTGGTTCAACGGCTCCGGTCTATCGATATTTCCAAGGCTTTCAACAATATGCTCGCATAAGGCATCATAAATCCCCCCATAGGCGTGGCTGGCCCGCATAACTGCGATCTGAGCATCCTGCAAACGGGGGAAGCCCTCTTTTTCTCCAAGGATCACCAGGCCTGACTGCATGGCGCTTTGGGGTAAGACCCCTACCGCCAGATCTGAAAGCACAGCGCTGATAATTGCGGTTGCATTTGCTGAAGTATAGGCGATACGAAAATTCTTGCCACATCTGTTCAGCCCTTCAATAGCCTCAGACCTCCAGCAACAACCGCTATCGCCCATAGCTGTTGGAACCGGTTCACGTTTTGCAGCAGAGCCGTTTTTTAGCCCAACCCAGTGGATTTTTTCAGTTCTGAAAACTTCGCCAAATTCGTGCTGGGTTCCTTGAGTGAAAACCACAAGATCAAAATTTCCCGAATGCATTCCAGCCAGCAATTCCTCTGAGGCCATACATTTTACATCAACTGCAATTTTTGGGTGGGTTTTTTGAAATTGCGAAAGGATCACCGGCAGCAAACGAACCGCATAATCATCCGGCACACCAAATCTGATGCGGCCGGTCAAATCCGCTCCATTGAACAGATCAACAATCTGAGCGTTGGTACGCAGCATTTTTCGGGCCAGCACATAAAGTTCCTGACCATGGGCGGTTAATGTAACTGTGCGCCCTTCACGAGAAAGCAGCACTTGTCCCAATCGCTCTTCAAGGCGTTTGATCTGCATGGAAACTGCCGATTGGGTTTTGTTCACCCGGCGGGCCGCTTTGGTAAAACTTGCGCAATCAGCAATTACGCAAAAACTTTGAATTTGATCAAGATCGAGGGGCGTTGCCATGATTCTATTATCACCAAAATGAATGAGTTGCATAAAATCTATTTGTTAGACAAATGAATTGCAACCCCATAATTAAATCATTATCGATTGCAATTCAGCAGTTGAAACTTTGGGCCAAGACCCCAAGCAGGGAGAACATTTATGAACATTCTAGCATCGGTAAACCGCTATTTTGCCAACAGGGCATCGGCTAAAACTTTATCACAAATGGGCCCCTGTCAGCTTGCTGATCTGGGCTTGAGCCGGGGAGACATTTTTGATTCCCGGTCAATGGATGGCACAGCTCGCGTCGAATATTTGATTGGCCGCAAAAACCTGCGCCGCAACAATCTTTGCTAATAAACTAGCCTGAATTGCCGCATGAACTATTCCCAGGGGCTAGCCCCTAACCTGAGCAGGTATTTGCGTTATTATGATTTAAACGCAAATACCTGATTTTTTTCAGGCGGCAACGCCAGCTTTGATTCTTATATCATGAGATTTTATCAGTCTGAATGCCGTATAGATCGCAATCAGAGCAAACGGAATACTGCCCGCAACTATGCCATAGGCAATTCCGGTTAAATCTCCCCACATGGCCCCAAGGGCAATGAATGGCAGCACGCCAATTGTTTGTCGTGACCAGTTGAACGCTGTCGCCCACAAGGGTTTTCCAAGATTATTGAATGCGGCATTGGTCACGAATAAAAGCCCGTTAAACAGGAAGGCACCTGCGGCAATGGTGCAGAATAAATCAATCATCAGCGCCATGTCTCCGGTTGCCAGAAATGCGGAAATTATAGCGTTGCGGGCAAAGTAGAGCACCGCCCAGGCCAGCAATACATAGACAATACTAAATATTATTCCGTCCAGTAGCGTCTGCCTGGTACGTGCCATCAAACCCGCCCCGAAATTTTGTCCAATTATTGGGCCAACAGCGCCTGAAAGTGCAAATATAACTCCGAATGCCAGCGGAATAAGACGATCAACCACCGCCTGACCTGCCAGAGCAACATCACCATATTCAGCAATTTTCTGGGCGATGAAAAACGCACCAATTGGGGCGGCCAAATTTGTAAAAATTGCCGGAACGCCAAATTTGGCCATTTCCAGAACATCGGCGCCGATTTGTTTTATATCAGGAAATTTTACCATGTCAGCGGCGACCAAAACCAGATACAGCCCATAGACAGTAAAACTTATTCTGGCGATAAGGGTAACGATAGCCGCCCCGGTAACTTCCATGCCCAGGACGAATATAAAAATTGGATCAAGAGCTGCGGTAAGAATGCCCCCGGCAAGGGTAATATACATGGATTCTTTGGCGGCTCCCCATGCCCTTAAAATCCCGATACAAATCATGCCAACACTCATAAACGGCATGCCAGGCAAAATGATCAGCAGATATCTCTGGGCATGGGAAAGTGCAGCTCCCTCGGCCCCCAGTAAGTTTAGGAACCAATCAACCAAAAGCAGCGAAATGGCCGCAAAAATCGTTCCCATTATTGCGGTGCCGACGAGGGCGGAACCGGCAAAGCGTTTGGCGACCTCTTCCTTTCCCTCACCGATTGCGCGGGCGATCAGAACCGATGACCCGATCATCATTCCAACCGAAACCGCAATCAAAAACCCAATGACGTAGCCGGCACGGCCAACAGCTGCTGTCTGGGCCGGATCGTTAAGCTGGGAAATATAAAAAAGCGTAATTACATCAACAAAAAACAGCGCCATCATGCCAATGGCCGCAGTTGAAGTCATAATGACCACATGACGCATAGTGGAGCCATGCGTAAATACGGCATTACGGCCGCCAGTTTGCTTTGTCATGAATAACTCCAAAAGGGATGCAACCCGCGAACCTATAGTCTTGGCTCTATCGGCAATCAAGTGAGTTAATTTTGGGGATTTGGGCTTTGAGATAGCGCCTTGCTAAAGTTCAACTAAGGAAGCGCTGCAAATCCTTCTCTAAAACCATTTAAGGAAACGGGAATGCCAATTCCCTCTTCCGGAGTTTTGAACACCACAAAAATTGCATCTCTCCCACTTGAGAATAACTCAATAAGCTCATCATCCATAATGACTTCCGCGATACATCCATTTGGAAGGCACCTGACAAAGGCCACCCGCCCCATATCCTGACCATCCACATTTAGCCCAAGACCATTTGGCAATAATACGCCCAAAGGCACCAGAACCCGCAGCAATCTGGCCTGTTGGTCAGCGGTTTTAAGAACAATGACGCTCAACCCCACATTGGGCTGGTTTTCAGCGGTTATATTTTGAATAATCGCGCATTGCTCAGAACTGGCGCCCGGAGGGGTGTCGCAACTCATTTGCCAGTCCCCGTGCTGAGACCTGACCACTCCCTGGGCCTGTGTTGAGATGGTGCTAAATACCAGGCTGACTGTAATGATTGCGCACTTTAATGCTAAGATAAATGCTGATTTTTTCAATTTCTGTGGAACTCCAAAAGGCAGGTAATTGAGAAAGCCGTTAACATTAAAACGGCTACGTTAAAAGTGTCACTTTGAAATAGCTTCACTTAATATCTGACACGCAGCCGGTTGATTATGTCAAGCGCTCACAAAATCAGATGATTATGTTTTTGCTTCGCGTTTCCCTGTGAAATTTATGATTCTTTGAACAGTGGACAACTAAAACTGCGGCAAGCTTGAGGCAAAGTTCAAAAAAACTCAACTTTGTCTTTGAATTGTTTTAGCTCCTGACCCTGGGGAGGGTGATTTTGCCGCACCCAAAAATAAATGCAACTATTTGCTTAAAAGCTAACTTTATGATCTAGGTAAAAGTTATCTGTTTACGTTTTACACGCTGAGTCGGCGTGTGAGGCGTTGGGTGCTTTCTCGTTGCGGCTTTTTATAGTATAGACGGGATGAACATACACATAAATCGGGACATCCATAGGGGGATTCTGTGCAAATTATATCATCTCGCATCAAGTGCTATTGCGAAAAACTTATACAATCGATCATTAGCGTATTTGCCTTTGCGGTAATTATTTTGCCCCAATCTGTATTAGCTCAGGCCCAGCAGGATCCTTTGGGATACGCGGTGCCCGGTCAGATAGATTTAATGGGGTCCGTTACTACTATCATGGATAGTATTCGGGTTTTCCACAATGGCCTGTTGATGCCCATCATTACAGCCATTGTAATATTTGTTACCGTAATTATGGCGTACATACTTATTCGCTTTAACGAAAAGGCCAATCCTGTTCCATCCAAAACTACCCACCATGTGGGCTTGGAAGTTGCATGGACCGTGTTGCCTATTGTTGTTCTTGTGGTGATCGCCGTTCCCTCATTTGGAATTTTGGCCGATCAGGTAACCATTCCTGATGGGGAGCGCAAATATCTTGGTTCCAATATATTTAGTATGGGGGATGTGGAAGTTCCAGCTCCGGGCCTGACCGTAAAGGTCACTGGTGTGCAGTGGGCATGGCAGTATGATTATGTGGATTATGAGGGGGCCGACTATTCGTCCTACATGCTAAATGATGCCGAACGTGCAGAGCTGAAGCCAAATGAACCGCGTCTTTTGGCAACCGATTTCGATATGGTTATTCCTGTTGATACAACTGTTCGGGTTCAGGTTACTTCAGCGGTTGTTATCCACGCATTTACGGTGCCCTCGTTTGGCATTAAAATTGATGCGGTTCCGGGGCGTTTGAACGAAACCTGGTTTAATGTGCGCAAAACCGGCATGTATTATGGACAGTGTTCAGAATTGTGCGGTCGGGATCACGCTTTTATGCCGATTTCGGTTCGGGTGGTTTCCAAAGAGGAATTTGCTGCGTGGATTGCAGCAGTTGAGACCGATGGTGTGGAAAGCGCGCTTTCTGTCCTTACTCCGATCACCTAAGATTTGGGCTTTAGTAATTCACTTGAAACTAACAAATACAAAGAATTTTATTTAAAGGGACGCAATTATGGCCGATGCAACTGCAAAACATGTTGATGCGCACGGGCATCCAACCGGATGGCGCCGATACGTTTATTCCACCAATCATAAAGATATCGGAACGATGTATCTGATCTTTGCAATTATTGCGGGGATTATTGGCGGAGTTTTGTCTGGATTTATGCGCTGGGAACTTGCCGAGCCTGGTATTCAGATTTTTAAAGGCCTGGCCGCAATGGTTTATGGCTATGAAGGTGATGCTGCGATTGATGGTGGCAAGCAGATGTTCAACGTGTTCACCACAGCTCACGGTTTGATCATGGTGTTTTTCATGGTTATGCCGGCGCTTATTGGCGGGTTTGGCAACTGGTTTGTCCCCATTATGATTGGCGCGCCTGACATGGCTTTCCCAAGGATGAATAATATTTCGTTCTGGTTGTTGCCTGCTGCTTTCACCCTGTTGCTGATGTCCTTGTTTTTTGAAGGCCCTCCGGGACTTTATGGTGCCGGTGTTGGCTGGACGGTTTATGCGCCCCTTTCAACAACTGCCAACCCGGGACCTGCGGTTGATTTCGCTATTCTTTCACTTCACCTTGCTGGCGCTTCATCTATTCTTGGGGCGATCAACTTTATCACCACAATTTTCAATATGCGCGCACCGGGCATGACCATGCACAAAATGCCTTTGTTTGTGTGGTCAATTCTTGTGACCGTATTTTTGTTGCTGCTTTCTTTGCCAGTATTGGCCGGCGCTATCACAATGTTGCTGACGGACAGGAATTTCGGAACGACGTTCTTTGATCCTGAAGGGGGCGGTGATCCTGTTCTCTACCAGCATCTTTTCTGGTTTTTCGGGCACCCTGAAGTTTATGTATTGATCCTTCCGGGTTTTGGAATTGTCTCTCACATTGTTTCAACCTTTTCCAAAAAACCCGTTTTTGGTTATTTGGGAATGGTCTATGCGATGATTGCCATTGGTTTTGTTGGCTTTATTGTTTGGGCTCATCATATGTACACAACCGGTCTTAGCTTAAATGTTCAGCGTTACTTCGTTGCTGCGACGATGGTTATTGCGGTGCCAACGGGTGTGAAAATTTTCTCCTGGCTCGCGACCATGTGGGGCGGCTCGATAAGTTTTCGAACGCCGATGCTATGGGCTTTAGGCTTTATATTCCTGTTCACCGTTGGTGGTGTTACCGGAGTTGTACTGGCCAATGCCGGTGCAGACAGAGTGTTGCATGACACATATTATGTGGTAGCTCACTTCCATTACACCATGTCCATGGGCGCGACCTTTGGGGTGTTTGCAGGCTGGTACTACTGGTATCCAAAAATGTTTGGCATCATGTATAATGAAGCTCTGGCCAATCTACATTTCTGGACATTGTTCATTGGGGCAAACGTTGTTTTCTTCCCGCAGCATTTCCTTGGACTTGCCGGCATGCCGCGTCGTTATATCGACTATCCAGACGCATACGCTCTTTGGAACATGGTTTCTTCAGTTGGCTACCTGATTACTCTGCTTTCCATGTTTATCTTCATCTGGGTTATTATCGAATCCAGAATGAAAAAACGCGTTGCAGGTGATAATCCTTGGGGCGAGGGCGCTACTACTCTTGAGTGGACCCTTTCATCTCCTCCTCCATTCCACCAGTTTGAAACGCTTCCGCGTATCAAATAACGGCAAAGATTAAGGAAACTTGGTTTGGCATATTTAGACACCAGCGCTAACACTCAGTCTCAGGGTTTTGTCCCTGAGGATATGGGTGCAAGCGTTGGTGACTTTATCGCTTTGCTTAAACCCCGTGTGATGTCTCTGGTGGTATTTACGGCCATAGTGGGCATGCTTCTTGCGCCCGTGGGCGTACATCCGGCGATATTCATAATTGCGATTATATCCATTGCTCTTGGTGGTGGTGCTTCCGGCGCTCTCAACATGTGGTATGATGCCGATATTGACGCCCTGATGAGCAGAACAAAACATCGCCCGGTTCCAACCGGCAGGATTGATAAAAATCAGGCCCTTGGCTTTGGAGTGTTTTTGTCGGTTGTTTCGGTTACTTTGCTGGGACTGGCCACCAACTGGCTTGCTGCATCATTGCTGGCCTTTACGATATTTTTCTATGCTGTAATCTATACAATATGGCTAAAACGCCGGACGGCGCAAAACATTGTTATAGGTGGTGCAGCAGGCGCTTTCCCGGCAATGATTGGCTGGGTGGCAGCTACTGGCACTATTAGCATTGAGCCTGTAATTTTGTTTCTGATTGTCTTTTTATGGACTCCTCCGCATTTTTGGGCATTGGCACTTTATAAAAAGGGCGACTATGCCGCTGCCAACATCCCCATGTTGCCAAATGTTGCCGGAGAACGGGCAACAATCATTCAGATCCTTGTTTATTCCGTTTTGCTGGCCCTTGCCAGTTTGGCACCGGTGGCTTTTGGGTTTGGTGGCATGATCTATGCGTTGGTGGCAGGTGCTCTTGGACTTGGCATGATTTTTCTTTCAGTGCGACTTATAGGCACCTCAAAAAAAATAATGCGGTTGCGCTCAAGGCAGTTGTTTTCGTTTTCTCTTTTATATCTGTTTGTGATTTTTCTAGCACTTTTGCTTGAAACACTGGCTCTCAGATCAGCTATTTTTGGATAACCCCTATGACTGAGCAGGTATCAGCAATGACAAAAGAACAGACAGTGGATGCAAAAGAAGAAACCCGTCTGAAACGGCAGAGAATGCGCTCAATTGCCATTGCGTTGAGCCTTGTGGCATTTGTTATGACTTTCTTTATATTGACCGTCGTTAGAATGGGCCCTGATCTTTTTGTAAGGCCGCTGTAATGAATACAATTTCTGCTACACATTCGGATTTTCAAGACAAATCCCGCAAGGGCAATCTTAGGATTGCAATTATATGCGCCAGTGTATTTGTGGGCATGGTCGGGCTTTCTTTTGCGGCTGTTCCCCTCTATCAACTGTTTTGTCAGATTACCGGATATGCGGGCACCACTCAGGTTTCTGAAGGCAATGTAAACGGTATAATTGACCGGGAAATGTCTGTTAGATTCGACGTTACGGTATCCAGCGCACTTGACTGGACGATTGTGCCGGCCAGCACCGTCACCGACAAAATTGGCGAGGTTAAAGTAGTCACTTACCGCGCCACCAATAATTCTGATGTACCTGTTACCGGAACGGCTTCGTTCAACGTCGCCCCCAGTATTGCAGGTGCATATTTTAACAAGATTGAATGTTTTTGTTTCACGGAGCAAACTCTTGCTCCTGGAGAATCGGTGGAAATGCCCATAACATTTTTTCTTGATCCGGAATTGGATCAGGTTCGCGAACTTGATACGGTTAATGCAATAACTTTATCCTATACATTTTATGCTTCAGACAGCAGGAGTAGCTAAATATGTCTTCAGCAACAAAAAACCATGATTATCATCTGGTAGAGCCTAGTCCCTGGCCAGCCGTTGGCTCACTGGCTGCCTTTGTTATGGCAGTGGGTGCCATTATGTGGATGCGCGATGTAACGCCATGGCTGTTCTTTATTGGTCTTACCGGCGTTCTGTACACAATGTTTGTCTGGTGGGCAGACGTGATTAGCGAAGCAAATGCCGGAGATCATACCGAGGTAGTGCAGATGCACCATCGCTACGGTATGATCCTGTTTATCGCTTCAGAGGTTATGTTCTTCGTCGCCTGGTTCTGGGCCTATTTTGACGGGTTTTTCAGAATAGATGATGTAGAGCAGTTTACCCGTGTCGCAGTTTCTGGTGGAGTGTGGCCGCCAAATGGTGTTGAGTTATTCAACCCTTGGCACCTTCCCTTGTTCAATACTCTGGTATTGCTGGCTTCTGGCACCACTGTAACCTGGGCTCACCACGCTCTGCTTGAAGGGGATCGCAAGGGCTTGAAATGGGGGCTGGTCTTAACTATTGCTCTTGGGGCATTGTTTACAGTTGTTCAAATAATCGAATATGCTCAGGCTGGTTTTTCATTCTCAGGCAATATTTATGGTGCCACATTCTTTATGGCTACCGGTTTTCATGGCTTTCATGTTTTTGTTGGAACCATATTCCTGATTGTTTGCCTGGTGCGCATGCTAAAAGGTGACTTTACTCCAAAACAACATTTGGGTTTTGAATTTGCTGCCTGGTATTGGCACTTTGTGGATGTGGTTTGGTTGTTCCTTTTCGCCTCTGTATATGTTTGGGGCAGCTCGTTTGGCGCGCTTGCTCATTAGATTTGGTCTGTGACGGAACAAAACAATGTGCAAATAAAAGAAATGAAAGGTGCTCAATAGCACCCTTCATTATTTAAGATCTTTTGGTCTAATTTAAGATATCGTTTTTTGGCTTTGATGCTTATTAATTTGAGTTTGTGGATAACCAACTACAACTATTTTGGATATTGTTCCTATGCGTCCGTTTAAAGGCATAAGAAACTCCCTACAATGTAGGCTTTCGGCCCAGGAGGGCAAAATTGAGTAATTCCATTAGTTCCGATATCGACAAAGATCCGGTCATTGCTAAACAAGAGCCAAAAAAATCTAAAGCCAATCGCATCAGCTTTGTAGTCTTTATGCTTTTGCTAACAGCTCTTTTTGCCTTTCTTGGCAATTGGCAGCTCAACAGGCTGGCAGTAAAAGACGCAATGATTGCAGATATTGAAGAGCGGATAGGCAATGGCCCCATTGAGCTCCCATCGATAGCCGAATGGGTTGGCTTTGATCCTGAAATCTATGATTTCCGACCCTTAACAATCACAGGAACTTTTGATCATAGCCAAACCATTCGAATATTTACCTTTTTAACCGCCGATGATGGCACTCATTATGGCCCGGGTTATTGGATTGTTGCCCCTTTTTATCTCAAGGACGGCGGCATGATTTTTGTTAATCGCGGGTATGTGCCTGAGTTTCTTGCTGATGGATTTATAGATGGCGGGGCCGGTCCGATTGATGAAGTGACCCTTGTTGGCCTTGGGCGTGTAACTGAGCCAACTAATGCATTTACACCGGGTTCTGAATTTGAAAACCGGATTGACTGGGTGCGAAATGTTGAGCGCCTTACCCAGTTTCTGGATGAAGAAACTCAGCCTATAGCCCCGATATATTTCAATGATGGCTTAACACCTGATGGCTCTCTTCCCCAGGGTGGTGAAACTAAATTGACCGTTGTTAACAAACATCTGGAATATGCGATAACCTGGTTTTCATTGGCGATTCTCACACCACTTTTGTTGCTGGTATGGATGCGCAGAACGGATAAATAGGTCAAGTTTTTAGCAATGGCCTTTGACAAACGGGAACGCACAAAAAAGAAAAACCACACAAATTTGATGTTTATTGGCACATAATTTTGATGTGGTTGCCTAGCGGGTTAGGATTGCTTAAACAACTCACCAACGCCAAGTACCAAAATTGTGGTTCCCATAGCGTTTTAGAATAAAAATAATAAAGCATGCTTTGACTGATTTAAAACATAACAGACATAAAAAATTCAAGGTTATCCAATTTTTATGAAATATATTTCCACACGCGGTCAAGCGCCGGAACTGGGTTTTTGCGATGCTGTCATGGCAGGTCTGGCTGAAGACGGTGGTCTTTATCTGCCAAAAACATGGCCCCAACTTGAAAAACAACAAATAGCCGGTATGGCCAATAAATCATACGCCCATACGGCGTATGAAATTATTTCGCCCTTTGTCGACGGAGAAATAGAAGAGACGGTCTTGCGCGAGATGATTGAGCAGGCCTACGCATCATTTCCCCATCCAAGCGTTGCACCGATTATAGAGCTGGAACCTGGACATTTTATATTAGAGCTGTTTCATGGTCCTACACTGGCATTCAAAGACGTTGCCATGCAATTGCTGGCAAGGATTGTTGATCATATTCTCACTCAAAGGGGACAAAGGGCAACAATTGTTGGCGCGACGTCCGGAGATACCGGATCTGCTGCCATAGAGGCATTTCGCAATCGATCCAATATAGATATATTTATCCTGCATCCCCATGGCCGCGTTTCTGATGTTCAACGACGCCAAATGACAACAATTTTGGATGAAAACGTCCACAATATTGCGCTCGAAGGCTCGTTTGATGATTGCCAAAAACTTGTCAAAGACATGTTTTTGAATGTTCAATTTAAAAAATCTATAAACTTAACCGGGGTTAATTCAATTAACTGGGGCAGAATTGTTGCTCAGATTGTTTATTACTTTACATCAGCGGTTGCCGTTGGTGCTCCCCACAGACCGGTGAGTTTTACGGTACCAACCGGAAATTTTGGAGACATATTTGCCGGTTACGCCGCCAAACAAATGGGCTTGAATATTAATAAACTGGTGATAGCCACCAACTCAAATGATATTTTACGTCGTGCGCTAACCACGGGCACCTATCAGACTTCAGGCGTTAAGCCCACCCAAAGCCCCTCAATGGATATTCAGATTTCTTCAAATTTTGAACGTTTATTGTTTGAAGCCGGTAATAAAAACTCTGATGAAATTCGCTCAAAGATGAACTCCCTTGCCCAATCGGGTGCCTTTTCGATTGACGAGCAATCCCTCGCTCAAATTTCAAAAAATTTCGCGGTTGGCTCCAGTTCCGATAAAGAAACATCCACGACAATAAAATCAACCTATGAGCAATCGGGCTATCTGCTTGACCCCCATAGCGCTGTTGGCGTGCATGTGGCGCGCCAACAAATGGATGCGAACTTTCCAATGATTACCCTGGCAACGGCACATCCGGCAAAATTCCCAGATGCGGTACAAGCCGCATCTTCTGTTTTTCCATCATTGCCGCCGCTGTTATCCGACATTCACGACCGGTCAGAAAAATGTGAACTGCTGGCCAATGATCCCCAGATAATTCAAGAATATATACGCAGTCGAACCTCTGCGTAACAGGAGAATAATTTTGAGCGTATCCAGCACCAGATTAGAAAACGGCATGACCGTTTTGTCCCATCACATGCCTCATCTGGAGAGTGCTTCAATGGGGGTCTGGGTAAAAGCAGGTTCCCGCTGGGAGCGTCCGGAAGAAAATGGCATTTCTCACTTCCTGGAGCATATGGCATTCAAGGGTACAAAAACCCGCTCGTCTCGGCAGGTTGTTGAACAGATCGAAAAGGTCGGCGGTGATCTGAACGCTGCAACTTCCATTGAACATACTGGCTATTTTGCCAGGATATTGAAGGATGACGTTCCCCTTGCCACCGACATTCTTTCAGATATTTTGTGCAACTCAGTTTTTAACCCTAAAGATCTGGCGCGTGAGCAACATGTAATTGAGCAGGAAATAGGCGCGTCTCTGGATGACCCCAATGATCAGGTTTTTGACCTGTTTCAAAAGGCGGTGTTTCCTGATCAGGCCATAGGTCGCCCGATCCTTGGAACAGTTAAATCCGTTAAAAGTTTTGGCGCGGATCAACTGCGCTCCTATATGGATAGAAATTATGTGGGTAATCGAATGGTTGTCAGCGCTGCTGGCAATGTTGAGCATGATCGTTTGGTTGATATGGTTTCTAAACGCTTTGCCCATCTTAAGCCCGATGGTGATATGGAGCCGGTTGCCGCCAAATATATCGGCGGAGATATGCGCAAAAAAACGGATAACGAGCAGGCCCAGATAATTATTGGACTGGAAGGGCGCCCCTATAATTCTGACGGATTTTATGCTTCCCAGATTTTGGCATCAATCCTTGGCGGCGGCATGAGCTCGCGTCTGTTTCAGGAGGTTCGTGAAAAACGTGGCCTTTGTTATTCGATCTATGCGTTCAACTGGGCATTTGCCGATAGTGGAGTATTTGGTGTTTCAGCTTCCACTGGTGAAGAGGATGTGGGCGAGCTGGTTCATGTAATTCTTGATGAATTGCGCAACGCTGTTCAAAATATTACTGAGGATGAAGTGCTAAGGGTACGCAACCAGATCAGGGCCGGCTTGCTAATGTCCCTTGAAAGCCCAACCAGCCGGGCTGGGCAAATAGCTCGTCAGCAGATTTTATGGGGGCGCCCCATCGAAATGAGTGAAACTATTGAGCGGATCAATAAGATTGATGTTAATCGTATCAAGGAAATCGCCGGGCAACTATTCAGCAGTAAAAATCTTTCCATTGCCGCCAACGGTCCCATTTCGCAATTGCCGCCTTTGGATGAACTAGTGGAATACTTTACCAAATGAACGTACGATTTACTTTGGCATACATGGATAATTGATTTGTGGGGAAGAAAAAAATCGCCGGTACTGGAGGAGGCTGGCTTGCGCCTTCGGCTTCCCAAACGCGCTGATTTTGCCGCCTGGCAAAATGTCCGTTCTGCCAGCCGCCCGTTTTTAACTCCGTTTGAGCCAAAATGGCATGACTATGAATTGACCCGCAACTCATTTGTAAAGCGGGTAAAAATCAGCGCTAATCGCGCGGGTAAAAATGCAGAATTTTCACTGTTTATTTTTACCCTGAAAAAAGAAAAGAACCGGGTGAAGGAAATATTTGTTGGAGGTGTTACCCTGTCAAATATTCGCTACGGTGCCGCCTATCATGCAAATATCGGCTATTGGCTGGGTGAGGAGCAAACCGGTAATGGTTATATGAACCGGGCGATTGCTTTGGTGATGCCGTTTGCATTTGACGAATTAAAATTGCGGCGTATTCACGCAGCTTGCCTGCCCGAGAACGACAGGTCCAAAAATGTATTGATAAAAAATGGCTTTCAAAAAGAGGGATTTGCCCCCAAATACTTGCAAATCAACGGAGAAATGCGTGATCATTTGTTGTTTGGGATAACTAAAGATCAATTTGCCACAATTAAGCGTCATTCATCCAAAAGCTTGTAGATTAAGCAATTCCCCGCTACCAAGGGCAAGATTGCGAATAAAAATAGGATTACCCGGCAGAAATGCGTCACCTTGTAGCTCTGGCGAAATATATTGTGTTTTCGATCATGGCAATTGCGGTCATGACGATTGCACCTGCCAGTGCGTTTGAGGTGATTGCGGTTCCCTCTGACGTTAATGCAATCAATCTTAGCGCAGCGATTGACGTTGTTGAGGGCGCAGATGGAAGAGTGCGTCTCAGCACGGCTCCGGGAGCTGACGGGATTGTGCGCCGGATTGAAGTTTTGGCCGCAAAAGAGGGGACAAATCCGGCATGGGCGCTGTTTGCCTTGTCCAACCCGTCAGATATTCAAATTACCAGATTATTGGTGGCTCCGTTTTTTCGCATGCCCGGGTCGGGTCTTTTTACTCCGGATTTGGGCAATGCGCGAATTTCGGCCCTAACTCCCAGTGCCGGATTGCGTCCCCAGCGTCAAAACGATCCGGAAGCAGATGTATTTGAAATAATTCTTGATCCCGGTGCAACTGTCACATTCGCCGCAGAGCTTACCAACGCCCAACTTCCGGAATTATATATTTGGGAGCCGGGCGCTTATCGGGACTATATAAGCTCATTCACGCTTTTTCGCGGCACAGTTCTTGGAATTTCCGGCCTTGCAGCGGTATTTTTAACGATAATGTTTGTGGTGAAGGGGCGAGGGGTTTTTCCGGCAACTGCTGCATTTTCCTGGGCAGTTCTGATTTACCTTCTTATTGATTTTGGTGTTCTTGGGCCGCTTCTGGGGGTGGATAATGGTTCAGTACAGCCATATCGGGCAGCTTCGGAGGCGGGAATTGCGACTACGCTCTTTGGGTTTTTATTCATATACCTGAATCTTCACCGCTGGCATTTGCGGTTTTTACATTTGGCGATGGCGCTTTCAGCAATCATGCTGGCGCTGATTGCATTTGCATTTTTGCAGCCATCAATTGCAGCTACGGTTGCCCGTTCGATTCTGGTAATTCTTGGCATATTCGGATTTGCCTTAATTCTTCTTCTGGCAATTCGAGGATATGACCGGGCGGTTATGCTGGTTCCCACATGGATCATTTACCTGTCATGGCTGACATTTAGCTGGATGGTATTGAGCGGCCAGATTTCCAATGATATTGCCCAGTCCGCGGTTGCTGGCGGATTAGTGCTGATGGTGATGCTGATGGGATTTACAACGGTTCAGCATGCATTTGCCGAGGGGCAGGTTTCGCTCGGCACCGTTTCTGAAATTGAACGGCGGGCTTTGGCGTTAACCGGCAGTGGTGATTATGTTTTTGACTGGAATATCGAAAGAGACCGGGTAAATGTCTCCACTGAAATACACTCAAGACTCGGGATCAGGGAAGGTGCCCTGCGCGGTTCAATAAAACTCTGGCTTGATCGTGTGCATGCAAGGGATCGTGATCGATTTCGAACTGCCCTTGATACGCTGGTGGAACTGCAACGGGGCAAAGCTAATCTGGACGTTCGGTTTGGCGCCCATGATGGGGCCTACCGGGTATTCAGAATGAGGGTCAAACCGGTTTTAAGTGGCTCAGGATCGGTTTCGCGCATTGTTGGCACATTGCAGGATGTGACTGCCGACAGGGCATCGCGTGAACGTTTAATGCACGACGCGGTGCATGACAGCCTTACAGGTCTGCCCAATAAGCAGTTGTATATCGACCGACTGGAGCGGGCGTTGATACGAGCCAGAGAATCAGGGGGTATAAAACCTGCGGTTCTGGTTATAAACTTGGATGAATTCTCTCTGCTTGACGAGCGGATTGGTCAGTCGGCGGCTGATTCTGTGCTTTTGGCGGTTTCCAGAAGGATAGGCAGGATAATGCAGCCAATGGACACACTTGCCCGAACATCCGGCGATCAATTCGCAGCTATCCTCACCTCAAGCGACAGCGCCACCAAGATTGCAGAAATTGCCGAAACCATGCGCAGAGGACTTCGCACCCCATTTAATTTTGGTGATCAGGATGTAATTCTAACAGCCTCGATTGGCATTACTATTTTTGACAATGGACCGGCCAGCGCAACAGAGGTGTTGCGGGATGCTGAACTGGCCATGTACTATGCAAAACGTCTGGGCGGAGACAGGATTGAGGCCTATCGAGCATCGGCCCGCTCGATCGCTGCCTATTCCGAGGCGTCAGAAAAAGAACTTGAAAGAGCAATCAATGCGGGTGAGCTTCAGGTTCACTATCAGCCCATTTACAACATTCAAACCGGAAAGATAACAGGCGCTGAGGCCCTGATGCGCTGGAACCATCCATCCAAGGGAATAATTTTGCCCTCAGAGTTTATTCCCCTTGCCGAGCGTATTGGAATGATCGAAAAAATCGGGCGTTTGGCCCTGCGTCAGGCGGCCAATCAAACCGGTGACTGGATTAATAATTTTCAGCTCGATGAAAATTTTTTTGTATCCATAAATCTCTCCACCACCCAGCTTGCCACTCAGTCCTTGCTAAATGACTTACGCACGATGGTAACCGAAAACCCTCAACTGGCACGTCATATCAAACTTGAAGTGACTGAAAGTCAGGTAATGGTTAATCCAGAGCAGTCTGCCTATGTATTGAGTGCGTTAAAAAATATGGGGCTGGGACTTGCTCTTGATGATTTTGGTACCGGGCATTCATCCCTGTCCTATTTGCATCTTTTTCCGTTTGATACGGTAAAAATTCCTGCTCAGTTTGTTCAAATGAGCGAAAATTCCGGCTTGGCCCATACCCAGGGACCGATTATGCGGGCCATTATTTCACTTGCTAACGAGCTTGGTCTCAAGGTGGTTGCTGAAGGAGTTGAATCTACAGACGAACTCAAGAGGCTGCGCGAATTAAATTGCCAAATGGCCCAGGGGTTTTTGTTTGACAGCGCCATGCCGGGAAACGACCTGCAAAGAAAACTGGCGGCCCAATATGCCAAATAAGTTTAGGGTCAGGACCTATTAAATTCATATATTCTGCGCCAGCAGATTTTGTTCGTGAACAGGCGCAAAAGGGAGGTAAATCCGGTGATTTTTGAGCTTGTGTAACGCATTCATGAACAAAATAGGCGGCGCCCTTTCGGGTTTGAAATATAGTATGCATCTAATGCAAATTACAGTTCAATAAGGTGATAGACATGATTTCACTGCCATTCACCTTATCTGAACACTCTATTTCAAACAGAATCATACGAATTTAATAGGTCCTGACCCTAAGTGCAGGTTCTTTGATTGTTAAACGGTCTGCCCGTTAAGCTCTGCTGCCAAAGGCACTCAGATTGGCTCTGGTGATACCTAATAATTTCAAAGCAAAATCATAGCGCTTTCCAAAATCAGTGCTAAATAGCAATTCATAATTATGGGGAACTGTCAGCCAGACATTTTGCGCCAGCTCGTTTTCCAATTGCCCTGGTTGCCAACCACAATAACCAAGCGCGAAAATTATATTGCCCGGATTATCTTTTCCGGCAAAAGTCCGCAATGTGTCCATACTTGCGCTTAGCGATATTGTCGGGGTTACCGGAAATGAAATTCCCTCAAACTGCCCTTGCCCTTCATGCAACAAAAACCCTCTGTTGGTTTGTACCGGCCCCCCTCTGAATACCGGTTGAGCGGCCATGGATGAAGAAATTATTTTTTTGTCTTTATCATTTTGCACAGCTGATGCGCTTGATAGGTCCCAATATACATCTTGAAATTTGATTTTAGGCATTTGCTCGTTAATAGCGATGGCCATTGCACCTTCGCTGTTATGCTCGACAATAAATAATACGCTTTCTTTAAATCGATTGTCGTCCATTAACGGCATAGCGACCAGAAACTGGCCCTGCAGGGTTTCCATTTCACCATAGGGCGGTGTTTCGTTTTTTTTGTCCATGTTACTGTCAGAAATCGGTTTTTGTTTTTTCACTGACTTTAACTTCTTGTTCGAAAAAAGCGGATGGTACACAGTATATTACATAAATGTGAATTGCTGGCATATGTATTTGCGGCTGCTTTCATTTGATGTTTTTGCAAATTGCGTTAAACCTGTCCTATGCGAGCATTGATAATATTTATGTCATTTTTAGTTCTTTCGCCAGTAGCAATTGCTGGCGAAACCTTGTGGCAGCAGGTAACAGCGGATGCAAAACTGCGCTTGATATTTTCCGATACTCTTTCAAGTGATGGCACCACCATGGCGGCGCTGGAGATTGCCATGCCGCAATCATCAAACACCTATTGGCGGGTGCCGGGAGAAACGGGAATTCCCCTTACACTTGATAGCAGTGCTTCGGTGAATATTGGTGAATTAACACCCGTTTGGCCAATTCCGCGTCGTGAGGTTTTATATGGCTATGTTGACTATATTTACCGGGGGAACTTTATTTTACCCATCGAAATTGCTGTTACCGGCGCTTCCCCCCAACTAAATTTACAAATGATTTTGGGAGTTTGTTCCGAGGTTTGTGTACCGGTTAAGGTTCAAATATCCCATGATCTTGTTTTTGAGCAACGCGATGCCGGCTCGGCGATCAGAATTTCCCAAGCGATTGCAAATACTCCAATTCCCTGGGATATGGCCCAAAGCCCCATTGGATCGGTAGTTTTTGACGATGAGCGAGCAATGTTACTGGTTGAGGTAAATGATGCGAACCTTGATGTATCCAGCATAATTGCAACAATCGGGTCTGAAACAACAGTATTTGCGCCGCCTCAAAAAAGCCCGATACCCGGCATATATGCGTTTGAGAAACTGGGTGGAAGTGAAACTGAAAACTGGCGTGGCCAGAACGTATCGATAATTTTTATATCTCCACAAGGTCCGTATGAAATTAGTCAATTGCTTGAGTTTTTAGACTAATTGAATAAAGTGTTAAAACTTTGGATTTGGCGAATAGCCGGAATTGTTAATCAGGTTTTGAGTTGAAGAATAGATGATTAAATCAGGCGAAAAAATTCCCGGAGTTTCGATCTGGTGTATAAAAGAAAATTTCAGCGGTGAAATTAATTCGTCCGACTTATTTGCTGGTGGAACCAGCATATTATTCACCCTGCCCGGAGCTTACACTCCCACCTGTCACAATTATCACTTGCCGGGGTATTTGAAAAATGCCCACACTTTTAGAGAGCTTGGCATAAAAAACATTGTGTGCGCTTCGGTTAATGATAAATACGTAATGGATGAATGGGCTAAAAATACCGGCGCAATTGGTGAGATTGACTTTCTTGCAGATTTTGATGGGCGTTTTGCCAGTGCGCTTGGATTGAATAAGGATCTTAGTGCCGCAGGCTTGGGAAATCGTTTTGCGCGCTCTGCAATGATTATTGAACAGGGGATTGTCACAAACATCTACGTAGATGATGCTCGTGGGCAAACAACTAACACTGGAGCTTTGCATCTTCTTGATGTACTTGGTTCAAGCCGTGTTAAAGAGACTTGTGTAGTTTAAGGAATTTAGATCAAATGATAGCAAACAGTTTTTTTGGCTTTGCAAAAAATTTCGCTCTCCCAACAGCGATATTGATGACCGTTTCAGCTTGTAGTATCGGGGGATTTGGTGGGTCCGGTGCGGGTTCTCCAGCAGCTGAACTTGCTCAAACCACACCGGATTCAAGCCAGATTTCTCAGGTGCAGTCATCCGCATTACCAGCGATTGCCACGGTTTGCCCTCCTATTAAAGTTCGTCAGGGCGGGGGCGCAATTTTTTCTTACCTGCCAAATCGGGTTGGTGACGCCAGTGCTTTGAATTATCAGGCGGTTATTGATGGGCAGTCGCGTAATTGCGTGGTTTCAAATGGTTTGATTACCGTGAAAATCGGCGTTGTTGGACGCATGTTACTGGGTCCCAACGATACGCAAAAATCCCTTAATCTCCCCTTGCGATTCGCAGTGGAGAGAAATGAAATTGCGGTATTTTCACAGCTTTACAACATTCCGGTTAGTGTAAGCCCTCCTGCCCGTTCGCAGGAATTTGTAAAAGTTGTTGAAAATGTAGCCATTCCCTATCTCGGAGGAGAAGATATTGTCATTTGGGTGGGCTTTGATCCACAGACTTGATCGCATCATTTTATGGAAAACAATGTAAATTGTTCCCAATAATTTTTCTTGTGCTTGATTGCAATTGACCACGGGCTACAAATAATTCAAAATAGAGGCTGAATGCGGGAGAGACCGGCGGCGCTAGAACAGCGTTTACCGGCACCGAAGGAGCAACCGCCCTGGAAACTCTCAGGTAAAAGGGACCGCATTCAATACCAAACTCTGGAAAGAGGAACTTTTGTTCCCGCCGAAGGAGTAACCGAAAGCTATTTCGGGAAATCTCTCAGGCAAGCATACAGAGAGGGCAGTACTGCACCTTCGCGTTTGCGACGGTAAACTGCGCTTTTTTGCTAATTCGGAGAAATTCAATTGTCCAGTTCCCTTTCAAATCCTATTAAAACAGCCCTGTTTGACCTGCATACTGCCCAGGGCGGCCGCATGGTTGATTTCGCCGGTTATTTTTTGCCGGTTCAATTCAAAGGCTTGATTGATGAGCATAATCACACCAGAAATTCGGCCAGCCTGTTTGACGTTTCCCATATGGGACAGGTCAGTGTCAGCGGGGCCGATTTTGCCACAGCTTCAATGGCGCTTGAAACTCTATTGCCGGGCAACCTTCAAAATCTAAAGCCGGGCGGCATGCGATATACGGTGCTGCTTAACGATGCAGGAGGCATTGAAGACGATTTGATTGTAACCCGTTCCGATGAAGGCGGGCGCGCTCAGGCTCAAGGCATATGCCTTTCCATTGTTGTCAACGCTGCCAGAAAAACCCATGATATGGAGCTTTTTAAAGCAGCTCTTGGCGATAGGCTTGAGTTTGAATTGCACGAAGATAAATCGCTTCTGGCCCTGCAGGGACCGTTGGCCGCCAAAATTTTAGCCAACTTCACCGATGCACCCCATAAGCTGGCATTCATGCAGACAACATCTTCTGAAATTGGCAGTATTGAATGTCAGATATCTCGTTGTGGTTATACCGGAGAGGACGGTTTTGAGATTTCTGTTGCCAATTCTAGCGCAGCCGAACTGGCCAAAACCCTGTACGGCGACGAGCGAGTTCTGCCCGCCGGTCTTGGTGCGCGCGATAGTTTGCGTCTTGAGGCAGGCCTATGTCTTTATGGCCATGACATGAATGATGAAATTGACCCGGTTTCTGCAAATATTATTTTTGCAGTTGGAAAGAAACGACGCGAAACCGGAGGGTTTACAGGTGCTGATGCTGTAATTTCAGCTCTGAAAAACGGCCCGAAAATGTTGCGTGTCGGCGTTGTTTTTGACGGCCGCATGCCCGTTCGTGAAGGGGCCGATATCGTTGATGAGGCGGATAATAAAATTGGCTCCATAACTTCGGGAACTTTTTCTCCTTCTCTTGGTTCCCCAATTGCCATGGGTTATGTGCCAGCTTCCATGTCTGAGTCTGGCACAGCAATAACCGCAATTGTCAGGGGCAGGAAAATTTCTGGAACCGTTTCAGATATGCCCTTTGTTAAGCAAAATTACGCCCGTCAACCAGGCGTTTAACTACCAATCAAGCACTCAAATACCACTGAAATCAGGATTAAAAATTATGAGCAAAATACTATTTTCAACCGATCACGAATATGTAGACGCCGAAGGGAGCGCCGCAACAATCGGTATATCCAACTATGCGCAAGACCAGCTTGGTGACATTGTTTTTGTTGAATTACCGCAGGTGGGAGCCACTTTTAAAAAAGGTGATGAGTTTGCCGTCGTTGAATCGGTAAAAGCAGCTTCAGAAATTTATGCTCCGCTGGATTTTACCATTGTTGAAATTAATGAAGCGCTCGAAGCAAATCCCGAGCAGGTAAACTCAGACTCAATGGGCGCTGGCTGGCTGATAAAAGTCAGCCTCGACAATGTTGATCAGCTTGGTGATCTCATGGATGAAGCTGCCTATTCTGCACACACTTCCTGATTGATTTCAGGGCCAGATTGACGATTGCCAGGATCAAATCTCTGGCTAAACAGGTATTAAAAATATGCGTTATTTGCCCCATTCTGAAGCCGAGCGAAAAAAAATGCTTGATGTAATCGGCATTGATTCGGTTGATGAATTGTTTGCGACAGTGCCCAAAGAGCTTAAGTTGCGCGAGCCGATTGATCTGCCCCCCACCAGTCCGGAATTTGAGGTTGAGGCTCATATGGGAGCATTAGCGGCCAAAAACCGCACTGGTTCTGATGGCCCGTTTTTCATCGGAGCAGGGGCCTATCGTCACCATGTTCCAGCCAGTGTTGATCATCTTATCCAGCGCTCGGAATGGTTGACAGCTTACACCCCATATCAACCTGAAATTTCTCAAGGCACCCTGCAAATGCTGTTTGAATTTCAAACTCAGGTAGCCCATTTAACAGGAATGGAGGTGGCAAATGCCTCCATGTATGATGGATCCACATCTGCTGCTGAAGCAATTCTGATGGCCAGGCGACAGACAAGGCGCAAAAAAATTCTGCTTTCAGGTGGTCTGCATCCCCAATATCGTGATGTGATAAAAACCTATCTGAGTGCCGATGAGGGTCTGGTTTGTTTTGATGCTGATCCAAAAGGCACCGCACAGATTATCACTGAGATCGATAATGATACCGCAGCAATTCTTGTTCAGACCCCTGATTTTTATGGCAATTTACACGATATAAAGGCACTTGCCGATGCTGCCCATGAAAAAGGGGCGCTGCTGATTGTGGTGGTAACCGAAATTATTGCCCTTGGATTGATAGAGGCACCGGGAGCTCTGGGTGCTGATATTGTGGTGGGTGAGGGGCAGTCACTTGGCAATCCCCTTGGGTTTGGCGGTCCCTATGTGGGCCTGCTTGCAACCCGTTCTAAATTTGTTCGTCAGATGCCCGGTCGCCTATGCGGGCAAACTGTTGATAGCGAGGGCAGGCGCGGATTCGTGCTGACCCTTTCAACCCGCGAACAACATATCAGACGTGAAAAAGCCACTTCCAACATCTGCACCAATGCCGGCCTGTGTGCTTTGGCGTTTTCCATACACCTTAGTTTGCTCGGCGAAATGGGATTGCAAAAACTGGCAAAAATTAATCATGCCAACGCCTGCAAACTTGCTGTTGAGATGGCCAAAATATCTGGAGTTGAGGTTTTGAATTCAACCTTTTTCAACGAGTTTACTATCCGCGTAAACAAAGATGCCAACAGCGTTGTTAATGCACTTGCCGGTAAAAACATTCTGGCCGGTTTGCCGGTTTCCCGGCTCGAGCCTGCCAAAAAAGATTTAGAAAATTTGATTGTTCTTGCAACAACAGAACTTACCAGTTCAGGTGATATTGAAGCCCTTGTTTCAGCACTTACTTCAGTCCTAAGCGGGGAGGAATTGTCATGAGTATGAATTCTGTCGGACGTTCCACCAAATCAGATCAGGTTGCACCATCTGGAAGTGGTGATTGTTCATTGCTGCCTGCTGAGCCCCTTTTGTTTGAAATTGGCAGCACAGAGCATAGCGGGGTTGATTTGCCCGATATTGAAGTGGATGATAAGCGCCTTGGAAATTTTCGCCGCCAAACTCCCCTTGAGCTTCCCGGTCTCAGTGAGCCGGAAAATATGCGCCATTATGTTCGATTGTCCCGGTTGAATTATTCTATTGATGCGGGGCTTTACCCCCTCGGTAGTTGCACCATGAAGCACAATCCGCGCCTGAACGAAAAAATGGCCAGACTTCCCGGATTTGCCGACGTTCATCCTCTGCAACCGGTTTCAACTGTTCAGGGCGCCCTCGGCGTTATTTCTGAACTTGCTCACTGGTTAATGACCCTAACCAATACCAGCGCCGTAGCTATGAGTCCAAAGGCCGGCGCCCATGGTGAAATGTGTGGGATGATGGCCATTAAAGCTGCCCATGCCGCCAGTGGACAGGGCCATCGCAATATTGTTCTAGTGCCCGAGAGCGCCCACGGCACCAATCCGGCAACTGCTGCTTTTCTTGGATATAAAGTTGTGCCAATTCCGGCCAAATCCGATGGCACAGTGGATGTAAGCGCTGTTGAAGAAGCCTTAAGCGCTGACGTTGCCGCAATAATGCTGACCAACCCCAACACTTGTGGATTATTTGAGCCTGATGTGAAAAAAATCGCTGATGCTGTTCATAAAGCTGGTGGATATTTTTATTGCGACGGCGCAAATTTCAACGCCATCATGGGTGTAATCCGGCCTGGAGATTTGGGCATTGATGCCATGCATATCAATCTCCACAAAACATTTTCAACTCCCCATGGGGGCGGGGGACCGGGCGCTGGACCGGTGGTATTGTCAGATGCTCTGGCCCCGTTTGCTCCGGTTCCTTTTGTGCAGAAAAGCAACGAAGGATTTGTTGTCGAAGAACATGGAGATGGCAACAGTTCATTTGGTCGCCTCTGTGCATTCCATGGGCAGATGGGAATGTTCACAAGGGCGTTGACCTATATGCTTAGCCATGGCGGCGATGGCCTGACGCAGGCGGCCAAAGATGCTGTGCTGAACGCCAACTATCTCAAGGCCAGATTGCAGGAAGAGTTTTCTATGCCCTATGGCGATCAGCCCTGCATGCACGAAACATTGAGTGACGATAGTTTTCTGGAAGGAACAGGTGTTACTACATTGGATTTTGCCAAGGCCATGATCGACGAGGGATATCACCCGATGACCATGTATTTTCCTCTGGTTGTGCACGGGGCAATGCTTATTGAGCCAACGGAAAGTGAAAGCCTTTATGCGCTTGATGCGTTTGCTCAGACAATGCTGGATCTGGCCAAATCGGCAAAAGCAGGAGATGTGGAAAGGTTTGTTAACGCGCCAACCAAGGCACCCTTGAGACGTCTTGATGAAACCGGTGCCGCCCGTAATCCTGTTTTGAAATGGAGCAAGTGAACGGCATAAAATTACAAAGGCCCCGATTGTTTAAAACAATCGGGGCCTTAAAAATTATAATCGTCTGCAATCAAAAACTCAGTTTAGGCGGGCGCCAACGTCTTTTATGGCGGCATCAATAAGTACGTCACCCTGTTCAGCCATTTGATCAACCAGCAGTGATTTTGCTGCTTCCACTGCAATTTCAGCAGATCTGGAACGAACTTCGGCTATGGCTTGAGATTCTGCCTGCGCAATTTTTTCTTCGACAGACTTAGTGCGTCGGGCAATCATTTCCTTTAATGAGATTTTGGCCTCTTCAGAGATGCGAACGGCTTCTTCTTCAGCAGCTGCGATAATATCCTCAGCTTCGCTTTGAGCTGATTTGCGCTTGCGTTCATATTTTGCCAGCAGAGCTTGGGCTTCTTCGCGCAATTTTTTTGCTTCGTCCAAGTTGCTTTGAATTTTATCAATTTTAGCGTCTAAGTTTCCTGCGACCATTTTTGGCACTTTCAGATAAACTATCAGTCCAAAAAAAACAAAGAAAGCAACTGCCGTCCAAAAAGTATTGTCCAGTTCCATTTGCCCTATTCCTTCACAACGGCATTAACTGCCACACGAGCAGTTTTGATGCTGACTTTGCCGGTAAGTTTTCCAACCAGTGCTACCGCAGTTTCAGCGGCAATCTGGTCAACATTGCTCAATGCGTCAGTTTTAGTTTTTAAAATCCGTGTTTCTGCTGAAGCAATTTGCCTTGCAAGGTCAGCTTCAACTTCACGTCGTTTTTCATCCATTTGTGACTTGATTTTATTGCGGGTTTCGTCTGCGATGCCATGGGATTTTGCCCGTGCATCAGCCAATTCGGTTTTATAGGTTTCAATGGCCCGGTCAGTTTTTTGTCGCAAGCGCTCAGCTTCAGCCAAGTCCCCTTCAATGCGATCGCGACGCACTTCAAGAATTTCACCAATTCTTGGCAGAGCAACTTTGCTCATTATTATATATAAAATGCCAAAAGTCAGAGCGATCCAGAATAGCTGTGCTCCAAATGTTGTTGAATCAAATGGGGGAAACACAGAATCTTCTTGGCCATATGGGTCAGCCTGCGTTTGGGCATAGGTATCAGCTTTTGGCTCGGTATCAACTACTTCGCCATTCTCCACAACTATCGTGGGGTCATCTGCATTTTCACCAACAACTTTAGTGTCTGTCAGCGTGTCGCTCGCCATTTTATCTACCTCGTTTGCTTAAACCTTACACAAAACCCGATTTGCAACCGTAGGGCTTGTTGTAGAAAGCTCTACCTTGGAATTATATGTTTCCAGGCCAGCGTGAAATTCAGACTGGCCTGGAAAGCTTTGATTTTACCTGATGGATAAATTTGTAGAATTTATGTAAACAGGATCATGAAGGCAATAACCAGAGAGAAGATGCCGAGCGCTTCTGTCACAGCAAAACCAAAAATCAGGTTTGAAAACTGGCTGGATGCTGCTGCCGGGTTGCGGATTGCGGCTGAAAGGAAATTACCAAAGATCATGCCCATACCGATACCGGCTCCACCCATGCCAATAGTTGCAATGCCCGCACCAATGTATCTAGCTGCTTCAGGTTCCATTTTTTTTCTCCTTGAGATGATTGTAAAATAATTTGCTGGTTGAAAATACTGATAACTGCGTTTCTTGCTAGTGACCAGGATGAATTGCATCATTTAGATAAATGCTTGTGAGAATGGCAAACACGTATGCCTGCAATGCGGAGACCAGAAGCTTCAGTCCCGTAAGAGCGACCGCCATGACAAAAGGCAAAACTGAGCCCACCATCCCCAATGCCCCAAGCGCACTCAAAGAAACCACAAACCCGGCAAATACCTTAAGTACGATATGTCCGGCCAATATGTTTCCAAACAGTCGAAGAGAAAGGCTAAGAGGTCTTGAAAGAAAAGACAGCACTTCGATTGGAACAACAATGAACATGATTGGCAAAGGAATTCCTGAAGGGACAAAAAGCTTTAAGAACCCAAAGCCATGCTTCCAAACGCCATAAAAAATCACGACTCCCATCACCAGCAATGCCAGTGCGGCGGTTATGATGATCTGGCTGGTCACCGCAAAGAAATATGGGTACATGCCCAACATATTGGCAACGAAGATGAATGCAAACAGAGAAAATACCAGCGGGAAAAACGCCATCCCTTCATTGCCGGCAGAAGTTCGCACCATATTGGCAATAAACTCATACATTATTTCAGATACAAGCTGCACCCTTGAAGGCACCAGTCCGCGACCACGGGTGGAAAGAATAAGATAACTGGAAATCAGTACAACCGAAGCCACCATGAACAATGCGGAATTGGTAAACACCAGTTCAAATCCATTGGCGCCGTTTTCGTCGGCTCCAACAGTTCCAAATGAAAACAGGGTGTAGATATTGAACTGGGAAATTGGATCTGTGGGTGCCACTCAATCAGCCTCTCTAGCCAAAATTAGTCGTCATCGTCAATCGGCACCAGTTTGTCCGGGTCCGGTTTGGGCGCTGCTGCATTCATTTCAGCTGCCGCCCGCGTTATGTTAAGCACCCCCGCCGCGAACCCCAGCAGCATCAACACGATCATAAAAATCGGTTGAGTGCCAAAAACGGCGTCCAAAGCAAAACCAAGAGCCGTGGCAACGATAATCGCGGCCACAAATTCTGAGGCCATCCGAAATGCTCGCCCAAACCCGGTCAGCTCGTTCTGACGCATGGCATGGGCCGCAGCAACTCCAGGTCGCACGGATCTGGCTTGCCGGATTTTTTCTCCCAGTTCACCAGTTTCTGCTCGTTTAGAACCTGAATTGGACTGTTTCGTATGCTTGAAATCAGTCACTCAGAACTCCCAATTGACCAGCTCTATTGTCCTTTTGAGGTGCCCCCCAAAGTCGGCGGAACCATAGTGTCAGTGAATAGCGGTGTCAAGCAGACTTATAACTTCGTAACATATTGATTTTTATCGATAAAATCGAAAACTTTTTTATTGGGACTGGGTTTGTTGGCCGTGATTGTGCGAGTCGGCAACAAGCTCTATCCGACCTCTTGTACAGCCTGGGCAGTTGCCAGGTCCACGGATACCAATTGGCTTACCCCTCTTTCGGCCATGGTAACCCCAAAAAGCCTATCCACGCGGGCCATGGTTATAGGGTTATGGGTAATTACCAAAAATCTGGTTTGCGTGCGCGAGCACATGGAATCTAAAAGGTTGCAAAAGCGCTCAACATTGGCATCGTCCAGGGGTGCATCGACCTCATCCAAAACACAGATCGGGGCCGGATTGGTCAGGAACACGGCAAAAATCAATGCTAGGGCGGTCAACGCCTGTTCGCCGCCTGAAAGTAAAGACAGGGTTTGGGTTCTTTTGCCGGGCGGACAGGCCAGAATTTCCAGGCCGGCCTCTAAAGGATCATCGCTTTCAATAAATGTCAGTTCGGCATTGCCCCCATTGAACAGCGAGGTGAAAAGTTCACGAAAATGAGCGTTTACTTTATCAAACGCTTCGTTCAATCTCGTGCGTCCCTCTTTGTTTAAAGAGGATATTCCAGTGCGCAGTTTGGAAATAGCCGTAATCAGATCGTCACGGTCATTGACCATTGTGGTCAGTTTTTCCGACACTTCCTGCATTTCCTTCTCAGCCGAAAGATTTACTCCACCAAGGCGCTCCCGTTCAGATTTTAGTCGTTCGACCTTTTTTTCTGTTTGATTGGCATCGGGTAACGGATCCTGGGCCTTTATTGCAGCCGCATCGGCGGTTTGATCTGCCCTTATTCCTAATGCTTCTTGAACAATCTGCTCTATTTGCTGGCGCTGCCCCATCAAACCTTTCAATCGCTCATCAATTCGGGCCAGCTCGGTGCTTACTTCGCTAAATGCCTTTGTTGCTTCCCGGCTTGCCCGGTCCGCTTCACGATGAATGGTTTGGGCTTTGTTTAAATTATCAGATGCATAATTGTGTTGGCGGGTCGCCTCCTCCAATTGGTCGTCCAGCTCATTTCGCTTGTTGGCATTGTCATCTGGCGTTTTGGCAAGCGTGGTTAGTTGTTCGCTAATCTGCTCATGTCGGTTGCCAAGAATTTCCAGTTGCTCTTGTGCGCCTTTTTGTCTTCTTAACCAGCTTTGCATTTCTGTCTGCAATTGCTTGATTCGCGCTTCGCGCATTTGGGCAGAGTTTTCGAAGTTTCCAAGGGCCAGTTTTGTTGCCTGGCTTTTCATGTTGGCGGCCGCCAGCTCTTCATCCGCGGCTTTGGCCCGTTGTTGAGCATCATCTTCGCTGTCTGCGCCACTTAAGTCGTTTTTTGCATCCAGATAAATTTCTTCTGTTTCCTTAAGACTAAAGGCCAATCTTACTCTGGCTTCTTCCAGCGCACTTTGCCTGCTTACCAAATCCCCCACTGATTTTTTTGCGCCATCCAGCTTTTCCTGGGCCCTGGATAGCTGCCGCTGAGCGTTTCGCCATGCCTCGCGCTGCATTTTTACTTCATTTTGACAGGCGGATAATTGTGTTTTTTGCTCACCTATCCCATCCATCAGCAGGTTTAATTTTTTGCGTTCCTGGCTGATTTCCACATCCAGATCCGCCAATCTGTTGCGCTGGGAAAGTCGTTGGGCGGCGGGACTTGGCGCGTCTGCCTTAATTACCAGGCCGTCCCATCGCCACAAATCACCTTCCATCGTTACCAGGCGTTGGCCCGGGTGCAATTGATCCATGAGCTTCTCGCCATTTTCAGCACTGACAATTCCCACCTGATCAAGACTGCGTTGCAATATTTCTGTGCCACTTACAAAATTTGATAGAGGAATGGCCTCATCTGGCAGCTTGGGATCATCTTTGCCGCCCGTTGGTTCCTTCCAGTAAATGGGAGCACCATTGTCGCAGGGCGCTTCAAGATCATCACCAAGCGTAACTCCCAAGGCAATTTCATAACCCGGATTTACCTTGAGCTCGTCAACGATCGCCGGCCAAAGTCCGTTATCTTCAATGTTTAGCACCCGAGCCAGTGTTTCAGCTTCACTTTCCAGCCTATGCAATTGTCCTTCAAGCTCTCTTAGGCCCGGCTCACTTTGTGTCAGGTCAGATTGGGCCTGTCTGGATAGTTTTTCTGCTTCAATCGTTCCCGCCTCAGCTTTGGTAGAAAGGTCTTTTGCTAATGCCAATTCATCCTGGCAGTGCATAATTACCTTATCCCCATCAAGCTCATCGCGTATTTTTTTTGCTTCACTTCCAACATCACCGATTTGGGCTTCAAGCTTTTCCATACGCGTTTTTGCGTCTTGCATAGAACGTTCAGCCTGCGAGCGGTGAGCCCGCAATTGTGCTAGTGATTGCGTGGTCTGGCGAGCGTTGTTTTGTGCTTCTTGCAGCACTAATTGTTGTTTATCAGCTTCTTCTTTAGCAGTTTGTGCAGCCTCAAATTGCCCCTCAGTTTGCTTAAGAAGGTCATTTTTTTCCCCCTCATACCCCGCCAGCAATTGCTCGCTTTCTTCAACGAGATTTTTTTCCCTGTCCATATCGCTGGCAATTTGCTTTTGTCTGTTCTCAAGGTCTGTCTGCAAATTACCGGCTTTTTTAATTTCCAGTTCCAGCTGCTCACGCAGAATTTTTAACCGCTGAACAATAGCGCCCTTTTTTGCTTCCTCTTCACGCAATGGCTGCTGGGCCTGATCTGACTTTTCAAGAGCCACATTGGCTTTGTGCTCATTATGTTTGGCATCAGCTAAAGCAGAAATCATCTGCCCTTGTTTGGCTTCTGCCTCTTTTTGCGCGATTCTGGCTGTTACCCAGCGCACATGATAAAGAGCCGCTTCGGCTTTTCGAATGTGTCCTGAAATATTGCGATATCGCACTGCCAGTCTGGCCTGCCTCTTAAGAGTGTCCAACTGCCCTTCAACCTGTGCAATGATGTCATCCACTCGCTCCAGATTGTTTTCAGCCCCCCTTAAGCGCAGTTCTGCCTCGTGTCGGCGCGAATAAAGCCCCGAAATGCCTGCGGCTTCTTCCAGCAAGGCGCGCCGTTTTACCGGTTTTGCGGCGATCAACTCACCAATCTGGCCCTGACGAACCAAAGCTGGGGAATGGGCACCCGTTGAAGCATCAGCGAATAATAATTGCACATCACGGGCGCGCACATCCCGACCGTTGACCTTATAGACCGAGCCGTTTTCTCTCTCGATCCGTCGGGTGACTTCTAATATGTCGGAATCATTGAGACCTGCCGGAGCGGTGCGATCGGAATTATCCAACACCAGCGTCACTTCGGCAGAATTGCGGCCGGGGCGGTTTTTTGAGCCGGAAAAAATAACATCATCCATACCGGAGGCGCGCATGGCTTTGTAGGAACTTTCCCCCATAACCCAGCGCATTGCTTCCATCAGATTGGATTTGCCACAACCGTTTGGCCCGACAACTCCCGTTAATCCCGGCTCCAGATGCAAATCAACCGGATCACAAAAACTTTTAAATCCGTGCAGTTTCAGGCGTTGAAATTTCATTCAGCACCCTTTTCTGAAAACAAAATAGTAGTTAGCCCAGCAGTGGATTGATTTCCGCCGCCATCTCTTGAAGGGTTTTGTTTCCTGAAAGCAATTTTCCATTGATATAAAATGTTGGAGTTCCGGTTAATCCAAATTCCTCAAGCGCCTGATCACGCGTCAACTCCAAAGCAGCGAAAAGCTCCTGATTCGTCAAGGCATTTTCAAAGCTTTCCTCAGTAAATCCAAGCTCGAGTGCCACCGCCAACATGGCATCGCGAGGAGTTTCAGATCGCGACCAGATGTGTTGAGTGTTGAAATAGGTATTGAGTACATTGTGGTACATGTCTTCCCCCGCCACATCTGACAGCATAAATACCACGGCATCGAGCACGTTGCGGGCAAATGGGCGCACGATAAACTTTGCTTTTCCGGTATCTATAAAATCAGTCTTGAATTGTGGATAGGTGTCGTTGTGAAAGGCTGCACAAAACGGGCAGGTGGGGGATGTATATTCAATTACGGTTACTTTGGCGTCTTCTGATCCCAAAATTGCCCGGTCGGTCCAGCCAGCCGGGTTCATCAATGAATTTACATCAAAAATATCACCCTCAGCGCTGCGAGGCGGTTGGGCTTGAGGTGCACGAGTCTGAGGTGTATGTCCCGCCAATGCAGATGATACACCTGCTAGACTGGTGACGGACGCCGCCGCTGACAAAAGTATAGCGTTTCTGCGGGTGATATTCATTTAACTTCTCCAGAATTACAATTTTATTTATATTTGCAGCTAAATAGCGCACCAAATAAGGCGAAGCTCTTTGAATTAAGGCCGTTTATGCAGATTATTTTTTGTTCTTGTTGAATACCCCCTGTCCAAGCTTGTGCAATGCCTGTTTTAATTCTTCATCTTCAACTCCCTGAACCAGTTTTTTTATTTTGTTGCCTGTTTCAGGGTCCACATTCATTTGCACGCCGCCTGATGTTCCATTGCCAGAATCAGCGCCACTTTGTTTGGGAAACGGTTGGGTTGAAAGTTTAATTGCCTGCACTAATACATAACCAAAATAGCGGTTTACCGCCTCTGTTATGCGTTCATGATCGTGGCTTAGGGCCATCCTTTCGCCCTCAATGCAGCGAAGATATAACAAGGCACCATCAGAACCTGACTTGTTACGAGGCCACTTCAAACGGTCTGGTATGGTAGTGCGATTATAGGGGGGAGGGGCGATAATCTGCCAGTTTTCCAAAATATCCCGACTGGCAAAACCGCGTTTTTTCAGGGCCGGGTCAATAAGTTTGCCCACCAGTTCCCCAACGCCTCTGGCGCGTCCGCCTCGTTTTGTTTTGATGTTTTTTGCGCCTGATGGGGTTTTCAATTGCTATTGCTTTTTTGTATTGCCGGATAGAGCATATTTTAGCCAATCCAGCAATTTTGGCAATCACAATTGAGCGCATCTGTGAGTAAGAAAAACTCAGGCGCAAAGCCGCTTCATTTCAGCGCGTATAAGAGTTCTGTAATCATCGATGGATTTTAGCTGGTTTCCATCCATAACATTCCAATATGTCCAGCCATTGCATGATGGGGCGTCTTGCACCAATGCTCCCACCTTATGGATGGAGCCCTGATGATCGCCACAGATAAGAGATCCATCGACCCGCACAATTGCGGTGTTTTTTTTCTTGGCATCAAACAGTTTGGTACCCGGCTGCACCAGTCCCTGTTCGACAAGTGAGCCAAATGCCACTCTTGGTGCAGAGCGCTTGGGTTCCGCGGTTTTTAATGCATTTTCTTCATGGGGACGAATATTGGCAATGCGTTCAAGCGCGGCATTTACATATACACTTTCCCTTTCGATCCCGATGAAATGGCGGCCAAGTTTTTTTGCAACAGCGCCGGTGGTTCCGGTGCCAAAAAACGGGTCTAAAACTACATCACCCGGTTTTGTGGTTGCAGAAATTATCCGATAGAGTAAGGCTTCAGGTTTTTGGGTCGGGTGAATTTTTTTGTTGTCTTTATCTTTTAAGCGCTCTGCGCCAGTGCACAGGGGAAACAACCAGTCAGAGCGCATTTGAACATCATCATTGGAGAGTTTTAGCGCTTCATAATTAAATGTAACCTTGGATTTTTGTTCTTTTGCAGCCCAGATCAATGTTTCATGGGCGTTGGTAAAACGAGTGCCGCGAAAATTTGGCATCGGGTTGTTTTTGCGCCAGATTACGTCATTTAGCATCCAGAAATTTAAATCCTGCAAAATGGCCCCGACCCGAAAAATGTTGTGATAGGAACCAATGACCCAAATTGCCCCATTGGGTTTTAATATTCTGCGCGCAGCTTTCATCCAATCATTTGTGAAGCGATCATAATGGGCAAAACTATCAAACTGGTCCCAATGATCATCAACCGCATCAACTTTGCTCTGATCTGGTCTGGTCAGGCCCTGCTCCAATTGCAAATTATAGGGTGGGTCAGCAAAAACCAAATCAACCGATGCGGCGGGTAACGAGTTCATACGTTCAACGCATTCGCCCACAAGAATAGTGTCTATCGGAAGACTTTCGTCTGCATTATGGTCGTCATGACGACCGCTTACTCGCTTTGTACGCAACATAAATACTCAACCCTGACGCAAAACTAAACATTTGAATTCAAAACAACTCGCTTGAATCTAAGTGAACAGGGTTAATGACGGGCTAAGCCCTATGGTTAACCAAAGGTAAAACTGGCATCGTTTGATATGTTGCAATACTTTGTTGATAGGCGTAACAGCTCTAAAGACTATAGCTATGGAGCAATTATGTATTCAATTGGTGAAATGTCGCGACGTACCGGGGTAAAAATCCCAACTATTCGTTATTATGAACAAGTGGGACTGATTGCCGAGCCTGGTCGCTCGTCGGGTAATCAACGTCGCTATTCCAGTGACGATTTACAGCGTTTGGCTTTTATTCGCCATGCCCGCGATCTGGGATTGACGTTAGAAGCTATCGGGCAATTGGCCCAGCTCAGTGAAACGCCAGAACTAACATGTGAAGCGGCCCACAAAATTGCTTCTGAACATCTGCAAGCCACCAAAGTCCGCATAGCCCAATTGCAAAAGCTGGAGATTGAACTAAGTCGGATTGCCACTAAATGCGATGCAGGAAATATTGGCGCATGCTATGTGATTCAATCGCTGATTGATCATGACATGTGCGAAACCGAGCATTAAATTTGTGGCATGTCGAGTATGTCAGGATATTGGTGAGATAGATTTCGCCCCTAAGGGGCAGGTTTTATCAAGGCGGTGACGGGTGCAAAATCCGGCCTGTGAAACTTTGTTACTCCAAATTGCCTTAACTGATCCATATGGGCCTTGGTTCCATAACCCTTGTGCTTCGCAAATTCATATCCAGGGCATGATACGTCCATTATTGGGCACATCTGGTCCCTAGTAACTTTGGCAATTATTGATGCAGCCCCTATGGAAAGCGAAAGCCTGTCGCCACCAATTACCGCTCTGGATTTGCAGGGTATATTTTGTGGTATATCCCGGCCATCAATCAGGGCGAAATCCGCCCGCCGGCTAAGGCGCTCAACTGCTTTTTTCATAGCCCAAAGGGTGGCGCCTCGAATATTTAACTTTTCAATTATTGGCGGAGGCGCACAGACTACAGAAAAATCTGCCACCAGAATTAGCTCCTCAAACAATTTTTGGCGTTTTTTGGCAGAAAGTTTTTTGGAATCATTTAGTCCTTCGGGTATATTTTTTGGATCCAGAATAAGCGCTGCCACCACAACCGGCCCGGCCAGAGGGCCGCGCCCGGCTTCATCAACCCCGGCAACCCGATTATAACCAGCTTCGATCAGCTCCTGCTCCCGTGAAAAATCCGGAGATTGTTTTCCGGGTTTTTTATCTTCTTGCGGATTATTGGAATCAGAGTTGGCCATGGGATTAACAATGACCTGCTATATGCTTTAATTTCCAGTGCAAAATTTGTGGGTCCTAAATTTTATCAGGGCTAACCCAAAAGTTCAAAACAGGCTGAGTTGATCTGACACAGTTTCTGGTGGCTCAAACAGATCACAGCACAGAACGGGCGGTTTTTTGTTCAACCCGAGTTTTTTGGTGATTTGCTCAAAGCGTTGTTCCAGCATTTGTGCATAAGGGCCTTGGCCGCGCATCCGCCAGCCAAATCTGCTATCGTTTTCTTTTCCATTCCGCATATCACGAACGAGATTCATCACATGAGAAACCTTGTTTGGATAATAGCGCAATAACCATTCACGAAAAATATCCAACACCTCGCCCGGTAATCTCAACATTATCATCTGGACACCAGTTGCCCCCTGTGCGGCGCTGTTTTCAATAATCCTTTCCAGTTCCATATCATTTATCGCCGGTATCATTGGGGCTGCTAGAACATTGGTAGTTATCCCCGCTTCTGACAATATTTTAACTGCCTCAAGTCTTTTTATCGGGGTTGATGCTCGCGGTTCCATCCAGCGCGATAATTTATGGTCCATTGAAGTTATCGACATGGTCACAAAAACCAGATTTTGTCTGGCAAGTTCGCTCAGAAGGTCCAGATCACGCACGATAAGGGCCGACTTGGTGGTTATCATTACCGGATGCTTTGTTTCACAAAACACCTCCAGCAGTTGACGCATGATTTTATGCTTGCGCTCCGCTGGCTGGTAAGGGTCGGTATTGGTGCCGATGGCTATGGTTTTGGCTCTATATCTGGAGTGGGATAATTCTTTACGCAATAAAGCTGCAGCATTGGGCTTGATGTAAATATCACGCTCAAAATCAAGACCTGCCGAGTGACCAAGATAGGTGTGGGTGGGCCTTGCATAACAATAAGAACAGCCATGGGCACAGCCTCGATAGGGATTTATCGAACGATCAAAATGCAGATCGGGAGAAGAATTGCGGGTAATGATGGAGGTAGCGCGCTCCATATGTTCAATGGTTTCAAATTTTTCTTCCGGGTCATCGCTTGCCCAGCCATCGTCAAATGTTTCGCGCTGGGTTTTTTCAAACCTACCACTGCGATTGCTTTGTGCTCCCCGGCCGCGATTGTTTGAGCGACTGATCGGCACAAAGTTTATTAAATCCGCTTCATGACCCTGTCCAAGCCGCTCCAGCACATCAAATGAAGGCGCTACATTTGCAATCATTCAAACTCTCCCAGTTTTCAAAAGGGCTTTTCGATTCTCCCTTCCATCACCGGAATCTATAAACTACAAACGAGAACAAATAAAGAACAAAATTGAATTTTATGATTTTTTGGTGCGCCCTGCATCCAAATGCTCACCAAGCCTGGGCATTAATTCTACGAAATTGCATGGCCGATGCTGAATGTTGAGTTGCTGGTGTAAAATTCCCTCCCATGCGTCTCGACATGCCCCTTTTGATCCCGGCAGACAAAAGATAAATGTCGTCGCAGCCAGTCCGGCACACGCTCGTGATAGCAGGGTTGAAGTGCCAATTTTTGCGGATGAATATTGGTGAAACAGGGTGGAAAATCCATCCATTTTTTTGTCGAATAGTGGCTCTATTGCTTCCGGGGTCACATCAAATCCTGAAAATCCGGTGCCACCGGTAGTTATGATTACATCGATATTTTCATCCGCAACCCAGTTTTGCACTACAGCCCTGATCGCTGCGATATTGTCTTTAACAATGCTTCTGGCGGCGCATTTGTGCCCATCGGCTTCCAGCATGGATTTTAATAATGCCCCGCTGCTGTCATCTTCGATTGAACGGGTGTCGGAAACGGCAAGAATTGCGATGTTGAGGGGGATGAATTTTTTGGCTTTATCGAAGTTTTCAGCAAACATGAATTTGTTTCTTTATTCAGCGCGAGGGTCAAGAGCTGCCGTCGCCGGGGTTGAGTTTCTGTCCAGAGGCATGGCTCTGAACGGTTCACGATCTGCGCCCATTTCGACAGGGCGCACTTTCATCCGTATTAAAGCTCCAGCAGCCAGTAGGGCATGAAAGGACGCGGTAACAAAAAACAGCGCCGATGCCCCGAACATATTCATGGACAGGGCTGCAATCAATGGCCCAATGGCCAGTCCGCAACCAAAGGTAAATAACATTGCTGCGGCAATTGTGCCAAAATCACCAATCCCCGCCGCGTCATTGGCATGGGCAACCGCCACGGAATAGATGGGAAAGGCGCTAAATCCATAAAGAGCAAACAATAAATATAGCTGCCAGCTTTCAGACGGTTTGAGCAACGCCAGCACCAAAGCAACAATTGCTGCAAAAATACTGGTGCCGGTGATTACCCAGCGCCTATCAATAATGTCAGATAGTTTGCCAAACGGAACCTGTGATAATGCGCCCATCAACAGGGCGGAACTCATAAGTTGAGCAATATGGGTTGCATCCATGCCCTGAAAAAATCCAAATACCGGCGCAAGAGTATTAAAAGTACCATTGGCAATCCCAACGCTAAAACTTGCCATAACAGCAATTGGAGAAGTGGCAAAAAGCAGTTTGAAATTCATGGCTGCAGAAGCCAGCGGCTTTGGTTGTTGTCTTGTGGTCATGGCAGTTGGTAAAATTGCCAGAATGAAGGCTAGCGCACCAATGACGAATGGCAGATATCCGGCGGTACCGGTAAACGACATGGACAATTGCCCAAGGGTGGAAAATGCCAGATTGATCATCACATAAAACGAGAAAATTGTTCCCCGGTTTTTATTATCTGACACCTCGTTCAGCCAGCTTTCCACGATCATTGCGGCACCGGAAAAACAAAAGCCCGAAAATATCCTAAGCAGTATCCATCCCGTATCGCTGACCCATAACAGATTTAGCAAAATGGTGATGGTTCCCACCGCCGCCATTACCGAATAGGCGCGAATATGTCCGGTTCTTCTGACCAGCATCGGAACAAGTATAGAGCCGGCAACAAAACCCACTGACCAGCCGGTTCCGATAAGCCCTAGAGATAAAATTGAAAATCCTTCTTCAGCGCCCCGTACCGAAAGCAACAATCCCTGCAAGCCGCCGCCAAACATCAACAGGGCAGACGATAGAAACAGAGCCTGAATTTTCAATATATTGCCCATATGTCACCTTCCACCAACAGTTATTCACGGCTTATAATTGTTAGGGTCTGGACCCTAATTGTTCAATGCGCGTTGTAAATTGCACAGATCGCGCCAGGCCCGGCGTTTTTGCCCTGGTTGTTGCAACAAAAACTGCGGGTGCAAACTGGCGATAATTTTGCTCTTGTGTTCACCTGTTTTTATGTCGCTTAGCTCTCCGTCAAGTTTTAAAACGCTTAGCTCATTTCCCATGAGCGTTTTTGTTGCAACATCGCCCATTGCAATTATGAATTTTGGCTCGATTAGCTCAATTTGACGGTTTAGAAATGGCAGGCAGGCCTCAATTTCCTGGGGGGCAGGGTCCCGATTGCCCGGTGGACGCCAGGGAACTATATTGCTTAAAAAAACTTCTGAACGCTCCAATGAAATTGAGCGCAGCATTGCATCTAGTATAACGCCGGCTTTTCCCGCGAACGGGGTCCCCAACATATCATCATCATTGCTGGGAGCCTTGCCGATGAACATAATTTCTGCTTTTGGGTTGCCGCTTCCAAATACCAATTGGGTTGCCCGTTCCTTAAGGGCGCAGGCATCAAAATTTTCCATTAGCATTTTTAGTTCTTCAAGAGATTTTGCGCTTTGCGCCAGCGCCTGAGCAATTTGGGGGGCATCACTGCCAGTTGAATCGAGTGTTGATGGTGATCTGGCAACGTCAGGAATTTGGCTTGAAACCATCGTCTGGTTTGCACTCGCAGTCGGCGATCTACTTGAGGGGGGGGCAGAAACGGTGGCGTTTTGCGCAGAATAATTGTCTTTTTTAGCATGACTAAATTCGGAGTTATCCAAAAACTGATTTCTGCATGTTTCGTTCAGGCAAATATCCACTCCCGCGCTTTTATGCCATTGCAGGAGTTTAATTATTTCGTCTGTTTGCTGCACATCAAATCTAACCATGGCCCAAACTATCACATAATTGGGATGCAGGGCGACTTAATGCTGTCTGTTTTGTGATTTTTATGAACGTTTTTTAACTTGCGCGATAGTTGAATTTGATGGATTCTGGTTTTGGATACCTTTATGGATTATGTGAATTGTGCCAGTGCAAAATACTTAAATGCAAAAACTCAACGCAAAAACTTCAACGAAAGAGACCAGTTTTGACCTGTTTTTTCCGCCCTCTTATCCGCACCATACTCATTGTTTTTGCAACTTTTTTCCCCACTACTATGGCCAATTCGCAAAACCTGTCGTTTCAGTTTTCCACCCCCTCCGGCAGTTTTCTTGCCGGTCAGGAGGCGTTTAGCGGTCTGGCTACAACCATTGCTGCCGATTCGCTTTTGCAGGCTGCACTGGCCCAAAGTGGTAATGCAGGTGTAATGGAGCGCAGCTTTGCAGCATTGATTGCTGACGGTAGAATTGCAGATGCCGAAATTATGGCAAAAAACATGCTTGAGTTGGCTCCCAACAGCTCTCTTGCCAACCTGGTTCTTGCCACAATTGCTCTAAAGGAGCGTCGATATTCTTCGGTGATAAATCAGCTTGATGATATGGGACTGGCCGATTTTGTTGATATTTCTGCGATAATTTTGCGGGCCTGGGCACGTGTTGGTCAATCTCGCCTTGATAAGGCTATGGGCGAGCTTGAAGAGTTGGACGGAGGTGGTTTATCGGACTTTATTGTATTTCACAAAGCTTTGATGGCCGATGTTGCAGGAGATTCATCAGCGATTGAACTTGCGCGGATTTCTTATGAGAATGAGCCGTTTCTTGGCCGTATGGTTGAGTTTTACACACGGGTTTTGGGTAATTCCGGCCTGAATAAAGCAGCGCTGACCGTTCTTGATGATTTTGAAAAAGAAGGCCTTAGCCATCCAAGCGTTGGTTTTGTACGCGGTGAGATTGAAGCAGGCCGCCTTCCGGGCAAATATGCCGCGACTGTGACCGAAGGCGCTTCCGAACTGTTTCAGGGTATAGGTGTCGCACTGGGACGTGATGGATCAACAGATATTGCTCTGGTATTTTTGCGGCTTGGTCTTTATCTCAACCCGGATGCGGACACAATATCATTGACGATTGCCCAGTTTTTAGAAGATGCCCACCGTTATGAGGCCGCTAACGAGATATATCGTTCTATCGATGAGGATTCTTTGTTCAAGTCCGACGCAATCGTGCGCATTGCCCAGAACATGGATGCCCTTGGTGACAGACCGGGTGCAATTGAAAGACTAAAGACAATTGTTTTTGAAGAACCTGAAAATCTGGAGGCTATCACAGCCCTTGGCAATTTGCTGCGGCTTGACGAGCAATTTGATAGCTCAGCCTTTGCATTTAGTCGGGCAATTGCTCTGGTTGGCGGTGACCACCCAAGGGATTGGCGGTTTTTCTATCTACGTGGAATAGCCAATGAACGCCGTGGCGCATGGCCCGCAGCCGAAAAAGATTTCTTGAGAGCTCTTGAGCTTAATCCGACCCAGGCCCAGGTATTAAATTATCTGGGATATTCATGGGTGGAAATGGGCATAAATCTGGATCAGGCGCTGGTGATGATTGAGCAGGCCGTTTCTACAAATCCCCAGGATGGCTATATTGTTGATTCTCTGGGCTGGGCTCAATTTCAAATGAATAATTTTGATGTAGCGGTAGTTATTCTGGAGCAAGCCGTGCGTCTCAGCCCTAACGACCCTGAAATAAATGATCATCTGGGAGACGCCTATTGGCGCGTTGGCAGAAGAAACGAAGCGCGCTTTCAGTGGAGCATTGTTACATCTGTGGATAAAAGTGGCGACATCGCTGCCGAAGCGCTGGTAAAACTTGAAAACGGTTTGCCAGATATAGCTGATCAGCCCAGCTCGGATTCTTAAAAATCTCTGGTGAAGCAAACTTGTCGCGTGTGACCTGCCGAGCAAAAATAAATCTTTGCCTGCACGTTGTTGGCAAAAAATCAGATGGATTTCATCAGTTGCAAAGTCTTGTTACCTTTGCACAAATTGGTGACGAACTCTCACTGTTGGACTGCGATGGCGCCGGCGATGGGGATAAACTGCAAATTCAGGGGGAATTTGCACACCTCCTTGCAAACGACAAAACCAATCTGGTAATGCAGGCTCTTGATGCATATCGAAAACGATGGCCAGCAGGGCTGAGTGGAAATATGGCGCTTCGCCTGACCAAAAATCTGCCCATTGCTTCGGGAATCGGTGGCGGGTCGGCAAATGCTGCTTCGCTTCTTAAGCTGGTGTCAAAAGTTTCCAGCGAAAAAACTAACCCGGAACAATTGCAAATTCTTAGCGCAAGTATTGGCTCAGATGTGCCGGTATGCCTGTTGGAAAAACCGGCGATTATGGCGGGAAGGGGAGAAGACCTTGTGCCGCTTAAAAATTTCCCAACCCTTTATTCTGTTCTGGTGAATCCGGGCATTGCGATTTCAACCCGTGAGGTTTTTGCAAAACTTCAACACATCAATAACTCGGTCATGCCCGAGATTCCGGAAAGGTTTTCCGGGGTAAAAGATTTGGTGAACTGGTTGCATCAGACCAGAAATGATCTGGAAGAACCGGCCATAAAATTGGTTCCAGAGATATCTCAGGTCATCAAAGAATTTGATGGCAACCAGAACTGTATTTTTGCCCGTATGTCAGGGTCCGGCGCGACGGTTTTTGCCCTTTTTGCTAATATGGAAAAGGCTGAACAGGGCGCTAGCACTATCAAAAAAAAATGGCCTAAATATTGGGTGAAGCCAACAGTTTTGATGGGTAGTGACTGACAATTGGGAAGTTGAGATAAGTGCTGTCCTTAGCGCACTCGCGATACCGTATAAAAGGTAAGTTGGCGCAATATTTCCAAAAGTTCAGACGCAGGCAATTCTGAAATTGCCTCTCTGGCATTCTGGGCATGTTTCAAAGCTCTGTTTGTTGCGCTTTCTAGCCCGCCATATAGTGTAATTATATCAAGAACTTTAGAAAGTATATCAGCATCTGCATCCTGATTTCCAAGCGCAGTAGCGATGATCTCACGCTCTGATTGATTAGCTTTTTCCAATGCCAGAATTATTGGCAGCGTCATTTTGCCTTCACGCAGATCATCACCGGTATTTTTACCCAAATTCTGATTGATCCCGCCATAGTCAAGAACATCATCAACCAGCTGAAATGCCAGACCCAGCTCGCGCCCATAAGCGGCCATTGCTTTTTGCTCAAGTTCATTTGCTTGACCGGCCATGGCTCCAACCCTTGTCGCAGCCTCAAAGAGTGTTGCGGTTTTAGCACCGATTATCTGCATATAATCCTTGTCGCTGGTCGTAAGGTTTTTTGCCTTGCTCAATTGCAGCACTTCCCCCTCGGCGATCAGGGCGGCAGCTCTTGATAGCGTATCAAGTGCCTCCATACTTCCGGTTTCAACCATCATCATAAAGGCCTGACCGAGCAAAAAATCTCCCACCAGCACGCTGGCCTGATTGCCCCAGATTTTCCGCGCTGCGGGCTTTCCGCGCCGCATATCGCTTTCATCAACCACATCATCATGCAACAGGGTTGCATTGTGCATAAATTCCACCGCTGCGGCGTATTTGAGCTGATTTCCCCCGCTGTTGCCAAACAGTCGGGCGCTTATCAGGGTGAGCATGGGACGCAGGCGCTTTCCCCCCGCTTCAATCAGGTGCAGAGCAATTTGCGGCACCACTTCCACATGGGAAGATGCCCGTGACAGGATCAAATCATTGACTTTTTTCATGTCGTTTGCGGTGACAGCGACCAGAGCATCAATGCCTGAATGATCAGGTTCGTTTTTTTCGACAGCTTGCAAATTATTGCCCATCCCAGATCAATTCCCCAGTAAATTAGACACTTTAAATCATATCCCTATTCTGGTTCTTATACTGTTGAACCTGCAACCACAAACTGCCTATGATCGCCTTTAGGGTTTTTTTTGATTTTAATAAGGTTGCTCTCGCTGCCATGGTTGAAGAAATTGCATTCACTGAAGATGAATTCCTGTCTGGACGCATTAAAGTAATGCAGCCAAAAAAAGGGTTTCGGGCTGGAATTGATACGGTTCTTCTTGCCGCTTCAGTGGATTTAAAAAGCGCAAATATCGCGGAATTCGGGGCCGGGTCGGGAATTGCCTCATGTTGTGTGCTGGCGGATTTGATAACGGCAAATGCAACTTTGATCGATTTCAATCCCGAAGCGCTTGCATTGGCGAAAAAGAATCTTGAGAAAAACAGGTTCCACAAAAGGGCAAAAATCCTGCTGCTTGATGTTACAAATAAAGGCTCGGTGCGCGAAGAGGCGGGCCTACGAAACAATTATTACAACTCCATTATTGCCAATCCGCCGTTTTTTGATGCCAGGGCCGGAACGCTTTCTCCTGATATTTCACGCGCTGATTCTCGACACATGCAAAATGATGATCTTGATAAATGGGTAAAATGCGCCGCCTCCAGCGCCGCCGCAGGCGCAGAGGTGATTTTTATCCATTCCATTGCCGCGCTTCCCCGTTTGCTTGCCTCTTTTAGTGCCCGGTTTGGCAATATTTCTGTGTTGCCGATTTGTCCGAGACCGGGGCAAAATGCTTCCAGGGTTTTGATTCGCGCAATAAAAGGATCTCGCGCTTCTTTGGCTCTACTGGCTCCGTTGGTGCTGCATGGTGTGGTTGGAAATTCTTATTCAGAGCAGGCCGATGCGATTTTTCGCGGAAAAAGCCGAATAAGCTGGAAAAATGCTCCATAAGTTCCTATCTGACAGAGGATTTGTTGAACAATCAAAAGGCTGGTGAACATGAACGACGATACGCAAAATTCTTTTATGGCTAAGTTGGGTGGTGCCTGGACACGCTTGAATGAAAAAATTGGTCCTAAAAATGCGATAATTCCTGTTGTTCGCCTGCATGGGGTGATTTCTGCGGAGCAAAAACCAAATCGGATAAATATTGAAGCGGTAAACCCTTTGCTGGAAAAAGCCTTTGAAACCAAGCGTGCTCCCGCGGTTGCCATCGTGATAAATTCACCGGGTGGTTCCCCGGTTCAGTCTCGTCTTGTTGGCAATCGAATTCGCGAACTGGCAGACAAGCACGATAAAAAGGTTCTGGTGTTCATTGAAGATGTTGCAGCTTCGGGCGGCTACTTTATCTCTGTGGTGGCTGATGAGATTTTTGCTGATCCCTCTTCAATTGTCGGCTCGATCGGCGTAATTATGGCCGGTTTTGGATTTGAAGAGGCAATCAAGAAAATTGGTGTTACCCGGCGCATTTATACGGCGGGAAAAAACAAATCCACTCTTGATCCCTTTATGCCGGAAAAGAAGGCTGATATTGACCGGATCAAAGGTTTTGAAGACGATATCCATAAAGTTTTTATCGACTATGTGAAGCAGCATCGGGGCGAAAAACTTATTGGCAAAGACGATGAATTGTTCACCGGTGAATGGTGGCCTGCGGTGCGTGGAATTGATTTGGGGCTGGTTGATGCCATTGGTGATATGCACACGGTTTTGCGTGAGCGTTTTGGTGATGATGTCAAACTAAAAACTCTAAAAACCAAACGGGGGATATTTTCTCTGCCAAAATTTGGCATGAGCGCAAATATTACTCAAGGGTTGGGCGCTGATATTATTGGCGCTGTTGAAGAGCGCGCTCTGTGGTCGCGGTTTGGACTGTAATCATCAATGACCGGCATTATCATCAGATTGCTGACCTATGTGATAATCGGCGCCGCCATCTATTTTGGAATCAGGCGCATTATCAACGACTGGCGCGCGCAATTCAAAAAAGATGATCAGGCAGTTAGAGAACGGGACCTTAAAGAAAGAGACCGGCCGGACGTGGTTGAGCTTAAAAAAGATCAAGACGGGGTGTTTCGTCCGGGTGATATGAAGTCCGGCAATAAAACCGAAGAAAAATCCGATAAGGGTGGTCCTAAGGATTAGGTTTGCAACTCTTGTATCTTAAAATTCTTGTTTCCTCTTGAAATTCACAAGATATATTAGTACATGCTAATATATAAATTGTGTAGTGAGCGTTTCAAATTATGCGCGCAAATCAAAATGAGGAAATAAAATGTCTGTTGAAAATGCTGTACTGGCTCTGGCAGGTCTAATGGTAACTGTTTCTGTTATTCTGTCCTGGTTTATCTCTCCCATGTGGCTCATATTGACCTTGTTTGTTGGGTTAAACCTTTTGCAATCTGCCTTTACCGGTTTTTGTCCGGCTGCCATGATTTTTAAACTCATGGGACTGAAATCAGCTTGCGTTACACGTTAAACGGCAGTGACGGTTTAGCAGGTCTTACCCTAAACTAAACCGCCACCGCATGCGAATTATCCTCGCAGCCTGTGATGCAGGATTATAGGCACAGCCAGTTCTTCTTCATCGCTCAGGTGTCGTTCTAAAAAAGCTTCGATAGTTTGTGCCATTTTGTGTACGTTCCCCGCTTCGTTCCGCGCAGATTTCTCGTCCAGCTGGATAAGTTTGATCGTACGGTTCGCTGATCTGGTAAACTTGTCCAGCACCATATCAAGGGTTTCGTGATCCTTCTCCAGTACTTTCAAACCAGCATCAAAGCGTGGGTCGGCAGCACTTAGTTCAGGAAAGTAGGAATTATCTTCCCATCCGTGGTGCCCATGCAGATTTCGCACCAGTGCATCGCCATAATAGGATAAGCGCGCCGCATAATCATCGGGGTCACGGGATTTATCCAGATAGTTCTCGGTTTCCTTGCGGGTGATTTCACCAAGTTGCCTGAACATCTGGTGGGCACCCAGCCAGTTTTTTGTGGCCTGCATAAAGGCCGGGTTGGCCTCCCAGCTCTCACGGGGATAATCCTTTAGCAGCAGGTGCATTTCTTTGGGCATACTTTCGGTACGGATATCAATTTGATCAATCATTTCATTTCCTTTCCCCAAATATATAGGTGCCCAAATACCTAAACGCTTGCATATCTGATATGCATTGATGGCTGGTTGAATTTAACATGTCCTGCCTTTAGGCCTTATTATCAACAGGATTTAGCAGCTTATCTGGATAATCAATATATCCATATCTTCTTCACCATCATTGACTAGTCCATGCTCCCCAAAGGGGCGGTTCAAGATCATATCTCCCTTTTTGACCGCAATAGTTTTGCCATTTATTGTCATCTTTCCCCGCCCTGCCAGCACTACATACATTTCTTCATTGTTGGCGTGTTTATGAATGCCAATGCTGGAATCAGGTGGAATCACAACCCTGTCGAAAAAATCAATATTGCTTTTGAAATCTGATTTTTTCCAGATTTCAATTAAATCAAATGGCCCTTTGCCTCCGTGAGAATTATTTAAAGATTTTACCTCAGCGTTTAGAAAGTTTCTTATTGTCAATTTGCCTGTCCATGATTTGATCTGGTGATTTTACACGCTTGACCAATTATGACAGCGAAACTAGGTTCGCAGCAAGTTTATATGCTGTCTCAATTTATTTTTTTAAGCAGGCCCCAAAATGAATAAAAACCTCTCCCCCCATATGGACCCAAAGAATTCGTTTCAGGGTTTGATATTGATCCTGCAACAATATTGGGCCGATCAGGGGTGCACTATTTTGCAGCCCTATGACATGCAGATGGGGGCCGGAACTTCTCATGTGGCCACCACCCTGCGCGCCCTTGGCCCAAGACCATGGAATGCGGCCTATGTGCAACCATCCAGACGGCCCACCGATGGCCGCTATGGGGAGAACCCAAATCGCTTGCAGCACTATTATCAGTTTCAGGTAATCCTCAAACCTTCTCCCCCCGATATTCAGGACCTTTACCTAAAGTCCCTTTATGCGATCGGCATTGATCCTGATCTGCATGATTTGCGCTTTGTTGAAGATGATTGGGAGAACCCGACACTTGGTGCATGGGGGCTTGGCTGGGAGGTTTGGTGTGACGGAATGGAAGTTTCTCAGTTTACCTATTTTCAACAGGTGGCAGGTTTTGAATGCAAACCCGTAGCAGGTGAGATCACCTATGGGCTTGAGCGCTTGGCCATGTATATCCAGAATGTCGAGAATGTTTATGACCTGAATTATAATGGTCGACAGGGTGATGAAAAGGTCACCTATGGCGATGTGTTTTTACAAAACGAGCAGCAATCTTCGCGCTATAATTTTGATATCGCCAATACTGAAATTCTCGTCCGTCATTTTGACGATGCAGAGATTGAATGTCAGGCAATTTTAGCCGCATCAGTTGATATAGATAGTGATGCGGTAAAATCCGGCAGCCAGATTATGGCAATTCCCGCCTATGAGCAGGTGTTAAAGGCCGGGCATTTATTCAATATGCTCGATGCCCGTGGAGTGATTTCGGTTACTGAACGCCAGAGTTATATTTTACGTATTCGTGAAATGTCAAAAGCCTGCGGTGGTGCATGGCTGGAAGCCATTGACGCTGCGTAAAAGGCTGGAAGCCATTGACGCTGCGTAAAAGGCTTAAGGCTATTGGCGCTCTTTAGGTGTCTGTCACACGCGAATTCAGCCCTCAAATTTGTGAGTCAATGACTTGTTGTCACTAGGGTTAGCACTTGGTTAAAACTTCAAAGTTACAGTCCCGCCATTGAGTAGACGCATGCAAAAGCTGATTTGGGTGCGTTTTCGCCAATCACATTAAACGATTGGCGGATAAACCTGCGGGCCTGTTGCCCCTTAGTGCGAGTTTGTAAAATGAGTAACGAAGTAAAAATTTCCAGAAGATTGTTTTCTGTCGGTGCGGTTTCTCTTTCCGCGCTTACCCTTGCCGGTTGTGTGCGTCCGCCCGCACGCAGACCAGTGGCGCAAATTTTACCTGCCGGGTCGCCCTATGCTTCCCAATATGCCCCAAATTCAGAAAACGCCCGCCGGGTTGCAATGATGTATGGCCCCGTTCCTGATGAGCAGTTTCCTGTTCCCGCAGTTAATCTTCAACATATTTCCCCGGCATTTTATCGGGCAAGAGTCCAATATCAAACCAACGAACCGGTTGGCGCAATTATTGTAAACACCAAAACTTTTTATACCTATCTGGTTGAAGAAAATGGCATGGCCATGCGCTATGGTGTTGGATTGGGCAGGGCCGGATTTGCCTGGTCGGGGCGTGCCACTATGACCTGGAAGCGCAAATGGCCAAAATGGACTCCGCCGGCAAATATGATCAAGCGTCAGCCAGAGCTTGAAATCTATAGCGCTGCCAATGGCGGCATGGCTCCCGGGCTGGATAATCCCCTTGGTGCGCGGGCGCTTTATATCTTTAAGAACGGGCGCGATACGCTTTATCGCCTGCACGGAACGGGCGATGCTTGGTCAATCGGGCGTGCTGTTTCTTCCGGCTGCGTAAGGTTTCTAAATCAGGATATCATTGATCTTTATGATCGGGTAAAAGACGGTGCGCCAATTTTGGTTGTTTGAATTTAAATCTACCAATTCCGGCTGAGCGTTATTGTGCTTCAGCCGGAAATTTTGGAAAAATCCGCCACCAGATGCATTGTATTGCGCAATTTGGCCAACAGGTTCAGGCGATTTTGGCGGATGTTTTTATCCTCGTCATTGACCATCACATGCTCAAAAAAGGCATCGATTGGCGCTCTTAACGAGGCAAGCGCCAGCACTGCTTCCCCATATTGATTTTCATTAATCAGGACAGCTGTTTTTTCGCCGGTAGTTTCGATAGCTTCAGCCAGCTCAAGTTCTTCTTCTTTGCTCAGCAGGCTTTTTTCAACTTCACCGCTAAAAATTGCCTTGCCCTTTTTTTCTTCTGCACCAAGAATATTTGTGCCGCGTCGATACCCCGCTAAAAGACTTTGCCCATCAGGAGTTTTAAGCAGCGCTGAGAGGGCATTGACCCTATTGCTGATTTCCAGCAAATCCGAACTGTTTTTATCAATTACCGCATCCACCAGACCATGGGCGGCCCCCTGATCGCGCAGGGAAACTTTTAAGCGATCATGGAAAAATTTCAACAGATCCGGCTCAACCTGCAATTTGAAACTTATATTATTTTCCAGCAGTAGCCGGATAACTCCAAGCGCTGCCCGACGCAGGGCAAACGGATCTCTGGAGCCGGTGGGCTTTTCATTGATGGCCCAAAAACTGCTCAAAATATCCAGTTTGTCCGCCATCGCCAAGGCAATGCTGACCGGGTGATCGGGAACAATATCACTTGGACCAACCGGTTTATAATGATTTTTAATGGCGTCAGCAATTTGAGGTTTTTCCCCTTGCGCCAGAGCGTAATAGCTACCCATTAACCCTTGCAGTTCAGGGAATTCATTGACCATCTGGGTTAAAAGATCGCTCTTGGCCAACAGCGCTGCCCGTATTGTATCGTTCACATCGGCGCCAATTTTTATGGCGATATCCTGAGCCATTGTGACCAGGCGCTCCACCCGTTGCCTTTGGGTTCCCAGTTTTTTATGAAATACAACTTTGTCTAGTTTTTCTACCAGATCAACAAGCGGGGTCGCCAGATCATTTTGATAGAAAAACATAGCATCTGAAAGTCTGGCACCAATCACCCGCTCATTACCCCCGACTATGACTTTACCCCCGTCACTGGCTTTAATGTTTGCCACCATGATAAATTTATTGGTCAGCCTGCCGGTTGAGTTGTCACGCAGGCAAAAGCATTTTTGATGGTTTTTAATGGTGCCGATGATGGTTTCCTGGGGCAATTGCAAAAATTCTTCAGGGAAATTCCCCATCATAACCACGGGCCATTCAACCAAACCGCTAACCTCTTCAAGCAGGCCCGGATCAGCCACCAGCTCAAGCCCTTGGGCAAATGCCAGGTTTTGCGCGTCGGTTTTTATTATTTCAATCCTGCGATCCTGATCCAAAACCACCTTTGCGTTTTCAAGCTCTTGAGCATAATCGTCAAATCTTTTTGCAACAAACGGGGCAGGGGCCATAAATCGGTGACCAAAGCTGGTTTGGGATGATTTTATATCACCGATTTCAAATTCGATAAGTTCGGGATCTTCATTTGCTGTGCCAAAACTTGCCAGAATTGATCGGATCGGGCGCACCCAACTGGTATTTCCTGCTCCCCACTTCATCGGTTTTCCCCAGGAAAACCCATGGATGATTTCCGGCAGAATTCTGGCTAGAATCTTTGTCGCCAGTTCGCCTTTTTTTTCAGTTATTGCCACGTAAAAATCGCCCTTTTTAGGATCGGTTTTTATTTGGGCTTCATCAATGCTGTTTAGGCCCGCGCCTCGCAAAAATCCGGCAATTGCCTGTTCGGGTGCACTGGTTTTGGGGCCCTTGCGCTCTTCCTTTTTATCCGGTGAGCTAGAGGGAATATCACCAACTGAAACCACCAATCTACGCGGGGTGACAAAAGCGGCGGCAGATCCATAGGTCAATCCGCTTTCAATTAATGCTCCTGTTACAGCTTTTTTGAGGTTTTGGGCTGCTGCGCGTTGCAATCGCGCTGGAATTTCTTCACAAAATATTTCAAACAATAGTTCAGGCATGGCAAAATTCGCGCTGTTAAATTAATCGGGCGGGTGCAAGGTTGGTCATACTGGTGTGGTCATACGAAATTGGTCGTATCAAGTGATTTTGCAAGACTTTATGTGATTTCAATAATTATTAAAACCAATATCCGGAGTTGAGCTAAAATAGTGTCCAATAAACTTCATCAAACCGTAGCCGAAAAGATTATAAATGAAGTTCATCAGCTTCTTAGCGATAGCATTCATACTTCCCTTGCAGTGTTTAATCCGGATGGTCAATATCCCTCCGTTTCTCGGGTCAGCATGGCAATTGCCAACAATTCCAACCCGGTCATTCTCACCTCGGCGCTCTCGCCGCACACAAAAGCACTAAAGGAAAATGCAAACTGCTCATTATTGATCGGCAACATTGCTGATGGCGATCCGATGGCCCAATCCCGGATAACGCTATTTTGTCGGGCGTTTGCAGTGGAAGACAATGATCGGGAAAAAACCAGAGCTGACTTTCTTGAACGCAATCCCAAGGCGATAAATTATATTGACCTGCCTGACTTTGCGTTTTGGAATTTAAGGGTTGAGCGAGCAACTTATATTGCAGGTTTTGGCAGGGCTTACCATATTTCGGGCCAGCAATTATTTGGTTGATTGGCTTAACAAAATTCTAAAAATTACCAGCCGCCACCGCCACCACCACCACCGCCGCCGCCGGAAGATCCGCCCCCGCCACCACCTGACGAAGAAGAGGATGATGGTTGGGCCGATATCATGGCAGCACTCATGCCGGTTGCAATTGAGGCAACACTTTTGCTCAAATCATTGGAACTGAAACCTGAGCCGCTATACCAGTTAGGTCTGTAGCCACCGCGTGTTTCTTCAATTGCATGGCGCGAAAATTCCCCCTCAAGGCGGTTTGCCCATGGTTTTTCCACCCCAAGGGCAATGGCATAGGGAAGTATTTCCTCAAAGCGTTCGATGGTGAAATCAGGCTCGCCATTGAAATTGAGACGGTTTTCTTCAGCTGTTTCAAGATACATTTTAAAACCATCGATTTGATCCATGATCTTGCGTCCATGCACAGTGGGCGCGCGCATCAAAAAGATAAACAATGCATTGATCAGACCAATCGAAATAGTGGCAATCAAAGGCATATCCAACTGCATAGAGGAAAATAGCGAGGCCATGCCACCCGCCATATTTATGCCCACAATGCTAAACCAGGAGATTACCACTACCTTGCCCACAATGCCGGCCCCGCCAATACTGGAAAATGCAATCGTCAACACAATCAGTCCAATACTAGCTGACAGAATCATAAGACCCTGAGCGGGAGCCAGAATTCCACCAATGATCATGGCAAACACAACAAGAATCGAAAGGGCAATTCCTATTCCTGAATAGATAAAATTATTGAAAAAGTAGGCATTCTGGTTTTCCGAAATGATGGCCCTGATAAATTTTCCTTTATTGGAATTTATACTTTTGCCGCTGGATTTGGAGACTTTCAGTGTTTTCTTTTTTTCCAGATAGCGCTCGATAACAGCCTCTCCGCGCGGCAAATTCTGCGCGCTTTGCTGCAAATGTGTAATATTGATTTTCTTCTTCTGATCTTTTTCAATCGTCACCAATCCACGAGTGGCCAAAGAAACAAGTGCTGCGGAATAGGCCGTCCACCCGCTTTTTTTCCAGCCCATATAGTGAATAAAATGGGAGAGTGCGGGGGAGAAGCCTTCGGGAGGGGCAAACAGGGGAATAATCGTTCCCTTTTTGGGGTCACGCCCCACTGTGTTCCAGGCAAAATAAAAATAAAATAATATCAGCAATACCGCCAAAAGGGGAAAGATGGTTTTGCGATTGTCAGACAGAAAATATAGCAGTTTTTGCATGCCCTCTGGCTCAGCCATCGCCCCCTTTTCAAACAAAACGGCAACGCTCATTCCCTCGCGCTGCAAAAAAGAACGAGTGGCGCGAAATATTGCAACATTGTCTGAAATCTGTGTGAATTTCACGGCAGTTTCGGTTGATCCCTGTACCCCGGTATAGGCGGCCAACTCAGTTATTACCGCCCCTTCAGGCAACGTCACCTGTGCCACAGCACTTTCGATGGGGAAGCTCCAGAAATTCCCTGTGGCATTCCAGTACAGCTCGTCATAGGTGTCGAAATAGCGGGCCATGCGAGTCATGGTATAGCGAATGGTGTAGGTGAACGTCTGATAGGGGAGAAAAACGCTGGATTCTCCCACATAAATGCGGGTGCCGCCATCAATGGAGGATGTGAAATATGGCTCGTCTTTACCATCCCGCTGAATGGAAATGACACTCAAAACTGATTGAATGATCGAGCCGTCATCGTTGATCAGAGTGGTTGGGATATCCCTGAATATTCCGCGTTTAATTTGTTTTCCCTCTGCATTGACCCTGATGGTTTCGGTAACATCCACAGTTCCATCGTCAAGCAATGTAATGTTGGAAGAAAAGGATTTTATCACCTCCTGGGCATTTGCAGCCGGAACCAGTGCAAAAAATGCCAGAAGTAAAATAAAAATTATCCTCAGGAATTTGATTTTCATTGGATATTTCCCCCAAAATACTTCCGCTAGGTAAAATCAAGCTATGAAATCAGCTGAAATCCACTTTGGGAACTTCCCGGTCGGCCTCGTTTTCCAGTTCAAAGTATTCTGCCGTGACAAATTGAAACTGATTGGCCACCAGATTTGAAGGAAAGGATTCCACCGCCACATTCATGTTGCGCACCGCCCCGTTATAATAGCGTCGCGCCATCTGAATTTCATCTTCCACATTGCGCAAACTATCCTGAAATTCCAGAAAAACACTGTTAGCTTTGAGGTCTGGATAGCTCTCCGCTACCGCCATCAGCTTTCCAAGTGCGCCCGAAAGCATTGCTTCCAATGGGCCGCGCTCCGCAGGTGTTGCCCCGCCAGCGCCCTGCACGGCGGTGCGCGCTTCCGTTACTGCTTGAAGGGTGTCTTTTTCGTGCCCCATATAGGCTTTGACGGTTTCCAGCATGTTTGGGATTAGATTAGAGCGCCGTTTTAACTGTACATCAATCCCCGACCATCCCTCTTCCACCAATTGGCGATTAGTTACCAGCTTGTTGTAAATGATGATGCCAAAGACAATGGCAACAAGACCGAGCAACGCGATAATAAGAAAAATATCCATAAATCTTTAAGTCCCTGAATTCAGATCTGTTTAAAGTTTTAAAAATCTAACCCGATTCATGAATTATTGCCAATCTGGTGCTGACAATCTTAAATGGTTCCATTTTTTTTGAATGGCTCCATGCCTTCGCGCGCCAACTCGTCCGCCATCTCGTTATATTCGTTGCCTGCATGGCCCTTTACCCAGTGCCAGCTTATTTTGTGGCGCTGAACGGCTTTATCCAGTTCCTGCCATAGTTCTGCATTTTTTACCGGTTTTTTTGCGGCGGTTTTCCAGCCGTTTTTTTTCCAGTTTAATATCCAGCTCGTAAGGCCGTCTTTTACATATTTTGAATCCGTATAAAGATCGATTTCACAAGGCCGCTTTAGATAGTTGAGAGCCTCGATGGCCCCCCTCAATTCCATACGGTTATTGGTGGTTTCTTTTTCTCCACCACTAAGGGATTTGATGCGATTTCCATAAATTAAAACCGCCCCCCAGCCTCCCGGACCCGGATTGCCCGAGCAGGACCCGTCCGTATAAATTTTTACCCTGTTAGTCATTTTTCTTGTTACGCAGCTCTTTTGGCACATTAAAGACGATGTTTTCGCGAGCGCTCACATGGTTTGAAACTTCTAATGTAAAGCGCTTTGCAAAAGCATCCAGAATTTCTTCCACCAGAGTTTCTGGTGCCGAAGCACCAGCGGTAATTCCAAGGCTTGATAGGGATGAAAAATCCTCCCAGATAATATCTTGGGCCCGTTGAATAAGCACGGATTTTGTGCATCCTGAGCGCTGTGCAACCTCTACCAATCGCATAGAGTTGGACGAATTGGGAGCGCCAACCACAATCATTGCATCAACTTTTGGAGCTACCTGTTTCACCGCCTCCTGACGGTTTGTGGTTGCGTAACAAATATCTTCTTTTGGGGTGCTTTTGATTTTAGGGAAGCGATCCTTAAGAATTGCGATGATTTTTGCAGTGTCATCAAGAGAGAGGGTAGTCTGGGTGACAAAAGCCAGATTATCAGGATTATCGGTCTGAAAATCTTTTGCGTCGCTTTCGGTTTCAATCAGCGATATTTCCCCCGCCGGTAATTGCCCCATTGTCCCGATAACTTCCGGGTGCCCCTGGTGGCCGATTAAAATCACCTGCCGCCCTTCATTGAAAAGCCGTTGCGCTTCCACATGTACTTTCCATACCAGCGGGCAGGTGGCATCGAGCACAAACATATTGCGCTGGCTTGCAGCTTTGGGAATGGACTTTGCCACTCCGTGGGCCGAAAATATCACTGGTGCGGAAGTGTCAGGAATTTCTGAAAGGGTTTCCACAAAAACTGCCCCTTTGGTTTTTAGGCCATCGACCACATATTTATTGTGAACAATTTCGTGGCGCACATAGACCGGCGCGCCGTATTTTTGAAGCGCAAGCTCCACAATCTGAATTGCCCGATCAACCCCGGCGCAAAAACCCCGTGGTGAGCAAAGAATGATTTTTAGTTGAGGAAGTGAATTCATAAAAATTTGATGCTTTGTGAGCGAGCATATGTCAAGGCTTTTGCGCCTTTCTTATATGTCAGTGTTGAGGACTGTTGCTACATTGATGCACTCAGGGCAATATGAAACTATCGTATGATTAACCTCGGTTCATGACCCTAGATAAATTGAGCTTTGACCTTGACTTTGGCCCAGCAGATTATTGTGATTTCGCCCTCATCAGGACCAGCCCCCCTGTCAGCGGAGCAGCGCGACCTGTTGGTTGGTAAAGCTCGCTGGACCAGAGCGGTTTATGACGCCGGATTTCCAACAGTGCCCACAATTTGTATAACCCGCGCCGCCTGGGATGCCCTGCAAAGTGAGCGAGAATTATCTTCACAACGGCTACGCACAGCCTGGGTCGCCACCCTTTTTCGATTGGTAACAAAGGGGGAAGATCCACCCAAACTGGTGGTTCGCACGTCAGCGCTCACCCATAGGCCGGGTCTGATGGCTGTTAGAACCGATATTTCACCCCCAGACAGTGAAGAAGAATCAGTGGATTTGAACGGACCGCTGGGCAATGCCATTCGGTCTGCTTTTCTCTCCTATGGTCAAACAGAACCTCTTTGGTCTCAACCGGAGAGCGAAAATTTAAGAAACAACCAGATTGTAATTATTCAGGCAACAGCGCCCGGACAAATCAATCTGTTCATGACCCGCCATTCCACAACGGGCAAAATCGGCCCCGCCCCGGTTCCCCCTGATACTGAAACGGTGCCTTTTCCTGAGATTTTTTCTCCCATCTGTGATTTTCTGGATGGTGCTTCCGGGCGTCACATGGTGGCTTGCATTGCCATGAATGAGGGGAAGCCCGAATTTATTTCCGCCCGCCCGGTTCCTGCCAGTGCCGAAGCTGATCTGGAAGCGGCGGTTGATCGGGCCGAGCGCGGGATCTGGTCAACCCATCAGGCGGTTAAATCCTTTGATCCTTCCAGGCTTCCCCATGTGCTGCACCCAAGATTGCTGCCGGATCCGGAACGCAATGCAATCGCCTCCGGCCTTGGAGTTTCCCCGGGGGCGGCCAGTGGAAAAATAGTTTTTCATCCCGATGATGCGGTTCGCCTTAATGCCAGAGGTGTAAATTGTATTTTGGTGATGAGTGAAACCGGTCCCACCGATGTGGAGGGAATGCAGGCCGCAACCGGTGCTTTGACGGCGAGAGGCGGCATGACCAGTCACGCAGCAATGGTGGCCAGTGCCACCGGACGACCCTGCGTTGCTGGAGTGCGCTCTCTTCAGGTCGATCTTGAAAATTTCACCTGCACTATAGGTGGACAGGAGTTTTCTCAGGGTAGTGAGATTACAATCGATGGTAGTTCGGGGGAGGTTTTTGCCAGTGCGTTGCAATTGTCGACACCACATATTGGCGGGGCCGTTTCCAGGTTGCTGGATTGGTCCGATGGCACCCGCTCAATCGCCGTTCGCACAAATGTCGAAACCATAGCTGGCGCAAAAACCGCCCTGGATTTTGGCGCAGAAGGCATTGGTCTGGCCCGCTCAGAACACATGTTTTTTTCGCAGGAAAGAATGACAGCTCTCAGGCGTTTGATACTTTCTCAAAGCCCTAGTGATCGGGCTGAAGCATTGCAGGGCCTGGTGGAATATCAGGCCACAGATTATGCCTCTCTGTTCACCACCATGCGTGGCCGTCCGGTTAATGTGCGCCTGTTTGATCCGCCATTGCATGAATTTTTGCCCAAAAGTGATGAGGATATTGAGGCAACTGCCGCCTCCCTAGGCCTAAGCATCAAGGCCCTGCGCCAGCGCCTTGAAAGCCTCTCCGAGATAAATCCCATGCTTGGTCATCGCGGTTGTCGTTTGGCCATCACTTATCCCGAAATTCTAAATATGCAGATGCACGCGCTTTTTGCCGGAGCCAGAGAGGCGATCGAGCAGCAATCTGAACCAGTGGTTCTGGAAGTAATGGTGCCTTTTGTTTCCTCAGCCCGAGAAATAATCTGGCTTCGCAATCAGGTAATGTCCATGGCTGACAAGGCTGGCATCGGACTGGAAAATCAGATTCACCTTTCGTTTGGCACTATGATTGAACTGCCAAGAGCAGCTTTGAGGGCCGCAGAAATTGCCCATGCTGTAGATTTCTTTTCTTTCGGTACTAACGATCTGACCCAGACAACATTTGGAATTTCGCGCGATGACGCACCCGCTTTTCTTGCCGCCTATAAACGCAAGGGAATATATGAAAGTGACCCCTTTGTTACGCTGGATCAGGCCGGAGTGGGAGAACTGATCAAATTTGCCATTAAAAGGGGCCGGGCAGCCAATCCCAATCTGGTTGTTGGAATTTGTGGCGAACATGCGGGAGAGCCTCAATCTTTGCAGTTTTTTGCCGGATTGGATGTGGATTATGTCAGCTGCTCCCCCTATCGGGTGCCGGTTGCCCGCCTGGCACTTGCTCAGGCTCAGGGGTAAACGTTAGCCTGAAAGACCGGTTTAATTTGTTAAGTGTAATAGCACAAAGACCTTGCAGCGCCCCGGACTGCCCCAAAACTTCCTTGATTTGGTCTATATTTCTTCCACTCCCTGCCTAATTTTCCTGTTTACCTAGTGTCAACGTTAATCAACTATTATCGGGGTGCTGGCAATTTATGAGTATGTCAGCGGGTTTGAGTATTCAGGTAGTGTAAGTAGAGTAAATGGCCAAAAGAATTTTGTCCAAGAAGGCTGGAACCAGCCTAAATGGTGCGCCCAGGGCGCGTATTGCCAAACGGCGTGCTTCAACAGTTGCATCCAAAATTTTTGGAACCGCTGTTTTTGCGGTGTTGGGTTTTACGTTCTCGATTTCCCCCGTTTCAAATCCGCAACTGTTTGCAAATCACCGTTTTGTGCCTGTTGTGCAAGAAGCCACCCTGACCTATCAGGGCCGGGCTCCAATTATAACCGGTTCGGTAAATCAATTGTTTGAAACCCCTTCGTTTTTAGGGCCAACCAGTAATCAGAAGCGCAATCGCTTGCGCCCGCAAACTAATATCTTGGAGTTTGCAGATTCGTTTTCTGCCCAAAGAATTCAAATAGCTGCCCTGCGTGTTCTCCCTGTTGAGCCGGTTTCGCCTGCTCACCCGATTGGTGGACGGGTAATCGATCAGGCCACAAGAATTTCCCTGGCCTCGATTGACCCGGCTTTAGCTTCTGCGGCCTTAAAGGCTATTGAACAGGCCACCCCGCTTGACCCCTCAATTCCTGTCCCTATCGTGTCATCAGCGCAATTGGCCTATGTGCGGGCCGAAGCGCCAACAACTGAGCGGGCCGTTGCAGTTAATCGCTTTTCAGAGCGTGAGCAGTGGTGCCTTTCCACAGCAATATATTTTGAAGCCCGTGGTGAAAGCTATCGCGGACAGGTCGGTGTGGCTCAGGTTGTCATGAACCGGGTCAAGAGCCGAACTTTTCCTAACTCAATTTGCGGAGTGGTTTTTCAAAACAAGAGCTGGCGTAATCGCTGCCAGTTTTCATTCGCCTGTGATGGCATTCCAGATCGTGTAAGAGAGCCTGCCGCATGGGCCAAGGCTGAAGAAATCACTCAAAAAGTCACCGCCGGTGAAATTTATCTGCCAGAAGTTGCCGATGCCATAAATTACCACGCCAATTATGTCTATCCGGCCTGGGCACCAAGAATGAAGCGCTTGACCCAGATTGGCACGCACATTTTCTATCGTTTCAGAAGTTAATTGTTTTTATTAGCCTCGGCTGCAAAAATTAGCGCCAACTGCAATAAATAAAGCTCGATCTGACAATACAATTTTGATTGTTACGCTTTAACATTTCGCTCGTTTTAATGCCGTCAATATTCCCTGAAAAGGCCAGTTGAGCTGGAAAATTGCTCTCTAATTCGGAGGTGATTTCAACAACTTCAACGCCGGGGTACAGCACATTTTTAGAGGCAAATGCATCGGTGGAATAAACGCCACTGGGTGTTGAAACCACACTGACCAGACTCTCTTTGCCAAATTCCACCTTACGAATTACATTGCTTGACAGGACTTGAGTTGCAACGCTGGCATCAAAGTTCACCTGATAGGAGCGTTCTCCAACCCGCAATAATTGTGAAATACTTTGTGCGCTGGGCCTGCCTTCCTCTGGAGATATTTGCTGAATTATTGAGGAAATATTGTTTGCGACAGGACTTTGCGCCAATGCAGCAGAACTGGAACCTGGCAGCGCATCAACAATAATTGACACTCCAACAATTCCAAGACCCAAACCTGCAATATTCCAAAAAGTTAATAGCTTCATAACCGGCGCCCTTGCCGAACTGGTTGTTGAATTAACTCTTTATCAACCATGTTGGCCTGGGGGTCAAAGCACATTGCCCATCATGCTTAACGGGATATGTTGCAGGATTGTTTGACTAAGCGGGAAGTTGTTTGGCGATTTTCAGATAGAGTTTCTCAAATTGGTCCTGGGCTTCCCTTGTGGGCCATGGGCGAATAAAATTCTCAAATCCATCCAGATCAAAATTGGCAATGCTTGGCTCTCCAAACAGCTTTCCAGCCTCCTCCATTGCAAACCCGGCCAGATTAACCGCTTCAAAATAGGCGGCCTGCCGATCGGCTTTTTTGATATTTTTTTTGGTTGCCAACGGACATCTGGCCGGCAGGGAAAAACGCAGATGTATTGCTTCTAAAATGCTGTCTTCAATTTTGGTGTAATCCCCCCCGATTGCAGCCTTGAATGGTGAAATCAGGTCTCCCATTACATATTCAGCACCATCATGAAACAGCGCATAAAGCAGATCAGACGGGCTGGTTTTTTTGTTGGTTGCTTTATATATTTCAACCACAAGAATTGAATGCTGGGCTACCGAAAACGGATAATCGCCAATAGTCTGGCCGTTCCAGCGGGCAACTCTGGCCAGACCGTGGGCAATGTCACCAAGCTCTATATCCAGCGCTGACGGGTTTAAAAGATCAAGCCTTCTTCCCGAAAGCATGCGCTGCCATGCTCTTTTATCCGCTCGTGCCATATTTGCCTTCGTTTTACTTTTTCGAATCTAGCGTAAAATCGTAGCTTGCCCAGGAAGGGGTGGCAAGGGTCACGGATAGACCACCAATTTGGGCTGATCCGGCAGTTGCAGCGCTTAAGCGATCCAGACGGGCAATGGCAATGGCTTTGCCCTTTACAACTCTTCCCGCAATACCGATTTTTTTGCCGTCCAGCAAAATTTCTTCTCCGGAAGTAATTGATTTTAGGTTGGCCTCGCTAAAGGAAGCAATCAATGGGCGCTTGCGTGTGGTTCCACGATGGCGCATGCGCGAAACAACCTCTTGCCCCACATAACAACCCTTTGAAAAATCAATCCCGTTTAGCAGGTCCATACCAATGTCATGGGGAAATAAACTATCGGGGGCATAATCTTCTCCCAGCTGACTTATTCCCAAATTGATACGCCGTGACAAAAACTCCCCACCGTCCTCAATCCAGTCCCTGGTTGCTGCATTTTTAGTGATTACTCTGAATCCCAGATTTTTTTCAGGGTCAGCAATATGTTTGTTGCGGGCGTCGAGATGTTCAATTCTAGTTTCGTTTGCAGCTGAATGTTCGCTCCAGCCAACTCTGTGGGTTTCGCTCAGGTCAGTAATTTGAGCATCGGCGCGCAATTTAAACATATTCATTTTGCGCAAAAATTGTTGTTTTTCCTGTGTTGAAATATCCAGAAAATAGGCATCCTTGCACCATCCAATAAGACCCTCGGCTTGAATTTTTCCCTGGGGAGAAAGCAAAGCCCACCAGTTGGCAATATTTGGCTCTGTTGAGACGGTTCCGGTTACCACGTCATTCAACAATTTTTTTGCATCAGGTCCGTCAATTCTGATTGCGATGCGCTCTGGACGAAAATATGTTTTCAACTGCCTGTTGTTCCTGTACTTAATTTCCATGATAGGGGTCAGAATTTTATCTTGCCCGCTTTTATAGCAGAAAGAAAGAAATGGTCAGTTTTGATATTATTTTCAAGCACGCAACGCTGGTAAATCACGATGGTGAAGCTGTTGGCGATATTGGCATCAGGGACGGAAAAATTTCCGCAATCGGTGATCTTGGTTCAAATTCGACAGCTAATGAAATTATTAATTGCACTGGCCTGCATATTCTTCCCGGTTTTATAGATACTCAGGTGCATTTTCGCGAGCCGGGGCTTGAGCATAAAGAAAATCTTAAAACAGGGTCTCTTGGCGCGGTAATGGGCGGGGTGACGGCGGTTTTTGAAATGCCAAATACCAACCCTTTGACCATTAATGAAAGCGCTTTTCACGATAAAATCTCCAGAGCATCAAATTCAATGCATTGCGATTTTGCCTTTTATATTGGCGGAACCCATGAAAATACGGATCAATTATCAAGGCTGGAAAAGCTGCCCGGTTGTGCAGGCGTAAAGGTATTTATGGGTTCGTCCACTGGATCTCTTCTGGTCCAGGACGATGACGGGGTGCGTGCTATTCTAAATGCCATATCTCGTCGGGCCGCTTTTCATTCCGAGGATGAATACCTGCTAGAAGAACAAAAACACTTTCGAGTTGAGAATGATCCGGCGTCTCACCCCGTCTGGCGCGATGTTGAAGTTGCCTTAAGGTCAACCAAAAGACTGGTGAGGCTGGCAAGAGAAACCGGCAGCAATATTCACGTTTTGCACATTAGTACCGGTGAGGAAATGGAGTTCCTCAGCCAGCATAAGGATATTGCAAGTGTTGAGGTCACCCCCCATCACTTAACCCTTGATGCCAGCGAATATCAGAACCTTGGAACTTTGCTGCAGATGAACCCTCCGGTGCGCGATATTTCCCACCAGCAAAAAATCTGGGAAGGCGTGGCCAATGGTGTTGCCGATATTTTAGGCTCCGATCACGCCCCCCATACTTTGGAAGAAAAATCAGCGCCCTATCCTCAATCCCCCTCCGGCATGACCGGAGTGCAGACATTTGTTCCGATTATGCTCGATCATGTAAATGAAGGAAAACTGTCTTTACAACGATTGGTTGATATGACCAGCGCCGGACCAAACCGATTGTTTGGAATTGCCGGCAAGGGAAGAATGGCCGTTGGCTATGATGCGGATTTAACCATTGTTGATATGAAGCGGCGCGCAACGATCACAAATGAATGGATAGAATCACGCGCCGGATGGACACCCTATGATGGCAAAAAAGTTACCGGCTGGCCGGTGGGAACAATTATCAGGGGTAAAAAAATAATGTGGGAAGGGGAGCTTATTACAAAATCAGCCGGCATTCCGATTCGCTTCAACGACGCTTTAAATTAAAGCGTTTTATTGAATAGAGCGATCCAGCGTATATTCCCCGTTGGAAATTCTTGAGGGCAAATCAGCAATAAGCTTGGCAGTTGCATCTTCGCCATGGGTGCGTACCAGAGTTGCAAGTGCTGCAAACAGTGCCGCATGGGAAAGCGCTTCAGTTTCAATGCCATCGGCCTCCGCACTGTTCCAGGCATCGGCGATATATTCCAAAGCCAATTCACGCTCCTCGGATTGCTTGCTGGTCATTGGGATGGTGTCAGTCGAAGAAAACATGATATTTACGTCCGTTGAAATTCTGTCTTTAATCTAACACGCTGATTTGCTCAGCGGTGGCAGAAGTTACGCAAGGGTTAATTGGCAATGAGTGATTATACTTAATTCTGGTCCGCATAGCGAGAGTGAATATCGCGGGTAATCTGCTCCGCTTCTTCTAGCAATTGGCGCACGGATCTTTGCGCAGAAATCGTGCAGGAATTATAGGATCTAGCATAGGCATAATATCCCTGATTGAATGCACCATTGAGCCTTTGGCGACGGTCTTCATCCGGGTTGTCCAGCGAAATAAGCTCACCGGCATGCAAACGCCAGTCATTTTCTTCGTCTCCACACAGGGGTTGTAAAAAATACAGGCTGCCGATAATGCCCAGTAGTTTTTGCATTTCGCTTTGATAAAGCGGATCAACTGCGCTGGCCGGTTGAGCGGATAGTGCCAACGCCAGCGCTACAAATATTGTGCGAAGTGCTTTCATCATAGGCCGTGTGGGTTTTTTCATATCCATGGGCTAGTTGAATAAGTCTGTCGGGTGCTCAAAGCAAGCCCCACCCAAACAGTTTCGGGTGGGGTGGTTTATTGTAGGTCCATAACCTTGGCTTTTTAACAGCTCCCTGGCTTTTATTGAACCTATTGCTCCAGCTGGACGATATCCAGATCAGGCAGATAGGAGCGGGCGCTAAAGGCAAAAGTTACCAGATACACCACCAGTTCCGGCTCGTCAGTATCGGTGCGGTAAACCTCGATATTTCCCACGTCACGTCCATCACTGATCAGACGTTGATCAAGGGCTGATGATTGTCCTTCAGACCAGCGAAATTCCAGCGGCCCAATGTTAAAGGGTGCGTTTTTCTCAAGATAGGGCAAAGTTACCGCATAGGATTGATCAATTCCCTCCACAAGGTCAGAATCAACCAGCGCAATTCGCATCATTGGCTCAATATCGGTTGGTAATTGTCCGTTGAACAAAAACGGAATGGGCGTGGTGTCATAACTCACATATGGGTTGGTCCCGGAAAGTCTTTCCCGGCGTGGATCGGCCAGCAGAACTTCGCCATCAGGATAGCGCTCATTGAAAACATCAAAACTGATCAGGAATGATGGGATCGGACGCAATCTCTCTCCGGCACGTTTACCAACAACAGCTTCGCCATTATATTGCTGCCACCAGTTCTGCTCTTTGCGATCATACATTAAAAGATTGGACCAGCGCAATTTTCCGGTGGTACCAAAGGTTACCTCTTCCCCGTCAAGGGTGCGCTCAAATACAATTGAAGTATTGCAAAGCGGACAAAAAGTAACAGCAACCGGCAATCCGCCTATCGTATCATTGACGATTTCGTGCCACATCAGATAGCGCAGCGGATAGGCGCGTGAAACACCGTTTATATCCAGCGCAACCACCGGCTCATTGCCGGGAATGCTGGTTTCTTCAGAGGCAAGTTGAAATTGTGGGTCATCATTTGAGGGAATTTGATCAGCACCTATCACGCTGACAACTTCGTTTAGATCAATTGTTGTTTTTGAAAAATCTGTTTCCCAGTTTTCTGCCGAGCTGAACTGTTGCGCTGACACCTGCGGGCCTGCAAACGTGACAAACCCAAAAGCTGCAAGCATTATTGCCTTTTTTAACATAGCCTTCTCCCATTTTGAATTTGTCTTAACTTTGCACCTAAAACGGGTTTTGCCAATTCACCTGTGTTCACAGGCAGTTGACCAGAGCGTTTTCAGAAAAAGTGCTCTTGCGGTTTTTCGGTTCGGAAACGCGACCACGATTAAAGAGCGCTGCCAAGAAAACACCTTTATGGTGAAGTTCAGCAAAAAATAGGTCCTGACCTTAATCAAACAATGCATCGATGGCCGATTGGGCATCCTCGCATGGAGTTTCGTCAATGGTTATCGGTTCACTGATTTTTGCAGCAACCAGGTCGCGCTGCCCCATTATTATATCAATCAGACCAGGGTCCGGGTCAGGTTTTTCCTGATGGGCCAGTATGCTCGAAATCAGATCGTTGACACCATCCTCAAACGCACCGCGAACATTTTGCTCAAGGGCGCGATAGGCACTGAGCACCACCTCCGCTCCTGCAAATCCGGAGCGTGAAAAGTGAGTTTCATAATCAATCGGCAACCAGTCGCTAAGAACATCATGCTCCATGGACCCATCTGCGACCAGCTCCGCCAGCATTATATATTCGTTGAACAGGTTTAAAAAATCGGTTGCAAGACCGGTTGCAGGATTTACATTGGCGGCGCGCAATTCAGCTTCGCTAAAGCTGGATGTGATTGTAATAGCCGAAGTTTTTATATGGTGTTGCATTTGATATATTTGCCAGCATTTGCTTTGCTTGCCGGTGAACATTGTCATGCGTATTGTTGCGAATGTAATTTTGGGTTTTGAGCAAAACAGGGTGAAAAAATGTGTGGTAGATTTACCCTGTTGCTTGGCTGGAATGAAATTCATCAATTGTTGAAGGGTTTTGTTTCGAACCTGAACAATGGCACTAATGAAAAGATTTTGGCATATCCTGATCGCTTTAATATTGCGCCCACCCAGCCCATTTTGGTTTTGGCGCGGGCCGGTGAAAAGGTTGAGCCGTTTTTGATGCGATGGGGGCTGGTGCCGCAATGGGTTGATAACCCAGCGGATTTTCCACTACTTATTAATGCCCGTTCAGAAACTCTGGCGGAGAAGACTTCGTTTAAAAGCTCTCTAAAAAATCAGCGCTGCCTCATCCCGGCTACTGGATATTACGAATGGTCGCGCCTGCCAGACGGCACAAAAATCCCTCAATATATAACCCGCAATGATGGATTGCCGGTTTTAATGGCCGGATTGCACTCCACATGGGTTGGTGAGGATGGCGAAGAAGTTGATACAGCAACGATCATCACTATTGGGGCTAATGATGACTTGAAGAATGTTCATCACCGAACTCCGGTTTTGCTGGAGGGTGAAAATATTGCCCTTTGGCTTGATAGCGCCAATGTTCATGCTAATGCGGCACAAAAGCTGCTTAACCCGATTACTGATGGGGTAATGAAATTTCATGAGGTTTCAAAGCAGGTGAATTCTCCAAAAAATGATTTTGAAACCCTTATTATTCCGGCCTATGAAACAAATCAGAATGAAAACAAATCAGAACAGAGACAAAAACCAAAAAAACCTTCGCAATTGGATTTGTTTTAAACAATTCAGAGCAAACTCCATTTTTAGTCAAATAATTTTCCTGGATTCATAATATTATTTGGATCCAGAACAAGTTTGATTTTTTTCATCATATCATAGGCAACCGGGTCTTTATGGTGTTTAAGCAGCTCGGTTTTTAACTGCCCGATACCGTGTTCGGCAGAAATTGATCCGCCAAGATCTGTCACAATTCCATAAATTGCCTCATGGATTTTCATCGCTCCATCCATATAGGCTTTGGGATCAGCGCCAACGGGCTGGGAAAAATTAAAGTGAATATTGCCATCCCCCAGATGACCAAAAGGGCAGGGGCGTATGTCGGGTAATATTGTTTTTGCCGCTTCAATTCCGCGTTCGATAAGTTCTGGAACTGCTGATATCGGCACCGAAATATCATGCTTTATCGAGGCTCCCTCTTTGGATTGAGCACCGGATAATTGCTCGCGAACTTTCCACATCTGGCGGCGAATTCTTTCGTCTTTGGCAATGGTGAAATGCTCAATGACCCTATCGTTAAGAGCACTATCAAGCGCAGTTGAGAGAGCATTTGTACTTTGGCCCGGCAATTGCGACATTTGCGCCAGCACATACCATTCAGAATTTTTGGCTGCCGGGTTTTTCTCGATCATCTTGTGACGGATTTGCATTTGCATGCCAAAATCCGGCATCATCTCAAAGGTCGTAAGGCTTGTGCCAAGGCGTTTTAGCAGCTCTGAATAAAGCGTCAGAGCCGCTTTTGGAGACGAGAGATTGATAAAGGCGGTTTCAAACCCTTTTGGTTTTGGGAACAGCTTTAATGTGGCAGCGCTGATGATGCCCAGCGTTCCCTCCGCACCCACCAATAGAGAGCTTAAATCATAACCGGTATTATCTTTTTTTAACCCGCTAAGCCCCTGATAAAGCGAACCATTGGCCATTACTGCCTCAACTCCAAGGCATAATTGGCGTGCATATCCATAGGCCAATACCTGCAAGCCGCCTGCGTTGGAGGATAGAATTCCCCCGATTTGGGCTTTTTCCTGAGGGGCAATGGCTAAAGGGAATAATAATCCCGCATCATCGGCCGCCTTTTGAGCATTTTTTAGGGTAACGCCAGCCTCCACACACATATAGCCACCGCTCGCGTCCATATGGCGTACCCGGTTCAGTTTGGCCATTGAAACGATAATTTCATTTCCCCGTTTTGGAACCTGCCCGCCCACCATTCCGGTATTTCCCCCCTGGGGAACCAGCCCGATCCGATTGTCATTAGCCCATGAAACCAGCTTTTGCAGTTGTTCGATGGTTTCGGGAATAGCAATGGCCAGCGCCGGGGTATGAAATCGCCCCCGCAGCTCAACAATATATGGAGCCATCGCCTCATCATCACGCAATATATTTTGCGCCCCGATTATATCGGTTAGGGCCTGCAGGGTTTTATCAGATACTTGTTTCATTTTTGACTTGGGTTTTTAAAATTGAATACGTTCATGAACTTGCTCCCCGCAGCGGCCTGTGTCAAAAGCTAATTCAACAAATATCTTTCAAATTGTAATATGGAGTTTTAGGCATGGCTGAAGGTTTAATGGCTGGCAAACGCGGTTTAATCATGGGGGTCGCCAATTCGCGCTCCATAGCCTGGGGCATTGCTCAGGCTGTGCATGCCCAGGGGGCTGAATTGGCTTTTACCTATCAGGGTGAAGCCTTAAAGCGCCGGGTGGAACCACTGGCCGAGCAGGTTGGCTCTGATCTGGTGGTGGAGTGTGACGTTACCAATAGCGCCGCCATGGATCAAACTTTTGCAGAAATAGAAAAGAAATGGGGCAAGTTGGATTTTTTGCTCCATGCAATCGGGTTTTCCAACAAGGACGAGTTGAAGGGGCGATATGTTGAAACCAGCCCTGAAAATTTTGCCATGACCATGGATATTTCGGTCTATTCTCTGGCCGCTGTTGCCCAAAGGGCTGAAAAACTTATGACTGACGGTGGCTCGATTGTTACGCTAACCTATTATGGGTCTGAGAAAGTTATGCCCAATTACAATGTGATGGGTGTGGCCAAAGCGGCGCTGGAATGTTCTGTCAGGTATCTGGCAAGTGATCTTGGGCCAAAAAATATCCGGGTTAATTCACTTTCAGCAGGTCCCATGAAAACCCTTGCCGCTTCCGGGATTAGTGATTTTCGCAAAATGTTGCACTGGACAGAGGAAAATGCCCCCCTGCGCCGCAATGTTACCATGGATGATGTGGGTGGAGCCGGGCTTTATCTGTTATCTGACCTTTCTAGTGGCACCACCGGTGAAAATCATCATGTGGATGCTGGCTATAATATTCTTGGTATGAAGGTCATGAATTCAGACGAAGAATAATCTTAACTCTTACCCTAATAAATAAAAGCAGTATAATCTTATGAATAACTGGCCGCACATTTTTTTCGCTCGCCATGGTGAAACCAGCTGGAACCTTGAAAAGCGCTATCAGGGTTCCCTTGATATTCCATTGAACGAAACCGGGCAGGGCCAGGCCGATGCCTGTGGACCGCTTTTGGTGGATATGCTGGCTCAAAACAATGTTGATCCTCTTGCCATAGATTGGTTTGCCTCTCCCCTTTCCCGGGCAAAAGAGACTATGGAGAGAATCAGGGTGGCTTTTGAAGTTGAGTTGCCCCCAATAAGGTTTGATGATCGCCTGCGCGAGGTTTCGTTTGGCATTATGGAGGGCAAACTGCATTCAGAACTGGAAGAAGATGTTGGTGTGATTGCCGGCAAGCGTCAGGCTGGATATTGGGATTATCGCCCCCCAAAAGGGGAAAGCTATGAGGATGTGGCGGATCGTTTGAATTCATTCAAAGATGATTTGAGCGGAACCTGCATCATTGTTGCCCATGGGGGGGTTTTGCGGGTGATGCGGCATCTGGTAGAAAATGCACCAAAGGAAGAAGTGGTGAACTGGCCACCTCCCCAGGGGGCAATTGCCGATTTTAAAGACGCTACCATGAAAATGCATTACGCTTGATTTTGCCCTTTTGTTGACCTGACGTAATTGTAATTCTATTAAACATTGGTTTGCAGACTTCGTTTTAGCATTTGATTTAAGAGGCCCATCATGTCGCATAATAGTTTTGGACATATGTTTCGCTTCACCACTTGGGGTGAAAGTCACGGTCCCGCCCTTGGGGTGGTGATTGATGGCTGTCCGCCAAATCTTGCCATCAGCGAAGAAATTATTCAGCGTGACCTTGATCGCAGACGACCCGGCCAATCCCGTTATACCACTCAGCGTCAAGAGGCAGACAGGGTTGCAATTCTTTCCGGCACTTTTGAAGACGAGCGCACGGGCGGGTTAAAAACTACTGGCACCCCGATAGCATTGCAGATCCAAAACACCGATCAGCGCTCAAAAGACTATTCCGATATCCGCGATAAATATCGCCCCGGCCATGCGGATATCACCTATCAGCAAAAATATGGCATTCGCGATTATCGTGGAGGAGGGCGCTCGTCAGCCCGCGAAACTGCGGCCAGAGTTGCGGCAGGCGCAGTTGCCAGATTGGTAATTCCGTGCGTAAAAATTCGTGCCTCGCTGGTTCAGATTGGCTCCAAAAAAATTGACCGCAATAATTTTGACTGGGACGAAGTGGACAATAATCCTTTCTTTTGCGCCGATAAAAATGCCGCAAAAAACTGGGCGCCTTATCTCGATGAAATCAGAAAAGATGGCAACTCGATTGGAGCAATTATTGAAGTGGTAGCCTCTTGTGTTCCCCCTGGTTGGGGCGCGCCGGTTTATGGCAAACTCAGTGCCGATCTGGCCTCCGCAATGATGAGCATCAATGCGGTAAAGGGAGTTGAAATCGGGGCCGGTTTTGAAGCAGCCTATTTGTCAGGAATTGAAAATGCTGATCAGATGCGCGCCGGTTCGGATGGCCCCAACCGGCAGTCCGCCCCGGACTTTCTTTCCAACCATGCGGGGGGCATACTTGGCGGCATATCAAATGGCGATGAAATTGTGGTTCGATTTGCGGTTAAACCAACCTCGTCAATTTTGACACAACGCCAGACAGTTACGACCAAAAATCAGGACACCGACATCATAACCAAAGGGCGCCATGATCCATGTGTTGGCATTCGCGCAGTGCCGATTGGCGAGGCGATGATGGCTTTAGTTCTGGCCGATCATTTTTTGCGTCATCGCGGCCAGACCGGGCATGATGGAACCGTCGGGTAAATTCTTGCACCTGAATCAATATGTGAACTAGTTCAAGTAAAAAATTATCTGATATTTCAATCTGTTATAAAGTTTAGATGAATCAGATTGCCTGAAGTATGTTTCCACCAGTAAGTCATGAATCCGATGAAAAAGCGCAACTTTTTAGTTGCTTATCAAGCGGTTGATCTTGTTCATAATGTTGGCCAGATCGTCTTCAAAGTTGATCGTGCCGGCAAAAAAACCATCCCGGCCAAACATCAAAACACTGGCCGTATGGTCCATGTCATAATTGGCTTTTTCTTCTTCGCTGGCATCTGGATTAATCACTTTTTCTCCAAATACTCCAAACGAAAGTTTGGCGGTTTCCACCTGCTCAACAGTGCCGGTAAGTCCAATTACGGGAGTGGAAAAACGCGCCAGATATTCTTGCATGATTTCTCTGTTATCGCGATCCGGGTCAATGGATACGAATATTAAGCGCAGTGTATTTTCATCCACATCAAGTTCATCGCGCCACGTAATCATTTGCGCTAAAGTGGCCGGACATACATCCGGGCATGAGGTAAAACCAAACAAAACCAGGCTGGGAATATTGGTCAGATCATCCCTGTTAAAATTACCGCCAAGGGTTGATTGCAATTCAAAAGGTCCGTCAAAGCCAGCACCGGGTTTTGATTGACTCTGGTACCAGAATAATGCGCCGGCACCAATTATTGCAACGCTGACAATAATCCATAAAATCATCCGAATTTTCATCAGCGATTTGGTGGCGTTGTTATTCATAAAAATAATTCCTGCATTTTTTGGGAGGTGATCAAGTTTAACTTTAAGGCGCTTTTAGTCCTGATCCAGTTCCGTAGTTCCAACAGGTGCACCATCCTTTGAAAGGGTAATTTTTTCAATGCGCTTTTCTGCCGCACTCAGTTGTTTTTCACAGTGGGATTTCAGGGCCTCTCCCCGCTCATAAATCGAAATTGATTCCTGGAGCGGAGCCTGCCCGCTTTCCAACTTGGCAACAATTTGTTCCAGCTCGGCCAGCGCGGCTTCAAAACTCAAGGAGGATACGTCTCCATTATTTGCTTCAGACAAAATCACTTCTCCTGTTTAAAAACTTGGTCTTACAAGGTTCCACGTTCCAGCATTTGCACATGGGTACTAACTCCACCTGCCAGCCCTTCAAGATCATATCCACCCTCCAAAAGCGAGACAATTCTGTTTTCACAATGCTTGTCCGCTGCATCCATCAGTTTTCCTGTTACCCAGCCAAAATCATTATTGGTCCAATTCAAATTGGCCAGAGGGTCTCGTTTATGAGCATCAAAACCTGCCGATAGCAAAATCAAATCTGGTGCAAAATTATTCAGCGCCGGCAGGATCAGATCATTATAGGCTTGCCGCATTTCTTCTCCTGAACTATTTGCATTCAGGGGAGCATTAAAAATATTGCCCACGCCGGTTTCATTACGCGCTCCGGTGCCGGGAAAAAGAGGCATTTGATGCGATGATGCGTAGAACACGGATTTATCATTATAAAAAATGTCCTGAGTGCCGTTGCCATGATGCACATCAAAATCAACAATGGCTATGCGCTCGGCCCCATGCATCTGCTGGGCCAGCCGGGCGGTTATAGCGATGGTATTTAACAGGCAAAATCCCATGGGGCGTTTGGCTTCTGCGTGATGACCCGGTGGACGAATGGCGCAAAATGCATTGTCTACTTCCCCCATGACCACAGCTTCAAGGGCGCGCATCGCAGCGCCAAGGGCAGTTCCGGCCGCATCCAGCGAACCGGGGGAAACAAATGTATCCCCATCGATCTGGCCAATTCCCTCGGCCGGGCGCGCCATTTGAATTGAATTGAGCACAGATTTATCGTGAACGAGTGTACCCAGAGACAAATCGGCAGTGCTGGCAGTTTCCCGCCTGAGCTGACTGAATTGAGGTTGGGCCAGGGCATCAGCGACGGCCGTTAGCCGTTCAGGGCGCTCCGGGTGGCCCTGCGGGGTTATATGGCTTGCGGCTTTGGGCTGACTAACCAGCAGTGTTGTCATTTTTTATCCCGCTTGTGCAAAAGCATCAGGTTTTTAATTGCTCATGAATTTCTTGACCTTACGGCGCTCAATTGTCAAATAGCTGCCATGAAAAAAATTAGTAACAATATCGCAAAACTCTCTCTTTCCTCTGCGATTGAGTTGCTCGCTGAAGGCGAAATTTGTGCCTTTCCAACCGACACGGTCTATGGGTTGGGTGCAAGAGCTGACAATGGTCAGGCAATAAAAAAACTTTTCGAAGCAAAGAAACGCCCCGTTTCACGGGCAATAATTCTTCTGTGCGCAGATTTGGATATGGCCAAAAAACTGGTGGAGTTTTCATCCACCGCTAAAATTTTGGCAAATTATTGGCCCGGTGCCTTAACGCTGGTTTTGCCGTTGAAAAAAGCCGCCAATATTGCCAGGGGGGAATTGGCGGTCTCAAGCCATCTTGGGGTTCGGGTTCCGGCCAGCAATATTGCCCGGCAATTGATTTCAGGGGTAGGCCAGGCTGTGGCCACGACTTCGGCAAACATTTCCGGCAACCCTTCAACAATCAGCGCTGAGCAGGTGATTGAGCAGTTCGATGGAACTATGCCCGTACTTGATGATGGGCAATGCATATTTGGTGAACCATCGACCATATTAAAGGTCGATGGGAAAAGGGTTGAATTGCTGCGGGCCGGGCCTGTTTTAGTTGATGATATTGAGCAAAATCTGGGTTTTAGTATTTTGAAATAACTGAGGCCTGCCCATAAAAACCCAATCAGGCGCCAGGCTTATAGGGCTTTTGCTCGCGCCAGAACCGCATCAGGCTTTCAAGGTCGGCATCACCCCCTTCCGGCAAAACAATGCGCAAATTCACCAACAGATCCGAGGTTCCATAAAGTCCCTTGCCCTTCAGACGCATGGCTTTTGCGGTGTTTACTCCCGGAGGAATCCCCAGTTCCACGGTGCCGGTTAAAGTGGGAACACGAATTTTTGCCCCCAGTACCGCGTCATAAAGAGTTATAGGCACATCAACCCTTAGGTCTTTGCCGTCACGGCGAAAGTTCTTATGGCGCTTGAATTTTACCGTTACTATCGCATCCCCCGGCGCGCCGCCGGTTGGGGAGGGCTGGCCCTGTCCGCTAAGACGGATTTGCTGACCCTCCTCCACGTTTTTGGGAAGTTTGACGTTTAGTGAGCGACCACTGGCAAGTTTTAAGACTACGCTTTCCCCATTATGGGCCTGCTCAAGAGTAATCAGAACAGGGGCGGTAAAATCTTTACCCTTTGTTGGCGCTGACTGGGCGGTTGCTCCGGCAAACGGGTCCCAGCCACCAGCGCGTTGCTGGGTGCGACCACCCATGCCACCGGCTCCAGCCCCCATACCGCCCATGAATTCCTTTAAAATATCCTCGGGATTAATTCCCCCGGGATTAGTTCCCCCAGCTCTTCTTGCGCCACCAGGTCGCGCGCCGGAAAAGTCGAAGCCGCCCATTTTAGGATTGCCCTTGGCATCAATTTCACCACGGTCGAATTGACCACGTTTCTCTTTGTTGGACAAAAGCTCATAGGCGGAGTTTATTTCCGCAAATTTGGCTTGCGCTTTGGGATCGTCCTGATTCTGGTCCGGGTGATAGGTTTTGGCCAGCTTGCGAAAAGCTGCCTTTATTTCCTTCTCGGAAGCCGATTTAGATATTTTTAGAATTTTATAGGGGTCGCTCATATATTCACCAAAAAAGAAATAGTTGATAAAATTTGTAATTGTCTTACCACAAATCTTGCGCATATATGGAGAGCGTAAACTGCAATGTCCAGCCGGGTGTTATTATGGGTGTAATTTTGCTGTAATTATCTTCAGTTTTGACCCAGGTTTTAGTCACGGTTTTGGCATGAAAAGGAATGTTATAAAAATGAGCGGCGAGAATGATCTGACCCGTAAAATTTTTGACGATGAAAATCTTGAAAAACCTGATCCATTTGAAGTGTTTTCCCACTGGCTGGATGAGGCAAAGCTTAGCGAAATTAACGATGCAAATGCCATGTCTTTGGCAACAATTGACAAGGATATGATGCCGGATTGTCGGATTATGTTGCTCAATGGCTTAACTGACGACGGTTTCATATTCTACACTAATACCCGCTCCACCAAGGGGCAGGAACTGGCAAATAATCCCAAGGCCTGCCTGCTTTTTCATTGGAAATCATCTCGTCGGCAGGTGCGAATCCGGGGCAATATAAGTCAGGTCTCAAATGAAGTTGCGGATGAATATTTCGCTTCTCGACCCAGAGGATCAAGGATTGGCGCCCATGCATCAGAACAGTCAAGCCCTATGCAAACACGCGATCAACTGGCCAAGGCTGTGGAAAAATTCACCGAGCAATTTGCAGGAAAAGAAGTACCAAGACCTGACCACTGGACAGGGTTTTTGCTTGCGCCGGTGCAAATTGAATTCTGGCAGAACGGAGAATTTAGGCTCCATGACCGGATCACCTATTACCGTGACAAGCAAAATCAACCATGGGAAACGAAGCGCTTAAACCCTTGATTTTATATAATTTTAAAGTTTTAGAAGGAAGTTTATATTGAAAAATCCGGGCAATGGTTTTCAGGCGACGGTTACCTTTGTTGGTTCTCGTACTCGTTTGTTGGCAATCATGTTCTCAGGTTACTTTTTAATGCTTTTAACTGTCGGGATATATCGGTTTTGGCTGGTTACCAATAAGCGAAGGTTTTATTGGTCCCATACCAAAATAGACGGGGACGCGCTCGAATATACCGGCTCTGCTATGCAATTGCTGATAGGATTTTTATTCGCGGTAATGATATTCATTCCCCTTTATGGCTTCTTCTTTTACCTATCCACTCAATCGCCTGAAACGGCAATTATTGGTTATTCCGGGGCGGCTATATTTATGTATTTCATGTATGGTTATGCGGCATTTCGCAGTCGGCGGTTTTTACTCTCCAGAACCCTGTGGCGCGGCATTAGATTTCAACTTACCGGCAGTGCCTGGTCCTACGCCTTTCGGCGTTTGTTCTGGACTGTTTTGACGTTTTTAACCCTTGGGTTGGCGTTTCCCTTTATGTCCGTAAGCCTTTGGAAATACAGATATTCCCATACATGGTTTGGTGACCGCCAGTGCAGTTTTTCCGGATCATGGCGCCAAATCGCCATACCGTTTTACCTGTATTATTTCATGGTTGCCGGGTTGATATTACTTGGGTTCAATACCAATATAGCTACCTCACCTGATAGTGGTTTGTCAGCTAATAATTATGAGTTAAGCCCTGAGGCTTCTAGCATTTACAGTGCAGCGATAATGGTTGCCATTATTGCCTATTTTCACTTGCGCGCTTATATTACCTCGGCAATGCTTTCCTCGATTAGTATCGGAAAAACCAGACTAAAGGTTACCGTGCGGACGCGTGATTTGTCTTGGTTGCAAATCGCCTATAGCTTCGTTTTAGCGATTGTTGCGGTGGGTTTTGGGCTGATTGTTGCCTATTTAATGGGAGATGTTTTTGCACCCATGCTTCAAGATGATGGCGCTGATCTTGGTCAGGTTTTGCAAATGGGCTGGTATAATTTAATCGTATTCGGAGGGATATATCTTGGTTTTATGGCATCTATTTCCATCGTTTCTGAAATCATATTAAAGCTGGGCTTTTGGAGACTTGTGGCGCGAGGAACGGTTTTGGAAAATGCTGGCGATTTGCAAGATATTCGCGCTGGAGGTCAAGAATCACCACTTGTCGGAGAGGGGCTTGCTGATGCCCTTAACGCGGGGGCCTATTGATGGAATTTGAAGCCCAATATTATGACGGTGTTGTTGCCCGTGCGCAAAATGTTCTGGTGGAGATTGAACAGCTTGATAAAAAATACACGGATCCCAAAAGTCCTGAATTTCTGGTTGAAAACAGCGCCGCAATTGCAATTAGTAAACTTGATTCTGAAAGAGGAGGCAGGGGGCATGAAATCGCCCATTGGCGCTCTAACCACGTTTTTTCAATATCTTCTTCAAAAACCGAATTGCGTCTTGGTGTCAGCAATCGCCTGGCAGGAGAGCGGCTGGTTTTTAGTGGCTCACAAATAGATAAAATTCACCGTCTATTGCCTGGTCTTGCGGTGAAGCGAAGAAAAAACATCGGGAGACAAATGAGGTTTATCGGGCTGGCAAGTGGAGCCTTGGTTTCATTGGTTGGCGCCTATATTATTGGCATTCCATTGATGGCGAACCGTATTGTTGGTCTTGTACCGGCACAAACTGAAGTTGATTTTGGTCTGACAATTGCTGGCCAGATGCCAGATGCCTTTGCAGAGCAGGGCGGCATTCCCCTTTGTGATGAGGATGCAAACAGCGTTGCCAATTTAGCAATTGCCCGCTTTGTAGATCAGGCATTGCAGGGGGTGGATACACCATTTGCTGTGGATATTCAGGTTGTGAATAATCCAATTCCCAATGCTTTTGCTTTACCGGGAGGACAGGCCTATTATTTTTCCGGCCTGTTGCAAAAAACCCAAAACAGCGATGAGTTTTCCGCTGTGCTTGCCCATGAAATAGGGCATGTGGTTGCCCGTCACGGCATGCAAAAAATGATTTCATCCGCCGGAACGGGATTGCTTGTGGGGTTTGTTTTGGGCGATATTACCGGACTTTCGGTGGCAGGCGGTCTTGGTTCGGTTTTGATCAATAACAGCTTTTCCAGAGAAGCAGAGCGTGAAGCTGATGCATTTGCAGCACAAGTTTCAACTCGAATGAACTTTAATCCAGCGGCAATGGTAAACCTTTTGGATAGGGTTGCATTGGATGATGAGTTTGCAAAAGCAATGGCCCTGTTTGGCACCCATCCGCTAAACTCTGAGAGGCGTGAGGCGCTTGCTCAATCTGATCGACAATTATCAACTAATGATGCCCAGTTTTCATCACAGGAATGGTTGGCAATTAAATCCATGTGCTCGGGTTCAGGCACTGCAAACCAACGACAAAGCGATAATGACGTTGGCGGGGATGAAGGCTCTACAAATAACCCAACAGAAAATCCGCGTAGAAAAAACACCAAAATTAAGACTTAAAAAACATATATACAGTCTAAAATTTTGTATACCGGTATAATACCAACAGGGCGATTGATGCGAACATTTACCAGAACTTCGAAACTGGCCATCTGGTCACGCAGGTTTGGCAGTTTTGCCCTGCCGATTGCCATAATTCCTGTTTGGATGCATCGCAATCAATTGCTGAACAGTGAAACATTTCAAATATTGCTGATGAGCGCAGTTACGCTGGCATTGCTGGCTGTTTTTATCGGCATTGCAGCCTATTTTCGCTTATGGCAAACCGGAGATCATGGTTGGGGCAAGTCAACAATGGGCATTTTTCTTGGCCTCATTTGTCTTTCTCCGATTGCATATGGTGCCAGCCTTGCCCTGAATTATCCGTTTGCCAACGATGTTTCCAGTAATATCCAGCGTCCCCCGCAATTGCTGGCAAATTTGCAAACTGCTGTCAGAACCACGTTGTCACAGGAAGAAACTGCAATATTTTTCCCAGCCATTTCAACTAGAATTTATGAAATGGGTCCTGAGGTTTTGTTCGAGGCGGTTGAAGACTTGGTGCGCGAACGCGGCTGGGAAATCAGGATCCAGCGCAAACCCGGGGCGAATTCAACTGGCACTATCAACGCTATGGCCATGACATTTTTGGGCTGGCGTGACGAGGTGGCAATCCGCTTGGAGCCAAATATATCCGGCACTCGCTTTGATATGCGCTCTGCCTCTCTTAATGGGGCGCATGATCTTGGAGCCAACGGTATTCGGGTTGAGAAATTTCTTACCGACCTGGATGGTGTGGTGTTAGAAATAAAAGAGACGGGATCGCACGCCGAGAGAACTCAAAATTCTCTAGATGCTGATGCGCCGGTATCAGATCCCCATTAGGGTGTTTTTGTAATAGGCCCTAACCCTAAACTTTCTCGCCAATCAGGGGGCGGTGATTCTGGTTCCAAACAGGCCTCGTCTTACAACCAGTTTTTCTTTGTGCTCAAGATATTCCACATGGGCCATAACACTCATCATAGCAGCGATACGGATTTTTGCTGAGGCGTCAGGATATATGGATTTAACAATTTGGGCTGGTTTTTTAGGGCCATTGTTCACCAGCTCCAAAATTTGCGAGTTTCTGTTTTGTCGGTGGCGGCGCAGGTCGGATGTGAAATTTTTCGCATTATTGCCTTGCCCATGATCAACAATTTCGCCGCCATGTCCCGGAAGATAATGGCTCCAACTTTGTTCGATAAGCTTGTCCAGGGAATTAAAATAACTCGTAAGGGATCCATCGGGAGTTGCCACCAGCGTTGAATTCCACCCCATTACATGATCACCGGAAAAAAGAAATTTTTGCCCTTTAATGCCAAAACTCAAATGATTTGCGCAATGGCCGGGGGTGGCAATGACCTCGATTGTCAGATCATCAACTTTGAAATTCTCTCCATCCGCTAAGTTTTTATCAGGGCGCAATTCCCAATCGCAGGCTTTGTGCAAAAGGTTTTCCTCAAACATTCTTTTGGCTCTAGATAAACGGTGTTGACCACCAAACCAGATGGGAGCGTTTAATTTTTGCGCTAAACGCGGGGCGATTGCACAATGATCCTTATGGGTGTGTGTCAGCAGAATAGCCAGGGTTTTGCGCCCGTTAATGGCGCTGATCAAGGCTTCAAAATGTTCATCCAAATCCGGGCCGGGGTCGATAATTACAATTTCGTGCTCTCCGATAATATAAGAATTGGTGCCGGTAAAAGTATAAGGAGAGGCATTTGGCGCACATATTCGGGCAATGGAGGGGGCTATTGTTACGCATTCACCGGTAGTTGGCGCGAAATTCCTGTTGTATCTGGGCGATAACATTGATTGAGGCATTGCAAAAACCACTATTGGCAGAGTAGAAGAACAAAACCGTTTTGACAGAAAGGAAACTCGATGGCGACCGATATTGTTAAGTTGCGCACTCCCATGATGGAGGCATTATTACCCAAGGGTGGAATTGCCCGCTATGCCTCATATGTAGGGCTGGCAGTCATTGGCTCAATTTTGCTGTGGGTTTCAGCAAAAACCCATGTGCCGTTTTTTCCGGTTCCGATGACCCTGCAAACTCTGGCAATTTTGCTGATTGCGGCAACTTGCGGATTTCGTCTGGGGCTGGCGATTATGGGCCTTTATATGATTGAAGGTATGCTTGGACTTCCCATATTTTCTGGCACGCCTGATCGTGGCATTGGTATTGCCTATATGATGGGCCCCACCGCTGGTTATCTGGTGGGCTTTGTTGTTGCTACCGGGCTTGTTGGCTGGTTTGCTGAGCGAGGAGCTGCACAATCGGCGCTTAAATTATTCGCGGTAATGTTTGCTGGTGCGGCATTGATTTTAGCCCTTGGTTTTGCCTGGCTTGCAACATTTATCGGCGCAGAAGCGGCGTTTAACGTCGGGGTTGCCCCATTTATGCTGGGAGAATTGTTTAAAGTCAGCATTGCCGCTTTGCTGGTTCCAGCTGCCGGGAAGTTGTTGAAGCGCTGATATAAGACTTTTAGCAAAAAATATAAAAAAGCCGCTCCAATTAGGGGCGGCTTTTTTTATGGATGGTCAAATTTCCATGAGGTTTTTGATCTTGGTCGGAGTAGCAGGATTTGAACCTGCGACCCCCACGTTCCGAACATGGTACGCTACCAGACTGCGCTATACTCCGTAACCAAAAAGCCTGATCTGCATATATATGGCAAACTATTTCCAAATCAAGCGCACAATCATCCTCAAACCATGTTGATTGGTTGTAAATTTCAGTGTAGGAACGCCCCCGGATGGGGCGTGGCCAAGTGGTAAGGCACCGGTTTTTGGTATCGGTATTCGCAGGTTCGAACCCTGCCGCCCCAGCCAGTATTATTTTCTGGTTATTCCCATCCGCGCCCACCTGAGAAATTACAACAAGAATCGCAGCGCTAACTTATAGCTTTACATTTATTTTTAGTGTGCTACATTGCCAGCACACTAGCATGGTGATACAAATGATTACATGGAACGACACACAGCCTATTTTCATTCAAATTCGGCAAAGGATAATTGATCTTATCCTGAGCGGAGGTGTTGATGGGGAAGATCCCTTGCCCTCGGTTCGCCAGATTTCTGCTGAACTGGCAGTGAACCCACTAACGGTAAGCAAGTCCTATCAGTCTTTGGTGGAGTTGGGGGTGGTGGAAAAGAGACGTGGGCTTGGTATGTTCCTATCCAAAGATGCCAGAATAATTTTGCTCAAACATGAACGCAACAAATTTTTGAACGAAGATTGGCCCCGAATTCATTCGCAGATCCGAAGCCTTGATTTGGATCTGAAGGATTTGCTGCAAGCTTCCTCAAAAGATGGTCCCTCGAAGAACGGCCCCTCAAAAAAGACTTCTAAGAACGGAAAAATAAGTAAATGACAAATAATGAAATAATTGTTGAAGTTCAGGGTTTGGGCAAGAAATTTGGTTCTACCGAAGTGCTTAAAGGGATTGATTTTTCCATTCCCAGCGGACGGATATATGGCCTGATAGGCCACAATGGCGCCGGTAAAACCACAGCTATAAATGCCCTGCTTGGGCTAACCGCCTATGATGGAGAGGTTAAGGTTTTAGGCAAAGAGCCATTTGCCAATCGGGCAGATCTTATGGCCGATATTGCCTTTATTTCCGATGTTGCCAGCCTGCCAAGGTTTTTGAAGGTTTTGGAGCTGCTGCAATTGATGGATGACATTCATCCCAATTTTAACCGTGAAAAAGCCGAACAGTTTTTGAGCGATACTGATATTCGTCTTTCCAGCAAAATAAAATCCCTGTCCAAAGGCATGCTGGCTCAGCTTCATCTTAGCATTGTTATGGCCATTGATGCAAAACTGCTGGTATTGGATGAGCCAACTCTTGGACTGGATATAACATTTCGCAAGAAATTTTATCGTCGTCTTGTTGAGGATTATATGAGCGAAAACCGCTCCATTCTCATTACCACCCACCAGGTCGACGAAATTGAGTTTTTGCTGACTGACCTGATATTTTTAAAGGGCGGTGAAATTGTTCTGGATGCTGGCATGGATGAAATTTCTCAGCGTTTTTGCCAGATTATTGTCAGCGCCGATATGGTGGAGCAGGCAAAAGCCCAAAAGCCCATATTCTCAACAGTTCAGCTCGGACAGAGTATTATGATTTTTGATGGTCTGGAAAAATCAAAAGCTGAAAATTTTGGCCCCAAAACCACCCCTTCCGTAAGTGATTTATTTGTGGCTTTGATGGAGGGCAACAACTCCAATAAGAAGAATGCTCAAGGAGAAATGCAATGAGTTCGTATAATTTAGCTTCGGCCAAGACCCTTTTGAGAAAAGAATTCATTGAACACAAAACCGCATTTTTATACGTGCCGGGAATATTGATGGGTCTGTTGTTTTTAGCTTTTTTTGTAGCTGTCTGGCGCAACGGAGCTCAATTGGGGATGTTGGGAAATGTAATTGCCCACGGCGAAGGGTTTGACCTGTTTGCCATGCTTTATTCTGGCTCACTAGCTGTTTGGCTTGGTTACCTTACCCTGATGTTGTTCTTTTATTTTGCCGCAAGTTTTCACGTGGATAGAAAAAACAACTCACTTTTGTTCTGGAAGTCATTGCCCGTAAGCGATCTTGAAATAATGGCAACAAAAACTCTTGCAGGTCTTACGGTTTTCCCGGCGATTATTATGTTCTGGGCGTTTTTGGGCGCAATTATTGGCTATATTTCCCTAAATACCGTTGGCGCATTTAGTCCGGTAATTTCATCCATTAATTCCGGAACCAGCTTTTGGGCATTTATCAATGTGCAGGTTTCAGCGATGGTATTTATCATCACATCTTTGCTCTGGTACTTGCCACTATTTGCCTTTGCCGGGCTTTTGGGGGTTTTGTTGCGCAACTGGGCTGTTCCGGCATTCATATTGATAGTTGCCATGATTTCCGCTCTGGAAAGTATTTTGACCTTTTCAATGCTCTCCAGACAGGGAGTTTTTGAGCAAATGATTGAAGATCGATTGAGCGCACCATTTGAAATTATCAGATCAATGCTCAACCAACCAGGCAGCAGAGTAGGGCCTGACACGTTTGAAATCGTCTCGATGGCCGAATTTATTCCGGGGTTCTTGTCGCAGATTGACTGGGTGCAAATGTCTCTTGGGTGGGCAATAGCTGCAATATTTATCTATGTTGCCAGTGAATATCGCCGCCGCAGAATTGAGTCATAAGCAATATTTCATTGATAAAATCAGATGCTACGCATTGTGATGCCTCGCATTTTTAAGTGCGGGGCATTTTTTTTACTGAGCGCCAAATTTTTAATGAACGCTAAATGAATACCAAGCTCAGGACCGGTTCAAATCATTTCCACTAAAAGGGTTTCATCAAACAAACTTAATACTTCGCCTTGAAGGGAAACGATCATGAACACCAATTTAAAAAACCTAATCGCTGCCACCACTGCCGGATTGGTAATTATTAGTGCTGCTGCTTTCTCCATCAGCCCGACATTGGCCCATGGCTATAATGTTGGTGTAGCCGGACAGGTGATCAATGTGGCTGTCTGGGACAAGTTAAACGTTCGCAAATGGCCTGCATCCTATTCGCAAAAAATCGGCGAACTTCCCCCTCAGACCATTGTTTATATCGAGCGTTGCATTACCAAGCCCCACGTTTCTGACTGGTGCAAAATTGGCCGCGATAACACCTATGGCTGGGTTAATTCCAAATTCCTGACAATTGTCCAGCAGAACTAGGGTCAGGACCATGGTTTATCCTCCCCCGTACTAAAACCAGCTATCTTTTATTTCTAATTCCTTTTCTTGAACTCCTATCCTCCCCGCCTCCAAAGGGCATTGACTTTACTCCGCTTTTACCTTTCCTCATTGGGAAGTGAAAAAGCGGAGTTTTTTTATGAATTCAAACCCGGTATTGGCAGAATTGCTTCGCAATGGGTGGGTTGAAAATCGCCATCGAGGATCGTTTTGCATTAGCGATGATAAAGGAAATATCATTGCTTCAATAGGTGATATTGAACGGGCGATTTTCCCCCGCTCTGCCATTAAATCAATGCAGGCTTTGGCTTTGTTTTCCTCTGGAGCGGTTGAAAAATTTGACCTGAATGAAACAGATATCGCCATTGCTATCGCCTCCCATCATGGGGAGCCGGAGCATATAGCAGCGGTAAGCTCTTTGCTGAAAAAAATCGAGTGCACTGAAAAAGATTTGCAATGCGGTGCTCACACCCCCACTAATCGCAAGGCCCGCAACCAGCTTTTTTCATCTGGAGCCAAACCGGGGGCAATTCACAATAATTGTTCTGGAAAACATGCCGGCATGCTGGCCGTGGCCAAAACGCTTGGGGTTTCCATCAAAGAATACTGGCTTTTGGATCATCCGGTGCAAAAGCTGGTTAAAGCTTCCATTGAGCAAGTGCTGGGCGAAAAACTTTCCAACAATTATTGTGGAACTGATGGCTGCTCAATCCCTACCTTTGCCGCTTCATTAAAAAGTTTTGCTACCGGTTTTGCTCGCATGGCGACAGGGAGTGGCTTTGAGGATATAACCAAAGGCTCAATCAAAACCATATTTGACGCCGCAGGCAATCACCCGTTTCTCATTGGGGGAACAGACGTTTTCGATAGTGAGGTTATGCAGGTTTTTGAGGGCAATCTGATTTGTAAAATTGGTGCTGAGGGTGTGTTTTGCGGCGCCATTAGAAATCTTGGCCTGGGTTTTTCCTTGAAATGCGATGATGGCAATATGCTGGCCGCTCAGGTGATGATCGCTGCCATGCTGGATAAATACGCTTCGCCAAATTCTGCACAACGCAAATATCTAAAACAGCAACAGAGCAAAACCCTAAAAAACTGGCGTGGTTTAGAGGTGGCAATTATCAAATCCCGAACGAAAAGCCTTTAGAATTTATCCGGGTTTTATTAACTCACCAGATTGTCTGACAATGAAATATTGGGAAAACGCGGCGCATCTTTAACCAGATCGGCGCTGACAATTTCGCGCCATGCCATGCCAACAATTGCTGCATCGGATGCTTCGATGATCATATTGTCATTGATTTTTGCCACTCCGGCCCCCGGCGCAACGCTGGCAGCAATGCCAATTTTAATTTGGCGAATAATATTGTTTGATACCATTACATTTCGCAAAAATGGCCCCCACCCGGCAACAATTCCAGCGCCTGGCACATTTTCGATGACGTTGGAAACAATCGCGGTGTCAGCTTCTGCAAAAATTCCCACGGGAGATGTATCCGGGTTGGTGGGGGAGAATGGTAAAATATTGCGAACAATATTGTTGGAGCAAATGGCCAGCCGCCCACCCACATCAAGATTGGCCATGGAAATTCCCATGGCGGCACCATCCACAATATTTTGAGCGATTATTGAGCCGGAAAATGCAAATTCAGAGAAAATGGCAACCTCAGAACTGTCATTGCACTGATTGCCGGTGATAATTGTATTATTAGTGGAATTAGCTCGGATGGCTGAAAATGCGCAATTGGCGATCACATTGTCAGCTACAATAACCCCGTCCGCTAAAAAAATATTTATTCCATTGCCGTTTTGTCCGTTTCCAGATTCTGAACCAATTCCTGAAATCTGATTGTTGGTGACAATGGTACCATCATTGCCGTTTTCATCACGCCAGACACGAATGCCCCCATTGCTGCAATCATAGATTTTATTAAACGAAATCTGCAAATTTGTGCTGTTCTGGGCATGAATGGCGCTTTGTCCGAAATCTTCAAAATCACAATCTGTCACTTGCCCTGAACATGAACGCAGCCAAATGCCATTGCCATTATGTTTTTCTATGCGGCAATTGGAGATATTGATGTTTTCACAACTTTCAAAAGTCAGTAAATCCCCAGCCAGTCCGCCCCTCATTCTGCCTCCAATAAGGCTCAGACCTTCAAGGGAAATGTTGGCCTTGTTTGAGGCAGAAAAAATCTTGTCAGCATTTGCTGAAATAATTTCAGTAGCCCTTCCAACGCCTAGAATGGAGCAATTTTCCTCAAGATTTATTTGATCAACAATATAGCGCCCAGCAGGGATATTAAGCACAGATCCTGACTTGGCTGCCAAATCAACAGCTGATTGCAAGACACTTGTTTGATTTTGTGCGCTGTTCGGAATAATTCCAAGCGAAGTGGCTTCAAGAGTGCGCTTTGTTGGCTGAGACAAGGCTGCGGCCGGTAGTGTTGCCCCGCCAGCGCTTAAAATTTTCAAAAAACTTCGACGCCGCATGACTTTTCCCTGCCTCAAATATTGCTATTGGTTTTTAGCGAATATTTCGTTAGGTAGCCACAATTGCTCACAAAACTGGTAAATTATTTTTCACAAAATTAATTTTTTGAAATTCTAACTGCCGTGCCGGTTGCAGTGACCAAAAGCATTGATCCACGTGCACCGATGGTTTCATAATCAAACGCGATCCCGATTACGCCATTGGCCCCAAGAATTTGCGCCCGATCGGATATTTCTGCCAGTGTGCTTTGCCTTGCGTCTCCAAGTACTTCTTCATAGGTTCCAGATCTACCACCCACATAGTCGGTTACGGTGGCCATTATATCGCGCACCACATTGGCTCCTGAGATGGTTTCCCCGGTAACAATCCCCAAATATTCTTCTATTTTATATCCATCCAGACTATCTGTGGTGCACAAAAGCATTTTATATCTTTCCGATTGGTTTTTTGGGGCTTGGTCCAAGATGTATATATTAAATAGGACGCATTATTAAAGCTGCCAAGGGCATTTGAGTGATTGCTTGTATTATAACAAAATTGAATTGGCGGATTAGCCTTGTGACATTGAATATGAAAAAGCTATAAGCTTAAAATAAGTTTGGAGAATTTATATATGTTGCAAAATGACAGAGTTTATCTTGGCACTAGTACTCAGGCAGAATATTTATCCCTGAAATATGCCAATCGTCACGGATTGATTACTGGAGCCACTGGAACCGGCAAGACTGTTAGCCTGCAAATTCTGGCAGAAGGATTTTCCCGTGCCGGTGTTCCGGTTTTTTGTGCTGATGTTAAGGGTGATCTGTCTGGCCTTGCGATGAAGGGTGAGCCTAAAGATTTTTTGGCCGAACGCGCTGAACTCATTGGGTTTTCCGATTATGAATATGACAGCTTTCCAACCATATTCTGGGATCTTTTTGGCAGGCAGGGCCATCCTATCCGCACCACGGTTTCAGAAATGGGACCCTTGTTATTTTCGCGCATGCTTGATCTGAATTCAACTCAGGAAGGTGTGTTAAATATAGCATTTAAGATCGCCGATGATGAAGGTCTGTTACTTTTGGATTTAAAGGATCTACGGGCTTTGCTGATTGAAGTCGGCAACAGGTCCAAGGAAATATCTCTGACCTATGGCAATGTTTCCAGCGCTTCGATTGGCGCTATCCAGCGCTCGCTGCTTGTGCTTGAGCAGCAGGATGGGGATTTGTTTTTTGGTGAGCAGGCGCTTGATATAAAAGATCTGATGCGAATTGATCGCGATGGTCGCGGGGTCATCTCTATTTTGGCAGCGAACGAACTGATGATGTCCCCGCAGCTCTATTCCACCTTTTTGCTTTGGCTGCTTTCTGAATTATTTGAAGAGCTTCCCGAGGTTGGGAATCCTGATAAACCTAAACTGGTGTTCTTTTTTGATGAGGCCCATTTATTGTTTAATGAAGCGCCAAAAATTCTTTTGCGAAAGGTCGAGCAGGTTGTAAAGCTTGTGCGCTCCAAAGGTGTGGGAGTTTATTTTGTCACGCAAAATCCAGCCGATATGCCCGAGCCGGTATTGGCTCAGCTTGGCAATCGTGTGCAGCATGCCTTGCGGGCCTATACGCCTCGCGAGCAAAAAGCGGTGCGTGCCGCCGCTGAAACTTTTCGCCCCAATCCCGCTTTTGATACCACAGAAGTCATTACGCAACTGGGGGTAGGGGAGGCGCTGGTATCGACCTTGGAATCAAAGGGAGTTCCCTCGATAGTTGGTAAAACAATGATGCGGCCCCCATCTTCGCGCATGGGGCCAATTTCGTCTGCTGAGAGAAAAAAAATCATGGCCAATAGCCCGGTATATGGGATTTATGATGATATTATTGATCGGCAGTCTGCCTTTGAGGTTTTAAAACAAAGAGCTCGCGAGCAAAGTATTACCGAACAAGAAGCGCGTCCTACCCCATCCAATAACCGTCGCTCCAGACGGCAAAGCGTTACTGAAACCGCGGTTAAGCAATTGGCTCGAACCATGGCGCGCCAGCTGGGAAATAATCTGGTACGGGGAATTTTGGGAAGCCTGCGCCGTGGTCGTTGAAAATATAGATCACTCAGAAGAAGCAGCCAAACAGATTACTGTAGTGGTATTTGCCAGCGATCAGGGGCCTGGTGACGCTGAACGCACCGCAATTATGTCTCAGGTCGGCAATATTTTGGCAAAGCAAAAGGCAAGGATTATCTGTCTGGCGCAAAAGGATTTACTGCCACTGCCATTGCTCACCAGCGCCCATTTGGCCGATGCCGATATTGAGTTGGTTTGCGATAAAGAAATTGATCTGCCAGCGTCTCTAAAAGACATAGACAAAACAATAATTGAGAACCCGGCTGAACGTCATAAGGCTCTTGCGCAAGCGGCTGATTGTTTTATTGGGTTGCCGGGGTCTTTGGCCAGCGCAACCAGTTTTTTCTTAACTATTGCCGATCTGGGTGCCAGTAAGCCGATGGTTTTTTTGAATAAAAACCGGGCCTACGAAATTTTGCGGGGCATTAGCGTTGATGTATTTGCCCATAGTTTCCACAAAGCCCATCGAAATATTCAGTTTGTTGAATCTGTCGGTGAGATATGGCCAAAAGTTGAAAAGCTTACGGGCTGATAATTGGACTATACCCCAAATCCACTGAATTTAAATTTAAGCTATTGTGGATGAATTCCAGCACCCGAACTGGGTGTTTTGTTGGCAAATAAATTAATTACATTATTGTTTTCATTTTTGGGCTTTTGGGCAGAAAAATCATTTTCTGCAGCAAATGATTCCCTGTGTTCAATTTTGCTTTCTTCACCATTGTCCAGACGCGCCAAAACCCTGTCCCGAACAAATATGGGCGACATGGGTTTGATTATCACTTCGTCAATTGCAGCAAATTTACAGGCCTGACGGGTTTGGGCTGATATGGTATCGCTCAGGGCAATCATTTTAAAATCACGTCGCAGATCAGTAGAACGAAGGTCGATTGCAAGCCTGGCTGCGCTGGAATTGGCGATATCATAATCGCAGATAATAAGATCAATCGGAGCGATGCGCATATGCTGCTTTAGATTGGCTGCACGGGAAAAATTATTCACAACCAGATGTTCTTCGCAATCCAGAACCATGGCCAAAATCGAGGCCAGCGCCGGACTGGAAGTCAAAATCGCCACATATTTTTTTTCTGCGATCATCACCCGCCTCATCTTGGTTAACAAAAAGTTAACACAGGCGGGGTGGGCAAACAATTCTTTGATGCGTTATTATGGAAGATTTTTCATATAAAAATGAAACCGGATACCTTTCAGCAGCCGGTTTCATTTATTAAGGTCTAGTGGTTCTTCGCTTAAGAAGCTGCCTCGAACAATTTCTCCACATATTCCCAATTGATCATATCGTCAAAAAACGCTTCCAGATATTTCGGGCGCGCATTGCGATAATCAATATAATAGGAATGCTCCCAAACATCGACGCCAAGCAGTGGTACGCCACCATGCACCAGAGGGTTTTCGCCATTGGCGGTTTTTGTGACCGATAATTTGCCATCAATAAGAGTTAGCCATGCCCAGCCGGAACCAAATTGTGTCATACCGGCATTGATGAAATCAGCGCGGAATTTTTCAACTGATCCCAGATCGGAAATGATTTTGGCTTCCAATGCGCCCGGAATGTTGCCGCCGCCATTGGGCTTCATCCAGTTCCAAAAGTGCAGGTGATTATAATGCTGGGCTGCATTATTGAAAAGACCGGCATTATTGCCAAATGAGCCTTTGACAATTTCTTCAAGGCTCTTGCCCTCAAGGCCGGAACCTTCGAGCAGCTTGTTGCCATTGGTCACATAGGCCTGATGATGCTTGTCATGGTGATATTCAAAGGTTTCAGCTGACATATAGGGGGCCAGAGCATCATAGGAATAGGGTAGGTCTAAAAGTTCAAAAGCCATTGTTGGCCTCCTTGGATTTTGCGATTTAATTGGAATGGTGCTTTATTGCTTCACTATTAGGCGAATATGAATTTGGCGGCAAGCCAACACTTGATCACGAAAAACTTTTCCTGACTGTTTGAAGAGCGAAGGCCTGCACTAGTGCACTTTCTTTAATGCGCTCAAACCGGCCCGATGCGCCTCCATGCCCGGCCTCCATATTGGTTTTCAGGAAAAGCGGATTGTTGTCTGTTTTTTTCTCCCGCAATAGAGCAACCCATTTTGCCGGTTCCCAATATGTTACTCGTGGGTCTGTCAGGCCTGCAAGAACCAGCATGCTTGGATAGTCTTTTTGCTCAACATTATCATAAGGGGAATAGCTTTTTATCATTTCAAAATCTGCTTTTGATGTAATGGGGTTTCCCCATTCCGGCCATTCCGGCGGAGTTAGCGGCAAGCTGTCATCAAGCATGGTGTTGAGCACATCAACGAAGGGAACCTGGGCAATAATCCCCGCAAACATTTCAGGTTGCAAATTGGTAATGGCACCCATCAGCATGCCCCCTGCTGATCCACCATGGGCGACAATTTTATTCTTGGCGGCAATTTTTTGCTCCACCAGATGTTTGGTGACTGCGATAAAATCGCCAAAACTATTGGTTTTTAAGTCGCGACGGCCATTCTCATACCATTGATACCCCTTTTCCATTCCTCCACGCACATGGGCAATTGCATATATAAAACCACGATCAACCAGCGACAGATTGGTAATTGAAAAACCTGCCGGAATGGAAACCCCATAAGCCCCGTAACCATAAAGCAAACACGGGGCAGAGCCATCAAGAGCAGTATCTTTGTGATGTAGAAGCGTTATGGGAACTTGCTGATCCCCTGACGGGGCAAAAACCCTTGAAGTCACATAATCATCACTATTGTGCCCGCTTGGAATTTCCTGTTGTTTTCTTAAAACCCTCTCACCGGTGGCGATATCATAATCATAAGTTTGCGATGGGGTGGTGGGAGAAGAATAATTCAGGCGTATGCTTGTGGTTTCAAATTCATAGCCGGGCCATACCCCAAGCGCGTACGCGCTTTCTGTAAAATTGATGGTTTTTTCTTCTCTGTTCAACAGGTCACGAATGATTATCCGGGGCAATCCTTCAAAGCGTTCCAGCCTGATCAGGTGATTTTTTATCACAAAACAATTCACAATCAGCGTACCAGAATTATGGGCAACTTCATCTTTCCAATTTGCCTGTTCTGGATTTTTTGCATCGACCCGAACGATTTTGAAATCCTTGGCATTGTCGCAATTGGTGAGAACAAACAATTCTCCATTGCGCTCATCAACACTATATTCATGTCCCGTTTGCCGAGGGGAAACTATGCTCATTTCCCCCTCATTCATGGTATCGATCAGATGAATTTCGCTGGTTTGATGATCATGGGAAGAAATCAATATAAATCTTGAGGACAGGGTTTTGGCCATACCAACAAAAAATCCGGCATCGCTTTCCTCATAAATGATTTTATCATCGGATTGTTTGTCGCCAATCCTGTGCTGCATAATCCGGTAGGGGCGGTGGTTTTGATCAAGTGCGGTATAATAAATGCTATTACTGTCATTGGCCCAAACGGTAGCTCCGGAAGTTTTTTCAATTTCATCGTCAAGGTCTTGCCCGCTATCAATGTCGCGAATTTTTATGGTGTAATATTCAGAACCGGCCCTGTCGGATGACCATGCAAGAAATTTATGCGCGGGGTCATGGAATGCCCCCCCGAAACCAAAGTATCCATCTGCTGCCTCTTTGTTGCAGTCCAGCAGAATTGTCTCATCGCCTCCATCTCTTATGGTCCGAACCATCAAAGGATATTGTTTGCCCGTCTCCATTTTGGAATAATAGGCGAACAGGCCATGGGGCGTTGGAACACCTGTTTCATCTTCCTTCATTCGTGCGCGGATTTCGTCATATATTTCTTTTTGCAGTTCAGTATTGTTATTGTCGAACTCATCCTTGAAATATTGATTTTCCGCCTCAAGATATCCCCGAATTTCCTCGTTTAACAGGTTTGGGTCCATCATGACCTTTTGCCAGTTTTCATCCCGCAACCAATGATAGGGGTCATTGCGCTTTATGCCGTGAATATTTGTTTTATGATCTTTTTTAACAGCAACCGGCGGTTTGGCTGCTCTTTGGTCTGACTTGGTTTGCGATATATTGGATTGAACGGTCATTTGAATATTTCTCATTTGAGTTTTTTTTGGATTGTGTTGCCGATGCGAAAATCGATCCGTTGATTATTCTTTATTTGCAGCAACAAAACTCAACGCAGCGCCGTTCATGCAATAGCGCAGGCCAGAAGGTTTTGGGCCATCATCAAATACATGGCCCAGATGCGCATCACAATTGGTGCAAATAATTTCGGTTCTTTTTCTGAAAAACGAATTGTCTGATTTTTCCGCAACCGCACTTTGAGAGATCGGGTCAAAAAAACTTGGCCACCCGGTACCGGAATCAAATTTTGTTCCGGCGTCAAAGAGAGGCTGCTGGCAGCAGATACAATGATATTTCCCATCGCGTTTTTCAACATTTAGAGGGCTTGATCCTGCTCTTTCGGTGCCGCTTTTTCTGGTTACGCGGAATTGCTCAGGGGTTAATTCTAGTTGCCATTCTTTATCTGATTTAATTGTTTTGGACATGACTGCTCCTGTTTCCAATCTAATTTAGGCATTGAAGGCGCCCGTTGCGAACTTTTTTGACACATATTGCAAAAATTGAGGCAATCCATAGTTTCACTTGCTTGCTCTGATGTTGATAAGCGTTAAGTTAATTAAGAATGATTCGTAACAGGGTGGATTTGTGCCAGGCATTAGAATGTCACGCATTTAAAATGCCGCGCATATTAGATGTTGAAGTTTTGCTTAACTGATTTTCAAATATCAAGAAATCAGGGCTGATTCAATTAATCTGACGGAAATCTGTTGCACCGTTTTTTGGTATTGGTTTTAATTTAAGAGGTCAAATTGATTTCCGATCAGGATCTAGGCATAACCCTTATTGCAATTGCGCCATTTCTTGCCGCAGCTCTTGCCCCTTTTATTCACCGTTTTACAAAAGGTCATTCCGGTTGGGTTCTGGCAATAATTCCCGCCAGTATTTTTATCTATTTGCTTGGCTTTGTTGAGCAAATAGCCCGCGGTGAGGTGGTGAATGCCGGGTTTGACTGGGTTCCCTCCTATGGCCTCAGATTATCGTTTTATCTGGATGGCCTAAGCGTTACTTTTGCCTTGCTGATTTCGGGCATTGGCACATTTATAATTCTTTATTCCGGGGCTTATCTTAAGGGTCATGTGCATCAGGGGCGTTTTCTTGCTTTTATGCTGATGTTTATGGGCTCGATGCTTGGGCTGGTTTTGTCCGATAATCTGGTTTCATTGTTTGTTTTTTGGGAACTAACAGCAATAACTTCATTCCTGCTTATCGGGTTTGACCACGTGCGCGAGGCTTCAAGGCGCGCCGCCATTCAGGCTTTGGTAATTACCGGCCTTGGTGGTCTTGCCCTGTTGGCGGCTATTGTCTTGCTGCGTCAGTTTACAGGGCAGTGGGATATGAGCGCAATGTTTGGCTGGAGTGACGCCATTAAAGAGGGGGGTATGTATCTGCCAATTCTTTTGCTGGTTATATTCGCAGCCTTTACGAAATCTGCTCAGTTTCCATTTCATTTCTGGCTTCCCAACGCCATGGAAGCTCCAACTCCGGTGTCGGCCTATCTTCACTCGGCGACCATGGTCAAAGCCGGTGTTTATTTGTTGGCCAGATTTAATCCGGTATTGGGCGATACATTTGAATGGAGCCTGATTTTGCAGGTTTTTGGCGGCTTTACCCTGCTCTGGGGCGCTGCAATGGCAATGAAGCAAACTGACCTAAAGCAAATGCTGGCCCAGACTACGATCGCCTCCCTTGGTCTTTTGGTGTTGCTGATTGGTATTGGCACCGAGGTGGCCATAACCGCGGCCGTTTTGTATCTGGTTAGCCATGCATTTTATAAAGGCGCTTTGTTTATGGTTGCTGGCTCTGTTGATCATTCAACCGGCACCAGAGATATCGGAGAACTTGGTGGCCTGTGGCGCGCCATGCCGCTAACCTTTGCCGCCGCCGCAATCGGGGTTGCGGGAATGGCAGGGGTTCCAGCCACCGTAGCTTTTATGGCCAAAGAAGAAATGTACGCCATTTTGGAATTGAGTAGCATATCTGATCTGTTCACCAACTGGACCACAACTCTTGCAATCGTCGTGATGATATTGGGCAATGCTATGATGATGGCAGTTGGCTTGTCGATGTTATTCAAGGTATTTTTTGGTGAAATGAAAACCACCCCCCTCAAACCCCATGAGGGATCTTTATCCATATGGATAGGAGCGCTTGTTCTTGGTGGATTTTCCATCTGGGCCGGAACTCAGCTCTATTATTTCACCAATACAATTCTAATTCCCGTGGCCTCATCCATTGCCGGATATGGGGTGGAGGCAAGTCTATATATAAAGTTTTCTATGCTCACCACACTGCCCTTTGCACTTTCTACGCTAACCTGGATTCTGGGTGTGGTGATTTTTCTGGCCATTGCCGATATCAGAGCAATCATGCGCTCATTTGCCAAAAATCTGGGATGGTCGTTTGACAAAATATTTGATTGGTTGATCTTTGGCCTGATAAAACTGTCGGCCCGGCTGACGGATTTTTTGCACCATGGTCGCCTGGAAATTTACCTGTATGTGGTGTTCGTAGGATTTGCTTTGGCGCTGATTTTGCCGCTCTTTGGAAATTTTGCCCTGCCAACCATGCCTCCGATTGAAACCATATCGTTTTATGAGGGGGGAATATTTGCCATGGCCTTGGTCGGTCTGGCGGCAGTTGTAATGGCAAAAACCCGCCTGGTGGCTATTGTTTCCCTGGGGATACAAGGTTTTGCGGTGGCATTGATATTTATGCTTTTTGGCGCACCAGACCTGGGCTTTACCCAGTTTATGGTTGAGACCCTGTCAGTGGTTATTCTGGCTCTTGTTATGACTAGGCTGCATTTGGATCAGCGCGATTTCCGTGCGCCGATGGAAATAATCCGCGATGGCGGGCTGGCACTGATTGTTGGTGTGGGCGTTACTCTTGTAATGTTCTCGGTTTTGCAGACAACACTTGACACCAGATTGTCTGACTTCTTCACTCTGACCAGTGTGCCACTTGCCCATGGCAGCAATATTGTAAACGTGATTTTGGTGGATTATCGCGGACTTGATACTCTTGGTGAAATATCTGTGGTGTTGGCGGCAGGCATTGCCATTATCGCCCTGATTAGAATTCGCTCGGGCGGACCTCAAACCGGCTCGGGAATTTTGAAGAAAATAACTGGAGGACGCCGTAAGAAAACTGCGATGGCAAACAAAACTTCAAAAACATCTAAGGTTGCAAAAGCATCCAAATCAACAAGAGCTGTATCATCCCGCAAGGCTTCGCCTGCAAAAAGCAAAGCCTCAGTTGAAAAAGGGAGGAAACCCGCATGAAAACGGTAATCTTTAAAACCATTGCGCCTGCTTTGACGGCGATAATGGTTGTGTTTTCCATATTTGTTCTTCTGCGCGGCCACAATGAGCCAGGGGGCGGTTTTATCGGAGGTCTGATAGCGGCCTCTGCTATCGCCATTTACGGTATAGCGGTTGGTGTGGAGAATGTGCGCAAGGCCTTAAAATTCGACCCCATTTCCATGGCCGGTTTTGGAGTTTTTATCGCCTCTTTTGCCGGATTGCTATCGCTTGGCCAATCGTTTCCGTTTTTAACCGGTTTGTGGGGATATATTCCATTCGGAGAAACTAAAATCACTGTTTCAACGCCCATGCTTTTTGATATCGGAGTGTATTTTGCGGTGGTTGGAACAATTGGTGCTGTGGCACTGGCTCTGGAAGAGGAGGATGATGACAAATGATTGAATTTTACATGGCGCCTCTGATTGGTGTATTTTTTACCGTTGCGGTCTATCTTATCCTTTCAAGGGCGGTAATTCAGATGCTTTTGGGGATAACTATTTTGGGCAACGGGGTGAATTTGCTGATTTTTACGCTGGGCAGAATTACCCGCGAAGTTCCCCCCATTGTACCCCAAGGACTTAAACAACCGCTTCAGGACATTGCCAATCCACTTCCGCAGGCTTTAATTCTCACCGCGATTGTTATCGGGTTTGCCCTGTTTACGTTTTTGTTGATCCTTGGCTATCGTGCCTATCAGGAATTGGATGCCGACGATACCAACAACATGCGACTGGCCGAACCAACCGGCAAAACAAAACCCCCATTAAGCTACTAGGTTGATTTTTTATGGCGTCTCATAGCGTTGCTCAAACTGAAATAGAACTTCCAGCCGCAATGCTGGAACTACCAACCAGTGTGGCAGATTGGAGTATTGTTTTTCCAGTGGTTATTGCGCTTATGGCCGGGGCACTATTAGCCATGGTTCGTCATTCGCGTGGTTCTCAGGTTGGGTTTTCAGTTTTAGCCGTTGTCGCCATTATTGTAATTGAAATTGACCTGTTTTTCCGAGTGCTGGAAAATGGCCCGGTGGCGATGACTATGGGGAACTGGTTGCCTCCGTTTGGCATTAGTTTTGTTGCTGACGTGATGAGCGTTGGCTTTGCCTTGGCTGCTGCTGTAGTTACCCTTGTCGTGCTGATATATTTTCAGGCCGAAATAGTTCCACGAGAATCCCGCCACGGGTTTTACCCGCTGGTGATGCTTTTGCTGGCCGGTGTTACCGGAGCATTTATGACCGGCGATCTTTTTAATCTCTATGTGTGGTTTGAGGTGATGCTTATTTCATCATTTGGATTGCTGATAATTGGCGGTAAAAAAATTCAACTTGATGGCGCCATAAAATACGGATTTTTGAATTTTCTCGCCACTACGTTTTTCCTTGTTGGTCTTGGCTATCTTTATGGGCTTATTGGCACTTTAAATATGGCCGATATTGTACTGATTGCTCCTGCTGCCGAACCGGCGGCAATGACGGCTATTGCTGCAATATTCTTTCTTGCCTTCGCCATGAAAGCCGCCGCATTCCCGGTAAATGCCTGGTTGCCAGCTTCATATCACACTCCTGATGCTGCGGTATCGGCCCTGTTTGCCGGGCTTTTAACCAAAGTTGGAGCCTATGTACTGCTAAGAATTCTTGTTGCATTGCTGCCTGAACAACGCGACGTTTTTGATCCGCTTATTACCGCAATAGCTATTCTTACCCTCATAATCGCCCCTCTTGGGGCAATTGCGCAAACCAATTTGCGCCGGGCCTTGGGTTTTTTCGTGATTGGCGGGATTGGGGCCATCCTTGCCGGCATTGCTGCACCATCAGTTCTTGGAGTGGCGGGAGCGACATTTTATGTGTTCCATGCCATGTTGACCATGTCGGCCTTTTATCTGGTCGCAGGTTTGGTTGAAAGGGTCACTCAGGCAACGGATACCCGCCAGATGGGCGGTGTTTATGCATCTAATTCTTTGATTTCCATCATGTTTTTAATACTGGTTTTCGCAGCAGCCGGACTTCCTCCATTCCTTGGTTTCTGGCCCAAATTACTGTTGACCGAAGCGGCGCTTCAGGATGCGGACTGGTGGCTGGCCGCGGCAATTCTTATAAACTCCATTCTTACAACAATTGCAGGAACTCGCCTCTGGGCCCATATTTTTTGGCGAAATGGCCGTGAAGGTAAAAAATCGGAGTTAAGCAATGATAGATTGCGCGAACTTAAAGCCCCTGAAAAAACTTTTGCTCTTGGAGCAAGCGTTGCCCTTGTGCTGGTTATCGTTGTGATCGGCCTGAGGCCAAATCTGATATTTGACAGCAGCAGGGTCGCAGCCTCCGATTTACTGCAAACTGAAAATTATATAGAAGCTGTCGGGCTTGAATTGCCAACACAGGCCAATCCAACTACAGGAGCACCCCAATGAGTAGAGTAGCACTGGCAATTGTACTGGCAATAATCTGGGCCGCGATTACGGGAAATTTCTCAGCTCCAAATCTTCTTCTTGGGGGCAGCGTGGCCATCCTTGCTCTTTTATTGATCCGTAAGGAATTTGCGCCGCCTGTATATCTTCAAAAAATCAAGCGGTCTATTTCGCTTGCGGGTTTGTTTTTATATGAGCTGGCGCTTAGTGCCTATCGGGTGTCGGTGCTTATTCTTTCTCCGAATATGAAATCAAAACTAAAGCCTGGAATTATTGCTTTTCCGTTGAGCGTAACCAGCGATGTGGAAATAACTTTATTGGCCAACCTGATTACACTGACTCCGGGTACTTTGAGCGTTGATGTGTCTGAAGACCGCAAATTTCTTTATGTACATGCTTTGTCTGTTCCCAACAAAAAGGCGTTGATCAAGGAAATAGCAGATGGTTTTGAAACAAAAATTATTGAGGTATTTAAATGAGTGGTTTTGATTTTTTACAGCTAAGTGCCACCATTGCCCTTGGTCTTTTAACCCTTGCTTTTGCGCTTACCATAATTCGCATTATACGTGGGCCAAGCCTGCCCGATCGGGTTTTAGCCCTTGAAATGCTGGTATCAACGGGAATAGCCTATACTGCCGTTCTTGCCATAAAAACCAGTTTTTTTCTTTATCTTGATGTGGCTATTTCGCTCGGACTTGTGGGCTTTTTAGCAACTGTCGCATTCGCCCGATATGTGCTTCAGCGCGGCTTACAACGCAAGGAACGAGAAAGTGCCATCCAGGCAGCTTCCAGCGGAAAGTTGAAACAATGATCGTGGAAATCGCCTACTACATTGGCGCAATATTGTTGCTTATTGGAGCCTTGTTCAGCGTTGTCGCCGCAATTGGCATTTTGCGCCTTCCAGATCTTTATACCCGCATGCACGCAGCTTCAAAAACCGGCACTATGGGGGCTGGTTTGACCTTTGTTGCAATTGCAGTGGTTGCTTTTGACGGTCCAGTGATACTTAGGGCACTGGTGGGCTTTATATTTCTGATTCTGACAGCACCGGTTGGCGCCCATTTATTGGCAAGAGCGGCATGCCTTGCGGGGTATAAACCTTCAGAGTTGACTGAAATTAACGAATATGAAGAAAGCATGAAATAGCTTAATTTGTCTTAACTGTTAATAAAAAATCTATCATCTGATTTGATTTTTTTCAGTTTGCTGTGTTGATTTGCTTGGGGTGAAACGTTAGAAAATTGCTACTGGCCAAAGTAACTAAATGCAGGTCATACGTTCCAAGGAAAAATATATGAATGAGCAGAACAACATCCCGACCAGTGTTGATATCGAATTGGTCGAACTAACCTCGGAAATTGTAAGCGCTTATGTAAGTCACAACGCACTCAGTCCTACCGATGTCGCAAAATTCATCACTGAAGTTCATGCAACTTTAATGACATTGAAAACCAACGAAACGACAAAGCCCGGTGTGGAATTAAAACCTGCTGTGTCAATCAAGAAGTCAATAGGCTCGGACTATATTATTTGCCTGGAAGATGGTAAGAAATTTAAGTCCCTTAAGCGTCATATCCGTACCCATTTTGACCTCTCTCCAGAAGAATATCGAGAAAAATGGGGCCTGCCTTCCAATTACCCAATGGTTGCCCCCAATTATTCACAGGTTCGATCACGTTTAGCAAAAGCTAATGGATTGGGTAAAAAATCTGGCTAGTTTATTGTAATTACGACTTTAATTTTGACGGCCGCTACAATATAGCGGTCGTTTATTTAATTTAATAATCAAATTTATCCCCGTGACCAATTTTCAACATAGGAATATGATCCTATTTAGTTGAAAGGTTGCCCCATGCACAAGATAAATTTAGTCGACTCTAATCCTTTAGAAATTGATCAGCCTGTCTATCCTCCCTCGCGTGCCGCCATTGCTATGGCTGAGGCGGACCGGATTGGCGATGCAAGAGCGTCAGTTCTTGTAAGAATAGTTGCTCGCTCTTTTGGTGTAACTCCCTGCGAAATGTTCCATCATTCACGCAGCCGCGCTCCAATCGCGGCCACACGGCAGTTGGCCATGTATATGATGCATGTGGTGCTGGGCCGCAACCTGACTGAAGTGGGAAGGTTTTTCGGGCGTGATAGAACTACAGTTTCCCATGCGTGCATTCGCATAGAAGACATGCGTGATGACCTGGAGTTTGACGAGCGTATCAATCAACTTGAACATGATTTAGAGCAGGCCGACTTTAAGACTGGAATTCAAAACTCGAAAATCAATGAAAGTGCGTTTCAATGATTGATAAGCGCAAGTTGAAATTTGTTCGTTCGATTTTGGGTGGAAATGTTGCATTCAAATCTCTTAACGGTCTTTATCATTTGCAGACAAAAGGCGGCAGTAATATTCGTGGTGGCTGCTCTCTTGCTGCAAGCGAAGTTGAAAATCTGGTATCCAGTGGGGTACTTGTTTTAAAAAATGACAAATGTTTTGCATCTGATGCCGCTGCAGCCTGGCTGAGGCGCCAACTTAGCGGTGGGACTGGCTTTGGTGAGCAGCATCGCCAGATAGAAAAAACCGGGGACGGACTTTGCCTAAATCTTCGCGAGAGCGCCCTGCGGATACTTGCAACAAAAACCAAGGGTAAACCGGCATTTCTATTGCCTCATCATTTAGCGACCGCCAATAGAGTTCATGCACTTATTATGCGAACACAAATGATCCAGCGTACCACCATGTCGTATGATCCAGGCAGGGTCGGTGGTAAAAAGTCCGGTAGTTCTGTTACATTTGATTTGGCAGATTCTGCTGTTGATGCAAAAAAACAACTGGCTCAACTGTTAGATAAACTTCCGCTGGATTGCGCCGGTGTAATTATGGACGTTTGCGGTTTTCAAAAAGGTTTGCAGCTAATCGAGACCGAACGTCAATGGCCACGGCGCAGCGCAAAACTGATATTGCGAATTGGGCTTGAGCAATTGGCGGAGCAATTTGGATTATCAAATGTTGCCACTGGAGCGAAATCAACCGGGAACCGTTCCTGGATGCAACCGGGAAGCTCCCCTGATTTCGTTTGATTATTTTGTTTGCAACCGGATTTATGCGAGGGTTTGAGCCAGAGCCATGATCGAACTGATCATTGAATTTAATCCATTTGATCGCTGCGAGGTCAGGTGTTCACGCAAGCCCATTTCGTCAAATAACTTGCCCACATCGTTTTGAGCAATCCATTTGGCAGATTTGCCTGAATAATAGGCGATTAGCACCGCCACCAGCCCTTTGACTATCAACGCGTCTGAATCACCACGAAAATATATATGCGTATTTCCGTCTTTTTCGCCTAGGGTTGAACATAACCATACCTGAGAAACACAGCCGTTTACCTTGTTTTCTTCGGTTTTTTCTGCCTCGTTGATTGGTGGCAATTTTTCACCGATTTCAATCAGATATTTATATCTGTCTTCCCAATCATCAAGGAAGGACAGGTTTTCGGAAATTTCTTTGTAGTCATTTGTATTGCTCATGGGCGTTGGTTTATCGCAATATTTAGACCCATTCCAGCCAAAAAAAATAAAATTGAGCCGCAGGGCGGGGCAGCGCTCCTGCGGCTCCAACAAAGACCGCACCATCAGGAAGTGTCGGGGACTTGGGGTACGGGCTTCGATTTCTGGTATTAGTAATCCTTATTGCTCTAACTGGTTCGTAAAATTCTGGGTCGTGGGTGAGGGGATAGTTGACTTTCCTTAGCTGTTGATTGCTCCTGAATGGCGTTCTTGGGCAGGGAAAGTGGGAGGGGCGTGACAAAATTCGAAACCGCTTGCGCTCCGGCAGACAAAACAATCCTTGTGCCCACGCAATCTATTGACTTGCACGTGCTTATATCCGTTTGTTGTTCGACAAAACTTTTTGTGCCCTGCGTAGCATTTTTGGAAAGGTCAGCAATCGAGGCCGGGATATCAACTCGCGGTCCAATGACCATAAAGGCTACAACCAGCCAGAATGTTGAGCGAATTAATACCATCTACACTTTCCAATACGCATATTTGCCACAAGTTCAGCTATCTAAAAACTTTGTCCAAAGAGAGCCTTGCTCGAAGTGAAGCAATTTCCAAACTATGCCCGTGGTATATTTTAGGCCCGTTAAGCGAGCATGCTGAAATTGAATAAAATTTTATTCATATTTTATCTGCCCTTTCCTGAGGCGATGAAAACTAAAACTGCAACATTCTGTTTACTCTAACCTCAAAAACAATTGAAAATTGCCCATTTCTAATGCTTGAGCAGCGTTTTGGACAAATTGCTTAATGGTGTTTTAGGGGCTGATGTTGAAGGTGCATAAAAAGGCAGGTTTGCTGGCACCGGAGTAGTTTTTAGTAATGAGTAATCAAAATCCGTCCCAGATGAGTTCCCTTGATAGCAAGGTTGAGCCAAAGGGCGCAGCACCAGTTCCAAAAAAATCTCGCGGCAAAAGCGCCAAACTGCGCCGGAGTCGCAGCCTAAAAGAAAAAATGGCAATTTCGATGTTTCTCACCGCTTTTGTCCTTATGCCGTTGGCCTGGCTGGCGGCTCTAAACGGTGAATTTATTCCAATACTCATAGCGATTTTAGTGATGGCCGCAGGCGCTGTTTCCGCCGCTGCCGCTCGCAAAGGACGATATGCGGACGCAACAAAAGTTGAAATGATTGCCATAATAACCGGTGGGTTGATCCTGACATTGGCAGACCCTGAGTTTATCGACCCCGGCATGGCCATAATCATTCTCTCCGCTGTTCACATGGCAATTGCAGGAGTACATAAATCAGGTAAAAACATCTGGTTTACCCTGTCTGCGATGGCTCTTTTTTCTGGAATAAGTATTACGGGGTGGCTGCCGGATTTGATTGCCGCGGGCACGATTGTTGGCTGGACCGGAGCCATTTATTGCGCGATGATTGTAACATTACAAACCTATAGCGCCGTTCGTCTTTATCAGTTGGGCAGAGATCGTGATCGGGCTCACAACGCCGCCGTTCGTCACTTGGCGGAACATATGGGCGATGGCTATGTTCGTTTTACCCCTGACGCAGAGCTGCTTTTCGCTTCAGAGCATACTGAAGATTTGCTTGGTGCGCCACGATATGAATTGTTGGGGCAGGGGTTGCTGGAACGGGTTCATATTCTGGACCGGCCATTATTTTTAAAATGCCTGTCCGACTCAATTCATTCCTCCAAAAACGAAATAATTGACGTGCGTATGCGTCGTGACAATGCCAATTCTCCCGCCAGCGCTCCCCGTTATGTCTGGATTGAAATATTTTTCTCTCCCATTGTCAACAAAGGCGTGAGCAAGGATAAATGGGAAATTGTTGCACTGCTGCGCGATGTTACAGACCGCAAGGACCATGAGTTTGAGCTTATCGAAGCGCGTAAAAGCGCGGAGGAGGCATCAAAGTCAAAGTCCGCATTTTTAGCAACGATGGGCCATGAGTTACGAACCCCTTTAAATGCTATTGTTGGTTTTTCTGAAATGATGAGTTCTGGGATTGGTGGCAACGTTCCATCTGCTCACAAAGAATATGTGCAGCTTATTCATGAGAGCGGTCATCATTTGCTCGAAGTTGTAAACATGCTCCTTGATATGTCTAAAATTGAAGCAGGTAAGTTTGAATTGCAATTAAACAGTTTTGAGCCGGTGGATTTAGTGCGGCCATGTGTGAAAATGATCGAGGCCGACGCCACCAGAAAAAATGTAACTATGGTTACAAATCTTAATTCCCAATTGCCGGTTATAGTGGGAGATGAACGTGCATGCAGACAAATCCTGATAAATTTGCTCTCTAATGCCGTGAAGTTTTCAAGCCCGGGCAGCGAAGTGGCAATTAGTGTCAAACGCCAGGGTCAGAAATTGAGCATAAGCGTTAAGGACACCGGTATCGGCATGAGCAAAGAAGCGTCCCAAAGAATTGGCGAGGCATTCTTTCAGGTTCATAACAGTCTGTCCCGCCAATATGAGGGCACAGGTCTTGGCATGTCCATAGTCAAAGGGCTGGTCGCCTTGCATCAGGGGTCGCTAAAAATCCAGTCTGAAATAGGACAGGGAACAACGATAACTGTGCTGCTGCCCTTGGATGGGCCAAAAAACAAGTTCATCGAACCGCAAATTGTTACTCCTCTGATCAAAAAGACCACAAAAATTGAAACCGGCCAATGGCCAGAACAAAAAAGCATTGCCCTATGACAAGTTCGACCTTTCAACAATTGCCATTTTCAGCAACCAGCTCTCTTTTGGGTGCCACTAAAAGGACTTTGGGCTGGGCAATGGCTTTGTTTATGAATAACCCGCTGCAAAACATAGCAATTGCTTTGCTGACAACTGCTATGGCCATATCCTTTTCAAATGCCCTGTTTTGGCAGACAGGAGTTCATCCAGCTCCAATATTTAGTTTGCAGCAACAGGCTCTTAGTGCATCGGGTGAAAATTTTTCATTGCAAAATGCCAGCGCTCCACATCCCCGCCAGCTGTCCGCATCCCGTATACAACAACCCCCGATTGCTGCTTTGCCGGTGAGCCAGCCCATCCCGCAACCGGTATCCACACAATCACCGGTCTTAATCGATAGGGTAACTAATGAAATTTTGGCCCAGGCGCAAACAATGTTGGCCGAAATAGGACTGTTTTCAGGGAAGGTCGACGGATATTATGGTCCCCTGACCGCCGAAGCGATCCGCGCTTTTGAGCGTCAGCAGGGCCTGACGGTAAAGGGATCTATGAGCCCTGAAATCATTGGAAAAATTTTATCCTTTAAAGCCGGGCAAACCAGCCTCACTACTCAATCTGCGCCAGCGGCTTTAGTTCCAGATTCTTTGGCACCTGTGTCTTCGGCACCAGTACCTTCGGTTGTTTCTGCGCCGGTTTTATCCCAGCCTGTTGTACAACAGGCTCAAGCCGCCAACACTCAACCTCATATTGATGAGCAGGGTCAAACGGTGCCGGATCTCTTAAGAACGATTGCTTCTTCGGTTCGTCCCTCCCAATCGTTAAATTCTGATCCTGTGGTTGCAGCAGCGCCTGCTTATGACACTCAAAGTGATAAGCAATTGATTGAAAAAATCCAGCGTGGGTTATCCAGCCTTGGGTTCTATTATAGCTCGATTGATGGAGTTCTTGGTGAAACTACTGCGAGGGCGATAAGAGAGTTTGAAAACTTCAAAAGCTTTGAAATGACCGGCCGCATCAGCTCGCAATTGCTGATTTGGTTGCAGGAAGCTGGCGCAATAACTTAAGCGGTGTAATAATCTGGATTGATTTTAAAACCTGTAGAACAAAAGTTTGAAATCCACATGGTGTCAATTAGAGCAGAAATTTGGTGCGCGGCCTTTGTTCGCCGGCACAACGATATGGGTAATATTTGTGTGGTTTCCAGGCGCGGAGACGCAATTGCCGGGCAGGTGTGGATTGAAGTTGACCATATAAACGCTAAAAGTTCGCTCTTTATTCAGGCCCCGGATTTTATGCAGACAGGGGATGAAGTGGACTGGCCGTTTCAGTGCATATTTGATCGGGTTGAAAACAAACTGGTTCAGGACAGAATTGAGCGTGAGGCCAATTTTGATCCTGACTTCTGGTTATTAACCCTTGAAAGTCCTGCCGGTGATCATGGGTTAAATGTAATTTCACGTGATGTTTGATATTAGGTCCGCAACTGGGTTTTTACCCTAACTGGCGCGGCGCGCTCCGATACGTTCCAGAGCATCAACTGCCTTGTTAATTGCCGGATTGTTTGAAGCGACGCGGGCTTTGCCGGCCCGTTTTGTTTCTTCCCCAAACGGGCGATATTGCGGCTTGTTCAGGTCCAAAAGATTAACTTCAGCCCGCCAAACACTTAGCAAAAATGCCATTGCGTCAGAACTGATGTTTTGGAACATGCGGGCAAAAACCCCAAGGGATTGCGAGCGGTCTTCTTCTTCATGGGAGGTGGCATGAATGATAACCTTCAAACCTTCTTGCGAATTAAGACCAAAGGCGCGAAGCACCACAAACAGGGCTGCGCCGCTGACATCATGGGCAATCTGGCCACAACGTACCTCATCCATTCCAGTGATTTGCGTTAATAGCTTGGTCACTTCGGGACGCCGATTTTCCATAAACAGTTTCATTAACGCCCGTGCCAGGTCTGCCTTGGCCAAAGAAATCTGCTCAAGGGTTCGTTTTATGGGAGCATCTGGGGTTTTTCGCAAAGAGAATGCTTCAATGACCTGCAGTCGATCTTCTTCCACCAGATCAAAAAACGCAGGGGCCAATAAAGCTGTATCAAAATCTTCACGCCTGGCTAAAGAGCGTGCCACCTTATGGTCCATTTGTGCCGAACGCGCCATTGCATTCAAATATGGCCCCCTGGGACGAACGGCATTATTTGCTGCCAATGCCCTATAAACCCGACGACTGTTTAATTGGAACAGCTTGGCTAAGGCAACATTGGGTATGTCATCCCTTGAGGCCAGTGCAGCACAAATTCTGGTGTCGGCAGCGCTAATAATCCCTATCATTGTTTGCTCTGACAGCGATGGAGTTTCCCTCAGATAGGAGATCAGATCATCCCCTATATTGGCCACCACCAATTGCTCAAGTTCCGGGGATAAATATTGGGAATATCCCAAAGTTGAGGCGGCCTTTATTCTGGCGCCTGGCGCAGCAGTCGGGAACAGCCTTGTCGCCAGTTCTTCAAATTGTTTTATTTCTATTTGATGGGGTTTCCCCCGGCGTGCAAATGCATCGCATGCGGCAACCAGCAATGTGTTTGCGCGATCTATACCTCCAGAATCAATCAGGAGTTGAAAAGTCTCGTAGGGCTGGAAGCCGATCATCTGCTTTTTTTCATATTTTTGAATCAAATTGAATTACAGCCCCACTATTTATTCCAATTCGTTAGCAGACTGTTAACCTTGACTAACTTTTAATGAAAATACCGTAATAATTCGTTTTTCTTCCACCAAAGGAGCAAAACGAGGTGCGTTTTGGTGCCGACAGGCATATTCTTTGGAGAAGTTTGTGGAAAAGCCATCGCTGCCCGTTGTCCTTTTATCGGTCAAATCCGGCGGTGGGATTTCTGTTGTTGTGACATCATGGCTAACTTTTTACAAAGCCCAGAGTTGCCGGGGCTGAAATGATCGGAATTTTGATGTTTTCTTTGCGATTTTTTTCCCGAGTTGGCCAGATTGCCATAATTTCGCTGGTAATTGCTGCCTGTTCACCGACCGGGGATTTTGGTCGCGTCAGCCAAATGCCAAAAACTGTATTTGATAGCTTTCCAAATCCCGCAGACCCCAACAATTATGCGTTGGTGCAAAGCGACGAAGAGACAAAAATGCAAAACCTCATGCAAAGATTTGTTTCAATAATTGAGGGAGAATCATGGATATACAATATCAGACTTGGTGCCAGGATTTTGGCAGGTGCCGTGCCAAATCAAACCGATTATTTCCTTTGGCTCAAATCCCGCCCCTATGCCTCATCCGCAGGCAGGTATGGGGCCTTGTCAAACGACGTTCAGCTCGACGTTATGACCTTGCCCGCAGTGTTTGATGCGATTTGCCAAGTTCAAAAAACTGATGCCAGAAGAATAACAGCGGCACAAAACTTGAGCGACACCAGCGAACAGGCGTTGCAGGCAATTGGTGTTAGAAATCAAAAAAATCGTGAAACTGTAGCGATTTTTGTCTCGCGAGTGCAGTTTCGCTATGATTCTTATTCCTACGCCCTGGAAAATCTTTTGCTTGAATCGCCAAACGAATTGGCAAGAGAAGTGGACAATCGGCTTAATTTTTTAGCCGCCCATGTGCAAACGGCCTCTTCAAGCCAGTTTTGCGCTGCCTGATTTCAGTGCAGAGTGCACAAAAGAATTCTCCTAATTGCTGGCACAAACTGCTTTTTCCAATTGCTCTCTATATCGCTGTTTGAGCGCCGGGTGGGGTGGAGCAACTCTTAAAACCACAAAAACATCATTCAATTCTGATTCAACAATCAGCAAGCCTTCTTCAATATTCAGCTCCTGATCTGAAAGCATTTTTATCTGCTCATCATTGAAAATGCCAAGTTTAAGGGATTGGCCGACAATCGAGCGATTGGTGGTGCCATAAACTGCAACTCCTTGCGCATCAAACACAGAAACCGACCAGAAGTCGCTTGGCATCTGGGCGCTCAAAACGCCAACTCCATTGTTTAAGTCCAGACGGCAAATGCCGTATAAAAGCTCCGGATCCAGTTGTAGTGGATTTGGTGAGCTGTAGGAAACATCGTCAAGAACCACAATTTTTTCAAAACTGTCCAGCGATAAAACCCTATCCCATACGCTCTCAGAGGCCAGAGACGGAAGACTTAATATCGTCACCAGATGCACAACAATGCCCAGCACTCCGCCAGCAATTATCCACATAAGTGCTCTAAACATCACAACGCTCTTCAATTATCGCCGGTAGTGTATTTCCCTGCATATCGGCTACGGAAAAAATAGAAGAATCATAAAAATTTAACACCAGTATAAAATTGCCCTCACCAGCAATTTCCAGCCAGTTACCGCTGGCCAGATACGGTCCCACATTTATAGCAAACGACCCATCTTCAGCCCGGTTTACTCGAGCGCTATTCATTGCAATTGAGCCCCACTGCGCCGCTATGGAAGTGCCATCTTTTTCGGTTGCGGTGAGGGTCCACAATGTTGCTTCAGGGGTGCTGCCATCAATTCGATAAGAGCAGTTGCGCTGCAGGTTATTTCCATCACTGTCAACTTCAGCGATAAATTTAATCCCTTCAGCGCGGGTCATTTCCAGAGCACCGGTTCTGGACGCATAGGCCTTAGTATAAGGATCAGGATTTGGTGAGCCAATTTCTGTCCATGCAACCCAGGGACCAATGCGCAAAGTGCCCCAGACACCGCCTTTTTCAAGAGCAAGATAACTCAACCCGAAACCAACCAGCATCGCGACGCTAAGAAATAAAAATAAATTAAACAAAAATCTCAATTTATTGTTTCCACTTGAGCAATGGGTATATCGGGTGGGTTTGGCCCAATTACGGGGTCTGGAATTTCTTCTGGATTTGTTGCGTAGATTTGTTGTTGCTTTAAGGCGTCCCCAAAAACATCAATTAGCGTCAATAGTTTTTGTGCTGCCGGTGCAGTAAGGTTGGGCGGCCTTTCCTCTTCAGGGTTTTCCCCTTCGTTTGCGTCGCTAACACTGGCAAATGCTCTTGGCTCAAAATCTACACCAAACAGGGGTTTAACTTCAATGTTCGTGTGGGCAAACTCCATGAATTTTTGCCAGATCATTGCTGGCAGCCGACCACCGGTAAGCCGGTTTGTGGCGCGAAAATTGTCATTGCCCATCCATACGGTAGCCACATAATTCCCCGTATAACCGGCAAACCATGCATCTCTTGAAGATGACGTCGTTCCGGTTTTTCCGGCTGCCGGCACCCCCTCCACATTGGCACGCCTACCTGTTCCGGAAGTAACCACATTGCGCAAAATTGTATTGATGAATCTGGCTGTTCTTTCTTCAATCAGACGCTCGGTAAATTCTTTTGAACTGTCATATTCATAAACGCTTTCCCCACGTAAAGTATCAATCGAGGTAATGCCATAAGCGGTGGCCTTATATCCGCCATTGGCAAATACCGAAAAGGCGGAATTCATATCAATGACCGACGTGGCGGCAACACCAAGCGCCAGCGATCTGGTAACCGCAAAATCGCTGGTTATGCCCAAACGCCGGGCCATTTCGGCAATTGGTTTGCGCCCGGTACGAATAGAAAGCGTTACAGGAACAGTGTTTATAGACCTTGTTAGAGCTGTCATCAGGCTAACATTGCCCCTGTAGGAGCGGCCGTAATTGCGTGGGCACCAGTTGCCAATGCAAACGGGCTGATCGGAAACCACCGTGGCAGGAGTGTATCCTAATTCTTCAAAAGCGGTTGCATAAACAAATGGCTTAAAAGACGAGCCAGACTGACGTGCAGAATCGGTGGCTCGATTAAACTGACTTAATCCATAGTCTAAACCACCAACCATTGAGCGGATGGCTCCCGCCGGGTCCGATACTATAATTGCGGCCTGATCCACATCATATTGCTCCCCGTTTTCACGCAATATTGAGGTCACCGCCTGTTCGGCATAGGTCTGTAAAACGGGATCAATTGTGGTTCGCACAACAAACCCAACCGCCTCACTATTGCCAACGATTTCTTTTACTCTCTCAAACGACCAGTCTAAAAAATAATTTGGAGATTCGATATCATCAAATCTCTCGATTGCCCTGGCGGGAATTCTTCGGGCCGCCGTAACCTGCCCCTCGGTCAGATAACCCGCCTCGACCATATTAGATAAAACATCATTGGCCCGCGCTCTGGCTGCCGCCAGATCAATGTGAGGAGCATATCTTGATGGAGCCTTGAACATGCCCCCAAGCATTGCAGCCTCGGCCAGATTTATGTCGCGGACCGATTTGCCAAAATAATATTCCGAGGCGGCAGCAACTCCAAAATTACCTCCCCCAAGATAGGCCCGGTCAAAATATAGTTTTAATATTTCGTCTTTTGTGTAGCGGGCTTCCAGCCATATGGCCAAAAAAGCTTCATTGATTTTGCGCTCAATTGTCTGTTCAGAGCTAAGGAATAGTAATTTTGCCAGTTGTTGAGTTATTGATGAGCCGCCCTCGACCACTGATTGGGCCCGCACATTGGTTAAAAGGGCCCGAAACGTACCCACCACATCAATCCCGAAATGAATATAAAATCTTCGGTCTTCGGTCGCCAATGTTGCTTTGATCAATTGATCGGGCAGCATATCAAGTTCTACAGAATCATCGGTTCTGATGCCGCGTCTGCCTATCTCGTTGCCATAACGATCCAGAAAAATAACTGAATAATCCTCAGCCTTGTTAAATCCGCCATAGGCTGTGGCATCAAATGCCGGAAGCGCTAAAGCGGTCAAAAGCACAAGACCAATGGTTAAAAAACTTAAGCCGTCTGAAAATATTTCAACGAACCAGCGTTTGATTCCATAGACATGAAATATTGACATGAAATCCTGAAATCGGGTGTAAGTGGCTCCGATCGATAGGACAAAGTCATGAATTGAAGAGTCAATCCATGCGTCAGCGGCAAGAAGTGGTGCTGATTTTTTGCGTTGGTGTTTGTTATAAAACGGGTCTTGCAAAATCTTTTCCTGAAACAGGTAATCGAATTTTAGTCTAACCAGTTAGTGTGGTTTTTACCAAATTGGATGTATTTTACTCTACTTATGAATTGCCTGTTTTTGTGCTATATCATGACAGAAGTTTTTATTGCTATAACAATTACGATATTTCATTAAAATTAGAGTTTCGATGGCGTTCTGGGAAGAAAAAACTCTGGAGGAAATGACCCCTTCAGAATGGGAAAAACTTTGCGATGGTTGCGGGCGTTGCTGTTTGATTAAGCTGGAAGATGAGGACACCGGTGAAGTATTTAAATCAGACGTGCACTGCCTGTTGTTTGATGCCCAGACATGTAGATGTTCCAACTATGAAAACCGGCAGGAAATTGTCCCGGACTGCATAAAGATCACCCCTGAGAATGCAGGCAAAATTCCATGGATTCCCAAAACCTGTGCTTATCGGCGAATAGCTGAGGGAAAGGGATTGGCCTGGTGGCATCCTCTGGTCTGTGGAAATACCCAGGCAATCGTTAAAGTAGGGGTTTCAGTGCGCGGCCGCACGGTGGACGAGCAGGATGTTAGAGCTGGAGAATGGGAAGGCCATGTGGTTGATTGGCCCGATTGGCAGCCTAAAGATACCTGAGCGCTGCCAGAAAAAGCGCTATTGCGGTTTTTTGTTTCGGCAGCGCGACCACTAAAAGAGTAGCGAAGCCAAAGCGCTGCCAAGAAAACACCCGCAGGGTGAAGTGCTAAGTTGAGTTAAACTTTTTCAATGGTGTGCAAGTAAGCGGCACAAGTGCCGCCGCCGCCAATGCGGCGCGCGTCGCAGGCTCAGCTTTGCCAGTAGCTTTTTAAGCGTCACTGGTAAAGCGGTGCGAGCCGCGAGACAAATAATGGAAACGCTCTTAATCACATTGTGAACAGATTCTGCTGGCAGCAAGCATTTATACAATTTATAAACCTTAAAATAATTCGCATTGGGCAAGCCCTGTTATTACCGGGGCATCATGGAATTTAGAGATAGCAGTGAACAAAGACCAGTCAATTCGCCATGCCGCCATGCTGCGGGAAAATGGCTACGAAGACAGTGTCGCCCTGACGTCACAGTCCACCCAGGGAGATATTCCTCAAGGGCGTGAGCTGTCTTTGTCATGGCTTGCCGGGGCCATTATGACCGGGCTGACTTCTATTTTGCTTATGGGCGGTGCCCTTTATGTTTCGTTTCTTGGGCAGGACACTTTTTCCACTCCCTATGATGCCTTGCAAATTAAGACCGAGACCTCGGTACGCGATTTTTCCTCAATTGGTAAAACCGAACGCCTGCGCCCTGTTGCTCAAACCCGCTCAGAGCGCGAAATTATCGAAGCAAGTGTTCGTGTTGATGATTTGGGAATTTCGCGCATTCGCAAACAACCCTTTGATCGTATCAGGGCAACACTTGCCACCGTTGCCACCTCCTTGTCCCTTGAAATTCCAGAATATGATCCGGTAGCATTGCTTCGGCGCACTTCAGTTCAGGGTGAGCCCTTGAGCGAAGATCTGATTTCAACAGATATTTACGGTGCAAATGTCGAGGGTGAAATAACCATTAGGAATACAGAACTGCCCCTGAACAGCCCTCCTCCAAGGATCGTAAGTGATGTTGGTGCGGCAGAATTTGCCCAACTTAGCCTTGAAAGCTCTTATTCACCCTCAGATATCACAGCCCTTGGCTATGCAGCTCAGAATGGATCAATTATTGAGTTAAACAGTGGTATTTCTGCCAACTCCAATGCCATTTTCGGAGAGATTGAAAATCTAACAACAATGGCGAAGACCACCCTTGTTTCAGATAAAATTCTTGGCCGCTCAGAACGCATTCTTACTTTTCGCGAGGACACAGACTTTGCCCAGGCATTGGCTCAAAACGGGTTCACCGCCAATATGAGCGCCGCTGTGCTTGATGCGCTAAAAAATGTTTTCCCATCTGCCATCATGCCTGCAAATTCCCATTTACGCATTCTTTTTGGTCCCAATCGAACTAATGATACTTTGATCCCCTATCGCACTTCCATATATGTAGGCGACACTCATCGGGCAACAGTGGCACTAACCGATACCGGCCGCTATGTGCTGGGATTGGCTCCCCCTGATATAGAATTTCCTGAAGAGGATTTCGAAGAAATTAACGTCAACAACCTGCCCACAATATACCGCTCGATTTGGGAAACCGCTCGTAAATATAACCTAGATAACGAAAAAATCGACAAGATCGTATCACTATATTCCTATGATGTTGACCTGAACAATCGCATTTCAATTGGTGATGGCTTTGAAATTTTGCAAACTGAAACTGATATTTCTGGAAATCAGGAACT
>JAKISW010000051.1 GCA_021648375.1 Devosiaceae bacterium
TATTCCACAAGAAAAAAATCAAGCATTTGACCCACCGTGACGGATTCTGGAATATTTCCTGAGAACCCGCCAACTTTCTTTACGCCAAACATCGACGAAATAACGTCTCTAATACCAATTGCCAGCTTGAGCATTGGCATCGGGTTGGCCATAATTATTTCCCATGCCTCAAGAGCAGTTAAATTTTTGGGCAATTGCACTGATTGCGTATCGAAAAAATCAAGATCGTCGAGCGCTGCCAATATCTGAATGTTTGTATTTGGAATTGTAAAAGTGGGGTTTTCAATCACGATATCAATTTCTTTTGCGACTGGAACATTTGGTGAAACATCCTGTTTCGAACAACAATAGAGCTTGAACTTAAATACACTTCAGAACAACATATATGGCAACAAACTCTTTCATTCCATGAAAGTTCGGTAATTTTTGAAGATACACAAAATGACAGCGATCCTAACTATAAAAACCGAGAGACTTTCCCTGCGCCCGCCCACAATTGAGGATTGGCCCGCATATGCCGAATTGGCGCTTTCGAAGCGTTCCGTCCATATGGGGGGACCATTTTCAAAGGAAGCTGCCTGGGGATGGTTCTGTCACGACATTGCTCAGTGGCAACTGATGGGGCATGGTGCATTAATGATTGAGGAACAAAAATCTGGCATCTGCCTCGGTCAGGTAGGCATCAACCATGGACCGCTCTTTCCCGAGCATGAACTGGGATGGCTTGTTTACGCCAACGCTGAAGGCAAAGGCTACGCATTTGAAGCGGCAAAGGCCCTTCGAAACTGGGCCTTTAAAACACGTCGCCTAAAAACTCTCGTTAGCTACATAGATCCAAAAAATTCTCGCTCTATCAGTTTGGCAGAACGGCTGGGCGCTGAGTTAGATGAAAAAGCACCCCGCCTAGACCCAGAAGATCTGGTTTTCAGGCATGCAAATCCATAATTCATCCATGATTAAAACGGCACAAACAAAATCACTATGCTGCACGTACTGACACAAATTTCAGTCCCCGCACTGCTGAGAACAAAAGAAATCCGGCCGGTCCAAACATAAATGTAACCGGCAAGCAGGGAACAACCATCCAGAATTTAATATCATGCTTTCTGGCCTCACGGCAAATCCATGCCCCAACAACAAGATCAAATGCTAAGAAATGGATCCAGCCTGCCATCAACGCATTCGAGCTGGTGAACAGTTGCTTCACATCTGCAAAGCTACCAAAGCCACCGTTGTTCTGAGCTGGAAAGAAGACCAAAATGACGGTGTAGCCCAATGCCAGCGCAACTGGTATTAAATGACCAGCGATCTGGTCAGACCATCGCGGTATCAATGGCGAGAAAAGTAGCGTCAGCCACCCAAACATCGCCATCATTCCAACGACTGAAAAAATAAGTTCGAAATCCATAGTGATCCTCATTGCCTTGAAAAGTTTCTATTTCATGGCGCATAATACTTGCATATGCAAGCAATATGATTTATAAAACTGCTATGGACAATCTTTCTAGTATAAACGCCCTCAGGCTGTTGCAATCTGCAGATGAATTTCGCGCCAGACTTTCAGGTGAGTTTTCTGCTGTTCATGGCATCTCGGTAAATGAATTTTTCTTGCTGATGCATTTGGATCAAGCAACCAACAATCGCTTTCCTCGAGTGGAATTGGCAAAACGAATGCATGTAAGCGCATCCACTGTGACCAGGATGGTAGCCCCGATGGAAAAGATAGGCGTGGTGATTAGAGAGGTCGACGCCCGCGATGCAAGATTTGCCTTTGTCGCGATTACAAAGGCCGGGCGAACAAAGCTAAGCGAGGCGCAAACAACCTTTTCAAAGCAGGCTGGGTACGTTTTTCAGGATCGTTGGGAAACAGATGAATTGGAGCAACTTTCAGCCCTCCTCTATCGTCTTATTGTGGGAAGCTCCGCGAACCTGACTTGATTTTGTTTGGTAGAACAGGCTCAATGCATCCTGCTTGTCCTTCAAAAACCAGCTAATTTTAGGTGCGTAACAATGCGGACAAAGTGGGCAATTTCGAACTATCAGATGGCATTGGATCGAGCTAACTTAGCTAAATGAAATTATACCATCGACGGAGCAAATAATGTTTACAACTGCGGAGCAGATAATGTTTAAGGGTATTCTGCGAGTTGAAACCGCAAATAATACTGACGCAGAACAACTTGCTCAAATACGTGTCGAAGCAATGCGCCCCAGCCTGCAAGCTGCAAGCCGATTTGATCCGGAGCGCGCCAGAAACCGCTTTCTCAGCTCGTTTCAACCCTTAGACACAAAAATTATATATGTGGAAGAAAAGATTGCCGGGTTTTTTGTCGTTCGGAAAAAAACCGACCACCTGTATCTGGACCATCTTTACGTTATTGCCAGCTTTCAAGGCCGCGGTATCGGTCGCAGAATTATCCACGATCTAAAGAGGGAGGCAACTATTGTTTCATTGCCGATCCGCCTCTCGGCCTTAAACACAAGCCCATCAAACAAATTCTATAAATCCTGCGAATTCGAATTTGTTTCAGCTGATCAACTAGATACACTCTACCAATGGACACCAGGGCAATAATCATTAGTCAAACATCATAAATTCAAAGCCTTGTTCACCAACTCGCCCTTATTTTGATGGCCAGAGATATCGATATCGCGATCGGTTAGCGCATCCCTCAATTCCTCTTCAGACATTGCCTCGATTGCATCAGATGTCATGTTCATGAAATTGACTTTGCGCCTTAGAGCGTTTTCAGGATAAGTGGGCCCGGTTATCCGGTTCGAAAACGCGACAAAACAAAGACTTAGAGCATAGGTTTTGATCCAATCAAAACCTATGCTCTAGAGGCGGGTTGGTGGCACCAAATGTCTCACGGTTTTCAAAACCAAATTCACTTGCATATTTATCAAAGAAATAAGCGAGGAAGGTATTGATACTTATGCGAACACGCGGATCATCCGTCATGAAACCATCACATGCCTCCAGCGTCTCAACCATCAATTCAGCCCACCGTTTTGCACCCTTTTGATCCATAAGTTGATGGGCATTGTGTTTATGATGAAAATTAATCCTGAACTCCCCACCATTATAGTAGGCCCCCCCACCCATGACGTCGATCCACATGCTCGCTTGGGTCCCGATATGATGATCCATACCACCAACACGCTTAAAGACAGAGCTAAACCACGGCTCATCCGCAAATACCCGTTTATAGAATTCACTGACTATGCCAACAATACGATCCTGGCCAAGGACAGAATATAGTTGCCAGAATTGAATGGGTTTCCTGATGTCCTTTGACGCAGATAAAGAAATTACATCAGACATACGATGAGCATCTTTTGGTAGCACGCCGTCAGCCACTGCGGCTGTAATATATTTTTTCTGAATTATCTGTGTCAGATATCCGCTATCAGTCGGAAAATCATGATAAATGTTATCGTTCAAGAGTTGTGTACCTTCAAAATGGACCTGTCATGATATAGTTCTGCCTTGGTTCCCATTCAAGCGGCCTTTCTCTAAAAGCCAATGAACTTTTCCACCCTCGCCCCCCAAAAAGCAATTTTACAAATATATTTGTCGTCTCAAGTTTTAGTGAGTACTGTCAGATAAATTTGTGCCGATGCAAGCCGGGGGGGATTGCCTGAAACTGGTGCTAAACTTAATAAAATCGCATGGAAACGACACTGAACATCACGTTCAGAACCGGTTCAGACACCAATAATAGCCTTCAGCCATCAAAAAGGCGGTTTCAAATGTTTTGCCTGTGCAGAATTGAAATTGCCCAATTGCTAAAATCGAATTTAATTGAGGGGAATGAACATTTACAGAAACACTCTGATTTCTGTTATCGTAGCTATTGGCCTTGCGGCATCATCCGCCTAATTTAAATACTGAGGCCTGCTTCTTTAAAACTGGAAATAATCAATGTCATATATAAAAAACCCGCTGATTGGGCCCCATGAAGGTAAAGAACTTTCTTTGATGATTGAGAAAAAAAAACAAATTGCATATTTCCCGGAAATGGACCCACAAGAGAAATTTGCTAAATATGTAGCGGATGGAAGCATCTGTAGATATGAATGGAAAGATAAAACAAAATATTATTCTAAAAAGACGCTATCATCAGTACAAAATATCGATGAACTTCCAACTACAATAATTTATTATTTAAGAGGCAAAGAACATATGAAAAATGAATTTATCGCACACCTGACCAAATCATTTGCAACAAGCGGTGAAGAACAACTTTCTTGTGAAAAAAATATTGGGAAACTACTTGGATATAGCGAGGAAGCCATTTCTGCCTTCCTCAAGTTGCGTCGCCAGCAGCTTGCGCAAACTAACAATTAACTAATATCGAAATTACATTAACTAATATCGAAATTACCTGGCAGCGTCTGGTTGAATTCCTGCTTTTTCATTGCACGACACACATATACCGTTACCTTGTAAATTGCCATGTGGAGCAGAGCAAGTACTGCAAGTATAAACTCCTGAAAAAGATGGCTGAGTAACAAATACCATAGTAAGCGAAAGCAGGATGATAGTAACCATTTTTGCTAGCATTTTTACCTCTTTTCATGTTTTAACGATTTATTCTTCGAATATTGCGGTACACTGCATCTTCATCATAAAACATGTTCAATCTATGGCTATTAAAGGTTTTCACGGACAATGCAGGTACACAGGAAGAGAAGTATGAAGCAAGCACCTTTTCTAAAAGAAATCAGATTCAAAAACACAGCAAACAAAAACGATTTTCCAGTATCCTTGCCGGCCTTTATTAAATGTCCAACCTTGCAAATCAAAAAGCCGGTTATTGTGTTTTCCGGGGAAAATGGAACCGGAAAATCAACACTTTTAGAAGCTCTTGCTTACAATTGCGAATTTAATTTGAGTGGGGGCAGTCAAAATAACATATACAAAAACCGAGAAAATATAAGCATCGAATATGAAGATAAAATTACATTTTCATGGAAGAAAAAAGTTTCAAAAGGTTTCTTTCTACGCGCAGATAGTTTCTACAACTTTGCATCATATCTTGATGATCAATCGAAAGAGTTTGGAGAGGGAGTTTACGGCCCCTACGGGGGCACTTCTCTTCATTCCCGTTCCCACGGCGAAGCTTTTTTATCATTGTTTTCCAATCGCATTGTCAGAGGTGGCATATATATTCTGGATGAACCAGAAGCCGCTCTCTCCCCTGCTTCGCAATTAGCATTGCTTGCCTTAATTGTAGATTTGGTGGATGAGGGGAATATACAGTTTGTTATCGCAACACACTCCCCAATACTTATGTCAATTCCAGAAATCCAACTGTATAATTTTAACGAAAACGGAATAGAGGAATGCGTAGCAGAGCACACCAATCATTTTCGAATTATGGCGCGATTCTTTTCAAATCCGCAGGAATACATTGAAAAATATTTAACACATCAAGATGATGCCAAAAATTAAAAACACTCGGCCATTGTAAAAGTCGCTCTATAACAAGCTGGGGCTGTGACGTCGTTTTTAAGTATTTTCTTTTTATATTTAAAGTATTCCCTCTCTATTTCTCAGCCTCGCCCCCCAAAAAAGCAATTTTACAAATAATATTTGTCGTCTCAAGTTTTAGTGAGTACTGTCAGATAAATTTGTGACGATGCAAGCCGGGAGGATTGCCTGAAACTGGTGCAAAATTTAAGAAAAATCATATGGAAACGACACTGAACATTACGTTCAGAACTGGTTCAGACACCACATAATAGCCTTTACCCATCAAAAAGGCGATTTCAGATGTTTTGCTGTGCAGAATTGAAATTGCCCAATTGCTTAAATCGAATTTAATTGAGGGGAATAAACATTATGACCATATTAAGAAAAACTTTGATTTGTGTTGCCGCAGCTGTTGGGCTTGCGGCATCTGCTGTTGCGGCTCTGGCAGCACCGGCAATTTCAACCGTACAGCTTAACGTCAGAAGCGGCCCCGGAACCAATTTCTCAGTGTTGGATGTTCTGGCCGCAGGAGAGAACGTAAACGTTGCTGAATGTGTCTCCAACTGGTGCTACATTGAGCAAAGCGGACCGAACGGCTGGGTAAGCGCCAACTATCTGCAAAACCCGACTCCGCCAGCACCACCGCCACCGCCACCGCCTCCTCCTCCTCCTCCACCGCCTCCTTCTCCAGCCGATCCGGATTGTAGCTTTGGTCTGGTGCTTGGACCAAACGGGCCAACATTTTCCATAACCTGTGGAGACAGTCCTGCCCCGCCGCCTCCACCTCCACCACCTCCACCTCCACCACCTCCTCCGCCACCACCTCCTCCGCCACCACCGGTTGCGGATAGGGCCTGCGTATATACTGGTGCAAACTATTCCGGCATCGAAATGTGCAGAAGTGTGTCTACGGTTAATGCCATTGGACCTGTGTTTAATGACCGGATTTCTTCGGTAAGATTATATGGCAATGCCAAAATCAGATTGTGCAGAAACAACAATCTGAATGGCCTGTGTCGCAACTACACCAACTCACGCCCCAATCTTCCTGGAGCTATAAATAACAGAGCATCATCGCTGCGGGTATATACCGGCACTCTGGCCCCTGTTACATTTTCCACCTCTTTGGTGTCATTGCAGCAGACCTTCCTGATTAATCTGGATAATGGCAATGCTAATGCAGGACCAGGTGCAGACCTTTGGTATGAGGCAGTAACCTCGGCAGAAAAATATCTGACCCCGAGAAACGGAGCGCAGATTTCATTCTCCGGTGGTGCTCAACGTGGATTTGCTGGCTGTTCGGCGGCAACATTTACAACCAACCGCCTGCCCTTATGGACAGTTCCCGTTGGCTCTTATGTTTGCGTAAAAACCAATCAGGGTCGTATTTCTGAGTTCCGTTTAAACTCATATTCAGGAAATACCATGAACATTGGTTATACCACCTGGGCCAACTAAATCGCCAAAACAACGGTGAGGGTCACAAGCCCTCACTCTCAATAAAAACGCGCCGCCTCTAAATTTCGAGACGGCGCGTTTTATTTTTAGGCTCTGAATTGCAAAATTTCTCCCGCAATAATTTACATCACAAAATCCCGTTCAGCGCCCGTTCATGTTGAAACTGCTTATTTGCAACTATAAACGTGGCTAAAGCTCTGAAGAATTTGCCAGCCACTGCAAATCAACGGGAGTATAAAACATGAGAACCCACAAATTCACTATATTTATCGCAGCTGCTATGGCCGCGTTCTTAACTACGACTATGGCAGCACTTGCGGTGCCGGCTGTTGCCAAAAGCGCCGTGAACGTGCGCACCGGCCCCGGTGTAAACTTTGTCAGGGTAGACACCCTTCACCGTGGCGAAAGAGTAAACGTAACCCAATGCCAAAACGGTTGGTGCTATGTGCAAAAATCCGGCCCCAATGGCTGGGTATCAGGCAATTATCTGACCAGAGTTGGCGGCGGTGGCGGTAGCACCACTCGCCCTGGTAACCCGGCGGTAAACTTTGGTTTTTCAATTAATTCCGGTAATTCCGGCGGACCATCCTTTTCAATTACCATCGGCAATTCACCCCCTCCACCGCCTCCCCCACAGGCTCCAAAGGTCTGTTTTTATAATGGTGCCAACTATACCGGTGCCCAATTCTGTGTGAATTCCGGCTCTAACAACAGGCAGCTCACTGGATTTTGGAACAACAAGATTTCTTCGTTCCGGGTATTTGGCGGTGCCAAAGTGCAACTCTGCAGAAACTGGAACTATGGTGGGATATGCTTTGGCTATAGCTCCAACCGCTCCAATCTGCCGTTCCAAATTAATAACAAGACATCTTCTTTCCAAACCTGGAACTAAAGCCTTCCAAGGATAAGATGAACCAATATAGATTTTTAAGGGTCGCTAAAGAGCGGCCCTTTTTTAATGAAGAACTTGAAAGATAAAAAATTCACTTGTTAAAAATAAAATGAAGCTTGGAAGCCGCTATTTAAAAGTCTAGGGTCAACACATATGTACCACATAGCCAACACCGGGCAATCTGCTGTAAAAAAACCAGGGGAAGCAAATGCAAATCACTGCGCAAAGAATTCTGATAATTTTTTTCTCACTTCTTGCAATGCTTGCCTTACCAACTGCGGTTCAGGCTCACGCAGCTTCAAACCCCGCATGGGCTCTGGCTTCAGTTTCCCTGCAATCGGGGCCAGGCACTCGCTATAATCCGACCCAAAGCAGCGTGTTTGAGGGACAGAAAATTGCGATTACCAGATGCACAAACCGCTGGTGCACAATTGAGGGTTCTGAAGGGTGGTTGTCCATAGACAATATCAGTTTCGGCCAAACCGCCAGCAGCGCATTTTCCGGTCCAAAATTTAATACCGGTCGTGGCGGCGATGGAGAAATATGCCTCTTTGACGGGGAAAATTATTCTGGTAGCTCCGTTTGCCTGTCATCTGGAAACGTTGCCAGGGATTTGGCGCTTTTAGGCTGGGATAATAAAATTTCTTCGGTTTCGGTAGGCTCTGGCGTATCTGTAAACCTTTGCAGGGATCGCGATTTTTCTTCCCTATGCGTTTTGATTGATCAAAGCACCCCAAAAATGCAACGCCTGCTCAGCAACTCTGCCAGCTCCTGGCGTGTGTATTAATTAGAGCGCTGCCAGCAAAAGTGGGAGCCGGTTTTGCGCTTCGGCAGCGCGACCAATATTAAAGAGCGCTGCCAGCAAAAGTGTTCTTGCAGTTATCCGCCAAGCGGCACAAGTTGCCGCCGGCCAATAATTTGGCCGCCCCCGCGGAGCTGTGAGTGAAGCGAACTGGCGCGAGCGAGGTAAAACAACAGCGCGACCACTAAAAGAGTGGCGCAGCCTAAGCGCTTCCAGATAAAGCATGGAAGCAAATTTAACAGGTCCTGAGCCTAGCGACAATATGAGCCATTGGAATAACCATCATTTTTAGCTAACCTTTGTTCAGGTCCGTTCCTTTAACGCCCAAAAGCAAAGGAAGCTCAGATGCCTTTTCCAAAGATAAATTTACGCGCCCTGTTCGCTATCCTGTTTATTTCCTTTTCCGGCACAGCTTTTGCTCAGTTTGAAAAATCTTCGGGCCAGGTCTTTATTGCATGGCCAAATCTGGAGGTTGAGCCTATGCCCGCTCAGCAAACCGAGATTATGATCTATGCTGTTATTGATGATGATGTGGCCTTATATACCATTGCGGTCAGAAACCGCTTTTCAATTGGTAATCTGGGCACATTCCAGTGCAACCAGGAATTTAAGATCCTGAAAACCAGCTCTTTTGGTTTTTATGACATAAAATGCGTCACCAACGATCATGTCGGCAACGCAAGAAATTATATTTTGAAATATGATAACACGTCTTATCGGCAGGGTTCCATACAGGAAAACTAGGGTCTGGCCCTGCTGACAGGGCCAGACAGTCATAAAATAAATTAGCCAAGCACTGTCACAATAGTGCCTATGGGAACTCTGCTATAAAGGTCTTGCACATATTCATTGGTCAGACCGATGCAACCGTTTGAAACCGCCTTGCCGATGGTCCATGGCTGATTGGTGCCATGAATTCGATAATAGGTGTCCCGACCATTTCGAAAGAGGTACAGGGCTCGCGCACCCAGCGGATTATCCGGACCTCCCGGCACTCCATCGGCAAATCTTGCGTATTTTTCCGGTTCGCGGCGGATCATATTTCTGGTTGGCGTCCAGCGCGGCCATTCAGCTTTACGCTGAATTGTCGCCTCCCCGGTCCATGCAAGACCGGCCCGGCCAACCCGAACACCGTAACGGCGCGCCGAGGTTCCCGCATCAACGAGATACAAAAAGAAATTTTTCGGATCCACAACAATGCTACCAAGCGGATAGCCGGAAAAAGGCACCCGCTGTGGCATATATTTAGGATCCGGCACAAATTTTTCATGGCCAAGTGAAATACCGGGTGCCGCCAAAGCTGCCAGTCCGGAAAAAACAACAGTTCTTCTTTTAATCATAATAGTCCCCTCAAAAAAAATTAAGCCGGCATGCCCTACATATCAAGGGTTAGGGACAGAACCCTAAACAACAACCGCCTCATCTGCAACTACATGTGAAATCCGTAAATAAACTATCAATAAAAAACCTCTCAAACAGATCAATGCACTCCAGCCATAACAAACAGCCAGCTATATTCAAAAAAACAAACAATAATTTTTAAGGACAGTTCCTAAACAACATTAAACTTAATGTGGAAAATATTATTGAAGTTTTATTTCAAATTGTTGCTTTTTAAATTAAAAATTCTTTTCGTTTGTACTATCATTTTCATAAACGATTTGTTCAGCGCCCGTTCATTCGTTAGTTGCTTAGATGATTTTATTGATGTGGCATGATTTTAATGTCAGCCACCAGAAAAATTAAGGGATACAAAACTATGAAAACTCCAAAGCTCTTTAATGTTATAGCAGCTGCCACATTTATGCTGGTCGCTTCCACAATCACAGCATTTGCGGTTCCTGCCACGGCAAAGTCAGCTGTCAACGTAAGATCAGGCCCCGGCGTCACCTTTGCTAAAGTCGATGCCTTGCACGCTGGCCAGGCGGTTAACGTCACCGAATGTCAGGGTGGCTGGTGTTATGTTGAAAAAACCGGCCCAGACGGCTGGGTCTCCGGCAACTTCCTTCAGGCAGTAGAAGCAGCCCCTGCCGCGCCTGCCCCTGCCCCCAGTGCTGCAGATGATGCAGCAGCTGCCGCCGCGATTGAAATTTTTGGTGCCATTGCCGGAGCAATTATCAACAACTCTGCTCCCCCGCCACCTGCCCCACCTGCTCCTCCCCCTGCGCCGGAACCTGCACCTGTTCAACTAAACGGTGTTTATACAATTCAACAAGTGAGCAACGGGCGCTATCTTGATGCCTATACCAGCCCACCAGCCAACTTTAGCAACCCAGAAACTCAATGGAACATTGTCACCCGCCCTCGTCAATTCGACGCTACTCAGGCCTGGATCATAACTCCGCTTGGTGGAGGAGTATTCACCCTGCAACAGCAGAGCACTAATCGTTATCTTGATGCCCACACTAGCGCAGCAAATGACTGGTCCGCCGTGACACGTCCCAGCCAGAACAACAATACCCAGCGTTGGATTCTGACCTCACTTGGTAATGATACTTATACCATCCAACAGCGGAGCAATGGTCGTTACCTTGATGCCCATTCCAGCGCAGCAAATGACTGGTCCGCTGTGACACGCCCCAACCAGAACAACAATACCCAGCGTTGGATTATTAAGTAACAAAACCACAAAATATAATCCAAAAAAAAATATTGATTAAAACTTTGGGTCGCCCTGTCAGGCGGCCCTTTTTTTATTGAGACAAAATTCCCTCAAATATCATTTGGTTTCGCGCATATCCCAGAATTTATTCATGGACAGATAAGTGAATGAGGCTGACCAGGCGATTAAAATCAAACCGGTCAGAGATTCAATCGCCGCAACAAAACGCAAATGCCCGGTTGGAAACAGATCACCCATGCCAAGGGTTGTATAAGATGCGGCTGAAAAATAGAAAAAATCCACCCAGCTTCCTTCAATGGCTCCAGCTATTTCTCCCAGCCCCCAGCGATGTTGCATCAGGGCAAACGCAATCGCAAACAGCGAAATCTCCAGAATATGAGCCATAAAAACCACCCCGATGGCAGACAATAGGCGCCGCCGGTGTGAACCGTGCATTTTGGGCATGGCAATCGAAACCATACGCAGCAATTCATAGTGGATAAATACACACGCCACCACCAAAGCCAGCGTAATTAAAAATGCAACAAACATGAAAATCCCCTGGCCTTTTTTAAAAAAGGCACTCCCAGATAAAAAGAACTTGGGATAAAGTCCTAGCGCAATCAGGTTATCAAGCAATAAATGGGCTTTGCGCTTGTTGGGGAGTGGAAATGCCCGCAAACAGTTATGGGCTGGCCAACACCACAAAATCCCCCACAAAGCGGGCACAAACCTTACCCCCGGCCTCGACCGAAGCCTGAACACTAATGCGCGCTTTTCCTTTGGCCGCATAAACCTTTTCAAAACGCTGCCATTTATCCTCATTGGCCAGCATTGCACTGGCAGTAAAATCCATTACCGCCGGATGCAGATATTCAACATTTTGCCGCTGAATAACCAAATGAGCATTTTTGGCGTTCCTCTCATCCATTTTCAGGCGCAACAGGCTCCATGCACTAAGAATGGCCAGAGTTGAAAGCGATCCGCCAAACGCCGTATCCCGATGGTTGGTATTGGGCAGCAGGGGAGCGCTCAAAATCACCCGATTACCCCCAATTTCCACCACCCCCACCTGCATGGCTTTGGTTATGGGAATATTGCTGTGCAAATATTCCTCTAGCTCGGCATTGTTCATCGATAGCCTTTCAATTGCCCGTAAATTTCCTGATCGTATCATTTATTACGACAAAATTGTTCCGTATTCGTTCGCAATATGTTAGACGAAAAAACCACTTTCTAACAAGCTGAAAACTTATGACCTCAGATAAAAAAACTCCCGACGATTCTGAATTTTCTATCGAGGATTTTTTTTCTGAGATCGAAAAGGCCGAAGATATTGAGGCATCCAAGCGCCTGCCCCAGGAGCGGTTAAAAAACAAACGGCGACTTGATAGAGAAGAAGCCAAACGCGCCACCACCAAAACCTCCTTTCCCGACTCGCCCACCGGCATGTCGCCCAAAAGTCCCAAATCCAAAGCCAATCCTGTCGATCGTCCAACAAATCTGGATGGATTTGCAGAACCCGCCCAGGCCGGTTTCAACCACCAACCAATCGGCGGGGGTGCCGGGGAAAGCCCTGCAAGGGCTGACGGCGGCGATGCAAAAAGTTTCGGGGATGCCGGGCAGCCCGTCGGCGCGAGACAAATAAAGCCTGCCGGCGTGAGACCAAACAAAGGCCCTGAAAGGGCCGACGGCGGCAATGTATCAAATGGCGGGGGTGCCGGACAACCCACCAGCGATGGTATAACAGCAACCGTCGCCGCCCTGCAAAACCTAATCGAACATGGCCGCGAAGTCGTGGAGGGGGCGCCCGCCTGGGCACCCCACAAGCCGGAGCGGCCGGAAAAAGCTCAAGGGGAAATCCCCTTTGAACTTGTCACCGATTTCACCCCGCAGGGAGATCAGCCAAGCGCCATTGCCGAACTAAAAGAGGGCATAGACAATGGGGAAAGCGATCAGGTTCTGCTTGGTGTCACCGGTTCTGGCAAAACCTTCACCATCGCCCAACTTATTGCCAAAACTCAGCGCCCTGCCCTGATTTTGGCCCCCAACAAGACCCTTGCCGCCCAGCTTTATGGGGAATTCAAAAGCTTTTTTCCCAACAATGCGGTGGAATATTTCGTCTCGTTTTATGACTATTATCAGCCCGAAGCCTATGTGCCGCGCACCGATACCTATATCGAAAAAGACAGCGCCATCAATGATCAGATTGACCGCATGCGCCACTCGGCCACCCGCGCGGTGCTCGAGCGTGACGATGTAATCATCATCGCCTCCGTCTCGTGCATTTATGGCATTGGCTCGGTAGAAACCTATACGGCCATGGTTTTTGATCTCAAAATCGGTCAGAAAATCGACCAGCGCCAAATGTTGATTGATCTGGTGGCTTTACAATATAAGCGCGCTGATGCCGGATTTGCCCGTGGTGCCTTTCGGGTACGCGGCGACACCATAGAAATATTCCCCGCCCACTATGACAGTGCCGCATGGCGCATTTCGCTGTTTGGCGATGAGATTGAATCCATCACCGAATTCGACCCTCTGACCGGCAGAAAAATCCAAAACCTTAAAACCGTGCGCGTTTATGCCAATTCCCACTATGTCACTCCGCGCCCCACACTTTTGGAGGCCATGAAAAAAATAAAGGCCGAGCTGAAAATCCGCCTTGAGGAACTGAATAATGCAGGCCGTTTTTTAGAGGCCCAGCGCATCGAGCAGCGCACATTGTTTGATCTGGAAATGATGGAAGCCACCGGGGTTTGCGCCGGAATTGAAAACTACTCCCGCTACCTGACTGGTCGGCAACCGGGCGAGCCGCCCCCCACCCTGTTTGAATATCTGCCCGACAATGCGCTGATTTTTGTTGATGAAAGCCATGTGACAATCGGCCAGCTCGGGGCCATGTATCGCGGTGATTTTAGGCGCAAAGCCACCTTGGCCGAATATGGATTTCGCCTGCCCTCATGCATGGATAATCGACCGCTTCGGTTTGAAGAATGGAATGCCATGCGGCCGCAGTCGGTCTATGTTTCGGCCACCCCGGGAAAGTGGGAAATGGAGCAGACCGATGGCGCTTTTGCCGAGCAGATTATTCGTCCCACCGGCCTAATTGACCCACCGGTGGAAATTCGCCCCGCCGGAACTCAGGTCGATGATGTAATTGACGCGGTGCGCAAAACCAACAAGGAAGGTTATCGCACTCTTATTACTACGCTGACCAAAAAAATGGCTGAAGACTTGACCGAATATATGCACGAACAAGGCATTCGCGTGCGCTATATGCACTCGGACGTTGATACGCTGGAGCGTATTGAAATCATCCGCGATTTGCGCCTTGGCGGCTTTGATGTGCTGATCGGCATCAACTTGTTGCGCGAAGGGCTGGATATTCCCGAATGTGCTTTGGTGGCGATTTTGGATGCCGATAAGGAAGGTTTTTTGCGCTCCGAAACTTCGCTTATTCAAACCATTGGCCGCGCGGCGCGCAATGTGGATGGCAGGGTGATTTTATATGCCGACAAAATCACAGGCTCTATGGAACGAGCGCTGGCTGAAACCGACCGTCGCCGCGAAAAGCAACACGCCTATAATCTGGAACATAATATCACCCCCACTTCGATAAAATCCAACATCAAGGATATCGTTGATAGCGTTTATGAAAATGACCGGGTTACGGTCTCCACCGGCATTGGCAAAGACGGCAAAGAGCAGGTGCATGTGGGACAAAACCTCGCCGCAACTATCAAAGACCTTGAAACCCAGATGCGCGAAGCGGCGACGAATCTGGAGTTTGAAAAAGCAGCAAGGCTTAGAGACGAAGTGAAAAGATTACGAGAGATGGAACTAGACGTTCTGGATTCACATCTCGGCGAGTAATCTTTGCTTCGTCTCGCGAGCTTCAACGCGAGCCGCCGCCAATGCGGCGCGCTGCCGCAGGGTCAGGATTTGGAACAACGCGGATTTAGCGCGTCGTTCCAAACCCGTTGCGACCCGCGAGGCAAATATATGGGATGAGGTGAAGCGATTGAAGGAAATGGAACTGGATGTTTTGTAAGCACCGGGCGGCTGAACCCCTCCCCCTCACGGGCAGGGCTGGGGTGGGGGGCTTTCCACTGTTGAACCGTCTCCCGGATTTACTTCTATGCATACCGTCCCGGACTTGATCCGGGACCTCAAACCATTGACGAGGCCCCGGAGTAAATCCGGGGAAGTGCCGCTATA
>JAKISW010000052.1 GCA_021648375.1 Devosiaceae bacterium
CAGCTCTTATATGCTATTGGATTTAAATGAGTCTGGACCCTAGTATTTAGCCAGTAACTGTCTGGCAATATGTGACGATACACTTGGAGGGGGAAATGATGGGGGCGAACTGTATTGCGACGGCGGCTGTTTTTATTGTTGCTGATTTAAGGCAATCTACAGAATGGTATATTGAGCAATTGGGTTTTGTTGCGGCAAAGCTTGATTGGGACGAAAACCCCACCTTTTCAATTGTCAGGTGTGAAGGGGCGGCAATAATGTTGAAGCAGGGCGGAAAAAAATCTCTCGCCAACCGTCAACTTGCCAACCGTCATTATACGCCCGGTGATGTGGTTGGTGACGTATATTTTTGGGTGCAGGATCTGAAAAAAACCGAATTATCGCTGAAAGTTGGCAATACGCCGATATTTGCCGGGCCGATTAAAAGATCCTATGGATGTACAGAAATAATGGTTGTTGACCCGGACGATTATCTGATTTGCTTTGGGCATTGTCCGTGAGTTCTTGGTCCGTGGATTTTGCTCCGTAATACAAAAAATTAATATTTGCGTTTAACGGTTTTTGAAAACCTCAAGCGCGGGCTTTGGGTTGCCCCTTTCGTCAAACAGGCCGGACAGATCGTGATAGGCGTCGCCACCATCGGTGAGTTTGAAATAATAAGCTCGCTGCACCGGCAGCTGTGAAATGGTTTGCAAATAGGTCGCTAGTCGGCCGGCCTGATAGATTGGGTCCCTAAGTTCAAAGTCGGGATTGGGGCCGCCAAATTCAGTTACATAGACCGGTTTATCTGTCATGGATTTGAAACGGGTGACAAATTGGGGCCAAAGATCAGGGGTGTCATAAAGGTGAATGTCAGCGATATCATAACGGGCATTGCTCAGCAGGTTTTTTACATCCATTAAATCGCTGGCGTAGGATTGGCGCTGGCGGGTGCAGACATCATCTTGAATGAACTGGTTAAGGTCAATCGGGCGTTGCAGGCGATATTCATCCTGATTAATTCTTACATTACCCAAGCACATGGCCTCATATATCAGCGGGCGAGTGGTTATTCCCCCCAGAACCACATTCAGATCGGGACGGTATTTTTTCACCAGATCATAAAAAAGGTTTTGAAATGAAAGGAATTGTTCTGCTGTGCCGACAAACTGATTATCCCATTCATTGCCAAACTGGATTGAGTCTAACATCGGGCCGATGCGTTCAAGTAATTCTTTCAAATATGGTTCAAAATCATTCCAATCGTTGAACAGGCATGATTTTGAATTGCGAATCCCACAGGCCCAATCGGGTCCATCTGACTGAATGGTCAAAAGAATGTTCATCCCGCCTTCGTTTAAAGCCGTGATGCGGTTTTCCAAAGGGGACCAGTTGAAGTTTCCTTGTACTGGTTCGCGGTTTTTCCAGTTTTCGGCAATGCGAATATTGCTGATATTGAGCATTTTCAACTGCGTTAAGGTAAAATCTATTTCAACCTGATTTTTAACTGGTGGGAATGACATGCCGATTATTGGTTGACTGATAGCGGGCAGGGAAAATGTAAAAAATATAAAGATGGTGACTAAAAGAAATTTTGGCACACGAAATGTCATGAATTTTCCATATAAAATTAAAATTTAATGCTGCGTATAGTTTGCATAATTGCGGTGATTTTTTGTGAGTTGTCCTTTTATAGCTGTCTTAGCGTAAAAGGCTTGCGCAAAATCATGTTTGCAATTAAGTCAGTTGCGACCATGAAGGGGTGTAGCTCAGTTGGTAGAGCATCGGTCTCCAAAACCGAGGGTCGTGAGTTCGAGTCTCTCCGCCCCTGCCATGGTTCTCTGACCGTTGTGTCTGGATTTTTAAGGTTTTGCCGGCTGATTTGTTCATGTGATTTTTATTGGCGGGATAATTAAATCCATTAACAGGCAAAAGATGCGTTTTTTGCCTTGCCTTTGACGAAACAAGTAACTAGATAAGTCCGAGGAAGCCACACATTCGTTTTGTGTGGTGTTTGCCTATGGAAATTCGGAATTTTATTTTACTTCGGAATTTTGTCGGCAGATTTAGCTGCTTTTTTAAGAACTATTATCAAGAGGTTGTCGGCAATATGGCCAAAACAAATCCAATACAGTTTTTTCAACAGGTTCGGATCGAAATTTCCAAGGTGGTCTGGCCGACAAGAAATGAAACGCTGATTTCGACGATAATGGTTTTGATAATGGTTTTTCTGGCCAGTATGTTTTTTCTATTGGCTGATCAGGTGATCGCTTGGTTTGTGCAACTATTGCTGTCTATTCGCTAGCAATTCAGGAAATTTTCATCATCCGGCCGGGTTTTATAAAAGCTGTTGGCCGGACGATAATGAAGTTTAAGAGGCGAGATTATCCATAATGGCCATGCGCTGGTACATAGTTCAGTCCTATTCAAATTTTGAGCGTAAAGTGGCCGATGCCATTCGCGAAAAAGTTATTTCAAAGAAGCTGGATAATTATTTTGAAGACGTACTCGTTCCCACCGAAAAGGTGGTGGAGGTGCGTCGAGGTCGCAAGGTTGATGCCGAGCGCAAATTTTTTCCGGGCTATGTTCTGGTAAAAATGGAACTTACCGATGAGACTTTTCATCTGGTGAAGAATACTCCCAAGGTTACAGGTTTTCTGGGATCGGAAAACAAGCCTATTCCTATTTCCGAAGCTGAAGCGCAGGCAATCCTGCAGCAGGTTCAAGAGGGAGTGGATCGTCCCAAGCCCTCTATCAGCTTTGATGTGGGTGAAAAGGTTCGGGTATCCGACGGGCCGTTTGCTTCATTCAACGGGGTTGTTGAAGAGGTGGATGAGGAGCGGGCGCGTCTGAAAGTGGAAGTGTCGATTTTTGGCCGGGCTACTCCGGTCGAGTTGGAATATGGGCAGGTGGAAAAAACCTGACCATTTTGTGGGGCAGTGCGCTTGAATATAATGTTTTAAGCGTTTGTTTTTGAAATCCGTGGAAGAGACCGACGGCCGCCAAGCCGTTAAGCAGGTTTTGCACCACGGCGTTACAACACGGTCAATTGGCCGGGAACGGAAGAAAAATGGCGAAAAAAATTACAGGTTACCTGAAACTACAGGTGCCGGCAGGGGCGGCAACACCTTCTCCCCCAATTGGTCCGGCGCTGGGTCAGCGCGGATTGAATATTATGGAGTTCTGTAAGGCGTTTAATGCGGCTTCGCAGGAAATTGACAAGGGCGCACCAGTGCCCTGCATTATTACTATCTATGCGGATAAAAGTTTTTCGTTTGAAATGAAAATGCCGCCGGTCAGTTACATGATCAAGCAGGCGGTTAAGGTGAAGTCCGGTTCTCAAAAACCAGGGCATGATGTTGTTGCAACCTTGAGTATGGATCAGGTTCGCAAAATCGCCGAGGCGAAAATGAAAGATCTGAATGCCCATGATGTTGAGGCTGCCATGATGCAGATTGCAGGTTCCGCCCGTTCGATGGGCATAGAGGTTGGGGGCTGATCTGATGGCAAAAACTGGAAAAAGAACAAAAGCTGCTTTGGCAAAAATTGACCGTAAAAAACTTTATGAGCTTGGTGAAGCGGTAAAGCTGGTTAAAGAAAATGCCGGTGCGAAATTTGATGAAACTATCGAAGTTGCTATGAATCTTGGTGTTGATCCGCGTCATGCTGATCAGATGGTTCGTGGTGTTATTTCGCTGCCAAATGGTACTGGACGTACGGTTCGGGTGGCAGTGTTTGCCCGTGATGCCAAAGCTGATGAAGCTCGCGCAGCCGGTGCTGATATTGTTGGTGCCGAAGATCTTATGGAGCAGGTACAAAAGGGCAAAATTGATTTTGACCGTTGTATTGCAACCCCTGATATGATGCCGATTGTTGGTCGTCTGGGTAAGGTTCTTGGTCCGCGCAATCTGATGCCAAACCCTAAAGTGGGTACGGTGACACCAAATGTTGCAGAAGCTGTGAAAAACGCCAAGGGCGGCGCTGTGGAATTTCGGGTTGAGAAAAACGGAATTGTGCACGCAGGTGTTGGTAAGGCTTCGTTCAAGGAAGATGCACTGGAAGCAAATATCCGCGCGTTTACTCAAGCGGTTGCCAAGGCAAAGCCTTCTGGTTCCAAGGGCACATATATAAAGAGGGTAGCAATATCTTCGACTATGGGTCCTGGGGTACATGTTGATCCAGGAAGGTTGTTAGAGCGTTGTTTGAAGTAGCGTTGTTTGAAGTAGTGCTGCCTAAAAACAGCGCTTTGTAAAAAACAGAATTCGGGCGGTCCGGTGGGCTGCCCAAATTGCTGAAAAAGGGCGTTTGAATTAAATCACCTTTTATCAGTAAAGACCTGTCCGAGACTGTGGGTGCAAATTTTTCCTAAAAGGAAAATAAGCCTAAACCAAATTTTGGGCCTGCACAGATGGGGAGACAATTGAAATCTATCCGGTTCATTTAAACCGGAGATGTTTTGGTTTGATCCAGGCCAGTTGTTGTTACGAGATTTCTGTTTGAAGTTTCCTGGGCGATGGCGGTTTACAGGCGATGAGCCGTTATTTTATGTCCCTGTTTCATCAGGGAAATAAAATGACAATTGGTAACGACCCGGCTTTTGTCGGGTCAAATAAGGAGAGAAGCATTGGATAGAGCGCAAAAAGCTGAATTCATCACTTCGTTCAGGGATTCCGTCAAGGATGCCGGAGCAATCGTGGTGGCTCATTATGCGGGTCTTTCGGTTAGCGAAATGGAAAATCTGCGTGTGCAGATGAAGCAAGCCGGTGGACACGTAAAAGTTGCGAAAAACCGCCTTGCCAAGCTGGCTCTTGAACAGACCGAGAATGCAGATATGTCTGACCTTTTAACTGGTCAGGTAGTATTTGCCTATTCTTCGGACCCGGTTGCCGCGCCAAAAGTTGCGGTCAAATTTGCCAAGGACAACGAAAATTTCGTCGTCCTGGGTGGAGCCATGGGTGCTGTTGGTCTTGATGCAGATGGCGTCAAGGCACTGGCATCCGTACCTTCGCTGGACGAATTGCGAGCAACTATTGCGGGCATGCTTGTGCGCCCCGCAACCAAGATTGCTGTCGTTCTGCAGGCACCTGGTTCTCAGGTGGCACGGGTTGTTGGAGCTTATGCTGATAAGGATGCTGCGGCTTAAGTCGCGGTTATTTCTCAAATAAATCAAACTGAAACGACTAAAACGAAAGAAAATACTATGGCTGATCTAAATAAACTGGTTGACGATTTGTCCGCCCTTACTGTTCTTGAAGCATCTGAACTTTCCAAGCTTTTGGAAGAAAAATGGGGCGTTTCTGCTGCAGCTCCTGTTGCAGTTGCTGCAGCTGCTGGTGATGCCGGCGCAGCGGCTGAAGAAAAAACTGAATTTGACGTGGTTCTCACTAGCTTTGGCGAAAAGAAAATCAACGTTATTAAAGAGGTTCGCGCCCTTACAGGTCTTGGCTTGAAAGAAGCTAAAGATCTGGTTGAAAGCGCTCCCAAGGCTGTTAAAGAAGCTGTTTCCAAAGCTGAAGCCGAAGAAGTTAAAGCCAAGCTGGAAGCAGCTGGCGCAAGTGTTGAGCTGAAATAGTTTAACGCCCATGCAAATATCAGGGCAGGGCGCATTGTCGCCCTGCCTGTTTTTCCATCGCGTTTAATTCTGGTGGAATTGTTCTTTTGAGATCGGCGTCTTGCGAAAGGGCGCTTTGTTAGATTTCAAAAGACAAGCAAGTTGCCGGTTGCCGGTTTTTTGGCAAAGGGTCTTATTTGCGTAAAAAAGTGGGCAAGTGTCCTGAAGGCCGACGGCTGATTGTCGGGTTTTTGGACTTTTGCCTCCGCAGATTTTCAAAATTTTTAAGAGGAATTCAAATGAGTGTTACATTTAACGGTCGTCGCAAGATGCGTAAATCTTTTGGCTCGATTCGCGAAGTCATTGATATGCCGAACCTTATTGATGTGCAGAAAAATTCATATGAGCAATTTTTGATAATGGATAAGCCTGAGGGCGGGCGTGATGATACGGGTCTGCAGGCCGTGTTCAAATCCGTGTTTCCTATCAAGGATTTTTCAGATACATCGTCGCTTGAATTTGTTGAATATGAATTCTCCAAGCCCAAATTTGATACCGAAGAGTGTCGTCAGCGCGATATGACATTTGCCGCTCCGCTCAAGGTTGTATTGCGTTTGATTGTTTTTGAAGTGGATGAAGATACGGGCGCGCGCTCGGTCAAAGACATTAAAGAGCAAGAAGTATATATGGGCGATATGCCCTTGATGACCAGGGATGGCACCTTTGTTATCAATGGCACCGAAAGGGTTATCGTTTCCCAGATGCACCGTTCGCCTGGTGTGTTTTTTGACCATGATAAGGGCAAAACCCATTCATCGGGCAAGCTTTTGTTTGCTGCACGGATTATTCCCTATCGTGGCTCATGGCTGGATATTGAATTTGATGCCAAGGATGTGGTGTTTGCGCGTATTGATCGGCGCAGAAAAATTCCTGTAACTTCTTTGCTCAAAGCTTTGGGGCTTAATGCGGAAGAAATCCTTGATACCTATTATGACACCGTTGAGCTTAAAAAAGTTAAGCAGGGCTGGAAGCAGCCCTATGTTGCGGATAATTACAAGGGTGTAAAACCCTTGAAAGATCTGGTTGATGCAAAAACCGGTGATGTGGTGCATGAAGCGGGCAAAAAACTCTCAGCCCGTGCCGCTCAAAAAATTGCTGAAAATGGCACCAAAGAAATTTTGCTCAGCGTTGAAGATTTGTATGGCAGATACCTTGCCCATGACATGATGAGCATGGAAACCGGTGAAGTTTATGCGGAAGCCGGAGATGAGCTGGATGAGGCACTGGTTGAAAAGCTGGTGGAGAATGAATTTAGTGTCATTCCGGTTCTTGATGTGGATGATATCAAGGTTGGGGCATATTTGCGTAACACTTTGGCCGTGGATAAAAACGAAAGCCGCGAAGACGCCTTGTTTGACATTTACCGGGTGATGCGCCCGGGTGAGCCACCCACCATCGAAACAGCCGAAGCGATGTTTAATTCGCTGTTTTTTGATTCCGAGCGTTATGATTTGAGCGCTGTAGGGCGCGTAAAGATGAATATGCGTCTTGATCTGGATGCCGAAGACAGTGTGCGCGTATTGCGGCGCGAGGATATTGTTGAAGTTGTGCGCACTCTTGTTGATCTGCGCAACGGCATCGGCGAAATTGACGACATTGATAATCTGGGCAATCGACGCGTGCGTTCGGTGGGCGAATTGATGCAAAATCAATATCGTGTTGGTCTGCTGCGCATGGAGCGGGCAATCAAAGAGCGTATGAGTTCGTCGGAAATCGACACCGTAATGCCGCAGGATCTCATCAATGCCAAACCGGCAGCAGCTGCAGTGCGTGAGTTTTTTGGCTCTTCCCAGCTGTCCCAGTTTATGGATCAGACCAACCCATTGAGTGAAATTACCCACAAGCGACGCCTTTCAGCGCTTGGGCCGGGCGGTTTGACCCGTGAGCGGGCCGGGTTTGAAGTGCGCGACGTGCACACAACCCATTATGGTCGTATTTGCCCGATTGAAACTCCTGAGGGTCCAAATATTGGTTTGATCAATTCACTGGCAACCTTTGCTCAGGTTAATAAGTACGGATTTATCGAAACTCCTTATCGCAAGGTGGTTGATGGCAAGATAACCGACGATGTTGTTTATCTTTCTGCCATTGAAGAAGCAAAATATCATGTGGCGCAGGCCAATGCCCATATTTCCAAAGATAATACTTTTATCAATGATCTGGTTACAGCTCGCCATTCGGGCAATGTTTCGCTTACTCCGCGTGAAATGATCGACCTGATGGATGTTTCACCAAAACAGGTTATTTCAGTTGCTGCCTCGCTCATTCCATTCCTTGAAAATGATGATGCGAACAGGGCTTTGATGGGCTCGAACATGCAGCGTCAGGCTGTGCCACTATTGCAGAGTGAAGCTCCGTTTGTAGGCACGGGGATGGAGGCGGTTGTGGCCCGGGATTCCGGCGCTGCTATTGTTGCTAAACGTACCGGGGTTATCGATCAGGTGGATGCCACCAGAATAGTTATTCGTGCCACTCAGGAAAGCGATGCTTCAAAAACCGGTGTTGATATTTATAATCTGATGAAGTTTCAGCGCTCCAACCAGTCCACATGTATAAACCAGCGGCCTTTGGTTGTGGTTGGTGAGCATGTGGAAGCCGGTGATATTATCGCCGATGGTCCCTCAACCGATCTGGGCGATCTGGCCCTTGGCCGCAATGTGCTGGTGGCCTTCATGCCATGGAACGGATATAATTATGAGGATTCAATTCTGCTTTCCGAGCGGATCGCAAGGGATGATGTATTTACCTCTATTCATATTGATGAATATGAAGTGATTGCCCGCGATACCAAGCTTGGTCCTGAGGATATAACCCGCGATATTCCAAATGTCTCCGAAGAAGCGATGCGTAATCTTGATGAGGCCGGTATTATTCATATCGGTGCTCAGGTTGGACCCGCAGATATTCTGGTTGGTAAAATCACTCCAAAGGGCGAAAGCCCAATGACCCCGGAGGAAAAACTCCTCAGGGCGATTTTTGGTGAAAAAGCCTCCGATGTTCGCGATACATCTCTAAGGGTTCCCCCAGGGGATTCTGGCACCGTTGTTGAGGTTAGGGTATTTAACCGCCACGGCATCGAAAAAGATGAACGGGCCATGTCCATCGAGCGCGAGGAAATTGAACATCTGGCCAAGGATAGGGACGATGAGCAATCAATTCTAGATCGCAACGTTTATGCCCGACTTAAGGAAATGCTGTTTGGTAAAAAAGCCACAGCCGGTCCCAAGGGTTATGTAAAAGGCACCAAGCTCAACGACAGTATTTTTGAGGGCAATCCACGCTCAAAATGGTGGCAGTTTGCCGTTGATGACGACAAGATTATGGGCGAAATGGAAGCTCTGCATTCACAATATGAAGAAAGCCGCAAATTGCTTGAGCGCCGCTTTATTGACAAGGTTGATAAATTGCAGCGTGGGGATGAATTGCCGCCGGGCGTCATGAAGATGGTTAAAGTTTTTGTTGCCACCAAGCGCAAAATTCAATCGGGCGATAAAATGGCCGGACGTCACGGAAACAAGGGTGTTGTATCGCGCATTATGCCGATTGAAGATATGCCATATCTTGCCGATGGTACCCATGTTGATGTGGTGCTGAACCCGCTTGGTGTGCCCTCGCGGATGAATGTGGGACAGATCCTTGAGACCCATCTTGGGTGGGCCTGTTCCGGCATGGGCAAAAAAATCGATGCTATGTTGGCAGCCTATCATCGCAAAGGCGATATCGATCCGTTGAAGAATGAGCTGAGCGAACTTTATGCCGGAGGCGAAGACAAGGTCGCCGATTATGATGATGATGGTATAATTCGTCTTGCCGAACAGGTGAGCAAAGGTGTTTCGATTGCCACTCCGGTTTTTGATGGCGCCAAGGAAAGCGATATTGAAGAAATGCTGGAAAAAGCGGGCCTTGAAGGTTCCGGCCAGAGCATTTTGTTTGACGGGCGTACCGGGGAGCAGTTTGAGCGCCCGGTTACCGTGGGCTATATTTATATTCTTAAACTCCATCACCTGGTGGACGATAAGATTCACGCCCGCTCAATTGGTCCCTATTCGCTGGTAACTCAGCAGCCGCTGGGTGGTAAAGCCCAGTTTGGCGGCCAGAGATTTGGTGAAATGGAGGTTTGGGCGCTCGAAGCTTATGGTGCGGCTTATACCCTTCAGGAAATGCTTACCATCAAGTCTGACGATGTTGCCGGGCGTACAAAAGTCTACGAGGCGATTGTGCGTGGCGATGAGGCGTTTGAGTCTGGAATTCCAGAGAGTTTCAACGTTCTGGTTAAAGAGATGCGCTCTTTGGCCTTAAATGTTGAGTTGAGCCAGACCGAGGAAGAAGAACCCGAGGAAGAAGCCAACTCTGAATTGCCACCTGCGGATGCGGCGGAGTAACCCGTCGCACCCTTATCCAATTTCAGTCCGCTGCAATCGCCCTTGAAAGGGAAAAGATTTCAGCAGGAACGAGGAGAATAAAAATGAACCGTCACCACCAGGTAATGGACCCGTTTAACCCGCAGGCACCAGTTGAACATTTTGATCAGATGAAGATTAATATCGCCAGCCCCGAGAAAATTCTCAGTTGGTCTTTTGGCGAAATCAAAAAGCCTGAAACCATCAATTACCGTACCTTTAAACCAGAGCGGGACGGCCTGTTCTGTTCGCGTATTTTTGGTCCGCAAAAAGATTATGAATGTCTTTGCGGCAAATATAAGCGGATGAAATTCAAAGGCGTTATCTGCGAAAAATGCGGCGTTGAAGTAACTCTTTCACGGGTTCGGCGCGAGCGTATGGGCCATATCGAACTGGCGGCCCCGGTTGCCCATATCTGGTATTTGAAATCCCTGCCTTCGCGGATTTCACTGATGCTGGACATGACGCTTAAAGATATTGAGCGGATTTTGTATTTTGAATATTATTCGATTATCGAGCCGGGATTAACTCCGTTTACCCAGTATGAATTGCTCTCTGAAGAGCAATATCTGGACGCCCAGGAAGAATATGGGGCCGACAGTTTTACCGCCATGATTGGTGCCGAAGCCATTCGTGAAATGCTAATGGCGCTTGATCTGGAAAAGGTCGCCGCTGAACTAAGAGTTGGCATTGCTGAGGCTACGACTGAGCTAAAGCCTAAAAAGCTGGCAAAACGCCTGAAATTGATTGAGCAGTTCACGGTTTCGGGCAACCGTCCTGAATGGATGATCCTAAAAATCGTGCCGGTTATTCCGCCGGAATTGCGCCCGCTGGTGCCGTTGGATGGGGGGCGTTTTGCGACCTCTGATCTGAACGATCTTTATCGCCGGGTTATCAACCGCAATAATCGTCTTAAACGTCTGATTGAGCTGCGTGCTCCTGATATTATTGTGCGTAACGAAAAACGCATGTTGCAGGAATCGGTGGATGCATTGCTCGACAATGGTCGTCGTGGCCGCACTATTACCGGCGCGAATAAACGTCCGCTGAAATCCCTTTCGGATATGCTCAAGGGCAAACAGGGCCGCTTCCGCCAGAACCTTTTGGGCAAGCGTGTGGATTATTCCGGTCGCTCGGTGATTACGGTTGGTCCAGAACTGATGCTGCATCAATGTGGTCTGCCTAAAAAAATGGCGCTGGAGCTGTTCAAACCGTTTATTTATTCACGGCTTGAGGCCAAGGGTTTTTCGTCCACTGTTAAACAGGCCAAAAAGCTGGTGGAAAAACAGCGTCCGGAAGTCTGGGATATTCTTGATGAAGTAATTCGTGAGCATCCGGTTCTTCTTAACCGGGCGCCAACATTGCACAGGCTTGGCATTCAGGCGTTTGAACCCACATTGATCGAGGGTAAGGCCATTCAGCTGCATCCTTTGGTTTGTGCGGCTTTTAATGCTGACTTTGACGGTGATCAGATGGCCGTGCATATTCCGCTGTCGCTGGAAGCGCAGCTGGAAGCGCGCGTATTGATGATGTCAACGAACAATATTTTGCACCCGGCCAACGGGCAGCCGATTATTGTTCCCTCGCAGGATATTGTTCTGGGCCTTTATCATATGTCTTTGATCTATGAAAATGAGCCGGGAGAGGGCATGGCCTTTGGTTCCGTTGCTGAAATCGAACATGCTTTGGGCAACAAGCTGATTACGGTTCATACCAGGATCAAGGCGCGCATTACTGATCGCACCATTGATGGGGAAATGGTTGTTAAAACCGTTGAAACCTCTGCCGGGCGCATGATGATTGGCCAGTTACTGCCCAAGCATCATCTGGTTCCTTATGAAACCTGCAATCAGCTGATGACCAAAAAAATGGTCTCAAGCATGATTGATACGGTTTATCGGGCTTGTGGACAAAAAGAGACGGTTATCTTTTGTGATCACATTATGGGTGTTGGCTTCAAACATGCCTGCCAGGCGGGGATTTCGTTTGGTAAGGATGATATGATTATTCCAGACAGCAAAGTGGCAATTGTTGAAGGCGCCCGCAAGCAGGTGGAAGAATTTGAACAACAGTATAATGACGGCCTGATTACTCAGGGCGAAAAATACAACAAGGTTGTTGATGCCTGGTCTAAATGTGGTGACAAGGTTGCTGACGAGATGATGTTGGCGATCTCCTCCGTTGATTTTGATGAAGAAACCAAACGACAAAAACCGATTAACTCGGTTTATATGATGTCCCATTCCGGGGCGCGTGGCTCACCGGCACAAATGAAACAGCTGGCGGGAATGCGCGGCCTGATGGCTCGTCCTGATGGCTCGATTATTGAAACTCCGATTACGTCAAACTTTAAAGAGGGTTTGACCGTTATCGAATATTTCAACTCCACTCACGGGGCGCGTAAAGGTCTTGCTGATACGGCGCTTAAAACCGCCAACTCCGGTTATCTGACCCGACGCCTTGTTGATGTGGCTCAGGACAGCATTATTACTGAAGTTGATTGCGGCACCGAAAATTGTTTGACCATGGAGCCGGTTGTTGACAGTGGACAGGTTGTGGCCACTCTGGGACAGCGCATTCTTGGCCGTACTATGGCCGAAGATGTAGTTGATGCTGATGGTACTGTTCTGGCTAAAAAAGGCCAGTTGTTGGTAGAGGCTGATGTGGAAATCATCGAAAAGGCCGACATCCAGATAGTTCGCATTCGCTCGCCTTTGACATGTGATATTCGTCAGGGTGTATGTGCAGCCTGTTATGGTCGTGATCTGGCCCGAGGAACACCGGTTAATCAGGGTGAAGCAGTTGGAGTTATTGCGGCCCAGTCAATTGGTGAGCCGGGTACTCAGCTTACCATGCGCACCTTTCATATTGGTGGTGCCGCTCAGGTGGTGGATAACTCATATCTTGAAGCTGGTGCTGAGGGTAAGATTAAAATTCGCAATCGCAATGTGGTGAAAAATTCCAACGGAGATACGGTTGTGCTTGGACGCAATCTTTCGTTGGCTATTGTTGATAAAAAAGGCAATGAACTTTCATCCCATAGGGTGAATTATGGATCAACTCTGCTGTTTGACGATGGGTCTGATGTAAAACGAGGCCAACGAATTGTTGAATGGGACCCCTATGCTCGTCCATTATTGACTGAAGTGGGTGGTGAGGTCAAATTTGAAGACCTGGTCGATGGGATTTCAGTTGCTGAATCCACCGATGAAGCAACAGGCTTTACCAAGCGTGTGGTTGTAGACTGGCGCTCTTCAAAACGTGGTGATGGCTTAACACCGGCAATTTCGCTTCATAATGATGATAAGATTGCCAAATTATCACGTGGTGGAGATGCGCGTTATTTGCTTTCCGTTGATTCTGTTTTGGCGGTTGAGCCGGGGCAAAAAGTCTCGCCAGGCGACATTTTGGTTCGTATTCCTCTCGATAGTGCAAAAACCACTGATATTACCGGTGGTCTGCCAAGGGTTGCAGAACTGTTTGAAGCCCGCCGTCCCAAAGATCACGCAGTGATTGCGGAAATTGGTGGCACCATTCGTTTTGGTCGCGATTATAAAAACAAGCGCCGCATCATTATTGAGCCATTTGAAGAAACTGGCGAGCCGGTGGAATATCTTATTCCCAAGAGCAAGCCATTCCATTTTCAAGAAGGAGATCAGATTGATCGCGGAGAATATCTGATTGATGGCAATCCGGCACCCCATGATATTCTTGCTATCCACGGGGTTGAAGAATTGGCCAAGTATCTGGTCAACGAAATTCAGGAGGTTTACCGTTTGCAGGGTGTGACCATCAACGATAAACATATCGAAGTTATCGTTCGTCAGATGTTGCAAAAAGCAGAGATCACTGTTCCCGGAGATTCCGGTCTGCTCAAGGATGAGCAGGTGGACAAGGTTGATCTTGATTTGCTCAATGAGCAATTGGTTGCAGAGGGCAAAAAACCGGCTCAATACGTTCCGGTATTGCTTGGAATTACTAAAGCCTCTCTGCAAACCCGCTCGTTCATCTCTGCCGCTTCGTTCCAGGAGACTACTCGCGTTCTGACGGACGCATCCGTTAGCGGCAAGGCTGATCTTTTGGAAGGCTTGAACGAAAATGTTATCGTTGGCCGTCCCAT
>JAKISW010000053.1 GCA_021648375.1 Devosiaceae bacterium
GGAATGACCTCAACCGGTTCAATCAAACCGATGTTTGCACCCGCCAGCGCCAGTCATATGCCAGTGACCTGGCAGATGTAAAAAACCTGCTGGGCAATGCCTCTTATGACATTGCCGACATTCACCTTTATGATACCCCCGACCTTTGGCCCCGGTTTATCGCGAGTTTCAAAACCATGACGGACAAGCCAGTCTATGTAACGGAATTTGGTGGTCCCAATCCCGATTTTGAACTTAGGGACCCAATCTATCAAGCCAGCCGACTAGCGACCTATTTGAGCACAGTCTCACAATTGCCGGTGGAGCGAGCCTATTATTTCAAACTAACCGATGGTGGTGATGCCTACCACGATCTGTCCGGACTGTTTGACGATATGGGAGAGCCAAAACCCGCACTTGAGATTTTCAAGAATCGATAAGCGTAGGCAATTATACCCCAAAAATTAAGGACCAGGAACTCACGGACAACGCCCAAAACAAATCAGATAATCGTCCGGATCAACAACCATTATTTCTGTGCATCCATAGGATCTTTTGATTGGGCCGGCAAATATCGGTGTATTGCCAACTTTCAGTGATAATTCGGTCTTTTTCAGGTCTTGCACCCAAAAGTATACATCACTAACCACATCACCGGGCGTATAATGGCGGTTGGCAAGTTGACGGTTGGCCAGAGATTTTTTTCCACCCTGCTTTAACATTATTGCAGCCCCTTCGCACCTGACGATTGAGAAGGTGGGATTTTCATCCCAATTAAGCTCAGCAGCAACAAAACCCAATTGCTCAATATACCAGTTTGTGGATTTTCTTAAATCGGCAACAATAAAAACAGCCGCCGTTGCAATGCAATTTGCCACCGCCATTCCCCCTCCAAATGTATCGGCATATTTTGTCAATAAGTTACTGACAAAATGCCAGTACAACCACTACTATAGGAAAAACTCAAGCAAAACAAAATCAGGTATTACTTTAATGGTTACCGGTGCGAGTTCCAGATTTTGAATCAATCATCATCCGCCCCATGAATTTGGGGGACAAATGTCTGCTCATCCATTGGGGGTCTTACATAACCCTGCTGGGCGGGGCGCGGCTCCATTATAATTTCTTCAGGGGTTAGGTCCTCGTGGGCAATCTGCCCCAAAAGATGAGAAATGCAATTCAGGCGAGCGTGTTTTTTGATATCCGAAGGAACCACAAACCAAGGGGATTGCTTGATATCCGTATGGGCAAACATTGCGTCTTTGGCTTTGGAATACTCCACCCACATTTTTCGAGATTCCAGATCCATCGGTGAAAGCTTCCAGCGCTTGGTCGGGGTTTTTAGGCGTTTTTGAAAGCGCCGTTCCTGCTCCTCATCACTGACCGAAAACCAGTATTTGATCACCTGAATGCCAGAGCGAACCAGCATGCGTTCAAACTCAGGCGCAGAACGCAAAAATTCCAGATATTCCTCTTCGGTGCAAAACCCCATAACCCTTTCTACACCGGCCCGATTATACCAGGAACGATCAAATATCACCATTTCCCCATTTGTTGGCAAATGCGAAACATAGCGCTGAAAATACCATTGCCCCTTTTCCCGCTCAGTGGGAGCGGGAAGCGCCACAACCCGGCAAATTCTGGGGCTTAAGGGTTCGGTTATGCGTTTTATTACACCGCCTTTTCCTGCCGCATCGCGCCCCTCAAAAATCACTACAACCCGATGCCCCTGCTGTTTTATCCACTCCTGCATTTTAACCAGCTCTATTTGCAGGCGGGCCAGCTCTTTTTCATATTTTGCATTGGAGATTTTTTTGCCTCTGCTGTCCGCCACAGCTGCATCCTGCGCAACTTCCACTTCATGATCACCTGATTTATCTGTCATGCTTTTCCTCTAAAATATTGTTCCCTGTGAAGCCTTGAAAAACAACCTTAAACCAAGGTTTTTAACGAACCACTTCAGCGGAGGTGAAAATAAAAAAGACAGGCGGGGATGTCGGGGTCGGGAGCGAAGCGACCAACGGCGACAATATAACAAAGGCGGGGTGTCGGGGATGCGTCCCTATCGACGTGACGACGACAAAAAAATCAGGCGGTGTAGCGGAGCAGAGAAGTATTGATACAAGACCAAGCGGCACAAGTGCCGCCGGCCAATAATTTGGCCGCCCCATCGGAGGCGTGAGTAAAACGAACTGCCGCGAGATCAGATAATGGAGCGGGCGGAGGCGAATCGAACCACTTCAGCAGAGCTGAAAACAAAAAACGAGGGTTCGAACAATTGTTCAAATGAAATGGAGCGGGTGGAGGGAATCGAACCCTCGTATTCAGCTTGGAAGGCTGCTGCTCTACCATTGAGCTACACCCGCTTAAAATCATCTCGTTAGTTTGGTGTCGTTTGTTTTGGTGGAGGGAGCTGGATTCGAACCAGCGTACGCTAAGCGGCCAGATTTACAGTCTGGTGGATTTAACCACTCTCCCATCCCTCCAAACACCAGTTTTAACAACCGACATCAAAGGCGCTTCCCAAAATAAATTTGCGAAGCGTCGGGCGGTTTATGCTAAGTGCATGGCCTCGTGTCAACATTTAACTTGCTCAAAAGCATTCGATATTTGTAATAGGCACTATCATGAGCCAAAAACCAATTTTTCGTCGTCAAAAAAAACGACCCGCAACTGCCGCTAAAGTGCAAAAACAGCCAGCATCCCACCATATTTATGGTCTGCATGCGGTGCGTGCTGCCCTAAAGAATCAAAGGCGGAAAAAAATCGCCCTGCATTGTACCGCCAATGCATTGGAAAAATTATCAGTTGAGAACGAAAATATTGCTGAGAATGTTGATTTGCAGATTTCATCGCCGCGCGATCTTGATCGGCTGGTAGGCTCTGAAGCTGTGCATCAGGGGCTGGTGTTAAAAGTCATGCCCCTGCCCCGCTTTGACCTTAAGACCCTTAGTGATTCTAAGCTTGTAATCATTCTTGATCAAATCACCGATCCCCATAATGTGGGGGCAATTTTAAGAACCGCATGTGCATTTAATGCTGACGCCGTTATAACCACCGCCAGACACGCCCCAAAAGAAACCGGAGTGCTGGCCAAATCTGCTTCCGGTGCGTTAGATATTATACCGGTTATTGAAGTCGGCAATCTGGGCGAAACCATAAAACTCCTTAAAAAACAGGCGATATGGTGCGTAGGGCTTGATTCACAAGCTGATTTGTCCTTGAGCGAAACCGGCCTTGATCACAATATTGCGTTAATTCTTGGAGCAGAGGGAAAAGGTTTGCGCCAGAAAACCCGCCAGCTTTGCGATCAGATGTTCAGATTGGACATGCCGGGCGAAATAAAAAGCCTTAATGTTTCAAATGCTGCCGCCATAGCCATGTTTGCCCTAACCTCGACTTCAAAATAATTCAATTCGCTAAAAGTAAAAAAAGGCCCACGACTAAGCGGGCCTGTTTCATTTTGTATAGCGAACTGGATTTTTAAGCCTCGCCCTAAAACGTCTCCAGAATCAGGCGGGCATTGCAGGTGTCGCGCCCAATGGTTCCAATCCAGATATCATACAAGCCATCTGAAGCTCGACTAAGACGGATTTTAGCATCAAGATTGCCATTATCATCATCATCCCAATACCAGTTTCCAGAGCCTGTGTTTATCAGCAGAATAGAATCACAGTCACTTTCCACCCTGAATTCAAGCTCATATCCGTCACCGTTGAACAGCAGTTCAAAATCGGGTGCTTCGGCCACAAACCCTTCCGGCTTGCCACTGGTATTGTTTCTGATCCCACATCTGGAAACGTCTTCACTGCCCCCGGCAGTCACATTAAACGAGCGAGCCTGATAAAGGTCCTTTCCACTATAAACGAGTGAGCTTCCATCCAAATCTATTTCCGGGCACGCAATTGCCGCCCCCGGAAAGCTAAGGAAAATAGCTGACAAAATTAAAAGCAAAAATTTATTCATGTTTTTTCTCCCCAAAAGAATAGGTCTACCAACCATTCAGAGCCATGCTCCAAATTGATTAACTAGCACCATTAAAAAGAACCCCGGCAGCTCTTTTGAGATCTGATCACTGCTCCATAAAAAAATTGGCCAGCTCAGATACCCTCACTCTAATGCGATATCATTGCAATATTCAACCTGTTTTTAGAACAAAACAGAAACAATAAAGGTGCGACAAATTATCGACAATTAAAGCCCACCGGCCCTCGTTATAAAACCCACCAGATCATCAACCCCTTTGCCATGTTTAACCTGACAAAATACAAATGGCCGCCCTTCGCGCATTTTCTTGGCGTCCCTTTCCATAACTTCCAGCGACGCACCCACATGGGGCGCAAGATCGGTTTTATTAATCACAAGAAGATCCGAGCGGGTGATCGCCGGGCCACCCTTGCGTGGAATTTCCTCCCCCGCCGCCACATCAATCACATAAAGAGTAATGTCGGCCAGTTCCGGGGAAAATGTCGCCGAAAGATTATCCCCCCCGCTTTCGATGAAAATCAGATCAAGATCAGGAATTTGCTCCATAAGATCATCAATCGCCGCCAGATTTATTGACGCATCCTCACGAATTGCCGTGTGGGGGCAGCCCCCGGTTTCCACGCCCCGAATGCGCTCCAATGGCAGGGCCTGAACCCGCATCAGATATTCGGCATCTTCCTTTGTGTAAATGTCATTGGTGATCACCGCGATCGAGAAATCCTTGGCCATAGAACGGCATAACGCTTCAACCATAGAGGTTTTTCCCGCCCCCACCGGGCCACCAATGCCAACCCTTAAAGGTCCGTTTGAAGAATTTTCATTAATAACCGAACTCATGTGCGAAATATCCTGACCTTTTGATTTTCATGTTCCATCGAGGCCATATCGGAGCGAAAAACACACCCCCCCAACTCATCCAAAGAAGCGTTGATAGCCTCAGGAACCATAGCGTCAATTTCTGGTGTAAGATCAGCAATAATTTTTTGCCCCTCTGTCTGACCAACCGGCAATAAACGCTGACCACAGGCAACAAGATTGGCCCCAAAACTCTGCAAATAAAGCGTTGCGGCCAATGACAGGTCCAATTTATGAATTTTTACCGCCGCTCCCAGTACCACCGGATAAGAGCTGGCTTCAATTTCATCTCCCCAGACATCAGCGAGTGTCTTTTTAAACGCTTTGCCAAGGCTTGTGCTTTCGACCAACCTCTCGCTACTGGATGCAAAAGCATTGGCCAACTGGTCGATTTCGTGCAATTTCCTGCACTCGTCGGCCCGATAGCCATGGGCCATAAATATTGCATCATTGCGCCCCGCCCCATGCACTATATTGGCAAATATCCATGTCTTTAGGGTCGCCCCATCGACAACATCCCCCACATTCACCGCCCATTCCAAACCATGGGAATAGGAAAATGCCCCGACGGGAAATGTCGGAGAAAGCCACTGGGTCAGTAATTGCAGTTTTGCGCCTTGCATTTCAGTGGGAATGGCCAAGCACCCTCCCCTGGCCATAGGCACCGCCTTCAGGACTGAATGGTCCTTCAAACTCCTCTACTTTACAACCCAGCCCCAACAGCATTTTTTTGATGATGCGATCATGGGCCAGCACGATATAATCGGGATGAATTTCACAGGCCAGATGCCGGTTGCCCACATGCCAGGCAGCTCTTGTCAAATGTTGCAGGTCTTTTCCCCAAATGCGCATCAGCTTTTCTTTAGCGCCCACAATTTGGATGCTTCGGCCATCTTCAAGCATTAAAAAAAAGCCATCCTTCATCTCTGTTGCTTCTGCCAAATCAAGCACAAATTCAATTCCATTATCAGATATCATGGCAACGCGGCGCCGAAACCTGTCGCTATAAACCAGAGTGATACTTCCTGCTTGTTCAGTGCTGGTTTCAGAAATTGAAGTTGCACGAATTATTTTATCACTCACTGGCAGTGTTTTCCTTCAATTCCGAATGATTGCGATTTTGCCAAACGACAATTGCCAGCAGCACAAACCCGCCAGACATTGATGCCAAAATCAGCAATGAACCAATGGCACGCATTTCAAACGGGTTAAAAACGAACAGGGGGGCGGCGATGGCCAACCCCAACCGTGTTCCCCAAACCAACAAAAATTCCGCCAATCGCTTGCCCGGCAACAAAAAACTTAAAGCAAATAATGTTATTGCTGAAATTTGCCACTTGAATGATGAAATTAGTGCCTGTTGCGCCATGGTCTGAGCGCTGACTGTTTCTCCGAATTTTACCAGATCAAGAGAAATTACGATCAAGATATTCTCCCAGACATCAAGCCCCATTACCGCCAGAATTGCCAATCCGGCAAACCATGCCACCGGCAGACTTCTGCTTGCAAAACCGATAATGGCAAAGCTAATGGCTCCGATATAGGCAAGGATAAAAATTGAATCCAGAAACAAAATCAGTCTGATTGCCGGCTCGGCAGCACCCAGATTGCGGGTGTAGCTTTCCAAAGCATAAATGATTTCAAACTGTTCCTGACTGGTGACGGGAAAAGCCATTGACCCAACCACCACGCCCGCCATCAGTAAAACCAGCGCCACCACGCTTAAAACTGCCGATTGTTTGAAATAATCACTTTTTTGCATAAAAACTCTCCCTCAACACATAAAATAGCGCTGCGCCATCTGCAGCACTTTAGCCGGTTCGCAGGTCAGCAATTTCCAACCATTTCGTTTTTCGACAAATTTTATAACAGCTTAACAAAACCAATAGCGATTTCCAATTGCAAATGGCCATAACTACCCTCGTCATTGCGAGCGCTGATAAACCGCGTGGCATTCCATTCATTCGTCATTGCGAGCATCCGTTTGGATGCGCGGCAATCCAGATTGCAAGCGGTCTCGTATATTTAGCGCTGGATTGCCCCCTCCTTCGCCCCTTACATCCATTTCGGATTTGGAACCATGACCCAACACTCCTTCGTCCCTTGCGGCCTTCCCGGGCTTGATCCGGGACCCCTTTCGTCATTCCGCCCCCCTCCGTCATTCCGGCGAAGGCCGGAATCCAGCGGTCTGCTGTCCAGCTGGCCAAAGAACACCACCCAAAGAAGAATAGTTAAACGCACCAAAGACTTGGCGCACTGGATTACCCGAATAAATCGGGTAATAACGGGGGTTGGGAAAGCCTAGGTGCTATTTTTACTCAGCAGATAATTTGCAAAAGCACTGCACGAAACTAACATATATCTAGCATCCGCTTCGGTCAGATTTGACTTATCCATCATCGCATGGCGAATGCCATCGGAATCACCAGTCCAACCATACAGGCTTGAAAAACCCTTTTTAAGCGCCTCGTGTAATGCCCTCGCCTTTTCCAGTTTAGAAAGAGCTGTTCCTAAAGTGGCCTTCCGATCACCGGTTACTTCTTTCGCCGCAGCCTCAACAGCAGAAATGGATTCCTTGATGGAATTTCGGTAGTCAGGCTTTTCTCTATTGGAATAAAGAGAAACCGCCGTATCAATGTGCTCTGCAACTGACTTTGAAGTATTTTGATCTTGGGCTATTTCAATTTCAGCAATTTCGGTTTTGTTTGTAATTGGAGCCAGTTCATTGCCAACAAAACGAAATGCGGACTTTTCCCGTTCCAGTACTTTATTGCATTCCTTTGTGAAGGCCTTAGATTCCTCAATTAGCGGTAATGATGCCATAAACTCAACGAAGTCATAAATGTCAGGGAACTCTAACATTAAGAAAAAACCCTTAATATCACTGTGGCATGAGGCTGCACTTATGGGGCGATCTTCAATTGGAGCTTTGAAAAAGCCACGCCAAATATTTTTGGTAATTTCATCATAGGGTTGAGTAAAGTAATAATCACTATGATTACTTCGGCTTTGGAAAAAATATAAACTTATCTCATTCCAAAGCCCATTTCGAAGCCGGTTATCAATTTTATCAAACTGCAAATCCAACTTTGGTTTTTTATATCCCAAACGCTCCGAAAAACTTGTCATACTACCCCCTCTAATACATAAAATAGCGCTGCGCCATGGGCAAAACTTCCGCCGGTTCACACGTTAGCAATTCCCCATCCGCGCGCACCTCATAGGTTTCCGGATCAACCTCCATATGCGGGGTGGCATCGTTCAATATCATTGAGCGCTTGCCGATATTTCCCCGCGTGTTTTTAACCGCCAGTGTCTTTTTCGCCAGTCCCAGCTTGTCACCAATTCCATCGCTTTGCGCCGCCTCGGAGACAAAAACCACCGCACTGTTTTCAACACTGCGCCCAAAGGCCCCAAACATCGGGCGCGAATAAACCGGCTGCGGAGTTGGAATAGAGGCGTTGGGGTCTCCCATTTGCGCCATAACAATACTGCCGCCCATCAAAACCATTTGTGGTTTGACACCAAAAAATGCCGGATCCCATAAAACCAGATCAGCTCTCTTACCCACCTCAATCGAGCCGATATGCTCGGAAATTCCGTGGGCAATCGCAGGATTTATCGTATATTTGGCAATATAGCGCCGCACCCGAAAATTATCATTATCGCCGGTTTCCTCCGCCAGGCTGCCTCGCTGTTTTTTCATCTTGTCAGCGCTCTGCCATGTGCGAATTATCACCTCGCCAACCCGGCCCATGGCCTGACTGTCCGATGCGATAATGGAAAATGCCCCCATATCGTGCAAAATATCTTCAGCTGCAATGGTCTCGCGCCTGATCCGGCTTTCGGCAAAGGCCACATCCTCGGGGATGGATTTATCCAAGTGATGGCAAACCATCAACATATCCAGATGTTCTTCAACCGTGTTCACCGTATAGGGACGCGTTGGATTGGTAGAGGCTGGAATTACAAAACTCTCGCCGCATATTTTAATGATATCCGGCGCATGACCTCCCCCCGCCCCTTCCGTATGAAAGGCGTGAATGGTGCGCCCCTTAAGAGCGGCAATTGTTGTTTCAACAAAACCACTTTCGTTCAGCGTATCGGTATGGATCATTACCTGCACATCCATTGCATCGGCAACATTGAGGCAATTATCGATCGCCGCCGGTGTGGTGCCCCAATCCTCATGCAATTTTAGCGCGCAGGCTCCGGCCAGCACCTGCTCTTCAAGTGCGGCTGGCAGCGATGCATTGCCCTTCCCGGCAAAAGCCAAATTCATGGCAAAAGCATCGGCGGATTGCAGCATGCGCGATATATGCCACGGACCCGGTGTGCAGGTGGTGGCAAGCGTGCCGTGGGCCGGGCCGGTTCCACCGCCAAGCATTGTTGTAATTCCCGAATGCAGCGCATGATCAATCTGTTGCGGGCAGATAAAATGAATATGACTATCAAATCCTCCGGCAGTGAGAATTTTTCCCTCACCGGCAATAATTTCGGTTCCCGGACCAATAATTATATCAACACCCGGTTGCGCATCGGGATTGCCTGCCTTGCCTATTTTGGCAATTTTTCCACTCCGCAATCCCACATCGGCCTTGTAAATTCCACTGTGATCAACAATCAAAGCATTTGTGATAACCGTGTCCACCGCACCTTCGGCCCGCGTAACCTGACTTTGGCCCATACCATCACGGATCACCTTGCCACCGCCGAACTTAACCTCTTCACCATAGGTGGTCAGATCACGCTCCACCTCGATGATAAGATCCGTATCGGCCAAACGTATTTTATCGCCGGTGGTAGGACCATAAATATCCGCATAGGCGGCGCGAGAGATTTTAGTTGGCATTCAATTTTGCTCCACTTAATTCAAAACAAACCGGGTGTCTTACTAGGGTCAGGACCCTAAACCCGCTAACCAGCCATATCAGCAAAACTAACCAGCGTTTCTGTGCGTTGCCTGGTTAAAAAAGCCAAACAACTCGAAACAACTTGCGACTCCATTGTGCCCCCGCGGGCAATAAACCCCTCGGCAACACAGGCGGTATCACGAAATGGTATCCAGGCTCGCTGCGCCTGACGCAATGCGTCTTCAGCCCCCCATAAATATTCAGGAAGAACAGCATCCATTCTTTTTGCAAACGCAATAGCGCGTTGATATTGCTTGTTCAAAATTCTGTCAGCCGCCTGATAGTCCTGATAGGCGCAAAAGCTCATTTCCAGTTGAGATTGCGGATTTTGACAATTAGGTTCTTGCGCCTGTGCACCAAAAATTCCAATTGTTGCCAAGGCTGCCACAACCAATATTATAATTTTCTTTTCAAACATAAGTTTTTCCTCAGCTTGTCAGTTCACCTAAATATAATTCACAAGATAGTTCGCTGGTACCTCATATCGAATTGAAATACCAAGTAAAGCAGAACTCACCAGCACTGAAATCACCATACCAGCGATGATAATTGTGACGGCCTGCTTGAACGCCACGCTCGCATTGGTTTTATATTTTACCCAATAAACAGCACACCCGATATGGGTAAAAAAAGCTATGATGGCCAGAAAATAATACGGGGCAAAAAACAGTCTGGCGAGAGTAAATTGATAGCCTGCAACCGCGTAATAAAAATTTGTATCAAGTCCCAATCCAGCACGCCCATACAAAATCGCACTCACATGAATAACCAGAAATAACCCCAGATATGCCCCGGAAAAATATTGGAGTTTACCAAAAAAACTCGGTGAATATTTTAGTGCTTTAATAAACAAATATATGCCCAGCAGCACCTGCACCAAAATTGCAGCCAGCAATATAACTTCAACCAGTGGTTGCCGGTAAACCTGGCGTAAAACATCCATATAGGCGATGTGAGCCTCAGCACCCGCCAGCGCCACCAATTGATTGGAAAGATGTACAACAATGAATATGCACAAAAAAATCGCAGTCCAACGGTGTGCCATGCCCACCTTTGCCTTTAACGTGCTGGCAGTAGAACTCATAATTCCCCCATAATCTGACCATTAAACCCGTATATTTCCCTCTTACCCCCAAAAGACACCAGATGCACTTCGCGTTTTTGCCCCGGTTCAAACCGAACGGCGGTTCCCGCTGCAATATCCAGTCGCATGCCGCGCGCTGCTTCCCGATCAAATTTCAAAGCAATGTTAGTTTCACCAAAATGATAATGGGAGCCAACCTGAATTGGTCGGTCACCACTGTTGGCCACCATTATCGATATGGATTTGGCCTCGTCATTTAGAGTAATTTCGCCTTTGGCTGGAAAAATTTCGCCCGGTATCATATAAAACCTCCTATAGGCTGAAATTACAAAAATCTAACGGATCGGCTGATGCACGGTCACCAATTTGGTGCCATCGGGAAAGGTAGCTTCCACCTGCACATCATGGATCATTTCCGATATGCCCTCCATGCACTGCTCACGAGTAATAACATGAGCGCCTGCACTCATCAGGTCGGCAACACTTCGTCCGTCACGTGCACCCTCAACCACAAAGTCAGAAATTAATGCTATCGCTTCGGGATGATTGAGCTTTACTCCGCGCTCCAGCCGCCCGCGCGCCACCATAGCCGCAAGCGAAATCAACAATTTATCTTTTTCTCTAGGGGTCAGGTTCACTTAACAAATCTCCGGCATAGTTTTTCAAATTACAAATCGCCTATTGGTGAAACTTTACATATGCCAGACCCGCGGCAAATCCCGTCCACGAAATCCCAACAGATATTTTTTTATAGCACTGCGTATCATGTTGGCCTCTTCACTGATAAAACGCACCACTATCATGCCGTTCCATGCAGATATTGCCGTTTCAACATTCAATTCACGCAGCAAAGATTTTGCCTCTGCTAACCGCTCAGTGGCATCAGGGGCCACATAAAGCAAAACCGCCAACGCTCGGTTCGCGCCAAATACCGCCGGTTGCGATAATTTATCCAATGCCTGCGCATCAATTCGCAAACCATCACCATAGATTATTTTTCCGTCCCGCCATATGCGCCACTGATCATTGAAATTTACTGATGTCAGCACTTCTCCCATTTCCGCCCGTCCTAAAACCAGAGTTTCCAGCGCCAAAAGACACGAATCCATTTCCAAACGAGCTTCAAATTTTCGGTTCAAAGCCGAGCCTTCAAATAGAATTGTTTCCTGCGGCAACCATTCTAATGAGCAACCAGCACCCATTTTTATGCTGTTTAAGACCTTGGCCTGCCCACCAACGGAACGATAAATCCGCTCCGCCGTTTGCGAACTTACGCACAGATTAGCACCCGCCTTTACTGTGGCGTGAATATGAAACTTATCACCACCAGTTAGTCCTCCCCCGGTATTAACAATTATCGCTTCGGGAATAGCGCAATAGCTTTTGGGCAGCATAATTTTTGCGCAACCACTTTGATAAAGCGTTTCCAAACCATTTTGAGCAAACCCGACTTTAGCCAACCCAACTGAACGTTGAAGTTTAACCCGCGCGGCGGTTTTACTCTCCCTCTGATTTCCCACCTGTCCGCCAAACATTATCTGTTCCAAAATTGCTCACCCAAAACCCAAATATCGTTTTTTGTACCGTTTTATAACGAGTACAACCAAAAACTCTGTGGTTCCAGTAGTTTAAGCTGACCGCTTAGAAAGCAAACGTCTGTCGATTAAATTGATAAAAATATTCATTTAGTTATTGTCAAAATATATAGGCCGGTCTATTATATAAAAATGAACGATATAGCAAAAGCCTCAAAAGGTGAAGTCACCCGTAAGAAAATATCAAAATCCGCCTCAAGGCTGCTTGATGAAAAAGGGTATTTTGGCACCGGAATAAACGATATTCTGGCAGATGCCAAAGCCCCTAAAGGTTCGATATATTTTCATTTTCCTGGCGGAAAACAACAAGTTGCAGCAACAGCAATCAAAGACATTGGTGATGAAATTGCCTTTTTGTTGTCCAGCTCGCTTGCCAGTGCTGATCGGCCGGAAATGGCCATAAAATACATCTTTGCCTACTTTAAAACCCGCCTTTTTGAATCGGGCTTTAGCTGCGGCTGTCCGATTTCAACAGTCGGGCTGGAGCTATCTGGAACACAATCCATAACTCTTATGGCCTGTCGTGAAGCTTATTCCTCCTGGACAGAAATATTACAGGAATATCTGGCCAAGTTTATAAGCAATGACCAGGCAATAGAGTTGGCCGATACCATATTCTGTCAAATACAGGGTGCCTTGCTGGTTTCCAGAATAAATGGCGATATCAAACACCTCAATAACGCCTCCGTGCATTGTACCAAGCTGGTCAATGACGCGCTGACGCAAGACACAAACAATAAGTTCTGATTTGATCCATGACCACACAAGCAACTCATCTATATAAATATATAGACCAGTCTAATATAAAGGAAGCAAAATGTTCAAACCAGATATACTCGTCACCGGCGCCACCGGTCTTATTGACCGCTGGCTGGTTCCACAATTATCTTCACAGGGCAAAAGTGTTGCCGTGTTGATTCGTAACGCCGATCAACGTGCCAACGAATATAAGCACTGGATAAACCAGCAACACGGCAATCCGGCAAACGTAGAGTTTTTTGAATTTGATTTAACCGCACCAGATAACACCCTCTTAAATCTGGATATATCTGAAGTCCAAGATGTATATCATCTGGCAGCTCGCTATCAATTCGGATTAAACAAGCACGAAGCACGAAAAACAAATGTTGTTGGCAGTCTGAGTTTTTTACAATGGTGCAAACAGATCCCAAACCTATCCCGTTTTGTTTTTGTTACCGGTTATCTGGCCGCAACCCATGCCAAAAACATTCAAAGACTGAATAAAAACAAGCAACAACAAGCAATTGAAAACCAATACAAAACAACCGGAGCATATGAAGCCTCAAAAGTAGAAGAAAATATCGCCCTGCAAGAGCGGGCAAAATCGCTGAACATTCCCTACACAATTATCAACCCATCTGCGATTGTCGGCGATAGTAAAACCGGACAAACCAACCAGTTTATCGGACCGAGCGATCTGGTGGCAGATCTGTTTTTTGGCAAACTGCCAGCGCTTGTTGGCGGGCCGGATATTTTTGTTCCTCTTGTCAGTGTGGATTTTGTGGCCCGTTTCATGGCTCAGATCACACAATTCCCTCAATCTGCATCCCAATCCTATTGGCTGTTGGATCAAGCCACCCCCAACCTTCCCCAATTGGTAAAATCCATCGCCAATCACATGGG
>JAKISW010000014.1 GCA_021648375.1 Devosiaceae bacterium
GCTTTCGGCAGGCGCTTCATGCGGATTATGTGCTGGTTGGCATCGGTGACCTGGGTGCTGATAGTCACATGGTTCGTGTCGGCTGGTTTAGTCCTGATGAAATAGCAAAAGCCCACAAAAAGGGAGTGGTCGGCGATCTCATGGGTTACGATTTTTTTGACCTGCAAGGCAAACCCATGAATGAAGAGCTGGGTGGTCGTGTTATCGGCTTATCCACTGATCAACTCAGACAGATCAACACCGTGATCGCCGTCGCCAGCGAAGTGAGCAAGGTGCCTGCTATTTATGGCGCGCTGAGAACAAGGTCCATCGATGTTCTTGCTACCTCTTTATCCAATTGCCAGGCATTGCTAAGCATGAACAATTGAACCTTGATGCGAGGATCAGAACAAACTTAATTTGCGCCAGAACGCCGCTTGGTGCGCAGCTCAATGCAGCTCAGCATTCGTAGGGGTATTTATAAAATGGCAGATATGGACGAAAAAACCTTGAACCGTCACCAAGCGAGCGAAGAGCGATCCGGTCAACAATTTGGCCGCCCCATCGGAGCATAAGCGAAGCGAATTAGCTCGAGATATGTAAAGCACACGAAGTGTGTGGTGGAGCCAGACGGAATCGAACCGACGACCTCTTGCATGCCATGCAAGCGCTCTCCCAACTGAGCTATGGCCCCACTGATTTAAACCGATCTGCCAAAGAATTACAGGCAATCGGCCCGGCGCGCAATCTATGCCAGTGCGCAGTTAAATTACAAGCCCTATTTGACCTAATAAATTTCGCCTTGGTTATTCGTCGTCTTTGGCGGTATTTACTCCAAAGTCAACTTTTTCATCTTCGTCATCATCGCTTTCGACAAAAGCATTGTCGACTTCGCCGCCAATGTCTTCCACGCCTTCGACATCGGGAATTCCTTCAGCGCTATTTTCTTCATCATCATCCTGGTCGTCTTCACTCTCTGCATCCTCGAACGAAACAACTTCAGCCCCTGCAACTTTTGCACCCGGATCAGCTTCAACACTTTCTGTTGAAATTTTATCTTCAGGTTTTGCTTCCTCTGCTGCCGGGGTTTTTGACGGAGTGGGCTCTGGCACCGCGGGAGTTTCAAAAGGGGTCTGACATCCCGGGCACAATATCGGATCACGATTCAGATCATAATATTTCATACCACAGTTCAAACACTGATGTTTTGTTCCGCGCTTATCACTGGCCACTGAAAAATCCCTTTTTAGTTATTGGGTAAACTGATTTTACCACGAAAGAATGCTGAAATGTTCGGTTACGCAACCTATTGCGCCCTGTCAAATAATAAATTTGAACTCAATTGTTAAGTGCTGAATTACGATAGGCTGTTCAGATGATTTGAAGCTCATATTTAGTGAGTGTCAATCATTGCACATATATTTCTTTATTGAATTTGACGAAATGGTTCTGCGGACTGTATCAGACGGGTTGGATGGGTATTTTTCCCGTATTATCGGAGACTAGATATGATTATCACCATTGATGGTCCTGCGGCGTCTGGAAAGGGAACAATTGCCAAGGCTCTGGCAAAATACTTTGGTCTGCCGTTTCTTGATACCGGACTTTTATACCGGGCTGTTGGAAAAAATCTCCTTGATCATTTGAATGATCCTGATCTGGAAGACCTTGCTCATAACGAAGCTATGAAAATTGATCCATCCAGATTGGATGAAAAAATTCTTGGTCATCATGACATTGCCATGGCTGCATCAAAAGTGGCCCAGTTCCCAAAAGTCCGGGAGGCGCTTTTTAAGGTGCAAAGGGATTTTGCCACCCAGACTGCCGGAGCTGTGCTTGATGGACGGGATACGGGCACAAAAATTTGCCCGGAAGCCGATGTGAAAATCTTTGTGAAAGCGATGCCTGAAATTCGTGCAAAACGGCGCACCGCCCAATTGCTTGGACTTGGTGAAAATGTGAGCGAAGAAAAAATTCTGTCTCAGATTATCATTCGCGATGAAAACGATCGTAAAAACCCGGCAGGGGCATTTTTTCCGGCCAAAGATGCCCACTTGCTAGATACAAGTGAATTGGATATAGAAGGGGCGCTTAAAGCAGCGATTGCAATCGTTGAAGAGGCCACGCCGATGGGACTGGACTGATTATTGGTTCAAATTCACCCTCCCCGGTCCTGGTATTTTTATCGGTTTAGCCCTTTGATTGGCAACAATAAGCGGCAAAGAGCATAAATCATCAATCGTATTTTTTTGGGCCCGGTTAATTAACCGGATTTTGCGCGCTTCAAAGGCGCCGATTTGGTTTTGGTCAGTTTTATCTGCCATTTCCATTTATGAAAGCGCAATTGTCGAAAAAAAATACTTTCTTTTAATCTAACCCGCATGGCGTGCGACTTAATGGAGTTTATATGGCACAGCAAACTGTGACACCCGAAGATTTTGAAGCCTTGTTGATGGATTCATTCATTGATCACGAGCCTGTTGAGGGCGCTGTGGTTAAAGGCATAGTGGTGGCGATTGAAAAAGACCTGGCAATTATTGATGTGGGTCTAAAAACCGAAGGGCGTATTCCGCTCAAAGAATTTGGTGCAGCCGGCAAAGACGGCTCCCTTGTTCCCGGTTCTGAAGTTGAAGTATATGTTGACCGGGTCGAGAATGCCCTTGGCGAAGCGGTTTTGAGCCGTGAAAAAGCCCGCCGCGAAGAAAGCTGGATCCGTCTGGAAAAACAGTTTGAAGCTGATGAGAAAGTCGAAGGCGTCATATTCAATCAGGTCAAGGGCGGATTTACCGTTGATTTGCAGGGAGCTGTTGCGTTTTTACCCCGTTCCCAGGTTGATATTCGCCCCATTCGCGACATTGGCCCCTTGATGAATGTTCCCCAGCCCTTTCAGATTTTAAAAATGGACAAGCGCCGGGGCAATATTGTTGTTTCACGCCGTGCTATTCTGGAAGAAAGCCGTGCCGAACAGCGCTCTGAAATTGTGGCGCGTCTGGCTGAAGGCCAAAGCGTTGAAGGTGTGGTTAAAAACATCACTGATTATGGTGCATTTGTTGATCTTGGTGGAATTGACGGGCTGTTGCACGTTACCGATATCGCATGGCGTCGGGTAAATCACCCATCTGATGTTCTAACGATTGGCGAAACAATCACCGTTCAAATCGTTCGTATTAATCTTGAAAGCCATCGTATTTCCCTTGGCATGAAGCAGTTGCAGACTGATCCATGGGAAGGTATCGGCTCCAAATATCCAACTGGTGCAAAGTTCACTGGTCGCGTTACCAACATTACCGATTATGGTGCATTTGTTGAACTTGAGCCGGGCATTGAAGGGTTGATCCACGTTTCAGAAATGAGCTGGACCAAGAAAAACATCCATCCGGGTAAGATTGTTTCAACTTCTCAGGAAGTCGAAGCAATGGTGCTGGAAGTTGATCCTGAAAAACGCCGGATTTCTTTGGGCCTTAAACAGTGTAAAGATAATCCCTGGGACAGCTTTACTGAAAGCCATTCCGTTGGTTCCATCGTTGAAGGCGAAGTCAAAAACAAAACCGAATTTGGTTTGTTTGTTGGTCTTGATGGCGATGTTGACGGCATGGTTCACCTTTCTGATCTTGACTGGCAGCGTCCGGGCGAAGAAGCCCTGGCCAATTATGAGCGTGGCGATGTGGTTAAAGCCATTGTTCTTGATGTTGATATCGAAAAAGAGCGTATTTCGCTTGGTATCAAACAGCTGGTTACTGAAGAGCTGGCAGAAGCTGGAGATGGAGCAGGCCTGCGCCGTGGTGCAGTGATTACCTGTGTTGTTTCCAAGGTCAATGATGGCGGTATCGAAGTCACTATCGGTGATACTGAAATGACAGCGTTCATTCGTCGCTCTGACCTTAGCCGTGATCGATCCGAGCAACGCTCCGAGCGCTTTGCAGTTGGCGACAAGGTTGACGCAAGAGTTACCCAGTATGACCGCAAGACCCTAAAGATTGGTCTTTCGATCAAGGCATTGGAAATTGCCGAAGAAAAAGAAGCCGTTGCTCAATATGGATCTTCGGATTCAGGCGCATCACTTGGTGATATTCTTGGGGCTGCTTTGAAAGACAAAGAAGAATAGTCTTTCTGTAATCTGACAATGATTTATAAAGCCCGCGGCAGAATTTATCTGCTGCGGGTTTTTTTTGTAATTGCCAGACAGAACCGAGGCGTTGCAAAATCAATAAAAATTAGATTTTTACCGGTAGACCTGAAAGCCCTAACTCCCTATATCTCAGATTAAATTCTACCCGATTGCAAACAGGCCAGGCCAATACCTAATGCAAGATCAAACTCAAGAACAAACACCGCAAAACCAAAACCCGGTTTTACGCGCCCTGCGACGATCCAGAGGTCGCTGGCGCTTGTTTGCCGTGCTGGCAATAATTGGCACCATTGTGGCGTTGGGCGCTCGTTTGAATAGTGAGTTTTTCACCCCCGAAAAAGATTATACGGCACTTATTGTAATCGAGGGGGTGATAGTTAGTGATCCGTCCCGGCTTGCAGTATTTAAGAGCCTTGAGGAGGATGATAGAGTTAAGGGCGTAATTATCCGCATTAACAGCCCCGGTGGCACCACTGCTGGTGGCGAGGAATTATATGAGGCCATAAGCATATTGCGCGAACAAAAACCCGTGGTGGCAGTTATCAATGAACTGGGAGCATCTGCTGCCTATATGAGTGCCATTGCCACTGACAGGGTTTTTGCAAGGCGATTGTCCATTGTTGGCTCCATTGGTGTTCTGTTTCAAAGCGTTGACGCATCGGGCCTGCTTGATACAATTGGCATTGATTTTGACAAGGTCGCATCAGGCCCATTAAAGGCTGAACCTGATTTGAATGAGGCCATGTCTGATGAGGTTCGCGCCAGCCTGCAGGCATTGGTTGATGACAGCTTTAACTGGTTTGTTGATATTGTTGCTGACCGGCGCGGCTTGACCCGTACCGCAACCATGGCGCTTTCCGATGGCAGGATTGTTAATGGCAGGGTGGCGTTGAATGTTGGGTTGATTGATGAAATTGGCGGCCAGCGTGAAGCGATAGATTGGCTTGAGGGTCAAGATATTGAAAAAGACCTGCCGGTTTGGCAGGTTTATCCACGCGCTGAGAGCTTTGAAGAACGATTTATCAGACTGTTAGGCGAACAGGCTTCATCTGTGATAGGGTTAAATCGGGCGCTGCCCGCAAAGCTGCCACTTGACGGACTTATTTCATTTTGGCAACTTTAGTTTTATGGGGATTTGCCTGCAAATCTTCGTATTTAAATGTAATCATTGGGGTTTTTTGGGGAGGCCGAATTGATTAAATCTGAACTTGTACAAAAACTGGTGGATGAAAATCCACACCTGTTTCAAAAAGATATCGAAAATATAATCGGGGCTGTGCTTGGTGAAATAAGCGAGGCTCTTGCCCGTGGAGACCGCGTTGAATTGCGTGGATTTGGTGCGTTTTCGGTCAAAAACCGTCCGGCCCGCATCGGTCGCAATCCAAGAACCGGTGAAAAGGTTTCGGTCGGGGAAAAATATGCTCCCCAGTTCAAAGCGGGCAAGGAAATTCGAGAGCGGTTAAATAAATAGGGTCCAGACCCTAGGTTGTCGTCGGTGTGAGTTTTGAAAACTTGGGATACTGGAGCCAATTCGACTTGCAATCATATAATTAAAAAGGCGCGCAATAGTGAAGAAACGTCTTGTGGCTTGGCTAATACTAATTCCACTTTGCATTTTGCTGGTGCTTTTTACCCTGGCCAATCGGCAAACTGTTCTTGTGCAGTTTGATCCGTTTGTAAGCAGCCCGGCTATATTGCCAGCTTTAGAAGTTCCTATGTTCGTGGTTATTTATTTCATGCTGATACTTGGTGTGATTTTAGGTGGCCTGGCCACATGGTTTGCCCAAAGTGGACAGCGACGACAAAAGCGCCAATGGCGCAACAAAGCCAAACAACTGCAAAATCAACAAGAACTTCAAAAACAATCCAGCGAGCAGAATTCGCAACTAAACCAACAGCAAGCTATTTTATAACTTTTTCAGGACCAAATTGAATTATGTCGCCTCCCACTTTGATCAAAATATGCGGCATAAAAGATTCTGATATGCTGTCTCAGGCCATCAAGGCCGGTGCTGACTATGTGGGTTTTAATCACTTTCCCAAAAGCCCGCGCTATGTTGATGTCTATCAAATTGCCGAACTAATAAAAAGCACACCGAAAAACATAAAATCGGTGGTTTTACTGGTGGACCCGGATGCTAAAACACTGGCCAGCATTATGGCTCTTAAGCCGGATTTTGTTCAATTTCATGGCAATGAAACTGCTGCATGGATCAACAATGCACTTGGTGATACAGATCAGCCCACCATCAAGGTTTTGCCAATAGGTTCAAAATCTGACCTTGAGGCAATTCATCCCTTTATCGGGCTTGTGGAGCATATTTTGCTTGATGCAAAACCACCAAAATCCGCGACCCGTCCCGGAGGGTTGGGAGAAACTTTTGACTGGTCTTTGTTAAAGGACGTGGACAAAAATTTAAGGTTTTTTCTTGCCGGCGGGCTAAATCCGGACAATGTTGCCAAAGCGATTGCTCAGGTTAACCCGTTTGGGGTTGATGTGGCATCTGGAGTTGAGAGCACTCCCGGTATAAAAGATGCGGCATTAATCACAAAATTTGTGGTCAATGCCAAACAAGCTGATAAAGACAGGGATAGAACCTAAACATCAACCTTAACGATCAGCAAAAAATTTAAACAACCAGTTCAAGAGTTAAGTATATGAGTAAACTTCATGCAAATTCTTTACGTTCCGGCCCTACCGACGAGGGCAGGTTTGGCATGTTTGGCGGGCGTTTTGTCGCCGAAACTCTGATGCCGCTGATCGTTGATCTGGAAAAATCCTATCGGGAGGCAAAAGCTGACCCCCAATATATTCACCAGCTTGGCGAGCTAAACAAACATTATACCGGCCGCCCGTCCCCCCTTTATTTTGCCGAGCGCATGAGCGAGCATTTGGGGGGAGCAAAGGTCTATTTTAAGCGCGAAGAACTAAACCATACCGGCTCCCACAAACTCAATAATTGTCTGGGGCAGATATTGCTGGCCATGCGCATGGGCAAAACCCGCATCATTGCAGAAACCGGAGCCGGGCAGCACGGAGTTGCCACTGCCACCGTATGCGCTCGCTTTGGCCTTCCCTGTGTTGTCTATATGGGAGAAACAGATGTAAAACGCCAAGCACCCAATGTTTTTCGCATGAAGCTTTTGGGGGCTGAAATTGTTCCGGTCTCCGTTGGTGCCGGCACCCTAAAAGACGCCATGAATGAGGCCTTACGAGACTGGGTGGCCAATGTGGATGATACTTATTACCTGATTGGAACAGCGGCCGGTCCGCACCCTTATCCTGAAATGGTCAGAGATTTCCAATCAATTATCGGCAAAGAATTGCGCGAGCAATTTGAAGAAGCTGAGGGTGGTTTACCTGATGCGCTGGTTGCCTGCATTGGCGGCGGCTCCAACGCCATTGGCCTGTTCCATGAATTTTTGGATGATGAACAGGTAAAAATGTATGGAGCGGAAGCGGGCGGCTATGGCATCGACAAAGAAAACGGGCACGCAGCATCCATGACCGGCGGCCGCCCCGGCATTTTACATGGCAATCGCACCTATTTATTGCAGGATGAACACGGGCAGATTTTGGAAGGTCATTCCATTTCCGCCGGGCTGGATTATCCCGGCGTTGGGCCTGAACATTCTTATCTGAAGGACGTTGGTCGGGTAAATTATTCTCCAATAACCGATGATGAAGCCATTGAGGCTTTTCAGCTTTGCGCCCGGCTCGAGGGCATTTTGCCAGCGCTTGAAAGCGCTCACGGGTTGGCTCAGGTGATGAAACTTGCCCCAACAATGGAAAAATCCCAATCAATTGTTCTTTGTCTTTCGGGACGGGGCGACAAGGATGTGGAAACCATTGGTGCCCATTTGGGGGAAAAATTCTAATGGCCTCAAATATGACAATCCGTATTGCTCAAAAGTTTGCCCAATGTGCTGCCCAAAATCGCCCGGCTTTAGTTACGTTTATAACTGCCGGGGATCCGGATTTAAAAACAAGTCAGGAAATTCTTGATGGGCTTCCCGCCGCCGGGGCTGACCTGATTGAATTGGGCATGCCGTTTTCTGATCCAATGGCGGACGGCGTGGCAATTCAACTTGGTGGACAGCGCGCATTGGCTGATGGCCATACTCTGGCAAAAACCCTTGGTATGGTGAAAAAATTCCGGACAGGAGATGAGAGCACACCAATCATCCTGATGGGATATTACAACCCTATCTATATCTATGGAGTTGAAAAATTTCTGACTGATGCAAAATCTGCCGGAGTGGACGGGTTGATTATCGTTGATCTGCCAACCGAAGAAGATGCGGAATTATGCCTTCCCGCCCTTGAAAAGGGTTTGAATTTTATTCGCCTTACCACCCCAACGACTGATCAAAAACGATTGAAACAGGTTTTGGTCAATACGTCTGGTTTTGTCTATTATGTTTCCATGACCGGTGTCACCGGGGCAGCTCTTTCCAACCATGACGCGGTGGGTAAAGCTGTCTCTGAAATAAAAGCGCGCACTGATCTGCCGGTGGCGGTGGGTTTTGGCATAAAAACCGCAAAAGATGCGGAGCTTATCGGGCGTCATGCTGATGGCGTGGTGGTGGGAACGGCGCTGGTCAATGCATTGGCTGCAACCTTGAATGAAGGCAAAGCCAGTGAAAAAACCGTAACAGCGGTGCATGATCTGGTAAAATCCCTCGCTGCGGGCGTAAGGCAAGCCAAAAGCTGAAAACAAATTTGGCGTATATTGTTTGATAAATTGGCTTTGCGATCTGGGTCAGGTGCTGATAAGTTATAAAAAAACACCTATATGAGATACGCGATTGCTGGTTTTTGACCGGGACTGCATAAAACAAGATTATATAAAAAGAGAGCATAAATGAACTGGATCAACAATATCGTCAGGCCAAAAATCCGCTCTTTCCTGAATAAAAAGGAAAGCCCGGATAATCTGTGGGTCAAGTGTCCGGTATCTGGAGAAATGGTGTTTTATAAGGATCTGGAGGCCAACCAATGGGTAGTGCCCGGATCTGGCCATCATATGCGCATCAAGGCCCGTGATCGTTTGGGCAGCTTTTTTGACGGTGGTGCCTATGAAGAGCTGGTAATTCCTGAAACAGTGCATGACCCCTTAAAATTTCGCTCTGCCAAGCGTTATTCGGACCAGTTGCGTGACGATCGCAACAAAACCGGGCTTGAGGATTCCATCCTTGGGGCCTCCGGACATGTTCTGGGGCAAAAAATGGTCGCTTGTGCCCATGATTTTGATTTTCGAGGCGGCTCATTAGGAACTGCGGCTGGCGAGGCAATTTTAACGTCCATGGCCCATGCGGTGGAGAAAAAACTGCCATTTATAATGTTCACAGCTTCTGGCGGTGCGCGTTTGCAGGAAGGGGTGCTTTCTCTTATGCAATTGCCGCGCACAACCATTGGCGTGCAAATGTTAAACGAGGCCGGTTTGCCCTATATCGTGGTTTTGACCAACCCGACCACGGGCGGGGTTACCGCCTCCTATGCCATGCTTGGGGATGTTCATATCGCTGAACCGGGTGCCGAAATTGGCTTTGCGGGCGCACGGGTTATTGAGCAGACAATTCGTGAAAAGCTTCCCGAGGGGTTTCAGCGTTCGGAATATCTCCATAAAAAGGGCATGGTTGACATGGTGGTGCACCGGCATAATCTGCGTGATACCATAAGTTCACTGGTGGGGATTTTTACCAAAGCTCCCGCCTCAAAAAATTTAACAACCAGTGCAATTGCCAACAAGCCTGTTGAAACAGATGATGTCCCCCTTATGGCACCTGATGCCCCGCCAGAGGCAGCCCACGCCGAGTGAGCAGGACCGATATCATTCTGGAGCGGCTGTTAAAGCTGCATCCTAATAAGCTGATAGATTTGAAACTTAATCGGGTTGAGCGCCTGCTTGAAGCGCTTGGCCGCCCTCAGGATAAGGTGCCGCCGGTAATTCATGTGGCAGGCACCAATGGCAAAGGCTCCACCATCGCTCATCTCAGGGCATATCTGGAGGCCGCTGGCAAGAAAGTACATGTTTATACCTCTCCTCATCTGGTAAATTTTAATGAACGTATCAGACTTGCCGGAACTTTGGTTTCAAATGATCTTTTGAGTGAAGCTCTTGAGATTTGCGAAGAAAAAAATGCCTCTAAGCCAATAACCTATTTTGAAATCACCACTGCCGCCGCATTTCATCTTTTTGCAAAAGTAAGGGCTGATTATTTATTGCTGGAAGTTGGCCTTGGCGGCAGATTTGATGCCACAAATGTTATAGCCAACCCTTATGGAACTATAATCACTCCCGTTTCCATCGATCATGTGGAATTTTTAGGCAATGATCTGGCCTCGATTGCCCATGAAAAATCAGGTATTTTAAAATCCGGCTCCCCGGCGGTAGTTGGGCGTCAGCCAGAAGAGGCTGCAAGTGCAATTGAAAAAGAAGCAATTCGGCTGGGTGTTGATATAAAATTTGCCGGACAGGATTTTGACTTTTACCCCCAACATTCCCGTCTGGTTTATCAGGATGATTTAGGATTAATGGATTTACCTCCCTCAGGTTTAAGCGGGAATTTTCAAAATGATAATGCGGCGCTGGCAATCGCTGCCGTTAGGTTTTTTGATCTGCCGGTTGATGAAAGTGCCATTGAACAGGGTTTGAAAAATGTTTCATGGCCGGGACGGTTAATGCGGCTAAAAAGCGGTGATCTGGCTGATATGTTGCAGGGATCACAGCAATTATGGCTCGATGGCGGCCATAACGAAGCTGCAGGAAATGTGCTGGCCAAAGCGTTGAAAACAATGTCGGATAGTTCAGGCAGCCGACCGCTTGTTTTGATCCTTGGTGCCTATGCCAATAAGGATATGGCCGGTTTTCTAGAACATTTTGAAGGCATGCTTGAAAAAATTATTACCATTAAATTGGATGGTGCGCGCCAAAGCTGGAGCGCAAAAGATCTGGCCAAAATTGCCCGTAGCAATGGTTTTGAAGCTCAGGATGCAATTGATATTGAAGGCGCCCTGACTTTAGCGGGAGAGATAAAAAACGCCCGCATAGTTATATGCGGGTCGTTACATCTCGCAGGTGATGTTTTATATAAAAACAAAACCCCGATCAGCTGATTTGATCCTTATCAATTTAAGGTCAAAAACCAAAACTGAAACGCCTTAAGCGTGACTTTGAAGCCATTTGGCCATGTCAGCCTTTGGAGTTCCCGCTCCCACTTTTATATCCACGGCTTCTCCACCTTTGAACAGGATCATGGTGGGAATGGAGCGCACACCAAACTTGATGGTGGTATTTTGATTTTCATCAATATTGAGTTTGGCAATTTTTACTTTACCGTCCAGATCAGAAGACAGTTCTTCAAGCATAGGTCCAATGGCTTTACATGGACCGCACCATTCGGCCCAGAAATCCACCAAAACAGGAATGTCGGATTTTAGAACTTCCTTGTCGAAATCAGCGTCGGTTACTTTGATGGTCATTTCTCAAAACTTTCATTAGCGATATCTGTTATAAGCATAGTTAGAAAGAGTCGGGAAGGGTTTCAAGGGCATCAAGTAATATTGAAACCAATCGTAGCCTCAAGGATCAGATTGTTTTTCAGGGGCATCAGGGTTTGAGTTTTGGTCCAGTAAATGGCTGTTGATACCTTATGATTGCCAAAGATTTTTTTCCCGCAGCGCAAATATAGCCCCATTTGGACAAGATATTGTTGAGCGGTTTGCTCCGGGGAAGTGGGAACATTGCTCCCGGATTTGAAATCCACCAATAAAACGCTGGAATTTTCTACAATTGTCCTGTCAATTCTGCCAATTATTGTTATCGGTGCACCATCTTTTTCTCCATGGGCAAAAATGGGCAATTCGGCACGCGAATTTTTGCCAAAAAGCTTCTTTGCATCTTCTCCATTAAGAATAGCGATAGCTTTTTCAACCAGCATTTGATGGTCTTCAGGCTGATCTGACAAGATTTTTTTAAGGGAAAAATAGCCGGTTTCCTCTCTATTACCTGGCTCAATTGGTGCCAGATATTGCAATAGGGAGTGTAAAGCCAAGCCTTTTTTTCTTACATTTTCAGCGTTTTCAATTCCAAATGACTGACTGATTTTTTCCGATCCGGTTTGAAAAACATCATCTTTTTCTAACATTTCTTTTGGCAACAAATTGTCATCTACATTTGACGGTCGAATTATCTGTGCTGCAACTTTTAATGGCAGTATTTTGAATTTTGGCAATTCTAAAACTTCGTCGATGCTTTGCTCAGTTTTAACAATCGCAAGCAGCAGGTTTGAATTTGCGGGGAAGCATATGGCTTTTTCTTCTTCATTGAAGATATCCTTAGCTCCTGTTTTGCCCTCCAGCGCATCAAGGATTGCGCCATACCAGTTTTGCTGGTTTCCAGGATTTTTAACATCATCGCTGGATATTTCCAGACTGCCGGTAACATATAGCTCGTCCTCGGCCCTTGTCATGGCCACATAGAGCTTGCGCCAATATTCCGCCAGTTCCTCATCAACTTTTTTCTGCCGGAAATGCTCTAACGTCTCTTTTGTGTGTTGCTCTTTGCTGCCATGAACAAGCATTGGCTCATCACCATCACTAAAGAAAACCGTGTCCCTGAAACGGGGTTTGCTGGTGGCATCGGCCAGAATTACAATGGGTGCCTCAAGCCCTTTGGCCCCATGAACACTCATCACTCTTACCCCGCCCCCGACTTCGTTCAACTCGCGCTTTATTTCAATTTGCTGCTCGCCAAGCATATGTAAAAACCCCTGCAGTGAGGGTTGGGAGCTGTTTTCATGTTCGAGCGCTAAATCCAAAAACGCGACGATTACCTCATCAATTTCTTCGCCCAACCTGGAATGAAATTTTTTCATTCCCTGTCTGGCAAAAAGCACATCAGCATAAAATTCATAAGGGCGTTCAAAATCCAAACGCGAACGCATATCCCTCAATTCATCATAGGCAATTGCTGCCCAGTCATGGGTTTGGGTTTTGGCCGTTACGCCAAGGGATTTCCAGACAGAGATATTTTTTTTCCTGCCCATGCAAATGCGCTCCAGTTGATCTTCTGAAAATTTGAATAAAGGAGAGCGCAACAGGGCCGCCAAGGTCAGATCATCGTTGGGATTTAGCAATATTTCACCCAAGGCTTTTAAATCCTGCACAACTATATGAGAATTAACGATGAGCCGATCGGCCCCTGGAGTTGGAATATTGCGCGATTTCAGGGAACGTATTATTTCATGAAAAACCGGCCCGCGACTTTGCACCAGAATTAAAATATCATCAGCACAAACGGCTCTGGCTCGTGCACCAAGTCCACGTTTGCTATCCAGCCAGTGTTTAATCTGCTCCCCTATGCGCTCGGCGGTCTGGCGCTCTTTGCTCTGCAATGATTTGGCCGGATCTCTAAGCCATTCCCTATCCGTTGATATGGATTTTTCTACTTCTGGCGGCGGCCAAAAAACAATACTCCCCCCCTTATCGGCGCGGGCACTTTCATGGGTAACTTTGCAATCATGGGCCAACAGGGCGCTGGCAATATCTGGGCGCTGACAAAGCATATCAACGGCTTCGAGAATGTTGGGCAAAGTTCTAAAGCTGGCAAGAAACGAAATTTCTTCAAATGTTTTTTCTGCCCTTATAGCTTTGAATTTTAGTTCTTTTCCGGTCTGAGCAAACAGCTTTGGTTCTGCCCCCTGAAATCCAAAAATAGATTGTTTTTCGTCCCCTACACCAAAAATTGTGCGTATTTTTGTATTGGAACTTTCGCCGTCAAAAAATTCCTCGACCAGCAATCTTACAACGCGCCACTGATCCGGGTTGGTGTCCTGACTTTCATCCACCAGAATATGGGTCATGCCCGCATCCATTTTATAGCGCACCCAATCGGCAGAATTTCCCTTTGATAATAACAGTTCAAACCGGGTTACCAGATCATCAAAATCCAGGACCTCCATGGACTGTTTTGCCTGTTCATAGGATTTCCAGATTTTTGCCAACACATCTAATAACGCCTCTGATCGCTCAATCAGAGAGATTTTGATAGTTTCAAGACTAAGCTCAAATATACGACCCTGCTCAGCCTGCAAAAGGGATAAAAGTTGTTTATGCTCTGACTTTTCTTTTGCCAGCATCAGGTTTTTTCGCGGAGTGCCTTTGTTGGTCAGGAAGGCGGCCTGTAAGCCATCCGAGCTTAAAGCACCGAAATCCATTTTTGCCAACAGGTTTACAAATCGCAGGCTTTTCGCCTCTGGTGACGAATGTTCCAACAGTTCAATAACGCTGTTAAAACTGCTCTCATCAAGAAGAGTTGACGTTACAATTTCCCGGTTGACCTGTTCCAGAGTGCGCTTTGACTTAACATTAAGGAATTGGCGCAAATTATTTTTTGCCGCATCCACATCAGCCAGCACCGTTCGCAGATTGCGTCCCTTGCCCAAAGCAAAACCTATTGCCTTGGCAATTGCATCATCGCCCATATGCATAAAAAGATCGGCGACGGCTTTTGCCGTGCCTAAATCCCCCCCAAGCCCACCGGCCAGCACCCGTTTGCTCGCTCGCTCAATAAGGTTCTTGCGTTCATTTTCTTCAATAACGCTGAAATTTACCGGTACGTCCGCCTCCAGCGGAAACCGGTGCAATGCTGCTTCGCAAAATCCATGAATGGTGCTTACTTTTAATCCACCCGGTGTTTCGAGCGCCAAGGCAAACAGGGTGCGCGCCTGAGTAATTTTATCTGCGCTCGGTGTTTTCCCGGTGATGATCTCAAGTTCATTTTTTAGCTCTTCATCATCGAACAAAACCCATTTTGAAAGGTCTCCTCCGATGCGGCTTTTCATCTCTGCGGCAGCGGCCTTGGTATAGGTTAGGCAAAGAATATTTTGTGGTGCCACCCCGCTTAAAAGCAGTCGGAGAACTCTTTTTGTCAGGATATAGGTTTTTCCAGATCCTGCATTTGCCGCAACCCAGACTGAGTGTTCAGGATTTCCGGCTCGCAGCTGATTATTTACAATGTCCGGACTTGCAAAAATTTCTGGTTTTGAAATCATCAACTTTCTCCCCCCATTTCATCTGCCTCAACCTGTGTCCATTCGGCGGTTCTTGCCAAATGCTCGTATGTTGATGTGAACCTTTGGTTGGATTTAGGAATGATGCGGGGTGACATTATTGCGTCGTCTGAATAAAGAAACACTTCAGCTCTTAATTGCACCATTTGCAGAATTTGTTGCGCTGCTTCATCAATATCCATACCGGGTGGAGTTTCAAACGGATGCAGCTTAAATGCCAAAGGCCCCAAGGCAATTTTTATGTAGCTTGCCTCCTTTACCGGGGCAGGAGAATGACTTTCAAATCCCACCTGTTTGGCGATCGCAGCTTCAATCAGCATTTGGGGTGCCATAAATTCTTTCATTTCAGCCTTGGTTGGCACACTGCCGGTTTTAAAGTCTAAAATTTCCAGCAAACCATCATGCCTGACATCAATGCGATCGGCCCTGCCACGCAACTCAAATCCATTGACGGGGTTTTTCCATTTTAGATTAATTTCTGCAAAACGGGTTTTTATTTCTTTGTCACGCAGGCGCTCAAATTCTAAAAAACCATGGGCCGATTTATGAAATCTCTTTAGCCAGATATCCCTTTGATCAGGCTGCCCATCAAGAACGGCGAAAACCTTAGCGGCAATTTCATCTAATATATTTGGGGCATTCTTGTCATTTATATCATGTCTCTGCTCAATAAATTTTGCAAAAACCTCGTGGACCAGCGTTCCCCGTTCCCGGTTTCCTATCTCTTGTCCCAAAGGATCAATGGATTTTAGACCCAAAACATACTTGGCATAAAGATCGTAAGGCGAGCGGATCAGGGTTTCGACCTCGGTAATGGAAATGGATTTGGGGCGCAATTTAGCCGGGGGGGACGGGGCTGGACGCATGGCGGGTTTTGCAGGTCCTGCCCAATCCAGATTACGAGCTCCCTGCAGCCATTTATTGCCCCTTTTTTGCATTTCTTCTTTTGTAGCATTCCCGACGAAGGCCAAAAATCTTTCCAGCAGTCTTGAGGGGAGGGCCGGCGACGAGCCAATCCTTGTGGAATAGGATAAAATTATATTAGGGTTGCCAAGAGCCATTTCAAAGTCATGGGCTGCTAATCCATGCATTCGTTCCGGCGGTTCAAGGCCTGCGTTAAGGCGCATGGAGCGAGACAGCCAGGGACCGGGGTCTGCGATTTGAGGCCAAATCCCCTCATTTAATGTGCAAATAATCATCAGGTCGCGGGACTGCAAACGTGCTTCCAATCGCCCCCAGATGGAAATACTTCCAGTTCCCCCCATGATATTCAAATCTGTATTTTGCTGGCGCACACTGACATTTTGCATCAAGGCCCGAAGCAGCGCATCCGCCGAATTTGATGAAATACCTGGCCCTAAAATTTTGGTATTACCAAGCTTTTGGGCCCAGACTTTAATTTCTGGATACCCCTTCAAAGAAGTCACATTATCTGAGGGTGGGCAAAAAAGTTTTTCAAGGGTTGCTATCAGGGTCTTTGCCAGAGCCTGAGCGTAAAAATTTGGTTTTTCTAATAGTTTGCAAAGGTCAAAAAACACCTCGTCAATTGCATTGAGAAGGTTGGTGATTTTTTCAGCTTCATCCGAACTTAATTTGTGGGAGGTGCGGGGTAATTCACCGGACAGGTTTTGTTTCAAGATGCTGTGCAAACCCGTAATGCCGGACGCTGGTCGCTGTCCTCTTAACAGGGCAAATTCGATTAAATCCGCAATGTTTAAAATATTGACCCGTTCCTGACCTATAAAAAAGCTCCCATTGCGCAGCAATGCCATAAGATCAACGGCGCTGAACTTATTTTGGGCGGCACCTAAAATCTGGCGCGCAAAGCGGCCAGCTTCACTTTGGAAAAGCGGGGTTCCAGCACTGTCATCAACATGGATATCAAACCGTTTTAGCTCTGCGGTAATCCGACGGGCAAAATTTCGGTCCGGGGTGATAATCCCAACACTTTGATTGTTTGCAAGGCCGTTCTGAGCGGCTATGGCAATTGCAAGAGCCTGTTCCTGTTCGGTTTTTGCTTTGATCAGCGCAATATCGGCGGTGGTTTTTTTTACCTCTGAATCTGTATATCGCGCCCTCAAAGCATTCCATTGTGAAGTATCTGATGCCAGTATCAGAGCATCACGAACCAGATTAGTGCGCACGGATTTTTTTGTTGCCAGCTCCACCACCGTATCAGGGGTGGTTTTGAGACGTTTTAACAATTGGCACATGCCATATTGCGGGTGACCATGGGGGGAATTTGCTAAATCCAGCAGCTTTTCCTGCTCAACTTCGCTCAGATTTATGTCTAATCCGGGAAGAACCAAAAAGCCTCGTTTTAAGCCAACAACTGCTTTTAGCAGTTTTGCCGTTGCTGCAACCGAGCCGGTGGACCCGGCCGCAATTACCGGCCGGCCTCCAAATGTTTTTGCAAGATTTTGAGATTGTTTTGCAGCCTTTGCTACTTTTTCAGCGCTGGGATCAATTTGAGAGCGCTCCTGTAAAATTTGTGGCCAGGCCGTAAGTGCAATTTCCAAAAACTCCAAATTTTGTTCAAAATTCCTGGCCAAGTCCTGATATTTTTGAGCGTCCAGCTCCAGTTCAGGCAACGCTCTAATGGCATTTGGGTCTATTTCCTCAATAATTATGTCATCGATTAGTTTTGCCAGGGAATCCGCCAGCCCGATAATTTTAGCACCGTCAATATTAATGGCGTTGCTATTGGCAACATCGCCATTAATAGCTGTTTTTTGATTTACCAATTCTCGATTTTTCAGCCATTGTTCCACTAGCGTACACAGCAAAAACCTGCGATCAAATTCAGCAATTGCCGGAAATTGTTTTTGGTCATGTTCCGCCAGATTAAAGGCATTTTCTTCATCATCTTCAACACCAAGGGTGCGAATATCAGGCAATAGTGTTTGTCCGCCCATGGCCATGGCAAACGCGCTCGACAGGGCAAGCCTGGCACGCCTGGTTGGCAATATTATTGTTACGTCAGACAGCCAAAATGGCCCAGATCGTTCCCAATCGCCAAGCAGTGAGCCATCAATTACGCCCTCGACAAGTTTTTGAAGAAAATTCTCATGGGGTGGAATAGAAAATATCTGCTGGCTCATATTTTTCCCCGCTTATGAATTTTTGACTTAATCGTTTGTGATTACTCTAATTGAATTAGCAATAAGTTTGGGCTTTTTCGGAGCAAAAATTTCGATCTGGCGTCCCCTATTATCAGGACCAAACTGCAATGAAATTATTATATCAGCTTTTTGCATCAACCATGGAACACGCTCAGGCCATTCAACAAAAATAATTGCATCCGGATTATCAAACAGGCCCAACTCTTCGATTTCCTCTTCATGTTCAAACCGATAAAGATCCGCATGCAATATGGAAATTTTTTCGTTTTGATATGGCAATACCAAAAGAAAAGTTGGCGAAGGCACTTCAAGATCGGGCTGATTTAGCAGTGATTTTATCATTGCCCGCACCAGAGCGCTTTTCCCGGCACCCAGCGGTCCGTTTAGCAAGACCAGGTCGCCATGATTTATGTGCCTTGCCAGAAGTTTTGCCAACAGGACAGTTTCATTCTCATCTTTGGTAAATACGCAAAAAGGCTTTGGCTTGCTCATTTGCTGGCTGGCTGGTCGATCAATTTTGAAACATTGGCAGGCAGGTTGACAATAATCGTATTACCGTTGGAAGGGTTGGTTTGCATTGTAATATTTCCCCCGTGCAATTCAACAAATGCCTTAACGATCGTCAGCCCAATTCCGGAACTGCGATGCAGCTCTTTTAAAGAGCGGCCCTGATCCGGTCTTTCCAGCGCAGCTTTGAGCTCACCTGGTATCCCAATTCCCTGATCGGTGATGCTAAGTCTTATCCAACCCGCATTTTCTTCAACATCAAGAATGATTTTGGAGCCGGGATCAGAATATTTCACGGCATTTGAAAGCAGGTTATACAATATCTGAACAACTCGTTTGCCATCAGCAACAAGTTTTGGTGCCGGGTCCGGCATATTAACGGATAGGTTTATTGGCGTTGCACCATCGGCACCCACAAGAGTGGCACTAAATCCGGTTTTTGCCTTTTCAATTAAAGAGGCAATATCCAGCTCTTTTAAATCAAGCCGGGCAATTCCTGCATCAACATTGGTAAGGTCCAATATATTGTCGATCAAAGTGCCAAGGGTTGCTGTGGAGGAGCGGATATAGTCGGTATAGGCGCGTTGTTGGGCATTTAAGGGCCCAAAGCTGTCGGAAGCTAAAAGATCGGCAAATCCTATTATGGACGTTAATGGCACCCTTAATTCATGGGAAACATTTTGCACAAAGGCATCTTTTAGTCGATCAGCTGTCTCAAGAGCTTCGTTGCGTTCTTTTAGAACGGTTTCATAATTGGCGCTTTTAGTCACATCCACAAAAGTAAGCAGGGTTTGCGTATCTGGGAGTCGAACGATAGCGTAATCTATCAGGCGCCCGTCCTTGCGTTTGATACGACCGCTTTTATCAATACGACCGGGGTCAAAATCAACCACGTTTTGCTTAAGGCGTTGCCAAATTTCTTCTCCATCTTCCGGAATGGATTTGCCGCAACTTTGGGCTATGGCGTCAATATGGGGAGCCTGGCCCAGTTCATTAATCGGCAATTTCCAGATGCTGGAAAGACGTCGGTTATGAAGGCGCAAGCGCCCGTCTGTTCCAAAAACTGCAACCCCTTCACTCAGGGAATTAAGGGTTTCACGCTGCACAACAAGAATGGCATTATTTGAACTTTGCAGTTTTAACTGCTCCGAAATATCATCAAAAACATAAATCACCCCACCATCGTGGGAATTTGGAGTGGCAATAACCTGCAAGGTACGTCCACTTGCCAGATGCCACAATTCCTTGCGCGGATTTTTAAGAGCATATGATTTTAAGTGTTCAGATCGCCATTGTTTATAATCAGGTTCAGCAGGCAATTGCCCTTTGCGACGCAAAAGATCCATGACTTCGCGTTCATTCATTCCCTCAACAAGCGAATTTTTATCAAGGGAAAACAGTTCTTTATAGGCCAGGTTAAATTGTTTGAGGCGACCTTCCCCATCAAAAACCACCATCGGGCTGGTCATAGCATCAAGAACCGGATTTATATGGGAAAAGGATAATTCATCATTGTTAACGCCTTGAATTTCCGAGGCATATTTTTTTCTAATCAGGCCAATAGAGCTGGTTTCCAGTGAACTGGTTCCGATCCTGCTCAGGACTAATTCATGCTGATAACCAACCTCTAACAATGGCTCATTAATGATTGCCTCATCCGAATTTTCATCCAGAGCAGATTGATGTTTTGCAATATCTGTGGGTGAAAAAAGTTCCGGAAATTGGTTCTTTCCACTCTTAAGGTTTGCATCGTTGCATAGGCTTAAATAATGGGAATTGGCAAATGTAACTTTTCCCTCGGGGCCGCGTATCCAAGCCGGGTCATCCAGCAAATCAAGTATCTGGTGAATTGAATTGAAATCCGGATTTGGCACATCATTATCTGGATATGCAATTTCTTTGGTTTGAGGCGCTGTTGCAGCCGTAACAGCTCGCATATGCAAAATTGCTGTGCCGCCGCTGGTTTCGCCCGCCGCCCGTAATTGCTGACCGGAATTTGTTTTAACGCTGGCAACAAATCCTTCGCCACTTAAATGAAGATGACTTAAACCCGCATTGAGCTTTGCCGCATCTTTTGGGGCAAGCCAGCGCTCAAACTCCAAAAACTGCTTCAATTGCATATCCTGTTCACCAAAATTCTCGTGATCAGGGTCTTTGTTAATGAGAGAGCTGGATTTGCCAAACATTTGTGGCTCGCCAGATTGTGTCCACAACACCGTAACTTCGGGCAAGCATGAAAATGCCGCCTCATATTCATCCAGCTTAACCCGCATGGCAGCAATTTGGCTTTGACCGGTCTTTTGAGTTTTAAGGCTGACATTGCGAATTTTTGACAGCCAGAATATTACAAGCCCGGCAAAAAACAGCGCTCCGGCACCAATGATCAATGGCAGACTGATCATAACCATATTGGTATTGGCCATTTGGGAAATTTGGGCCTGCGCTAACGCAGGAAAGGCTAGACTGGAACCAGCAACAAGAAACAAGGGGGCGGCAAAAAACGCGGGTGTGCGGTGCCAGAACGGTTTCATAAGTTGGCCTCAATCAGGTTGGTGTTAATTGAGGTGAATAATCTGCAGACTTGACTCTTAGCCTTCCACCCCGAATCACCTGACAATAGCGCTCATGTGGCAGGCGTAGAAGGGTAAAAAAAGCCTAACTGGAATCAAATTTATATTTTTTAGGTTGATTTGCACCAAAAAGTATATTTTTACCCCGGTTTGTTTGATTTTCAAAACCGGGGTAAATTTATTGCGTGTTGGTGCTGATCCTAGATTATGGAGCATTTCTGGTTTTTATTTTAATCAAAACCTATACTCTAAATCTTTGTTTTGTCGCATTTTCGAACCGGATAACCGAGTACACTTATCCTGAAAATGCTCTAATAGCGATAATGCTCGGATTTAAAGGGGCCTTCAGCACTGATTCCGATATAATCGGCTTGTTCTTGAGAAAGCACGGTTAGCTTCACCCCTAGTTTTTCCAGATGCAGTTGTGCAACTTTTTCGTCCAGGTGTTTGGGCAAAACATGAACACCAGGCTTGTATTGAGAGGATTTTGTCCACAATTCAATCTGCGCCAGGGTCTGATTGGCAAATGATGCACTCATTACAAATGATGGATGCCCGGTTGCATTACCAAGGTTTACCAGCCGCCCTTTGGACAACAATATAATCCTGTTGTTGGGTGAAAATTCAACAATATCCACCTGATCTTTAACGTTGGTCCATTTGAAATTTTGCAATTCAGCTACCTGAATTTCATTGTCAAAATGTCCGATATTGCAAACAATTGCCATGTCTTTGAGGTTTTTCATGGTGTCAACGGTAACAACATCCTTGTTGCCGGTGCAGGTTACAACCAGATCAGCCCGATGCGCCGCGTCCTCAAGGGTAACAACTTCAAAACCATCCATGGCGGCCTGTAAGGCACAAATCGGGTCAATTTCAGTAACCAGAACCCGGGCACCGGCACCAGCAAGAGATTGTGCAGAGCCCTTGCCAACATCCCCATAGCCACAGACAATTGCCACTTTACCGGCCATCATCACGTCTGTTCCACGCCGAATAGCATCGACCAGGCTTTCCCTGCATCCATATTTATTATCAAATTTGGACTTGGTAACACTGTCATTCACGTTAATAGCTGGAAAAGGCAGATCGCCATTTTCATGCAATTGATAAAGCCGCATCACGCCAGTTGTTGTTTCTTCTGAAACACCAAGAATATTGGCGCGAACTTTCGAATAAAAACCCGGATTAGCCGCAAGGCGTTTTTTAACCTGAGCGGCGAAATACTCTTCTTCTTCACTTTTTGGATGCGCTATTACCGATGGATCGGTTTCAGCTTTTGCGCCATTTAAAACCAGCATCGTGGCATCGCCACCATCATCAAGAATTAGATTTGCGGTTTCCCCATTGCCCCAATCTAATATCTGATCGGCAAAGTCCCAATATTCTTCAAGTGTTTCTCCCTTATGGGCAAAAACCGGAATTCCTGCTGCAGCAATCGCCGCTGCAGCATGATCCTGAGTTGAATAAATATTGCAGGAAGCCCAGCGAACCTGCGCGCCAAGATCAACAAGGGTTTCAATCAGCACTGCTGTTTGAATAGTCATGTGCAATGAGCCGGCAATCCGCGCCCCTTTTAAGGGTTGAGAAGCCTTAAATTCTTGGCGGATGGACATCAGGCCCGGCATTTCAATTTCTGCCATAGCAATTTCCTTGCGACCAAAGTCAGCAAGCGAAAGGTCTTTAACTGCGTAATCATTTTTATTCGCGTTCATATGCAATGCTCCAGCATTAAAAAAAGTTGGGGAAGCCAAATAAGGTTGTCTTTTGAAAATGAAAGCTGATCCCGGTTACCATCAGCTAACACCAATCATATAAAGAAAGGTTTATATGCCTGATACGGGATAATAACAAGTAGCTTCTGGGCGCGCAGATTATTTTTTATCTAATTGCATCGCGGCGATATCAAAGTTTTTGCGCTAAATAGCGCCTTCTTTGTCTGCGCCGTCATTGTCTTCGTCAAAACCACAATCAATCAATTGAGACAAAGCGTCCAACACCTGCCTGGCCTGAACTCCGGTGGCCCTGACCAGAATTGAAGAACCCGGCCCCGCCGCCAGCATCATCAGGCCCATGATTGAAGTTCCGCCAACGGTCACCCCCTCTCTAGTTACCTCAACGCTTGCATCAAACATTTCTGTAGTGCGCACAAACCTTGCCGACGCACGGGCGTGCAATCCACGAGAATTGCAAATTCGCATCATTTGAGTAAGTGTATGACCTTTGTTGGAATGATCGGGCATGGCATCCAGACATTTGGTGAGGAGTAAAATCCAAGGTGGCGCAATAGATATTGCCCAATGATAAAAAATTTGTTTCTTACCCTAAAATATCGTTGGCAACATTTATGTATTTGCGCCCCGCATCCTGAGCTTCTCTCACACTGGTACGCAAATCAAGATTGGCTCTAACTCGCGCCAGCTTGACCAGCATTGGCAGATTAACTCCGGCAATAACCTCAACTTCACGGTTTTGCATTATGGAAATCGCCAGATTTGATGGAGTGCCACCAAACATATCCGTTAAGACCACAACCCCTCCACCACTATCAGCAGCTTCAACGGCGCTCAATATATCGTTGCGGCGCTCCTCCATATCATCATCGGGCCCGATACAAACCGTTTCGCAATTTTCTTGAGGACCAACCACATGTTCAAGGGCTGAGCGAAACTCAACCGCGAGCCTGCCATGGGTTACCAACACCATTCCTATCATATTCCATCCCCACAAATTTGGTGTTCAGGAGCGAGCAGATTTTCAGTAACACCATTTATCAAAGCCTGGTTGGGCAAAACTTTGTCGATCAGCCAATTCACATACCAAAAACCCATTAATCCAGCACAGCCTTCCAGTATTTTTGCGCGACTTCGCTCAGGTGTCGATCCATTGCATCGGCGGCTTTTTCAACATTTTTTTCAGCAATGGCGTCAAATATTTCCTGATGCTGGGCAACCACATCTGAAAAATCCGGGCTGACCGCAGAGGATTTAACCCGTTGATCCTTAAGCCAGTCAGAAAGGGCTGCATTCAAGGCCTCAAATACCGGGTTTCTGGAAATCTTCGCAATCTCCAGATGAAAAATCACATCAGTTTGCACAAAACCATCCAGGTCTTTTGCCGATCGATTGGCCTCAAGCGCCTTGCCAAGAACATCTATATCTTCAGGAGTTGCCAGCTTTGCAGCCCGCCGCGCCAACCCTATTTCCAGCAAAGCCCTGGCATCCTGCATTTCGCGCAAGCCCTCAGGACGGTTCATATAATGGCGCATCGAGCCGGTAAGCTCGGCAAATATCCCATCGACCGTGGGTGTTGATACCCGTGGTACCGCACCGGGCCGCGAGGTCAGCAAGCCCTGACGCTGTAAAGAAAACAACGCCTCGCGCACCGAGGACCTTCCCGCGTCAAAATCCTCCATGATCTGACGTTCAGCCGGCAATCTGTCTCCCGGTCTTAATCTTCCCGAGAGAACTAAAAGTTCAAAATGCTCAGCAATTTCCTGATATTTTTTGCGTGCCATCGCCCCTGTAGTCCTGATTTGTTCCGCCCCAAACACTTTTATGAATATCAAACCATTAAAGCGCTCCGCCGGTAATATTAAGGAATTCAACCGCACTTGCCAGCTATTTTAGAGAACTCGTTCAAATTCATGAAAATACCCGACTTGAACTTGTAAATAAATACTGATAAACTTGTCAGACCAAAACAGGCAGGATAGACATTAAATATGCCGAAATTAGCGGCTAACCTTTCGACATTGTTTCAAGAAACTTCCCTTGAAAACCGCCCTGCAGCAGCTGCAGCGGCGGGTTTTTTAGCGGTTGAAATAAAATTTTTTGAGCAATACCCAAGCGATGTTTTTATAGATAATTTGGCGGCAAGTGGCCTTGATCTGGCCTTGTTTAATGCCAATCCGGGCAATCTTGGTGCGGGTGAAGTTGGAATGGCCTCGCTGCCTGAGCAGCGCCAACGATTTGAGGAAGGCTTGATTAAAGACCTGGCTTTGGCCAAACGGCTTGGTGCGCCCAAAATGCATGTTTTATGCGGTATGCGCGACAAGGATCGCTCAAGAGATCAGCAATATGAAACAGCAGTTGCTGCCTATTCATGGGCAGCGAAAACCGCCGCTGAACATGGAGTTACATTGGTTGTTGAACCCCTTGCCCCCGCTGCCATGCCCGGGTATTTTATTCATTCTCTTGATCAGGCAGTGCGTCTTGTAGAAGATGTTGCATCTGACAATTTTAAAATATTGTTTGATTTTTTTCATATGCAATTTACCGGCGGTGATATTTCGCGTCGCCTAAACGATGTTGCTGACTTGATCGGGCACGTGCAAATTGCTGCCACGCCTTCCAGAAACGAACCTGATCAGGGCGAGTTGAATGTGGATTTCATATTTAATGAATTGGATAATATTGGATATTCAGGCTGGGTCGGGTGCGAATATAATCCAAAAACAACGACCCTTGCCGGACTTTCATGGGCAGACAAATATTTGTCTCGCCCCAAAAATTTCATTCCCCCCGCCATTAAAACCAACGAGCAATCTTCTGTCAAAGCTGAAAACCTTCCAACCGGTAGTTTGCTGGGTAGGGTTTGGGATCCAAAGGCACAAGGCCCATGCATAGTTACGGTGCGCGATGGAATGGTGTTTGACATAACATCGAAGATGTCTCCCCTGACCAGTGATATCTGTAAAATGGAAAACCCGGTGGAGTTTGTTAAAAACGCCAGCGGTCAACCGATCGGGGAATTATCTGAAATTCTTCAGGCCGATACTGAAAACCCTCAAATTCTTCATATGCTTGCACCCTGCGATTTGCAGGCAATCAAGGCCTGCGGGGTGACCTTTGCCGCCTCCATGGTCGAAAGGGTGATTGAAGAACAGGCAGCGGGCGACATAAAAAAGGCCAAGGCTATCCGTCAGCGGGTGCAGGCAATTGTTGGGGATAGTCTGCGCGATTTGCGAGCCGGATCAAAAGAGGCGCAACGGGTAAAACAGGCTTTGATTGAAGAGGGCATATGGAGCCAGTACTTGGAAGTGGGAATTGGCCCTGATGCGGAAGTTTTTTCAAAGGCGCAGGTGCTTTCTTCTGTTGGGCATGGCGCAAAAATCGGCTTGCACCCCTCCTCTAGCTGGAACAATCCTGAACCTGAACTGGTTTTGGCAGTTTCCCCGGCAGGGAAAATTGTCGGCGTCAGTCTTGGCAATGATGTTAATCTTCGCGATATCGAGGGGCGTTCCGCCCTGTTATTATCCAAGGCCAAGGATAATAATGCCTCTTGCGCAATTGGTCCCTTTATTCGGCTGCTCGACGATGAATTTACCCTTGAGCATCTGCGCCAGGCCCAATTGTCTCTTACAATAAAAGGGTTGGATGATTATCTTTTGGAGGGAAGTTCTTCCATGAATGAAATCAGCCGTGATGTAAAAGATCTCGTGGCCCAGACCATTGGCACCCATCATCAATATCCTGATGGTTTGATGTTATTTTTAGGCACCGGATTTGCTCCTACCAAAGACAGGGACGTTCCCGGTGAGGGCTTTACCCATAAAATGGGTGATCTGGTAACTGTTAGCTCGGCCGGGCTGGGTGAGTTGCAAAATATCGTCGATCTTTCCACCAATTGCCCACCATGGACTTTTGGGGTGAGGGAGTTGATGGGCAATCTTGCCAGACGAGATCTGATCTAAAACCGGATTAATTCCACAATTCTTCAATTGAAAAAATTTCAATTACAAATGTTTCAGTTACAAAACTTCAGCTAAAGGACTAAAAAATGCTGCACAACAAACACCTCATTGCCGGAAACTGGGTAGGTGGAGACGCTGATTTTGCCAATGCTCCGGTAAGTGGCGAAGCTGACAGGTTCGCCCTTGGATTGCCTCAACATATCAAAAGCGCGGTTGAGGCCGCCGAGCAGGCATTTGAATCCTATGGCAACAGCTCACGCAGCCAGCGCGCCAAGTTTTTACATACAATTGCTGATGAAATTGAAGCGCGCGGTGAAGAAATCACCGCAATCGGCATTAAAGAAACCGGATTGCCTGAAGCCCGTTTAAACGGGGAACGCGGGCGCACCACCGGCCAATTACGCATGTTTGCTGATCATATTGAAAAGGGGAATTATCTGGATCGTCGTCACGATGAAGCCTTGCCGGATCGCGCCCCATTGCCGCGCCCCGATTTGAAAATGATGCAATTGCCCATTGGCCCGGTTGCAGTATTTGGGGCGTCAAACTTCCCCTTGGCGTTTTCAACTGCCGGTGGCGACACTGCTTCGGCACTGGCTGCTGGTTGTCCCGTGGTGGTAAAAGGGCATTCGGCCCATCCCGGCACCAGCGAAATTGTGGCTCAGGCAATCGCGGCGGCGATTAAAAAATGCTCTTTGCATCCGGGTGTGTTTTCTCTGGTGCAAGGGGGAACCCGCGAGGCAGGGCAGAAACTGGTGCAACATCCGCTTATCCGCGCCGTTGGCTTTACCGGCTCCCTTGGTGGCGGCAGGGCTTTGTTTGATTTATGCGCCCGCCGGGATGATCCCATTCCGTTTTTTGGTGAGCTGGGCAGCGTTAATCCGGTTTTCATCCTGCCTGATGCAATTGCCTCCAAATCTGACGAGATCGCCTCGGGTTGGGCGGCTTCCCTTGCTATGGGTGCCGGACAATTTTGCACTAATCCGGGAATTGCCATTTTGCTTAGTGGAGAAACCGCTGATCAATTCATAAAAACAACCGGTGAAGCACTGGCCAAAACCGGATCACAAACCATGCTGAGCGATGGCATTGCAGAGGCCTATTGTTCTGGGCGTGATCTTGTTGCAAATTCTGATGGTGTTTATGAAATTTTGGCCTCGGATATGGAAACAAGAAATGCCACGCCACATCTTTATCGGGTAAGCGGTGCAGACTGGCTGGCAGACCCCAAGCTTGGGGAAGAGGTTTTTGGCCCCCTTGGATTGGCAGTTGTTGTTAAAGACGTCGATGAGATGATTGAGGTGGCAAAAAGCCTGAAAGGCCAATTGACCTGCACATTACATATGGATGAAGGGGACAGTGAAGTTGCCCAAAAACTAATGCCGATTCTCGTTCGCAAAGCTGGACGGATTCTGGCCAATGGTTTTCCCACCGGGGTTGAGGTAAGTGATGCCATGGTTCATGGCGGACCCTATCCCGCTTCCACCAATTTTGGTCATACTTCTGTTGGGACCATGGCCATAAGACGCTGGTTGCGCCCGGTTTGCTTTCAGGATATTCCAGAGCAGATCATGCCTGATGATTTAAAATAGCTTTGGAATTGAGCGGCATAAATGGACAGTTTTTCCCTGCCGGAAAAAATTGATAGACCGATAAAAATCGCCTGTGTTGGCGAGGCAATGATAGAATTGTCTTTTGCTGGTGACAATCTGGATCAGCCCAATATTGCCTTTGCAGGCGATACGCTTAACACCGCAATTTATCTTAAACGAGAAATCAAAAACAGCGCTGAAATTTCATTTGTTTCCAGATTGGGAACAGATGAATTTTCAACAAGCATGTTGGCGTTTATGAATAAGGAGGGGTTAAATACTAATAATATTACCCGTGATGCCAATAAATTGCCCGGCCTTTATTCAATAATGACCGACGAGCACGGCGAAAGAACATTTAATTATTGGCGGCAGAATTCTGCGGCCAAGGAACTGTTTCAAACCGGGGGCGAGATTGATTTTTCGCCATTGTCCGATTTTGATATTATTTATTATTCAGCCATATCTTTGGCAATCCTGCCGGTGAATGTGCGGGAGGCTTTTCTTGGTTGGCTGGCAGATCAGCGTTCCTTGGGAAATATTCGCGTAGCCTTTGATTCCAATTATCGCCCTGCTCTTTGGTCTGGAGTTGAAGATGCGCGATTTTGGACAGAAAAAGCCTGGAAAAACTGCGATATCGCATTGCCATCGGCCGATGATGAAAAATCTCTGTTCGGGGACAGGGATATTGAACAAACCATAAAGCGCCTCAACAGTTATGGTGCCAATTTCGGAGCCCTTAAAAGGGGCGCGGATGGCCCGCTTCCCTTGACGCCGATTGGCGAATTGCCGCAATTTAAACCGGCAAAAAAAATTATTGATACAACAGCTGCCGGTGATAGTTTTAATGGTGCTTTTCTTGGCGCGCTGTTGGTAGGAGCCCCCATAAAAGAGGCAATGCTAAAGGGTCATGATTGCGCCAGAGAAACTGTCGGGTTTGCAGGAGCCTTCGCTAATTAAGTGCCTTCGCTAACTAAGTGTTTTTGCAATTTTTATGCGCCGTTTATTGTTCCAGCCGGTTCTCTTTTTTATCAAAAAAGTGCATTCTTTTCTGATCAAATTTCAGATGGGCAATTTCTCCCTCACCCAGTTGCGCACCACCTGAAACCCTGACATTTACCGCACCGATTTCTGGCACATCCACCAGTAAAAAACTATCGACACCAAGATGCTCGGCCAGGGTGACTTTGCCCGAAATATTGGCGTCTTTTTTTGCGCATAATTTAATATGTTCCGGACGAATACCGAAATGGGCAGGATCGCCAGCGATATTTTTGTCTGTAATAGGAGTTCCATTTTTCAACTCCACACCTTTTTTTGAGCTGATGCACGGCAAAATATTCATGTTTGGGGAGCCGATAAATGTGGCAACAAACAGGTTTTGTGGCCGATCATATAGCTCTAACGGCGCACCCTGTTGCTGGATTATGCCATCGCTGAATACCATAATCCTGTCAGCAAGCGTCATCGCTTCAACCTGATCATGGGTGACGTAAATCATGGTTTTTTGCAACCGGCGCTGCAATTGAGAAATTTCGGCCCGCATGCTGACTCTTAGGGCAGCATCAAGATTTGACAATGGCTCATCGAACAAAAATGCGCTGGGTTCTCTGGCAATTGCCCGCCCGATGGCCACCCGTTGGCGCTGTCCACCAGATAGTTCAGCAGGTTTGCGATCCAGCAGCGGTTGCAGCTGTAAAACTTCAGCAACATCATCAACAATTGCATATCTTTGCTTCTTTGACTTACCGGCAATTTTTAAGCCAAAACTCATATTATCCCGAACGCTTAAGTGGGGATAAAGCGCATAGGATTGAAAGACCATGGCCAGATCGCGATCGGCCGCCTCCAGATGGGTAACGTCTTCGCCATCAATTTCAATAGTGCCTGAAGATATGGGCTCCAACCCGGCGATAAGCCGAAGCATGGTTGATTTTCCACATCCGGACGGGCCGACAAAAACTACAAACTCACCCTCAGAAATTTCAAAATCAACCCCTTTGATTACATGAACTGAGCCAAAAGATTTGTGGACGTTGGAGACTTTGATTTTTCCCATTTTCTTTTCTTTTTTAAGTTCTAGGTTTTGGTTTGCTGAAATCTAAGCTGCGGCCACATCGCGCGAAACCGGTTTTTGCGCCCGGTGGGGGTGAAGCATATATATCAGTGAAGCAGCAGCCCATGCCTGGGGGCGGCAGCTTTCCACATATGGCAGGGGCGGAATATTGGAGTTGCGATCATATCCGCCAACCAGTTCCGGCAGGCGCAAATCATGTTGAATATTTCCCAGATCACTTAACGCCTCTGTTACCCTGGCAAATTGCTCCAAATGCCCATATCGAAAAAGCCCGGCCCCGAAAAGAGCAGTATCATGGGGCCAGATTGAACCATTATGATAAGAAAGAGGATTGTAACGCTTTTCAGAGGCAGACAATGTGCGCAATCCCCAGCCGGACCAGAGCGCCTCATCAAACATGGAATTTATCAACGGTTCAACGCGGGTTTTTTTTACGGCCCCAGCCCATAAAAGATGGCCGGGATTTGAGGATACCACATCCAGTTTGTTGCCATCTTTATCAAGGGCCAGCGCATAGGTATTCTTGTCAGGCATCCAAAAATGGGTGTCGATGGCCTCGATAGTTTTTTGGCGCAGGGCAATTAAATTTTCTGAGTTTTCTCTATCCCCGGCAACAATATCATTCAGATGCGCCCCGGCCTCATAGGCGGCGCATAAATATCCCTGAACCTCAATGATTGCTAGTGCTCCCCCGGCCAGCGAACCATCACTATAGCTCATGGAATCATTGGAATCTTTCCAGCATTTATTGATCAGGCCTTTTCCATCCTGAGCGCCGGTGTATCTTAAAAAACCCTTGTCGTCCCGTTGCTTCTCTATCCAATCAAGGGCATTTTTCCAATTGTCCTCAAGCTCAAAAGCCAGATCAGTATCACCGGTTATCTGAATATAATCCCAAAGCACTCGTAAAAACAGTGGCGTGGCATCAACAGAGCCAAAATATGGGGCAAACGGAAGTTCCCCTAAACGCGAGAGCTCACCTTCACGAAATTCATGCAGGATTTTACCCTTTTGCTCATCGCGAAATTCATTTGTTTTTTTGCCCTGATGTTTGGCTAAAAATTTCAAAACCCCTTTGGCAAGTTCTGGAGCTTCGCTAAGCAAAAACCAGGCGCTGATCAGGGAATCCCGGCCAAACATTGCCACAAAATTGGGAATGCCAGCACCAATGCAAGTTCCCGATTTCGTCGAAAGGCAAAGCGTTTGAATATCCACCCGTGCCTGCGAGAGAATAGCTGTTTCAACGCTCCCCTGACTATTCTTTGCAGAAGTCCAAATTATTTGGTTATGCGGTTGAGCATTTGTAACGATCGAAGAAGAAAATTGCACGGAAACAGAAATTTTTCTGCTTTCTTTGGCTTTGATTTCCATCGACGTAGCCAAATCAGCACCGGTAATTTTTACAACACTATTTAGCTTTGCGCCGTCCTGAGCCAAATAACTGAATTCAGTGTTTTCATCGCTTTCTTTGCGATCTACCTCGTTTCGTTTGGCGGTACGTTTGCTTCCACGCAATTCAAACACGTCGACAAAATCAGCGTCAAAACTTAAGTCAGGTATAAAAGTTTTTGAGCTATCAGAGCTGTTTTGCACAATTATTTGATCATCAAACCCGTCCGGACGCAGAACAATTTCCCGACGAATTAAAAGCTGTTGCTCGTGATTGGCAAAGCGGGACCAGAACTGCACCAGGCTTTTTGGCCCTTCTTCAGAATGAATGAGGTCAAACCCATCCATATTCCAGCTGTAATTGTTTAGGTGGCGCGTGTCGTGGAAGAAAAAACCCGCCACGCCTGAACGGTCACCCCCGGGCACGCCTGAAAGATGGCCTCCGGGCACGCCTGAAAGATGGCCTCCGGCCATGCCAGAAATGTCCAGCACCGCATAACAATGATCGTCTTTTAAGGGGTGCATGGTCTTTTTCATTTAACGCCTACTGAGGTCTGGTTTGTTACGATATAGCGCTGGAACATGATGAACATGATCAGCACCGGAATAATGGATATAAAGGCTCCCGCCAGCACCAGGCTCCAATCTCCCTGCCCCGCCCCGTAAGACTGGCGCAAACTAAGCAGACCCACAGGAACCGCCAGCGCGCTTGGTGGGCTGGTGATTAAAACGAATGGCCAGAAGAAATCGTTCCACGCTCCCTGAAACGCCATGATCGCATTTACGATAAGTGCCGGTTTGGCGTTGGGCAGCACCACAAAAAAGAACACCTGAAATCGATTTGCCCCCTCGACCATCGCCGCTTCTTCAATTTCTTTTGGAAAACTTTCAAAAAATTGTTTCATCAACAGCACATGAGCCGAAGCAATGGCCACCATGATTACCGAGAAATTGGTATTGAGCAGCCCCAGGTCTCGAATGACCAGATAATTGGAAATAAAGGTGACCTGAACCGGAATTGTCATGGAGAAAATCACCACCACAAAAACCAGCCGCAATCCCTTAAACTGCATACGCGCCAGGGCATATCCTGCGAGCGAGGAAAGCACGATCATAAATATCACCCGCCCGATGGCGATGGTGAAGCTGTTGCCCATCCATTTAAAGAAAAGCCTGTCACCGGTAGTTAAATCCACCGTTTCATTTATCACCCGGCGGTAGGAATTAAAAATCAGCCCTAGTGCTCCCGGCGTAATATTGTTCCAGCTTGCCACCCGGCCCCGGCGCTCCATCTGGGTAACCGGCAAAGTTGAATCCAGCAAGGTCTGAGTGCGGGGGGCAAGGGCTGTGAACGGAGTTCTTTCAACTTTGATATTTTCAACCTGATCCGGGTCATAGCGAATTCGATAATCATAAGTTTTGCTCAGATATGACTGGTTTTGACCTGTTTCCTGATCAACCAGCTCATAGGAGTTCTGACTGGTTCCCACCAACTCAATCAGTGCATAATCAGAGGCAAAAGTAGTGGTGATTGCTGCTGCCAGACCACTGCCCGGTTTCCGGCGCGGCACCTCAACGATTGGCTCAATAATTTCCTCATCAGCTTTTGCCCCATAGGTCAGGGAAAACTCTATATCCCCTCCGGGAGCAAACCCGCCCCACCATGGGTCACCTGCCCCCTGCCGGCCAAGATCGGCAGCGCTAATCCATACGGTTGGGCTAATCTGGGGAAAAATAAATCTAAAAGGATTTTCCAGTGGGTCCTCTTTCAAACTGGCCGCAAAAGCGATCGCAAACGTACCCAAAAGTACTGTGCCAAGACCGATAAAAACCAGATATACCCAGGCAAGCGACGCTAACTGACGTCGACGTAATGCGGACAGTGGCAGGCGGGAACGAGTGGAATGTTCATCCGTGGAATGGGCATCCGTGGAATTTTTCATAACTATTCCAACTTTTCCTTGATGCCAAACCGGCGCTGCAAAAATACTATGAGGACAGTGAGAACCCCCAATGTCAAAGCACTGGCGCTAGCAAGGCCGATATTGGGGGAACCACCAGGGGGGAAAGTGTTATAATAGGTATAAAAGGCCAGAGTTACCCGGCTTTCAAGCGGAGCTGCGGCCCCAAGAATTGCCACCTGATCAAACATCTGCAATGTGCCGATCAAACCAAGAGTAACCACCGCAAATGTTACAGGAGTTAGGGAGGGTAAGGTGACATTGAAAAAGCGGTGAAACACATTGGCACCATCCATTTTTGCCGCGTCATAAAGCGAAATCGGCACCGATTGCAGACCAGCCAGAAATAACAGCATAAGAGTTGGAACCGTGGTGAAAATATTCATCAGTGCCACCGACCAAAGAGTTCGGGGCATGAACAGAAAAACTTCTCTGGTATTGAGCCAGCTTATAAGCAGTTTTTCGTCATAAACCGGTACAAACCCGCCCATGCGAATTATAACTGCGCTGATAAGCGCCACCAGTACCGAAATCAGTAAAAAATAAGGGTCAAACAATTTCACCCCGATATATTTACGCCTCGCCATGGCAACCAATGCCAGTTGAATAACAATCGCTATGACAAAAAATGAAAGAATGACCCAGCGCAGGTTAACAAAATTTCCCACCATTCCACTCATCAGACCCTGACGCTGGAACAGCCACAAAAAAATCAACGTCATGGCAGCGCTGGACATGATGGAGGGGAAGTAAAAAATTGTGCGCGCAACACCTTTGGCCCGAGCCGCGCTATTAACCAGAATGGCCAGCAGCAGCGCCAATATGGTTTGCGCTCCGGTAACAATCAGCGCAAAACTGATGCTGTTTCTCAATGCAAAGATAAATAATTCGTCCAGAACAAGGCTGGTAAAATTTTCAAGCCCGACAAAATTCGGTTCAGCAAACAGATTGTAATCGGTGAAAGAAAACCAGGCGGTACGCAAAATTGCCCAGAGAAAAAATACCCCGAGCGAAACAAGAAACGGGGCCAAAAACATCCAGCCGGAAAATGCCTGATTGCTATTAAAGCGCTTCATATCATCCCCCCTTTTTCCTGAAATTTGATCGCGGCACTTTTTGTGCCGCGATCAGTTTTATTTTTAGCTCAGGTAACAAACCTAGTCAGCCTGAAAGCCTAGTCAGCCTAAGCTAGTCAGCTTGCAGTTCGTCAAACCGGCTTTGAGCTTCAGCTAAAGCTGCATCAATATCAGCTTCGCCCAACAAAACAGAATTTAGAGCGCTGTTAATCGGCTCCATCCATGCTCCGCCCAATTCTCCGAAGAAGAATGGTAATACATTGCCATCAGATGCGCCCTGGAACACAGCCAGATTAGCTTTTTGCTCGGCTGTTTCACCCATCAGATATGCATTATCCACCATCGCTGAACGGGAAGGCAATGCCAATCCTTGCTCCAAAACCCACTGCTGGGCTTTTTCGCTGGTCAAAAGCTCAATCAGTTCGGCAGCTTCACTTTTTACTTCCGATGCCGCATTAACGGTCCAACCAACAGTAAAGATCAGATTGCCACGATCGCCGGTTTCAGGATCCATTGGAATAAGGGCAGTTCCATATTCCATGCTTGGGGCCGCATCTTTAAGGAAGCCGATTACCCATGCACCTTCAATGGCAACTGCTGCCTGTTCGGAGCCAAAGCAACCTCCGGTCCAACCCTCGCCAATATCTGCGGCAAGCACACCGGCTCCACCAGAAACAAGGCCGGTATAATAGGTGAATGCACGACGGAAATCGTCATCGAGAACGGTTTTGCCATCAGCATTAAACGGCTCCCAGCCAGAACCAAGAGCAAAAGCTGCAAAGCGGGCGTAATCAGGAACAACACAAACCCCATAGACATCGTCGATCGAGCTTTGAACCGATGTCAACTTATCCTGAAATGAAGTCCATGTGTCATCATTATTTGGATATTCAACACCGGCATCGTCAAAAATATCTTTATTGTAATGCACAGCCAATGTGTTGAAATCTTTTGGTACTGAATAAAGCTGCCCCTCATAGGTGAACGCATCAACCAGCGATGGGATCAGGGCATCAGAAAGCGCCATATTTTTAACCGGCTCTGCCTGTCCATTGGCAAAGATTGAAAGGCTCCAAAAAATATCTGTGTAAAAAACGTCAGGTGCAGTGCCGGCCGAAAGTGCGTTCAGGATGAATTGAGAGTAATCACCCTCCGTTGGTGCATATTCCACTTCAATCCCAAGTGCTGCAATTTCATCCGCCAACACGTCGTTCAAAAGACCGTTGACCACAACCGGATCTGATCCGCCAAATCCCGAAACTTTAACCGTCTGGGCCTGTGCCGATACGGCGCTAAATACTGCCAGAGCTGATACTGCCAGTAAACTTTTACCAAGTGATTTTAACATTTATTCCTCCTGAAACAGGCCCGGTTTTCGGGCTGAATTTTTGTTTCCCCGGTGCGTCAGGTATCGTTGACAAGTTGACAAAACCGGGGTGCATGTCAACAATGTAAGCGCTTACATTTTTTTAGTCAACCATTCTGATTCCACTTGCTCTAATTTATGGGCACTTGCGGCAAGGGTTTTTCCAATTGTAGGTTGTGATTTGGATATGGACAAAACGGAATTGATAAATATGCCTTCCACTCTGGCTGACATTGCTGCTGCGACCGGGTTTTCAACTGCTACCGTTTCTCGCTCGTTACGTGGAGACAGCGCTGTTACGCCTAAAACCCGCGCCGCAGTTTTAAGGGTGTGCGCAGAGCTTGGCTACAAACCCTCACTAGGGGGAAGAATTCTTGCTCAGGGCGCTTCAGCTTTTGTTGGCTTAAGTCTTGGGGCAACCGACAGATCCACCGCCCGCTATGTTTCTTTGCTGCATCAGGCCGTATCCGAGCAAATGACTGAAACCGGCTGGGCCTTAAGACTGGTCAACTCCAATGATTTTATTCCAACCCTTTCAGCTGTTGGCGCGATGATTATCATTGGAACCATCGCAGATGACCCTCGAATTAAACTTTGTCGTGAAAAAGGAATAGCCCATGTGGCCATTGGCTATGATCAATCCAATCCCGGGTTCTCAGTAGTTCCGGATGATGATAGCGGAGCACGCCTTGTTGCTCGTCATTTTGCTGCGACAGGGCGAAAAAAAATGGCCGTAATGGCCTCCAGACGTTCTGGCGACATTGCCGATATACTGGTACGTGCAGCTGCCTGTATGGACGAGGGGAAGCGCCTTGGATTGGAGACAATAATGTTACCAGCCGTTAAATCCATCACTTCAACGCTGGATGGTTATCGCTCTATAATTGCCTCATCCAAGGCAGAAATATCCTTTGATTGTCTGTTTTGTGAAACTGACGAACAGGCGCTGGGTGCTCAGGCAGCTTTGCTTGATCTCGATAAAAAAGTGCCGCAAGATATTGCTATTGCCGGGTTTGATGATCTTCCGGTTTTATCGGCCAACCTGACCACGGTCCGTCAGGATTTTTCGTTGCTGGCTGTTACAGTTCTTGAGCTTTTGGATAAAGCTCGCCGTGGTGAAGAGCCAATTCAGGTTACGCTGCCGGTTGAACTTATTGTTCGTCAAAGCGGGTAAACCTGGTTCGTGAAGTGAATGTGCCAGAGTGTGGCAGAAAGCGCCGTCATTGCTCAGATCATCGCGATCAGATTTTAGATCAAAAAAAAGCAAGGCAAAAAAATTATGACTGCCTGTTGCTCGATATCCAATAGTTCAATTTTGAAGTTGGATCTGTGAGTCAATTGCGTGATTTGCGCCAATAAAAGCTAAAAAAACTTAGAGCGATGGCGAAGTTTAGAAAAATAGAAGGAGCATATGATGCATCAAATCCCTCAATTTCAAGAAATCAACCTTGAATTTCAACATGATCACATTCGAAAAAATCCATTTGCGACAGTGATCTCCATGGAATCAGGCAGCATTATAGTCAATCATTTTCCACTTGTTCTTTGCGATACAAGGGCCGGTAAAGGTACATTACAGGGCCATGTGGCTCGCGCTAATACATTTTGGAAAAATTTTGATCAGGCAACCGATGTTATGGCAGTTTTTCATGGTCTTGATCACTACATAACGCCAACTTATTATCCCTCTAAAGCTCAGCATGACAAAGTTGTCCCAACCTGGAATTACGCAGTCGTTCACGCAAGTGGCCCTCTTCGTATTATTCAAGACAAAGATTGGCTTTTGAAGCATTTGACTGAACTGACAAATAAGCAAGAGCAGGAAAATGAGGTGCCATGGTCGGTAAATGACGCCCCGCAAAAATTTGTGGACATTCAATTGAGAGGAATTGTCGGTTTTGAAATTCCCATTTCAAAAATTGTCGGAGCTATGAAAATGAGCCAAAACAAAAACGAGCAGGATGCTACAGGTGTCGTGCAAGGTCTGCGAGCGATAGGAAGTATCGATGGACATGAAGTGGCAAAAATCGTTGAGAGAAATCTAAAAAACCGACCTACTAAATAAGTGGGGGCTCAAAGATGGTAATGGCCTGAGCTTTTCTGAATACTCTATTTCAAACAAATTCGTACGAATTTAATAGGTCCCGCCCCTAAGGTGTGCCGTGCAACCCGTACGCTGCATTGTCTGCATCACCTGTGCTTAAGCCGGTTTAAGGCTGGCCATTAAATGATGAAATTTTTCACCCTGCACAGCCACATGATCACGCAGTGTAATTGCAGCTTCTTCCGGGCTGGCATCAACAAGGGCCTGCACAATCGCTTTATGTTCCGCCATCGATTGCTTCATACGACCACGAAGATGCAGTTGGATGCGACGAAACGGTTTTAAACGTTTATGTAACCTCAAGGCCTCCTGCTCTAAAAACCGGTTACCTGATTGCTGATAGATCAGGTGATGAAATCGCTCATTTTCCCTATAATAGGCGTCAGCATCGCTATTTTCGACCGCTTTTTGGCATTCTTCATTTGCTTCCTGAAGCGTCTTAAGTGCCGCCTCGGAAATGCGTTTTGCCGCAAGTCTGCCGCAAATTGCCTCGATTTCAGCCATAACTTCAAACATTTCCAACAATTCCACCGGCCCGGGCTGGCGAACAAATACACCGCGCCGGGGCAGTTGTTTGACGAGACCTGACAGTGAGAGTTTTTGAAAGGCCTCACGAACCGGGGTGCGGGAAACACCAAACCGACTGGCCAGTTTGTTTTCGTCCAACCGGTCCCCATCAACAAATTCACCTGAAAAAATGAGCTGCTCCAACTCATCTGCAATAGCATCTGCGCGTCTAATATCCATGACCCTTGCTATCCTGTCTGGCATTTAAGTGCAATATGGCAATTGTTGTATACAATTAAATGCAACATTGGCATTCTTGTATACAATACACTTGACATAGAATGCAAACTGTTATTGATAGTTGGCGTCCCCGCCATAAATGATTGGGGAATAAAAAATTCTGGGAGGAAATTATGAAGAACAAATTCTGGTCCACGGCTGCCGCTGTGGCACTTATGATTGCCACATCTGGCGCCTCTGCTCAGGAAGTGCTTCGCTTGTCACATCAATGGTCAACCGCCGATATTCGAAATCAGGTAGCTCAAATTATTGCCGACGAGGTTGCTGCGGCTGATGTTGGCCTGGAGATACAAATCTTTGGCTCAAAATCACTTTTTGCTCCGCGTGAGCAATACACCCCCTTAAGTCGTGGGCAGCTTGATATGACAGTGCTGCCCCTGTCCTATGCCGGCGGACAACGGCCTGCTTATAATCTTACCCTGATGCCAGGCCTGGTGAAAAACCTTGATCACGGAGCCCGCCTCGCGGATTCTCCATTCATGGATGCCCTCGATGAAATCATGGCCGAAGATGATGTGATGGTTCTGGTTGACGGCTATCTGGCGGGCGGATTTGCCGGCAAGGATAAATGCATTACCAAGCCTGAAGATGTAGTTGGTCTGCAAACCCGCGCTGCCGGTAAGGCGTTTGAACAAATGTTGGCAGGAGCGGGAGCGTCTATTGCATCCATGGCTTCGTCTGAGATTTATAACGCCATGCAAACCGGGGTTTTAAACGCTGCCAATACTTCTTCAGCATCCTTTGTTTCATTCCGGATTTATGAGCAGGTTTCCTGCTATACACCAGCCGGTGATGTGGCGTTGTGGTTTATGTACCAGCCTGTACTGATGAATAAATCCAGGTTCGAAGGTTTGAACGCCGAACAGCAGGCAGCTCTTTTGGCCGCCTCGGAAATAGCTGAAGCCTATTATCTTGAAGAGGCTAAAAAGCAGGACGCAAATTCGGTTGAAGTGTTTCGCAACGCGGGTGTTGAGATCGCTGAAATGAGCATTGAGGATTTTGAAGCCTGGCGTGCTTTGGCTCAAACCACCTCTTATGCGACTTTTGTCGAACAGACCCCAAATGGTCAGGAACTGCTTGATCTGGCTTTAGCCGTAGAATAATTTCTGTTCACATTCCAAGAGTAAGGGGTGGCGTTATACGCCACCCCAAAAAAATTATATAGATTGGACTAAATAATGTCGGGGCAAAGTTCTGCACGCGAAAATCGCACGGGCGACAATCTGTTTTTACGTCTGGTTGAGGTACTTTCAACTCTATCGGGATGGACAGCGGCAGGGATGATTTTATCTGCCGTCTTTATCACCTGCCAGATGATTTTTGTGCGCTTTGTGTTGAACAACTCAACCATCTGGCAGACAGAAGCCGTGGTTTATCTGGTTATTGCTGCCACTTTGCTGGGGTTACCATATGTTCAGCACCTTCGCGGACATGTAAATGTTGACCTTATTCCCATTGCATTGAATGAACGGTGGCGGTTTATTCTGGCCATTATCACACTGTCGATTTCCGCACTCATGGTGGCGATAATGTTCTGGTACGGCTTTGAATTCTGGTTGCTGACCTGGGAGAGGGGCTGGCGCTCCGATACAATATGGGGGGTCAGACTATGGATCCCGTACCTGTCGCTGCCGGTTGGATTTGCCCTGTTTTTTTTGCAGCTTATTGCTGATCTGGTTGCGGTAATTTTAAAAATTGAAGCGCCCTTTGGGCTGGAGGACGAGTGATGGACCCGTTATTGCTGGGCAGTCTCGTTGCCTTTTTTACCATATTTGTATTGTTTTCCGGGGTTTCGGTGGCCTTGGGCCTGTTAATCGTTTCTGCCGGGTTTCTGATTGTTTTTGATGGCATGCGCTCGTTAGAACTGATGCCTGAAATCCTGTTTGGCAAGCTGGATAATTTTGCTCTGCTGGCAATTCCGATGTTTATTATTATGGGGGCTTCGATTTCTTCAACCCGAGCCGGGGCCGACCTTTATGAGGCGCTGGAGCGCTGGCTGACCAAAGTTCCGGGCGGACTGGTGATCTCAAACCTTGGGGCCTGCGCCCTGTTTTCCGCCATGTCCGGGTCAAGCCCTGCAACCTGCGCAGCAATTGGTAAAATGGGCATTCCCGAAATGCGCAAACGCGGATATCCCGACGGGGTTGCAGCAGGCTCGATCGCCGCCGGTGGCACCTTGGGAATATTGATCCCCCCTTCTGTCACCATGATCGTATATGGCATTGCCACTGAAACTTCCATCGGGCGCCTGTTTCTTGCCGGGGTTTTTCCCGGTCTGTTGTTAGTTGGTCTGTTCATGGCCTGGTCCCTTTATTCAACGGCCCGCTCCGGCAACAGTTCTTTGTTAAATGCGCGCAATTATAGCTGGCGTGAGAAATTTGAAATCCTACCCCGGGTATTGCCGTTTTTGCTGATTATAATCGGGGTGCTTTATGCCATGTATGGCGGCATTGCCACGCCGTCTGAAACCGCTGCTGTTGGCGCTTTGCTGACCCTGTTGATTGCAGTAATCATCTATAAACTCTGGAACCCGCGCGATCTCTGGTCGGTGCTGCGTGACAGCACCAAAGAAAGTGTGATGATCCTGTTTATCATTGCAGCCGCTGGTGTGTTTTCTTATATGCTTTCCAGCCTGTTGATAACACAGTCAATTGCCGAATGGATTGGCACGCTGGATGTCAACCGCTGGGTATTAATGGGAGCAATCAATCTGTTTTTATTGGTCGCCGGATTTTTCCTGCCTCCGGTTGCTGTGATCTTAATGGCCGCTCCGATCCTGCTACCGATTATTCTGACCGCTGGATTTGATCCCATATGGTTTGCGGTAATCCTGACCATTAATATGGAAATTGGACTGATTTCACCTCCAGTTGGACTAAATTTGTACGTTATCAACGGCATTGCCCCCGATATTAAACTCAAAACCATCCTGCTCGGCTCTTTGCCTTATGTGGGTTGTATGGTTGTGGCAATAATTCTTATCAGCATATTTCCTGGCATTGCCACATGGCTGCCCGAGGCAGTGATGGGAGTGGCGATATGAGCCTGCTGGCTGATCTCCTGGCAACAGTTTTTGAGCGGGCAACAAAATCCAAGCCAGCACAAAAGTGGGACGAGAGCCCAATCCGTGAACTGGTTGCAGAATTAATCAGCAATAGTGGCGAGGTCCGGGGCATGGTTCTGGCCCGTCAGATCCTTGATCGTTATGATGCAATGGATGATGATCAAAAACGCGATTTTTTTACATTTTTGGCCTCTGACATGGACATAGATGCCCAAGCTGTCAGAAATTGCCTTACGGAATATGAGCAGACCCCATCCAAAGCCACATATCGCGCTTTTATGGATGCCACAGAACCTGGGCGCCAGGAGTTGGTGCGCCGGCTTAATCAGGTTCCAGGTGCCACCGGAAATCTGGTGGCTATGCGCAGCGATCTTTTAAAATTTGCCCGCGATGATGCTTCTCTTGCGGCCATTGATCTGGATTTCAGGCACTTGTTTGCCTCATGGTTCAATCGCGGGTTCCTTGTGCTTCGCCCCATAAACTGGGAAAGCCCGGCCCATATCCTTGAAAAAATCATTGCCTACGAAGCGGTGCATGCAATTGATAACTGGGAAGAATTGCGCCTGCGTCTGCAACCATCTGATCGCCGCTGTTTTGCGTTTTTTCACCCCACGATGGCTGATGAACCGCTGATTTTTGTCGAAGTGGCACTAACCCGGGGCAAGTCAAGCTCGATCCAGCAGATCCTTGCTGATGATCGTGAAACGATTGATATGGGGGAGGCGAATACGGCAGTGTTTTATTCGATTTCCAATTGCCAGACGGGACTGGCCGGAATTTCCTTTGGTAATTCGCTTATTAAACAAGTGGTTCAGGATCTGTCACACGAACTGCCTGAATTGAGCACATTCGTAACCCTGTCTCCGATACCAGGGCTGGTGCAAAATCTGCGGGCTCAGGGGTGGACAGACAAGCCTGAGCAAACCACACTTGGCCAGCTTGCGGCTCATTATTTGATCGACATAAAACGCGATGACGGCATGCCAATAGACCCTGTTGCTCGCTTCCACCTTGGGAACGGCGCAATGGTGCACGCGGTTCACACAGATGCGGACTTATCCGCCAATGGGCTGTCGCAGTCCTATGGCACGATGGTCAACTATCTCTATGACCTGTCTGCAATCTCACAAAACCATGAGGAATTTGGCGCCGGAAAAATAGTTGCGGCCTCACCAGAAGTTAAGGCACTGGCCCGACTGGGAGCCAATATTGTCAGTAAGGATCCGGGCTATGTCCAATCCGCTATTTGACGCATTATTTGGCCAACATATCGGCAAAACAACACCATTTTTGCATTTAGCAGACGGCTCCACTGTCAGCCATGAGGAATTTTTGCAGACAGCAGGTCGCTATGCAAATGCTCTAAATCAACTGGGCCTGCTGCCTGGTGACCGGGTGGCCGTTCAGGTGGATAAGTCGCCCCAGGCTTTAGCCATATATGGAGCTTGTGTGCAGGCCGGGATGGTTTTTTTGCCATTAAACACCGCCTATACACCGCCAGAGATTTCTTATTTTCTGGAGGATAGCGGCGCAAAACTTTTTTTATGCCAATCACTGCTCAAGGATAAATTGACCGGTATCGCAAATCAGGCCGGGGCGATATTAAAAACGCTCGACGCTAACGGTACGGGCACATTTGCTGACCTGGCACATACCGCATCAGCTGAATTTGCCACAGCAGACCGTGACGGTGAAGATCTGGCGGCGCTGCTTTATACATCTGGCACCACCGGGCGCTCCAAAGGGGCGATGCTGAGCCAGAACAACCTCATCTCCAATGCGCGCACATTAGTGGATGTGTGGAAATTTTCCGCTAAGGATGTGCTGTTGCACGCACTGCCTATTTTTCACACCCATGGACTTTTTGTAGCGAGCAATGTGAGCCTTGTGGCTGGCGGCTCAATGATTTTTTTGAACCGTTTTGATCTGGACACAGTGATTGAAAATCTGCCGCGCGCCACCACAATGATGGGTGTGCCCACCTTTTACACCCGCCTTTTAGATGATCCACGGTTTGACGCTAACCTTAGTGAGCATATGCGCCTGTTTATTTCCGGCAGTGCTCCGCTTTTGGCCGAGACCCATACTGCCTTTCATTCCCGGACCGGGCACACCATTCTGGAACGCTATGGCATGACCGAAACCAATATGAATACCTCAAATCCATATGAGGGCGAGAGGCGTGCAGGCACGGTGGGAAAACCTTTGCCCGGTATCGAGTTGCGGATTACTGATCTGGAAACCGGCAATGTTTTGCAGGCGAACGAAATCGGCATGATTGAGGTGCGCGGCAAAAATGTGTTCAAAGGTTATTGGCAAATGCCAAAGAAAACCGCCGAAGAACTTCGTGCAGACGGATTTTTTATAAGCGGTGATCTGGGTCGTATTGATTCAGATGGTTATGTCCATATTGTGGGGCGCAACAAGGATATGATTATTTCCGGGGGATACAATATTTACCCCAAGGAAATCGAGCTGTTATTAGATCAACAGCAAAATGTTCTGGAAAGCGCCATTATTGGAATCCCCCACCCGGATTTTGGCGAAACCGTTGTGGGCATACTGGTCGCAAAGGGCGGAGCTACGCTCGATCTTCCTAAAATCAGCGAGGCACTTTCCAAGTCGCTTGCACGGTTTAAGCATCCAAAAAAACTAATTATCATCTCCGAGCTACCCCGAAACGCCATGGGAAAGGTTCAAAAAAACATTCTTCGAAGCAGGTACGAAAGAGAGCTGAGCGAGGGTATTAAAAACCGGGTGGCAAAGTAGTTCCTGGCCTGTTAAATTTATATGGTTTTGTTTGCGACCGTGCTGCCAGCAGGACAGACAAAATAAACCACTTTACCCTTCAGGATGTTAGGGGGTATGCGACTATATAAAAATCAAATTGTGCTCTTCGACAGAGCAAAGTCAAACTCACCAGCGAGCCGCGGCCAATGCCGTGACCTTTTTGGAGATATGGGCGAAAGCGAGTTTGCCGCGAGACAGAAAATGGTGCATGGAGAAACTCGAACACTCTCTAAGTGCATTGTTTATACGCATTAAATCGAAGTGGGGTTTGATAAATACCCCGGATTATACCCCGGGCTTGCATTGTTTCAGAAGTATGAGTCCAAAAGCGGAGAACCGGTCGAAGTTAATGCCAGCTTCTTTGAAGATAAAAGAGCCATGATCCGTAAGTTGGGCACTGTTTAATCCAAGTGCACATGAAAATTGTATTCCGGCCAGCCGCAATTGAAGATTTGGGCAATATTCTGCTTCACAGTGCCCAGGATGACCCGTCCGCTGCAATACGGGTGGTCGATGCTATTGAAGCATTTTTCCTTGAAACACTGGCAGATAATCTGCTTATAGGTGCATCTAGGGATGAAATTGTTCAGGGTCTAAGAATTTTTTCAATCAGTGCTTAGCCGGTTTGCTATTTCGTGGCAGTCGATCGCAATGAAATTTCCCGCATTATTCATGGTTCACAGAATTACCAGAACTTGCTCTAATTCACCTACACCTCGCCAATCACCATATTCCCAGCTAACCTAACTTTGCCTCGGAGGAATAAACGGTTCCGAGCATCGCGATGCTCCTAAATCTTTAGGAGATATCGAGATGAGATTTTTATCAAAACAATAAGTCAAGGAAATGGTTTTGTATTCGCCTCAACACATTGCACGCCTGGAAGCGGCAGGTAAGTTCCCCAAGCGGGTACAGCTTGGTGCCAATAGGGTGGGATGGGTTGAAGACGAAGTGCTGGACTGGCTCCAACAAAAGATTGACCGTCGAGACAAAGACTGACCGGTGCTCCGCGGGGTTGCAACCCTGTTTGGAGCTGGGGTGGCTGGAGTTAATTGCTCCGGCACCCCTTTTTTGCCAGCAGATGGAAGTCATTAATTATGCTATAATTCATTGATGAAAGATCAAACCAATAGCTCCACCCTGTCGCTTGAATTCCAAATGGTAACCGCATTCGAGTACGAACTGTTGTTGAACAGGTTAAAACACCAAACACCCCTACCGATCATTACCTGGTAAAAGGCACAAGTTGCATAAATCCGGATTTTCCGTACAATACGGATATATCAACTTAAACAATGAAAGCCATGAATATGAAAACCATGACCGCCTCAGCGGCGAGTAAAGAGTTCGGCCGATACATAGATGCTGTGCAGCGCGAGCCGGTTGTCATTACCAAGCAAAACCGACCAGTGGCGATTACGCTATCGATGCAGGATGCTGAAGAGCTGTTCCAATACCGCGTGGACGCGGGAATTGAAAAAGGCCTGCTGGATGTAAAGCAGGGGCGCGTATCGCCGTTTACACCAGAATATTCAGATCAGCTAAAGCAAAGATTTAAAGCACAAGCTGAGTAGCTTTTTATGCAAGTCATCATCACACAAAACGCTGAGAACAATCTCGGTGAGATATATGCTTATCACTTGGAATATAGCGCAGCATATGCTGATAGCTTCCATGATGAGCTTACCCGTTTCATCATCGAAAACCTTGCCGACCATCCCCGCATGGGACATGTTTACAATTCTGAAAAGAATATTTACCGACTGGTCTATCGTGACCGCTACAACACCTATTACACCATTGAAGGCAACCAGATATTCATTCTATTCATCATTGATGGGCGTTTGTCCTTGAACGCTGAATTGGCAGAGCCAGGCATTGAGCTACCGCCACGATAGGCAATAACATTGAGGTATTCCCCCAATCTCAGATGGGGATGCAGGTGCCACTTTTATGGGGAGCGTTCGTAATTACGTGTCATTTCTGTAAACTGAAGAAAAGGAATGACACATGCGCGAAGAATTTGATTTTGAAGCGGCTTTGGCTGCTTTGCGAGAAGGACGTGGTCTCACCGGTAAGGATGGTATCCTGACGCCGCTGATCAAGCAGCTGACGGAGGCTGCCCTTCAAGCTGAAATGGAGGTGCATTTGCAAACTGCCAAACCTGCCAACCGCAGGAACGGCTCTGGGAGCAAGACCATCAAATCCACCACGGGCAGTTTTGATTTGGCAACGCCACGTGACAGGGGCGTGGAAGTCCTGCCGTACCTCTGGTCATTATTGGCATTGCCCCGTAGGGGCAGAGTGATGCGGGTTCAAGTTCCGCCGTTGCACCAAAAATAAAATTTAACTTTTTATTGCCCGATAAAGCGTTGAACGATTAACGTCAAGGGAGTGGGCGACCGCCGCAGGTCGTTCACCTGAATCAATCAATTTTCTAGCATGTTTTATCTGCGGCGGTGTCAAAGATCGGGGGCGACCTATGCGCACCCCACGCTTGCGAGCGGCCGCAAGCCCTGCTTGGGTGCGTTCAATGATCAAAGACCGCTCAAATTCAGCCAGAGCACCCATAAGATGGAAAACAAGCCGACCGCCTGCGGTTGTGGTGTTGATGTCATCAGACAGAGATTGAAACCCTGCCCCCTGCCCTTCTAAATCTCGAACGATTTGGATTAGGTGCGGCAAAGAGCGTCCTAAACGATCAAGCCGCCAAACTGTGAGAACGTCACCAGTTTTGAGTGAGCGCAAAAGATTTTCTAGCTTAGGGCGTTTTGTTGATATGCCTGAAACCTGTTCAGTAATGATCTTTTTGCATCCGGCCGCCTTGAGTGCATCCCGTTGGGAATTTGCATTCTGATCGACAGTTGAAACACGCGCATATCCAATTTTCATGCAGGTATTTTGCATCAAAGTTTTGCAACAGCCAAGTCTTTGAAATAATTCATCCCCAGAAAGTGTTGCAAAAAGGATGGGTTTTGCGACATATTTCAAATATAGGGTTCCCTTTACAAGGATTAAGATTAAATATCATAGGACAATTCCTGGCCCGTAAGCAGAGTAAGTAAAAAATGCGAATGTAGTGGCTATCATTAAATATGCGCTGATTGAGGCGCGCCAGCTACTCATTAGAAAATTTTTAAGTTGCGGCAAAAGTTTGCTAAAAACCCAAAGTATTGGAAAGAGTAATGCCCACGCAATTGATATTATCCCTAAGAATACAATGCTAGGGTCCAGACTCATTTAAATCCAATAGCATATGAGAGCTGCGATGCATAAAGCAGCCATGAAGTTGCTGGCGTTTTTATCATAGCGTGTTGCGATCCTGCGGAAATCTTTAAGCCTGCCGAACATACGTTCTATGACGTTGCGGTTTCTGTAGCGCTTTGCATCGAAACTATAGGGTTGCCTGCGATTGCTTTTGTTTGGAATGACCGGCTGAATACGCAACTTCTTTAACCGGGCGCGGTAATGATTGGCATCATAGGCCTTGTCAGCCAGCAGGTAGCGAGCCTTTGGCAGGTGATTGGCCAGCATGACCGCTCCCTTGATATCAGCGGTTTGACCCGGCGTCAGATAGAATGCCAGAGGACGGCACAGGGCATCACTTATGGCGTGTACCTTGGTGTTTTGTCCCCCTTTTGTTAGGCCGATGGCCTGAGCAAAAGCCCCCTTTTTCCACCCGCTGCACACCGATGGGCCTTGATGTGGGTACTATCGATGGATATTTCCTCTTGCGTTCCGGCCAAGGCTGTTACCAACTCACGGAACATATATTGCCAATGGCCTTTTTGTGACCAGCGGTTATAACGATTGTAAATCGTGGTTGCCGGTCCATAGCGAGGTGGGCAATCCCGCCATCGACATCCCGATTGCAAAACATGAATGATGCCAGAAATAACGCGCCGGTCATCCTCACGACGCCGCCCTGCTGCCCGATAAGGCAAATGGGGCTTGATCAGCTCAAATTGTTCATCTGATAGCCAAAAACCTTGCTTCATAATCAAAAACCTCCAAATCCAATAACTAAACTATTGAATCACATAATGGTTAATGAGTTTGGAGCCTAAATGCTGCCAAGGCCAGAAAGTTACGCTCAGGTGAAAACCCTGCCGCCTGACGTGGGCATTTGGAACTGCTCTTGCCACGGCGCTCAAAAATTGAACAAGGGCATTTTGTTGCAATGGACTATAAACAGGTGCCCCAATTTATGACTGATCTACATAGTCGTGAAAGCATGGCAGCTTTAGCGCTTGAGTTTTTGATCCTGGCAGCTTGCCGTTCTGGCGAAGTACGCAATGTTCAATGGTCTGAGGTAAGCTTTCAAAATGCAACATGGGTTATCCCAGCCCTCAAGATGAAAGCTGGCAGGGAACACAGAATTCCACTGACTAAGCCCATGTTGCATATTATCGAAAAGGTGCGCCCCTTTAGTCAGGAAAGTGCGTTTGTCTTTCCAAGTCGCTCTGGACTAACTGCCCTGTCAGACGCAGCACTCGGATCTGTACTAAAACGCATGGGGATAACAGGTGCTACGGTACATGGCTTTCGTTCATCATTTAGAGATTGGGCGGGCGACGCCACAGACTTTCCACGGGAGATTGCCGAAACAGCCCTTGCCCATGTGGTAGGTGATGCAACCGAGCGCGCCTACCGGCGATTAGACTCCTTTGAAAAACGCACTACAATGATGAATGCATGGGCTGATTATTGTTTGTCAGATTTAAGCTAAACCAAAATCAATTTGGCCAGCTTAAAAAAGTAGGAAAAAGTGCCCCTTTCTGCGATTGCACCACGCATCGGCATTCGCGAAACGCGGCCGATTGTTGGTGAATACCAGCTAACAGAAGAAGATGTTTTCAACGGCAGAAATTTTGCTGATGGCATTGCCAAGGGCTGTCATCATATCGATATCCCCTTGAGGTCACTTATGCCTAAAAAGCTTAACAATATGTTGAATGCCGGACGTTGTTTGTCAGCAGACCAGCCTGCATATGGGACAAGTCGTTTAATGGGTAATTGCCTGGCAATGGAGCAAGCGACCGGCAGTACCGCAGCGCTATTTGTTGATCGGGGTTTAAGCAATATACGGGATGTTAGCATTGTGGAATTGCTCTCCAAACTTACCCGCCAAGGCGCCATTCTTGAAGGGCCACATTAAGCAGATGATATCGGGCGGATGCGGCCATACTACCTAACGGTATGTGACACTTAACGCCCAGTGATTCACCAAGTTTCAAAACCACCACCCTGATCAACACCCTCGCTAGAATAAGTCGGTTGGATGGCCAAGCGCATTTAGCCCAGCCTCTTTTGACATTACCATCGCAGAATTTGACGAGCCTTATAGCTCCCAATTTCACGGCAGATTGTCCTGATTTTCGTCTGAAGGTCGGGGCCTATTTTGCCATCGGTACAGTCGTTGAATTTGGTTTTGATATCGGCAGCGCTAAGCGGCGCGTTGGCCGTCCCCACCGGAACCATGACGTCCTTTTGCAGAACTTCCCCCGAGCGCAAAATAATTGAAGTTTTCGCTGGATAGTCCCAGATGCTGCCGCCTGTTATTGAAACAAGGCCTGCATCCTGCAATACAATTTTATCCATAAAACTGCGAATTTCGGGCCGCATGACCGCCTCGGCGGTGAAATCCGACAGCCTTACCTGCCCGAAAATCATTGCCAGAGCACCGCTATAGGTCATGGAAAATCGTGCTTCGCAGGCCGTTATGGGGGTGGAAAATCGCAGGTTATCGTAGTTCGAGCTGGGAATTTTGGTTTCAATCCGGTCGATCTGGTCCGGCTTCAGGTCGTGTTTAGTGCGCAGGTAAATGATCGCGTCCAGGCTGCGATGTGCACTGGCGCAGCAAGGAAATCGTTTTTGCGCCAATCCGTCGGCAACAATCGACAATTCGGTTCGTTTGTTGTTGGTGAGTGTTTTGTTCCCATTTTGCAGCGCTATTATTCCCCATGCACCGAACACAGGGTCGGGGTTTGCCGTTACGCCCCCTTCAGCAAGGCGGGTGGCCGCAATGCCCGCCCGTGCAGCGAGGCCCGCATGAAGCGGTTTTGTCAGCGTGCCGAACTGCACTTTGGACCCGCCAGCCATCGAACAGGCGATGCTAAGCGCGTGGGTGGTCTTTTCGTTGCCCAGATCCAGCAATCGTGCGCAGGCGGCCGCGGCCCCGACGGCTCCGATTGTCGAAGTCGCGTGCCAGCCGGCACCATAATGTGCGGGGATCATGTAATGCCCCAACCAGGCCTGCATTTCCAAGCCAACGATATAGGCATCGAGCAACTCATCGCCATTTGCGTCAACTTCAGCGCCCAAAGCCAAAAGCGCGGACACCAGCACTGCGGACGCATGAGTTACCGCTGGCAAAAAATTGTCATCAAAATCCAAGGCATGCGCAGCCGTAGCGTTGACCAGAGCGGCAACCTCTGCCGGTCGAGAAACATCCTGTCCACCAACAGGGCAAAGCCCGGTGCCGGATTGCGAAATACCTTTCGCAACCGCCAGAGTTGCCGGATCAGTGGCCCCTGCGATCATGCAGGCAATGGTATCTTCAAAAGCTGCCCGCGCTGTTTCCAAGGCGACCGGATGAGTGATCCTCGGCGTTTGTGCAATCCATTCTGCAAAAGCAGCCAGACTATCGGGCTGGGGATGCAGTTCAGCCATTGCTTGTTCCATGGGCCAGTTTGGCGATTAGTCGGTTTAGGAATTGATCACACGCCGTAAGCTGAGCACATTCGATATATTCGTCAGGCTGGTGGGCTTGCTGGATATCGCCGGGACCAAAGACCACAGTGGGCACGCCGGCGGCGGCGAAATGACCGGCCTCGGTGCCATAATTTACCGCAAAAGTATCGTTGATCCCCGATGTGGATGCGATGAATTCAACAGCAACGCTGCCCTGCGGCGCGGTGAACCCCGGATAAGACACTATTTCTTTGAAATTTGCCGAGGCACCTGGGTGGCCCGCGATTTGTCCGGTAAGATATTCGCTGGCAAAAAGCTTTGCCAAAAAATCACGCATTGCATTTTCCGGCGCCCCCGGCGGGTAACGGTATTCGAGGCTGAATTTACATTTTTCAGCGACTATGTTGACCGCCTCTCCGCCTTCAATCTGGCCAAAATTTACCGTTGGAAAGGGATAGGCGAACCGATCATCGGAAATGGTATATTTCCTGAATTGTTTTGCCTGATCGGTAATCTGTGCGATTGCCTGTGCAGCCAGTGAAATCGCGCTGACACCCGAAGGCGCAAGAGAGGAATGCATCGGAGTCCCTGTAAATGTGCACTCAAAATTCTGTTTTCCAGTATGCGCGGTGACGGGGCGCATCATTGTCGGTTCGCCAACAATGCACAAAGCGGGTTTGTTCTCTTTGGACAAGAGGTGCACAATCAGCGGGCTGACACCAGTGCAGCCAACCTCTTCGTCATATGAAAAAGCCAGATAAATGGGCGACGCCAAATCTGCCTTGATCATTTTTGGCACTGCCGCAAGAACCGAAGCAAGAAACCCTTTCATGTCGCAACTGCCACGCCCAAAAACCCGCCCGTCTTTTTCAACCAGTTCAAACGGATTTGTTTTCCAGTTTTGCCCCGAGACAGGGACCACATCCGTGTGCCCAGACAGAATGACGCCACCCGAAGTATCGGGACCAATTCTGGCATAAAGGCTCGATTTTGGCTGGTCTGGGTCTGGAACGCGCTCGCTCGCGACTCCCAGCCTGTCAAGATAGCGTTCAACGTAATCAATTAACTTCAGATTGGACCTGGAACTTTCAGTGTCGAACCCCACAAGGTCAAGTAATATATCCAGTGTTGATTCTGTTGCTGGTTGGTCCATAATTGCCGCTTTCTTAGTCATGCTTCTGTACCAGTCTTACTGCAGTCAAACCTGTGGTCAGTCGAGGAGATGGCATGATCAACATTACGATTACAGCAACGGATTTTATAACGCGCGTCGCAAACGCGTGCTGCGAAGCTGAACAAGTTCCTTGGCTTATGAGCCATCATTTATGCTCGATGCGCGGATCGATATACGCATAAAGCATATCAACTGCTAGATTGATCAGCATGAATATAACAATGATCACAAGAATAATTCCCTGAATCAATGGGTAGTCACGCGTGCTGATCGCCTGAACAAGAAGGCGCCCCAGCCCCGGATAGGTAAACACGACCTCTGTCACCACGGAACCGCCCAGAAAGTTCGCCAGCATCAACCCGACAATGGTGACAAAGGGGATAAGCGCGTTGCGCATGATATGGCCGCCAACGATCTGGCGTTCGGGCAAACCCTTGGAGCGCGCGGTTCGCACATAATCGGAGCGCAATTCCCCCACTAGCGAAGCCCGCAGAAAACGTGCCAATATCCCCGACACATAGACCCCCAGTGTCAGTGCCGGCAAGAAGGTATTGCGCATCGCGTCCAGTGGCGCGGTCCAGAATGGAATATATCGAGATGCCGAGGGCAACCACCGCAACTCGACCGCAAACAGCAGCACCAGCAGAATTCCGAGCCAGAACGTCGGAACTGCCAGCGCAAGCGCGCTCCAGCTGCTGAGGACGCGGTCAATCCAGGTGCCCGGATTAAGCGCGCTGATGATCGCGATTGGGATACTGATGATAAGCGCGATCAACAGAGAAAACACCGCCAGTTGAATGGTCGCCGGCAACCGCTGGCCAATCAGTTTCACCACTGGTTCCTTGCTGAAGATAGATTTGCCCAGATCTCCGGAAACCGCATTGCCGACCCAATCCGCATATTGCACGATCAATGGCCGGTCGAGCCCCAGTTCCCGCGTGGCCGCGTCAATCTGTTCCTGGCTGGCGTCTTGACCTACAATCATGGCCACAGGACCGCCCGGGACCGCATAGAGCATCGCCCAGATGGCAACTGACGCGACCAGCAATACGGGAACAAGTTGCAGGATCCTGCGAATAAGGTAGCTGATCATTTTTCCGACTCCGCATCTACGCTGCTGTGGTCGCCCAATTCGTGGCGGCCCTCAAGAAAGTCTGTCATGGCCCGACCTATCGTGTCGAAAGACAGGATGGTGAGCGTCAGTATGATACCGGGCAACACGGCGTAATACGGTGCTTCGTACAGATAGGATTTACCCGTTCGCAGCATCTCGCCCCAGCTTGGTGTTGGCGGTGCCACCCCCATCCCAAGAAACGAAAGTGCCGCTTCCAGCAGGATAGCAACCGATGCCAACACGATTGCCTGCACCACGATGGGGCTCCAGGAATTGGGCAGGATGGTGCGGAACATGCTGTAGGTTGCAGAGCCACCGAACGCTTCCACTGCCGTGACGAAATCCCGGTTTCTGAGTGACAGCACCTGCGCCCGCGTGATCCGGGCAAAACTGGGTATTCCGGTGATGCCGACCGCGATCATTGCCGCCATCTGGCCCTTGCCCAATATCGCAATCAGCGCCATTGCGAACAAAATGGCCGGCAGAGCCAGCATCACATCGACAACACGCATCAGAACCGCATCGCGCCAGCCCCCGAAGAACCCGGCAACCAGGCCGATGGGGACACCAAGCACCGCAGCAATCGTAACCGCCCCGGCCGAGGTGACAAGTGAGGTGCGGGTGCCATAAACAACGCGCGAAAGAATATCGCGGCCCAACTCGTCTGTGCCAAACCAGTATTCCGCCGATGGCGGCTGAAGGGATTCAATCAGATTTTGCGTCAGGTAATCAAACCCCAGAATGTCGGCAAATATGGCAAGGAACGACAGCGCGCCAAGAAAGATCACGCTGAACACGACGCCTTTGCGCGACATCAAATTGCGGATGGTTTTCGCTGCGGATTGAAAGCTTTTTCTCATATCCCGCCCTCTGCCTGCGAAGCAAGCGCAATTTCTTTGGGATCAAGCGGCCCTGCGTGATGGCATATGCTGGTGGTTTTCAAACTGGACTGCGTCGCCAGCTCTGGCACCTGCGAGCGGCATATATCGGTTGCGCGAAAGCAACGCGGATGGAACCGGCACCCGGAAGGCGGTGACGCCGGATTGGGAATATCGCCACGCAAAATGATACGCGCGCGCTGGTTGCGCATGCCTGGGTTGGAAATGGGTGCGGCTGACAGCAGGCTGAGGGTATAAGGGTGTGCCGCATTTTCATAAATTTCGTTGCACGCCCCCTCCTCGACCATTTTGCCAAGGTACATCACCGCTACGCGGTCGGAAATGTGGCGAACCACAGAAAGGTTGTGGGAAATAAACAGAAACCCAAGGTCCAGTTCGCGCTGAAGATCCTGCAACAGGTTGAGAATTTGTGCCTGAATTGACACGTCCAACGCGGCCACCGGTTCGTCCAGGATCAGCAGCTTGGGTTTGAGTCCCAACGTCCGGGCAATGCCAAGGCGTTGTTTTTGCCCACCGGAAAATTCACTGGGGTATTTGCCCATCATGCTGGGGGAAAGCCCCACCATTTCAAACAGTTCCGCGATCCTCTTGTCGCTGCCCATCTCTTCAAACAACCCATGCAGGCGCATCGGTTCGGCCACAATATCTGCGGCGCTCAGAACCGGGTTAAGCGATGAATACGGATCCTGAAATACATATTGCATCTGTCGGCGCACCGGGCGCATGGCCTTACGGCTCAGCCCGACAATCGAGCGGCCGTCGAAACGGACATCGCCCTCGTTCACATCCAAAAGCCCCATGATAGCCCGCGCGAACGTGGTTTTGCCGCAACCGGATTCGCCAACAAGGCTTACGGTTTCACCGGGGCGAACACTAAGTCTGACACCATCAACAGCACGAACCCAACCGACGGTGCGCCGCAATATGCCCTTTTTGACCGGAAAATGAACCTTGATATTATCCACCTCAAGAAGTGGTTTTACCTCGGCGCGCTCGGCCTGCGCTATTGCGCGCGCAGTCGTTGAGGGGCGATCTGGTTTCATTTCTTCGGCAAAATGGCACGCGGTCATCTGACCTGAGGCAAAGGCACGCAACTGCGGCCTTTCCGTCTGGCATCGTGTCTTGCCGGCGCCAAGCGCGCAGCGCGGATGAAACACACATCCTGAGGGTAATTCTGCGGGGGTTGGCGGCTGGCCTGGTATGGTCTTAAGCCGGTCATCGCCCGCATCTATCCGTGGAACGCTTCGCAACAATGCGGCGGTATAAGGATGGCAGGGTCGGTCAAAAATATCCTGCACCGTCCCGGTTTCAACGATGCTACCGCCATACATCACCGACACCCGGTCGGCGACTTCGGCAACCACCCCAAGATCATGGGTTATCAGGATGATAGCAGACCCAAGCGCCTTTTGCCGTTGCAGCAACACCGAAAGGACCTGCGCCTGAACGGTAACGTCCAGCGCCGTCGTCGGCTCATCGGCAACGATAAGGTTTGGGCGACCGGACATGGCCATCGCAATGACCGCACGCTGACGCATGCCGCCGGAAAACTGGTGTGGGTATTGGGTCACACGACCTTTAGGGTCTGCGATATCGACTTCTGCCATAAGTTCGGCAGCGCGATCTGATGCGGCTGAAGCTTTTAGCTGGCCATGAACCACCTGACCTTCGGTAATCTGGCGACCCACGCGCATCACTGGATTAAGCGTGGTAGCCGGATCCTGGAAAATAAACCCGACATCTTGGCCGCGCATATTTCGCAATACTTCTTCATCGGCTCCGATGACTTCTACGCCATCAAGGCGCACGGAACCTGAGACTGTTGCGGTCACCGGCAACAGACCGGTAACCGCTAAACTTGTGACACTTTTGCCTGATCCGGACTCGCCAACGATGCAATGCACTTCGTTGGCGAACACGTCTAGATCAATGCCACGGACCACGGGCACCTGCTTACCATTGGTGAGAAAGCTGACCGTTAGATCCCGAACCGACAAAACCGCGTCTGTGTTCGACTTTTTTACCGCATGGCGCAGTGCATTGGTGCCCGTGGAATTCATTATTTGACTACAACCGTGCGGGCGACAAACATATTGTCGATATCCACAGTGAACCCGGAAACATTGGGTGCAGCAACGATCAAACCGGTTTCATAGGTTGTGATAGGAATAACAAAGGCTTCCTCAACCAGAACACGGTTTAGGTTATCATATGCCGCCTGAACCTCTTCTTCAGAACCGACAGTGGTGTTTACCCTCTCAATAGCCTCAACATAAGCAGGATGCGGGTGTGGATCACCAAACACCGGATTGTTGCTTGTGCGATAGATGCTATTGGTTGAAACGCGTGACGGGAATTTTTGAACATTACCCACAGCGGCAACCACAGCGGCAAAATTGCCACCAAGTAGATCTTCGCGCCATTCAGCGGCACCTAGAACATTCAGCTTGATATCAAGACCAGCGTCGGCCAACGAAGCCTGAACGATCTGTGCGATGACCTGATCCGTTTCACGGGACCGGACCAAAAGCTCCCAATCGTTCATTTCAGCAGCGCTCAAACCGGTTTCTGCCAACAATGCCTTTGCCTTATCAACATCAAAGGCAAACTCTTCGATATAGGACGCGTCATAAGCTGGGCTAACCGCAGCCCAAGGCAGGGCAGCAATGTCGCCAAGACCGGAATAAGCGATCCGCAGAATGTTTTCACGATCCATCATGTAGTTGAAAGCCTGGCGGAATTTTTGGTTCTGGAATGGCCCGCGGGTTGAATTGATGCGGAACACCTGAGTCAGTTTACCTGGGCCCTTGATTATTTGGTACCCTGCATCCGCAAGACGGATCGCAGAACGTGACGAGCCGCTATAGATAATGTCGGCTATGCCGGATTCCAAAGCAGCTGTTGCTGAATCATCATCATCAAAGATGGTGAAAACAATGTTTTCAGTCGCTGGTTCATCTGCGCGCCAGTAATTTGGATTAGCGCGAAACGTCACGCTTTGCCCGACAAGGCGTTCTTCAAGAAGATAAGCACCTGTTCCTGCAGGAATTGTATCGACGGTGTCTATACCTGCCGGGTCAATTGGCAACAGAAACTGGACCAGATCAAGCATCTGGCGGTCGCTGGTCGGGTTTTTGAAGTTGATGGAAATCGCGAATTCCCCATCCAATGTCCAGTCTTTGACAACCGACATGGTAGAAAATAACTGGCGGCCGCGCTCTGGGTCAGTTGCTTTTTCAAGTGTGACTGCTACGGCTTCAGCGTTAAACTGGTTGCCGCTATGAAAAAGCACGTCTTCGCGCAGTGTCAGGCTGATGGAAAAGCTGTCATCCGCAATCGACCAAGCGCTTGCAAGGCTTGGCACCGCAACGCCGTCAGCAGTGTATTCGATCAGGCTGTCATAAAGATTCTTGATCAGGTAAAAGTTACCTGTGACAAACTGCTGAGGATCGAAACTCGCAATATCTCTTACCACAGCGATTCGCACTGTGTCTGATGAACTCTCTTGGGCGTTCACCACGCTTGCTCCGGTAGTCATTGCCATTACGACTGGCAAAAAACCGAACATTTTAAATATCTTATTAGTCATTTTCAGCTCCCTATTTTTTGGATATATTGTTGCTCACCGGCAGTATGCGTCCGAGCAATCAAAGTTTTATTTAGAGTTTCGCCAGCTCCACCTGCATTATACACGATGGAAATTTGCGAAGGTTACTTTTGTGAGAACTTCCTTCCCCCCTCCCAGGTTTATAAGCATTCTTCATATCTACATTGAATTCTGGTGAGCCTAAATCGGCACACTATTGAACTCGGTGCCTTCATTTTCCTCAAAATTTGTCTCGTGTAAAGGTCCGTTAGTTTCATGTTGTGAAACGTGCAGGCATTTACATGAGGCTACTTCAAGAAACACTGACAGCGTGGAATTTGACTGTGAATGCGTTTTGGCATGGGAGAATTACCCTCTAAATATTATACAAAATCATGAATTCATAGGTAAATACCAATATTTCTTCACCCTTGGATTTTAAGATCTTGGCACCAAACGAAATGGCTTTTCATTGGTCAAATACCCTCGGGATATCAAGAAACCCGAGGCGGCCATTAAAAGAAATGAAAGGGAAATATGAAATGAACAAAATGGACGTTTTAACTGCTTGTAGAACCGAATTATTCTCGGCAGCAATTGCAGATGCACTTGATTCAATCGGTCTTCACAAACAAGCTGTCATACCCGGGCTGACCCCCCTAAGCGAAGACATGGCAATCGTTGGATTTGTTCGGACCGGAATTTACATGCCGATTTACCATGATGACGAAAATGTATCGGTTTATGAACATGAAATTAGGCTCATCGATGATTTGAAACCAGATGACGTTCCGGTTTTGGTTTGCGATGGCAACCTGAATATCGCTCCGTGGGGAGAACTGGTTTCGACACGGGCGCAGTATCTGGGCGCTGCTGGATGTATCACTGACGGCTGCACTCGCGATGTTTCCACAATTAAAAAAATGGGATTTCCGGTCTTTTCTGGTGGCACAAACCCGGTTGACACCAAATACCGCGGTAAAATGATGTGGGCGGATGTGCCCGCTGAAATAGGCGGCGTGACGATCGATTCCGGTGATCTGGTTATTGCCGATAGTGACGGGATTGTATTTGTGCCGTCTCAGCATATTGAAACGGTTGTTGCTAGGTCTTTGGAAAAGGTCCGGGCCGAGACCCTCGTTCGCCAGCAGCTTGTCGCCGGCGTATCGCTTGCCGATGTTTTTGCCAGCCACGGGATTTTGTAATAATGGGCCAAACCAGGGCAAGGACATGACAAAGGCGTTGGTGAATGTGCCAGCCCGGATGATCACATAGGTCCTTGCCATCGGGCGTTGTTCCCGAAAGGGCGAAACATGGGTCCGGACACTTCGCCACTTCGACGCAGCCAAGCCCCGTGTCTATGAATTCAAATCGTTATGCCGCCATCGATATTTATCGCTTGTCCGTTCACAAAAGCACCGTCATCCGAGGCCAGAAAGGCGCATAATCCGGCGATTTCGTCTACTGTGCCAAAACGACCGGATGGCTGACGGTCTATGAAGAACGCAAGCGCCTGTTCCTTGCTGCCCATTTGCGTCGCAAGGTCAGAAATTCGTTCTTGCAGACTGGGACTGTCGACCGTGCCGGGACAGACCGAATTACACCGGATGCCTTGTTTGATGTAATCCGCAGCCACCGCTTTGGTCAGGCCCAAAACACCGCCTTTGGCTGCCCCGTAAGCGGCGCGCTTTGGAAAGCCCTTGATAGAGCTGGCAACCGAACCAATGGTGATAATGCTGCCCCCATGGGCCTTCATTTTTGGGATTGCCGCGCCCAGCACATAATAGGCGCTGTCCAACGTGATCGAGCAAGACCGCCGCCAGTCGGCCGGGCTGCATTCCTCAATTGTGCCTTGATGCACATAGCCAACCGCATGAACCAGTATGTCGATCTGGTCGAACTGGCTGAAATACGCAGTCACGGCATCACCATTGGTAGCGTCAAGTACTGCGGTTTTGGCACCAGAAAGGTTGGCCATGGCCTCCCCGTTCAGATCCGAGGCAAATACGGTTGCGCCCTCGGCCATCAGCCGTTCGGCAACGGCGCGCCCGATCCCTTGTGCGGCTGCAGTAATCACGGCTGTCTTGCCGGCAAGACGTTTTGTCAGATCCATTTTGTCGTTCCTTTATCTACAGTGCAACTACGGTCTGGGCCTGTTCGCCCAGCCCTTCGATCCCGAGCGCAACCCGGTCGCCGATTTTCAAATATACCGGCGGCGTCTTACCCATGCCAACGCCCGGCGGCGTGCCGGTGCAAATAAGATCACCCGGTTCAAGGCGCATAAATTCTGACAAATAACTAACAATGGTTGCCACATCAAAGATCATGGTGCCGGTATTTCCTGACTGCATCCGGCCCCCGTTTACATCCAGCCACATTGGCATGGAGCGAGCGTCATCCAGTTCATCGCCCGATACGATCCATGGGCCGGTGGGGCAGAAATTGGGAAACCCCTTGCCTTTGGCCCATTGGCCGCCACGCTCCAACTGCCAGCTACGCTCTGACACATCGTTAACCAGCGTATAGCCCAAAATATGGTCCAGCGCCTGATCCTTTGTGATATTGAGTGCTGATTTTCCGATCACCACACCCAGTTCCACTTCCCAGTCCAGCTTGGTCATTTTTGGCGAAAACAGGATCGGGTCGTTGGGACCACAAAAGGTGCCGGAAGATTTGTTAAACAGGATCGGCTCGCTCGGCGGCTCCATCCCCGCCTCGGCGGCATGGTCGGAATAATTCAAACCGATACAATAGATATTGCGCGGCTGCGCCATGGGTGGTGCGATGCGCTTGCCATCTATATTGATCTCTGGCAGTGCGCCAAGATCAGCCGCGTCCAGTTTTGCCTTCAGCCCCGGGATTGTATCCGGTGAAATATCCTCGACCAGTGATGAAATATCCCGGACAACTCCATGCCCGTCTATTGCGCAAGGCGTTTCACTACCCTGATTTCCTACGCGCATGATTTTCATATTTTGTCCTTTGCTTTTCTTGTGGGCCCCGGGTTATCCAGTGCGACCGTCAGAATTTGCTTTTGCCATCTGCTAGAAAACAACCATACCCATGGCACTGCCGGGGCGAATTTCATCAATGCCGTTTACCAAAGCCTAATAACACCCGCGCCCTGCCGGAATTGTGGCCCCAAATTTGATATTGAGTATAGCGGAGATCGCATCGCGTAAAGAGCTTGCGGTTTCACTTCACGAAACACAGCTTTTCAGTAAATACATCTATACCTTGCGTAATTTACAACCAAATGCCGCTCTCCGAGACACTTACGCTAGCGTTTCAGCGGTGTTTCCCCCAAAAAAACCAATTGCGTGGTGGGTGAATTAAATGTCATGAGGAGGAATGCGGATTTCATATTTCATCAAATGGGGTTTTTTATGCAAAACAACCAAGCCGAAAATATTCTGGACGAGCGCTATATGGTCAAGCCCTTGTTCAAGGCGATGCAGGTGCTCAGGATTGTTTGCGAATTTCCGCAGGCTCTCACTTTAAGAGAAATCACCGAGCTTTCCGAAATACCCAAATCAACCGTTTACCGGTATCTTTTTACGCTCACCGCGATGGACATGGTTGACTATAATCCCAATAACGAAACCTATTCCCCGGGATTGGGGCTGTGGTGGCTGATGCAATCGGCTGACCCGTTTTCCAAATTGCGCCAGGTCAGCAGCAAGGAACGGCACAGTTTAATGAGAAAATTCAACGAAACGGTAAATCTGGGCGTCCTGACGGGCAGCGAGGTGTTGTATCTGGAAATAGTGGAAAGCGCGCG
>JAKISW010000067.1 GCA_021648375.1 Devosiaceae bacterium
CCCGATGATATTGCAGGCACAGCAGTGGTTTTTGCCAAGGCTTCGGGCGAAAAATGCCTGCGCTGCTGGAAGATTTTACCGGATGTGGGAACGCATGGGCACGAGGGCGTTTGCAGGCGGTGTGATGATGCGTTGGGGTGAGGTCAGTTTATTCGCGCAATGCGCGAACCAATGATTGAATCAAACCCCCAAAACTGAAAAGGTGCGCGGATAAATACCTGCGCATTTTAGTTTGGAATTATAGTTTGGCTTATAAAATAACTTATGACGAGATAGAAACGCTCGAATTTGTTGATCTTACCGAAATCCAAAAGTGGATTGATGCAGAAAGCGAGCATTGGTCTATTCTTAAGGATCTATCATCTGGTCCATCTGAAATGATTAGAGTAGCAATCGATGAGTTTCCGGTGCAATTTGATCAAACGCTCCTGGGGTTGCTGAGCATAAGAAGCGCAATGCCAGACGGCGAAGATCAAAGAGAAAACAATATTATCTCAGTGTTACAAGAAAAAATTAATAGTCAAGAATATGTCCTTTCGCAAAGTAAGTTAGGTCAGTTTGCAACCGAAGAGTGCAAACATGATAGGATGTTTGCACGTAAAATTCTTTGGTTGGCAGCAAATCAAGATTTGCAAAAAATGCCCGACGACATGGAAATGCATTATGCGTTGATTGCTTTGTCAGATTTTAGACGTGGTATGTCAAAGGATACTTTAACTGCAAACGTTCGTGAGGCCGAGCATCTTAAGGCGCAGTATAAAGGATTTATTGAAAAAGAAGCCAAGTTGTCAAAAAATAGAACTAGGAAGCTTTTTACTGATCTGGATCAGCGTAAAAATGATTTTGAGAACGAGATTTCTCAAATTAAAGTTTTTTATGCACAACAAATTTCATTGCAAGAACCGATTCAATATTGGACTCATAAAGCCACTGACCACGAAAAATCGAAAAACAGGTGGGGACGACTATTTTCGATCTATGTTTTCACCGCGCTTGTCGTACTCGCCAGCTTTATCCTTAGCTTTGAAAATGGCATTCAGGGGTTCATTGCTTCTTGGCAAGGCACGGGCATTGGTGCCGTTGCAAGTTTTGCTGCGTTAATCGGGATTGGCATGGTGATCGCGCGGGTGCTTTACCGGCTCTTTGCTAGCCAGCTCCACCTATGGAATGATGCCCGTGAGAGGGTCACAATGATTCAAACCTATCTGGCATTGGCGGCCGAGGGTCACGCAAAGGAAGAATTTCTTGGCGCGCTAATGCAGCGTTTGTTCAGTCCTACATCAGATGGAATCGTAAAGTCAGATTTAGGCGTGATAAATCCAATGGATGCTATAGCAAAGTTGTTGAACAAATAGATTTTTAACTGCATATGGAGAGTGTCCGACCTTCTGTGTATGAGTAATTTGGTCCATGCTTCTAAACTGAAGGAGCATGACGACAATGACGATACCGGTTTCAGACTGGCGTCGTGCATCTGGTGCGCCACTCCCTGAACTTCTGCGGTTGGAAGGATTGTAAGGCCGTCGCCAAGAGCCTGAAGCGCATTTATCAGGCTGTGGACGACGAGGAAGCAGCCAAAGCTCTTGATGGTTTTGACGCGGAATGGGGCAACAAATACCCCTCGATCGCGCCAAGCTGGCGGCGGGCATGGCAGGAAGTCATCCCGTTTTTTGCCTTCCCGCCAGACGTCCGGAAAATTATCTATACGACAAATGCGATTGAAAGCCTGAACAGGGTGATCCGGAAAACCACCAAAACAAGGGGCAGCTTTCCAACTGACGACGCCGCAACAAAACTGATCTATCTGGCAATCCGAAACTTTGAAAAGTCTGGCCGTTGCGTCAGGGAATAGGTTGCGGCATGAAACCAATTCGCTATCCTATACCCCGAACGGTTCAACAGATGACCCGTGAAAACCGCATGGACTAAACCCCATACACAGACTTTTGGATATCCACTTACCCAAGCTGTTCAGTTTTCCCGAGCCACCTCAAACTGGCTACAGATTGGCCCTGGACATACAACAACGACCGGCCCGACATGGGCATTGGCGGGATTACACCTGCTATGAAACTGAAAATGGCCGCATGTTTCTACCAGCGGACCCCATGTAAAACAAGGGGATTACCCGCGGATTATGCGAAGATCAAAAATATACTTTTCCTGCGCCGAAATCTGGCGTAGGAAAAGCCAAACAGGCAATTGGATAAAATCATGACCTCTATTTCGCGCAGAGCAATCTTCGGCATTGCAGCAGCGGTTATTGCTGCGGT
>JAKISW010000015.1 GCA_021648375.1 Devosiaceae bacterium
CTGGCCATCTTCGCACTTGATTATTGCATCGGTGCAAACACCAACGCCACTAACAGTATTTGTAGCCAGATTAATGGTTACGCCATTGGCAAGGTTGGCATAAGAAATCATATCGGTGCCATCGCCACCATCGAAACTGTCGTTACCATCGCCTCTGTTTTGCAGGTAATCGTTGCCGTCGCCGCCATTCAGTATGTCATTTCCATCACCGGCAATAAGAGTATCGTTGCCAGCCCCGCCATTCAGTATGTCGTTACCAGCCCCGCCATCCAGATAGTCATTGCCTCCACCATTTGAATTTATGGTGTCATTTCCAGCATAAGTTTCAACAATGATATTGTCGGGATCCGCACTATTATAAACATCGTCACCACTAAAAATGGACTGTAGAAACACTATTAAATCTGCAATCGGGCCAAAGGCAAAAGAAGCACCAGTAACTTCACCTAACAATATTGTTCCAGTGGAATCATATTGGCGGACTTCAGTAACAGTGCCACCCACATCCAGGGCGGTGCCATAGAATATAGACAGGGTCCCATCAGTATTAACGACAGTCATCTCTGTAGCCGTGCCAGTGGGAGTGGCCGCAATATCGAATACACTCCACCAATCTGCATACCCACCAGCCGTCGCGAAAATATCGATATTCATTTGCCAACCCTTGAATTAGTTAAAATTTTCATAACACAGCAGCATTTATGGGCAGGTAATGTCAAGGTTTTCAGAAAACAAAAGGCCATTAAGTAAGTGGCGTTCTAAAGTTTACCAATTTACATATCAAGATGTTTGTATATTAATTAGCTATTCACCTGGTGTTCTAAAGAGTAGAATCGCCATAATTGTTCTACCCTAATGTGAAAAAATCACTTTTTATTTGGAGTTATTTGATCCCCCCCATTTTTGCTGGGGGATCCGCTTGTAGAATTTAAGCGGCTAATTTCAATTTTATAGCAGGTGTGATCCCGCCGATGGTCATGTTGGGACAATCAGAATTGTGGGCTGACGCGTACGTCATGCCACAAGAAACAGAGGAGGTATTCTATATAAACCTAATCAAACTTGATAAAGTGTCATAAGATTTGAACAAAACACTCTCCGGCAAACCCGGGGCGGTTCAAAGCCACGAATGACCGCACAACACGCGCAACGCGAGGCCGGATTGTACGGGAGGTTCTGCTTGCTGCTTAGCGGGCCGTCAATTTCTTATCGAACGCGAGATTGGAGACAATCTCTGAATATGTTTTTCAGAGTCGACTCAAATACTGTGCTTATACTGTACCTGACAGGAATGAACGCTTCGCCCCGAAGCAGGCATAGCGCTTAAGCTATTGTTTTCATTAGGTAAAAATGGTGCCGGCAGCAGGAGTCGAACCCGCGACCTACTGATTACAAATCAGTTGCTCTACCAACTGAGCTATGCCGGCAACATTGGCCGCTAGCTAACACCTGTTTAATCAAGTTGCAAGCCACCTTTTTATCTATGGACTTTGTTTTAAATCCGTGCCCGAAATGCAATCGGGGCAGGAAACTAAATCAATCCTGCATTACGTGAATACTGGATTGCCCCAAGGCTCCATGCTAACCAAAACAAACAGCTTTTCAGGATGTATAAAAATTGCCCGTAAAATCCAAACATATCCACTTTGTTTCCAGTGGGACTCCAGAGGCCGATCAGGCAACCAAAACCATGATCGCCAAATATGGCGACTGCCAACCTGAAAACGCTGACGTTATTGTTGTTCTCGGTGGTGACGGGCAGATGCTGCAAACTCTGCACAGCACCATGAATCCTGGTAATATGGACCTTAGCATTCCTGTTTACGGGATGAATTTTGGCTCCATCGGATTTTTAATGAATGCCTATAATGAAGATGACCTGCATACCCGCATTGAAACCGCAAAAGCCAACTCCATTCATCCTCTTAAAATGCAGGCAACAGACGAAAAAGGTAATACCCACACCGCCCTGGCCCTGAACGAGGTTTCTCTGTTTCGTTCCTCATCCCAGGCGGCAAAAATTGAAATTTTCGTTGATGGAAAATCGCGCATTTCAGAATTAATTTGTGACGGGGTGCTCCTGGCCACTCCGGCCGGATCAACCGCCTATAATCTTTCTGCCCACGGGCCGATTTTGCCAATTGATTCTCCCCTGCTGGCCCTCACCCCCATTTCTCCGTTTCGTCCCAGAAGATGGCGCGGCGCAATCTTGCCCAACAGCGCGACCGTGCAGTTTTCTATTATCAAGCCCAAACGGCGCCCGGTATCAGTTGTTGCTGATAACAGACAATATTCCAACGTCGCTCAGGTAACTGTAAAAGAAGATCGCACCAACAAAGTCACTCTGCTTTTTGATCCTGGCCATTCCCTTGAAGAGCGAGTTCTAAACGAACAGTTTAAATTCTGATGCCCACCCCTACTTACGGGTAAGCGCGCTTGAAATTTCAGGCATATCCGGCAAAATAATGCCATGACAAATAGCGCACAAAAGTTAGAATCTTCGGCCCAAACTCCTAAAATTTCACACGGGGAAAATGGCTCAAACAACAAATCTAAACGCACGCCCATAAGCGCTGAGGCCATCAAAAAATTTGGAAAAAAGGGCTTTAAATTCGTAAAATCGCCCCTAAACCTTTCTAAAAAAGCCAAACCCCTGCCCCCCGGCAGGTTTGACCCGATTGCTGCCGCCGAACGGCAAACCAAACAGCTTTCCGTCGGTTTTACCATGTGGCTTCAGCAGGATTTAAAAAACCTGCTAAGTACCTTCAGGACCTTTAGCCAGGATCCAAATAACGAAGAAAATTTCCAGCTGCTCAATAACCAGATTCACTCTATCAAGGGCAACGCACCCGTTATGGGCGCTCAATCGGCCGGAATGATTGCCTGCCCTCTATCAACATTACTCGAAGGTTGCTCTGATCATAAGCGGGCCAAACCCATCATTTCCCTGTCCATCAATGCAATTTGCCGGGCAATTGAACATAAAATACCCCCTGATGATAAAGAGCTTGTCGAGCTTATTACCCAGCTCAACCTGTTAAATAAAAACTGTAAACTGGGAAAAGCTAAAAACGCCAAAGCACAAGCTGACAAGAAAGAAAATGCGCCCAGTCAACAGCTTCAGGCCGCAGGTAATGCCAGCCGCTCTACAACAAATGAGTGTCCCGCAACTAAATGCTCATCATCAGGCACCTGCCCTGATACCTGCAACAAATCCTGACCGGGTAGCAATTCCTGATTCTGGTCTATATTTTGTGCAAAAGCCGGCATAACTCCACGGGCCGCAGCCCTTGCAAACACCATATTCTGTTCATCAAGATACCTGAAAGCGTCTTGCAACGAGAGTGGAATATCCCCGTCATGCTCGATGATCAGCTCTTCAATTAATGCACTGACCACAAAGTGGCGCGCCCCGTCATCAGACGAAAGGTCCGCATCACGAGCATACATAATCAACCGTGCCATTAAATTTCGCATTGGCTCACTCATCCCGCATTGATAAAACAATACATTAAGTGATGCGCGCGCTCCATCCTTAAGCAGAGCAAATACTTTTTTTGGTGGAATTTCTCCAATTAAAGCAATGCAGTCAGCAAAAAACAAAACCTGTCCATTAATGACACAATGCAGCAAAAGGCGCGTGTTTATTCGCTTGTTTTCCTGCATATACAGGGCAAAATCATCACTTCCAGCCATTGATTGTTCTTCGCCAATTCGTGAAGCGGCACTGTCCAGAGCATCCCTTGTTATACGCTCTAGCCGACCGGCAGCAATTGCCCCTTTGACCATTTTATTTTTACACAGGTCAGATTTTATATTTTCCACCAGTTGCAACCGGCAGGACGCAGATAATTCCTTGCGCGCCAACAACTTTCCTCTAATGGATGCCACATGGCCATGGGTCTGAACCAGATTTTCAAGAACATCGGCACAAACATCCAGCTCCTGACGGCTCAACAGGTTTTTAATAACCCGCTTATCACCACTAAGGGCCAGCTTCTCAATCAGCTTCCCAGAGAGAATTTCCCGACAGCTAAGAGCCAGCAATACCCCCGGCTCGGCCGTTTTTGCTATCCCGATCAAATCCACATCCAGCAATATGGGTGAATATTGCACCACAGCCCTAGCGATAATCGGCGCATCTTTTGCCAGAGATAACATAATCAGGCGCGGTGCTATTTCAGACCTCAATAAAGCCAGAGCCAACGATCCGCGAACCTTAGCTGAACTATCATCCAAAAAACCCAACATGGAGGCATAAAGCGCAGCACGCTCATCCTGAGGGCCATCATGTTCAATAAATGCCGTTGCCACCAAATGAGCGGCTTCCCCACGGTGCTCGGTATTGTTTGAATTTGAAAGCGCGATAAAATGCTGATAGGCGACCATGTTTTTAAAACCATTACCCCAAAAAACCTTGAGCTTTTATTTTTAGCCCACAAGCCTTAAGGATTGGTTCACCATAAATTTCATACATGCTCAGTGCATTGCAAAACCGGCACGTTTGATTATTTTTTTAAAAACACCCGGACTAACAGCACAGCTTCAGCTCATACTGAAAAACAATTTTTATCGTCCAAACAGCTGCACAAACAATGCACCGCCCGGATCCACAACCACCGAAGTGGGCGCTGTTTGCCCTGTTGTTTCAGACCTGTAAAGGGTTTCAAAAGAAACATTTGATTGCGGCGCCTGCACCAATGGCCCAATTCTGGGCTGCACGGTATTTGGGGTCGGCTGGTTCAAATTCACCGGTAATTGCGGCGCCGAGGCAATCGCGGTTTGCGCGTGTTTTGCAACAAGTGACTGATATACCTCACGAACAGTTTTGGCCCCGGAAGAATCATAAAAAATCGACCTGTTGGCCTGCGCCTGCCGAGGAAAAATTTCAGCGGCAATCTGATCGGGGTTTTTCAAACCGGCATCAAACATCTGCTCAGCGCCCCGGGCGCCAAGAAAATGAGCAATATATAGCTCGCCCGGACTGGGATTGCGCCCAAAGCGATCACTAAGATATTCCCCATTGCGGCGGGTAAAAGCTGCCGCCAGATCAGCAGATATCTGCGGGTCTTCACGCAACGCAAGAACTTCATTGCGCAATGCCCTGTTGTTTATCACATAATTACCGTTGGAATTTTTCTCAATAGCTTGCGCATATTTGCTATATCCAAGCCTCTCGCCATCCAGCTTCATCACCTCAAGCCAGGTACTCTCAATAAATTGAAACAGCCCGACAGCCGAAGATGTCTGCGCTCTGGCAGATGGATTAAGACTGCTCTCGCGCATGGCTGTTTGCACCAGATAGTCAAAATCCACACCTGATTTATCACCTGCCCTGTTGAGGACCTGCGCCAGAACCGGGGGGATTTTAATTGCCTCAACGCCCAAAAAAGCTGCCCTTAACTGTCAAAAGTCATGGTTAACATAATGTAAAAAACCCCTTAAGAAATTGTTAAGGTTTCCAATAGGTCACAATCTTTTCCAAATCAGGTTTTGGCTTATCCTCAAGACGCTTTGCAGCAGTTCCGATATGGATAAAAGCGACAAACTTTTCACCCTCCTGCGCACCCAGCATTTTGGCTGCCGCTTGATCATAGGCAAACCAGCGCGTTACCCAGTGCGCACCATACCCAAGGGCGTTAGCCCCATGCACAAGATTTAATGCAACGGCTCCTGCTGACATTAATTGCTCAAATTCAGGAATTTTTTTATGTTCTTTAGGTGAACTCAAAACCCCGATAGTGACGGGGGCCGGCAAAAACCGCTCACGCTCCACCTTCAATGAAAAATCATCAAAATCAGGATTGTTGGATAATGTAATCTGGGCCAGCTTTTCGCCAGCTAAAATCCTATTATCACCTTCTATGACAATCAAACGCCATGGGTTTAGCTTTCCATGGTCTGGGACACGCAGGCCAATGGAAATAATTTTATCCAGATCTTCACGTGAGGGACCAGGTTCGAGTAAAAATTCCCCCGGAACAGATCTCCTGGTGGAAAAGTAGTTTACCAGCTCATTTTTCTCGTCCATAAGTTTTGACCTTGTTGTTATTCTTATCTCTTGAAGAGCACGATTGCATGTGACAAATATTGTTTCATGAATAGCATATCATGCTGCACTGATTCCTCATCCGGGAAAACATCGTTTTGAAATTGTTTGTTTTTATCTTTGTTGCCATTTTTTTTCTGCAAGCGCCAGATCCGGCAATTGCTCAAGAGGTTGTTCAAGAGGTCATTCATCCGGAACCTGCCGCAAGATTTAACCGAACGGATGCACCACAGACACAAAATACGCCCGATAATTCAGGCCAAAACAGCGGCGCAATTCAAGAATTATACCCGGATAGAGAAGCACAAAATCAAAGCCCTCCCCAACAAACATCTTCTGTCCCCGGCCCCGCCCAGCCGGTAACCCTTTCAGCCGCCATCAAAGAGAATGGAGCAATCGTTCCCGGTGGTCTGATCTGGCGGGTATTTGACACCAAAACCGACGAAACCGGCCAGTTGGCTCTACTGTTTCGCTCCGAAGAGGCAAACCCGTCCCTCAGCCTTCCTGTCGGCGAATATGTTGTGCACGCATCTTATGGTCGCGCTCAATCAAGCGATGCCCTAAGCGTTGTTATCGGACCCAATTTCAAAACCATAATCCTGGATGCCGGGGCATTGCGTCTAAAAAGCGCCGTTTCCAATCAGGTTGCTATTCCGTCCCAACAATTAAAATTTGATATATTTGCTGAAGGCTCCGAGGGTGGTCAGGTGCCTGTAGTATTAAATATCAACGAAAGTGAACTTATTTATCTGAACGCGGGAATTTATCAGGTGGTCTCACGATGGGGCAATGAAAATGCCACTGTAAAAGCTGATATTCGCGTTGAGCCTGGCCAGATTACCGAGGCCACCCTGTTTCACAATGCCGCTCAGGTAAGCTTTTCGCTGGTCTCAAATGTTGGTGGAGAAGCCATCGCCGATGTTGACTGGCAGGTGCAGGATATGGGTGGGGAAACCCTTTATACCCATTTGGGGGCCTTCCCGAGCGCAATTTTGGCGGTTGGGGACTATGTGGTTTTCGCCCAGTCCGGTGATCAGGTTTATAACCGCGAATTTCAGGTGCAGGCAGGCCAGCCAATCAATATCGAAGTTCTAACCTCTGTATATTAGGGGCAGGACCTGGAGGCGGCAGAAATGTAACTGCCCCCAAATCCAGCCAAAAATCAGCCAAACACTCGCACAGGAACCCAGCCCAACTCACCTTTGAGAGTTTTACAATGCGCCCAGCCCAGAACTTCTTCCAAAACCTGCAATTCATCACCGGGAACCACGCTCAACTCAATGGAATTGTAGTCGAAAGGCGCAAATATTTTGCCATCCCTATGTTGGGGAAAATCCTTGGCAACCCAGCCCTCCCGGCCATCATTTGCGATGGCCCAAAGCCATAAGTGCTCCTCATTTCCCTCCCATGCGACGCTGCGACCGCTCAAGGTGAATTCCTCGCCCTTTTTCAGGCATATGGGATCCGGATAATGTCGGTCATGGCCAAATACCACAATCCTGCCTGCCAACTCCTCCATTAATCTGCATCCCTTAAATCCGGAGGCGTTGCCTCATCAACCAGCATCGCAATGGCTTCATCAACACCCAGAACCGTTTGCCCCTGCGCCCCAAGGCGACGAACAGAAACCGTTCCCTCTTCTGCCTCGCGTTTGCCAATAACAAAAATCGCCGGAACCTTGGCAACAGAGTGTTCACGAACTTTATAATTGATTTTTTCGTTACGAAAGTCCGCCTCGACCCGCAGTCCGGCTTCCTTCATTTTCTCAACAATTTCCATGGCAACTTCGTCAGCATCAGAAACAATTGTTGCCACCACCGCTTGCACCGGAGCCAACCACATGGGCATGCGACCTGCGTGGTTTTCAATCAAAATGCCAATAAAGCGCTCAAGAGTGCCTAGAATGGCCCGATGCAGCATAACCGGGCGTTGGCGCGAACTGTCTTCGGCAATGTAGGAAGCTTCCAGCCTCTCAGGAGTTACAAAATCCAGTTGCAACGTGCCACATTGCCACGATCGGCCAATGGCGTCCTTAAGATGAAACTCAAGCTTTGGACCATAAAAAGCCCCCTCGCCTTCAGCAATTTCAAACTCGCGCCCTGTAGCATTCAGCGCATCGCCAAGTCCGTTCTCAGCCCGATCCCAAACATCGTCATCACCAGCCCTGACATCGGGACGGGTGGCCAACAGGATTTTAACTTCATTAAAACCCAAATCCGCATAAATGGCATCCAACAGATCACAAAATGCTTCGGTTTCAGATTGCACCTGATCTTCGCGGCAAAAAACATGGCCATCATCCTGAGTCATCTGACGTACCCGCATCAACCCGTGCAGCGCTCCGTGGGCCTCGTTGCGGTGACAACAGCCAAATTCCGCATAACGTAGTGGTAAATCCCGATAAGATTTTATTCCCTGATTAAACACCTGCACATGGGCCGGGCAATTCATGGGTTTTAGGGCCATGAGTTTTGCATCACCAGAAAGCAGCGGAGCGCCTTCCTCCATGGATGGAGTTTCATCGGGAACCACAAACATATTATCTCGAAATTTCGCCCAGTGACCGGACTTTTCCCACATTTTCACGTCCATGATCTGGGGAGTTTTGATTTCTTTATAATCAGCGCCGTTCACCTTGCGGCGGATATATTGCTCCATGGCGTTATAAATCACAAAGCCTTTTGGATGCCAGAATACACTGCCCTGAGCTTCTTCCTGCAGGTGAAACAAATCCATTTCACGCCCCAGTTTGCGATGATCGCGTTTTTCAGCTTCCTCCAGCATATGCAAATGATCAGCCAACTGCTCTTTGCTGGCCCAGGCAGTGCCATAAATTCGGCTGAGCATTTCATTATTGCTGTTCCCACGCCAATAGGCCCCGGCGACCTTGGTAAGTTTAAATGCCTGCCCCACATCGCGAGTGGTGCGCATGTGCGGCCCGCGACAAACATCAAACCACTGACCCTGTTTATAGATATTCAGGTCTTCCCCTTCTGCCACTGCATCAATCAGCTCAATTTTGAACTTTTCACCCTTGGCAGCAAAAACTTTTTTTGCCTCGTCGCGGCTCCATACTTCCTTGGTGAAAGCTGCGCCCCGCTGAATGATTTCACTCATTTTCCTTTCAATGATTTTTAGATCATCCATGGAAAATGGCTCGTCCCGGCAAAAATCATAATAGAACCCGTCTTTAATCACCGGTCCAATTGTTACCTGAGTGTCGGGCCACAATTCCTGCACCGCTTCAGCCATCACATGGGCTGCATCATGGCGAATTAATTCAAGCGCCGCTTCATCATCGCGCAAAACAAACTCGATTAAATCATTATTTTCCAACACACCGCCAAGATCGCTCAACTCCCCATTGCGGCGCATGGCAACAGTTTTTTTGGCCAATGATTTGGAGATTGAAGCAACAATATCGGTACCGGTTGTGCCGTTCCCATATTCACGGGCTGCACCATCGGGAAATTTTACCATAATCATTGTTGTTTCTCCAAATATTCAAAAAATAAAATTCAGGCCCGGATGTACCGAGCCTTTGGGTCAAAACCTCATTAGCACCATGTGAAATCTATTTCCAGCGTCCATATTTCCAGGGGAAATACCAGCGTGCGTCCTCAGAAATATCTTCAGGAACCGGATCATAACCATGGGTTCCTCCAGGGCGGCAGCGCACAAACCGGGCCAGACCAATCCAGCCTCCCGGCCAAAATCCATACCTCCAGATGGCATCGCGGGTAAATTCTGAACACGAAGGCAAATGTCTGCAAGTGCGCCCGGCAATCGATGAAAGAGTATAGCGATAAATATTGATCAGAATAACCGCCAATATTTTAAACGGCCAGTCCAGTATTTTGAGGAAATTTTGCACAAACCGACTCATGGGCGCGCCAAAGTCAGATTGTTTTTTTCAATAATATCAAGGCAGGCCACCACCGCATCAAAAACCAACAGGGTGGAAGTATGGCGGGGGGCATAATCACGCACTGGCAACAAATAGGCCAGCTCAGCCCACTTTCCACCCGGCGCCTCACTTCCCTTTTTTAGCATCGCTTCCATTTGCAATCGCAATTGGCGCATTTCTTCACCGCTCGACCCAACAATATTTTTTGCAACCACCGCTGCCGCCGCCTGCCCCAGAACGCAGGCATTTATCTTGTGGGCATATTTAATAATTTCATCATCTTTGACATTAATATCGACTTCGATCATCGAACCGCAGATTTGCGCTACTTTTTTAACACTTGCGTCAGCGGATTTAATGCGTTCCATGTTCGGCACACTGCCAGCGATCTGCATAATTTCAACGGAATAAACTGGTGTGTTGCTCATTGGAAAAACTTTTCGAAAATAACTTTTAAGTTTTCAAAATTGATGCTGACTTGCGTCAATTTTCGTCTACCCTATATATTGGATCAGGATAAATTCACTTCAACCGGTAAAGAACAAGCTAAAAAAGAATTTCCAAATGAACAAGCCCTTAAAGAATCAGCCCCTTAAACCCGCCAGCCAGCTTTTGAGTGAACCTGTGCCAACTATGCTCGCTCCGGCAACACGCCCTTCTCGCCAGCAGGCGGCAGAGGCTGTTAAGACCCTGATTGCGTGGGCGGGAGATAATCCTGAGCGCGAAGGTATGCTCGAAACGCCAGACCGGGTGCTCAAAGCCTATGGAGAACTGTTTGCGGGTTATGAGCAGGATCCCAAAGAAATTTTGGGTAAAACGTTTGAAGAAATCAGCGGCTATGATGATATTGTTCTAGTCCGCGATATCCCATTTCATACCCATTGCGAACATCATATGGTGCCGTTTTTTGGCCTGGTTCACATTGCCTACCTGCCCCGAGACGGAGTTGTTGGCCTGTCAAAACTGGTGCGTCTGACCAATATATTTGCCAAACGCTTTCAAACTCAGGAAAACCTGACAGCTCAGATTATTGATGCCCTTATGGAAAGTCTCAATCCTCGCGGCGCTGCAATTATGGTTGAGGCTGAACATATGTGCATGTCCATGCGTGGAGTAAAAACCCCCGGAACAAAAACCATAACCCAGCGTTTTGCCGGCACTTTCAAAGAAGACACTTCTGAGCAAAACCGGTTTTTTGCCCTTTTAGCTCAAAATCCATCTGCAATCGGTCGATAATTATAATGACAGCAAATAAATTTTCAGATCCAAAAATTCTTAGCGCCAAACAGCTTGAGAGCGGCGATATTTTTGCGCCTAAATTCAATAATGCCGGTTTGATTATGGTGATTGCCAGCGATGTGAGCAACAATGAAATTCTAATGGTTGCCCATATGAATGAAGAGGCCCTGAAACTGACATTGCAATCTGGCATCGTTCACTATTATTCGCGCTCACGTTCTGCTCTTTGGAAAAAGGGAGAAACTTCAGGCGAAATTCAAAAGCTTATTGAAATGCGCACCGATTGCGATCAGGACGTATTGCTGCTCAAGGTCGAACAGGTCGGACGTGGAGCCGCCTGTCATACGGGTCGAAAATCGTGTTTTTACCGCCGCGTTGTTGACGAAAACGGCTCAATTTTGCTTAAAACTGACAATGAACCGAGGATTTTTGATCCGGCCGAAGTGTACAAAAAATAATTTTTTAAGTTACATAGAAATTACAGTAAAGTTGCAGAAAACTTTCTAAAAATTCCTTTTAGCTATTTTTCCCGCGTTCGATCAGCGATGGCAATAAAAACCCAACTAGAAATCCGCCAATATGGGCCTGCCAGGCAATGCTTGGGCCCTCACTTCCAACAATAGTTCCATAGATTGGTATCGCCAGATTAAAACCAATCCAAAACAGGGTGAAAGCTCGCGCTCTGGAATTTGAAAACACTCCGGCCACACTGACCAGACGTCTCCCCATGGCAACAACTTCACCGCTTTGAGGGTTGCGAGCTACTTCAATCGGCTCAAATACAAAGCGCATTGCCGCCCCGGTAAGTGCGGCAACTCCCCCTGATGCTCCAATCAACACACTGGTCTGATCCAATTGTAAAACGGTATAAAATAATGCCCCCCCGATAGCTCCTGCAAAAAACACTATATAGAACCAGAAAGGTCCATATCGGCGCGCCACCGGGGTGCCAAATATTGCCAGCCAGACCACATTAAACAGCAGGTGCGTCCAGCTTCCATGCAACAGGGCATGGGTTGCAGGTGTCCACAATAATGGCAACATCCCCCCCGCGATTGTCGGATCAATAAACCGGGTTGGTATCATTCCAAACCAGAGCCAAATCAACAATTGGCCATCATGATCCAACCCATATTCAAATGCTATATGGATTACAATCAATAGCATTGCCAAAATTGTCACAGCTTTTGGCAACAAAAATATTGGCTGACGTTTCTGATCAGAATTATCTGTAGAATTATTTTCGCTGTTCAAGGCGTTATCCTTATTAAGTTACGCCCCTTATCGCCCTCCTGGCCCAGGTTTTCAACACCTGAGCGCACTGTTAACCTTAATGAATGTTTAATGGCGATTTTCTTCTCGTTTTTTGAAAGTATGCCCTTGAAATAACAGTGTTCATTATTGGGCGCCAAAAATTATTCAGGACTTGGACGGGGCTATTATGCAGCGCACATCAACAAAAACTCTTTTTAGCTATTGGAATCAGTTGCGCGGATCTCGCTCTGCTCCAGAGCGTAAAAATGTCGACCCGACAAAAATTCGCAACGCCCTGTCCAATACTTTTATTCTGGAAGCGGATGAAAAAAATCATTTTTCATTTCGTTTGGCAGGATCGCACCTTTGCTCAACCTATTGCCGCGAACTAAAAGGGCGTAATTTTGAACATTTATGGAGCGACAAAGACCGTGATGCCATAAAGACCCTTATAAAAGCTGTAACTAACGATCATGCAGTGGCTTTGGTTACCTTTGAGGGCACGTCTCAGTCTTCAAACAAAATGAACTTTGAAACCATTCTGTTGCCCCTGCGCCACAATGGTTCGTCCACCAATCGTATTCTTGGTGCAATGAGCGCGGATGATGAGCCCTACTGGTTTGGCGCACAGCCAATTATTGACCAACGCATAACCGGATTGCGCCTGATATGGCCTGATGATGTGTCTATGGATACCAGTTTTCTTGATGTTTCAACCCATATCGACCAGGACGTGCAATTTGAAGAAGATAGTCAGTTGTTTGCAACTCCAGCCAAAGTGCATGGCGTGAACGCACGCCGCTATGCCCACCTGGCTGTTATTGATGGCGGCAGGAATTAGGGTCAAGCCCCTGGCATCAAAATCTAAATTAGTTTTTTAAAAATTTTAGCGCCATGTATTTGTGTCAAAAGCATAAAAACAACGAAAACCTCAAAAAAATTGCAGGTTGCTTAAAAGCAATTACCTCTGATTAACCTAAGCTGGATATGCTCTGTGTCAGGTCAATCAGTTTCGGGCGCTTCTATGTACAAACAAAACCTTCAGACTCTGCCTCAAGAAACTGGGCCTCAAGAAACTGTGTCTGAACAAAAAAAATCCCCTATTGGAATTGAAACTTCACGCTTTCAAAGTGTGGCGATTTCTATTCTTGGACGTTACATGCTCTCCGACAGACGTGAATTTCCCTGTCAGGTAATTGAAATGTCTCCCGGTGATGCCAAAATAATTGCTCCGGTTTCCGGGCAACCAGGCGAGCGGGTTATAGCATATCTGGATAATCTTGGACGGGTCGAGGGACCAATTATTGAAAATATTGATGGTGGCTTCAAGATGGAGCTGACCTCATCTGCACGCAAACGTGACAAACTCTCAGCGCAATTGACATGGCTTGCCAACAAGGATGAATTAAACCTTGCCGAAGACCGCCGCCATGGTCGTGTTGTTCCAGACATACGCCATTCAAAACTTGTTTTAGACGATGGACGCAAATATAATTGCAAAATCGTAGATATTTCCCTTTCTGGTGCTGCCATTGATATGGAAGTGCGCCCCGCAATTGGCACCCCGGTAACGTTGGGGCGCATGCGCGGTCAGATTGTGCGCCATTTTGAATATGGAATTGGCGTGGAGTTCGTCTCAACCCAGCAAATTCTTACAGTGGTTCAACAAAATCTGGACGTTTCCTAGAGGCCGCCCCCAAAGCCTGCCAAAAGCTTAGCCTCATATTAAATTTTCCAAAAATGCACTGCCCCCTCACAACAGGTGTGATGCCTGTTGTTTTGGTATCTCCACCTAATCTTCCCCCAACGAAATTTTTAGGTAAATAAAGGGCTAAATCAGTCCACGCAATTTGCCTAAAAACTGCGTTGTAATTTTCTAAAACTGGAAATTCTCTGTCCCTATCGTGCTCCCAACAGGGAGAACACGAAAATGACAATTATAAAAAGACTTAAGATTTGTTTTGGCTTTGTGCTTTTGGCCATGGCCGCTTTTATTGCCCCAAGCCAGGCGAATGCCAATGTAAGCGTAGATTTTTCAAATCCGGCCTTTGCTCCGGTAACCGGCCTCACTTCAATCCCCATTGGTCATGCAGTGTTTTGCCAAACCCGACCTGAGGAATGCGGTCCAAACAGCTCCGTAGTCAACGCAGTTGCCCTGACCGAGCAACGCTGGCGTGAACTGGTAAATGTTAACGCACAATTTAACTCATCCATCGTTTCCGTATCAGACATGGATCTATATCAGGTCGAAGAATTCTGGACCTATGCCAACGGTTATGGCGATTGCGAAGAATATGCCCTGGCCAAGCGCCGGGAATTGATCGCCAGAGGCTGGAACCCGTCAGCTTTGCTGATTGCCGTATTGCGCCAGACATCAGGTGAAGGACACGCTGTTTTAATGGTTCGTACCGATCGTGGCGATATGGTTCTGGATAATCTGGCCGGCCTGATAAAAACATGGGATCAAACCCCTTATCAATATATCAAGCGTCAATCCCAGACCAATGCTGGCCAATGGGTGGATATTGCAGACAATCGCCCCATGGCAACGCTAAACGTTCTTCTTGCCCAACGCCGATAACAATACCTCCAAAAACCCATGCATAAAACGGCTCACCAATAATTACTGGCGGGCCGTTTTTAATTTTTGAAAAAAATTCAGGGTCAGAGCTTAACCAAAAATTGCAAAATATATTCCCAGCAGAAACAATCCATTGATAAATCCCCAACCAAATCCAACCATAGATCCCAGCAATAAACTGCTAACAGAAACTGAACCGTTTTCCCGCGCGTTCCAGCCCATTTTCATCATAATGAACGGGCCACAAATAAAGCTCATGAATAAATGGCCCAGACTGGCCACAAAACTTTCCCCATCAAAACGCAAATATGCAGCCTGTTGTGAAATCCCCTGATAAAGATGGGTAGCCGACCCGGCAAAACTTACCCCCACACTCATGATAAACAGGGCTAGAAAAAACTCAAACGCCATAATAAACAAATCCCCGCACGACCAGCAAACTAAATCAGCAAACAATGGCCGTCTATTAATGATTTGTTAAGCATATCCAGTGCCCAATTATAAGTCATCATAACTTGCTTAAATTGGTTAACGCGCTCGATGCAGCACACTAAATTCAAATCCGATCACGCCCCGTTTCCAGCCATGGCGTTTAATTTGGCTGCTCTTGCTTTGATTTTACTTATGGCAGGACTTGGCATTGCCTATTGGCTCAATGATTATGCTGCCACCCGAACACAAGCTGCTCCATCAGTTTATGAAGCGCCCATGGTTACAAAAACTTTAGCCAATACTTCATTGAAAATTCCTCAGACATGGCTAAATATTCTGACTCAAAGCTCGCAAAAAGACGTGCAGGTTGTTGATTTAACGCTAAAAATTTCCATTGCAGATCAAGAAGAGCCGTTCCCAATCAATCTTCGCATTTCTGAAGCAATTCAGGCACAACCAAGCGCCTATCTGTTGGATAGCGTTTATGTTCTCAGGTTTTCTGAAGCACAAATTGGTGGATTTAAGGGGCTGGTAGGCAAGCCCTTAAAAGCTCAGGATGGATATGAGAGCGAAACCGTGTGGTATGAACCCATATCCGACAATCCTTTTGTCGCCAAATGCATAGATCTGGAAGGCTCAAACTCAGCGCTAAACTGCCTAAGAACCATCCGGATAAATTCTCAGCTCAGCGCAACCTATCAATTTGCCCAGAACCAGCTGGAATATTGGCGCCTGTTAGATGGCGCCATTATCCCGCTGATAAGGCAGATTGGAATTTCGCTGGAATAGATTAATGTCTAAAGGCCACAGAAGCTGAAACTACAGCACGTCTCCAAAAAAGCATGCCCCTGGGCGTGACCCGAGGGTGGGAACCGATTTTGGGACAAAAGACGTGCGAAAACAAAAAGATAAAGCGTTGGAGCCGGTTCCAGTTAAACTCGACACGCTTTAGGGATAGAACCCTACTCCATCTCTTCCAGATCAATATCAAGAATAGCCATCTGGAACATATAGGAGCGGTCTCCATCCTCATCATCCAGATACATAACCCCTAAAAATTCCTCGCCCACATAAACTTCGCAACTATCGGCCTTTTGTGGCCGTGCTTTAACCCTCAAATCAGGGTTGGCAAACTTTTGTTGAAGAAACTTCTGTAGTTTTTCAATTTCTTCTTTGTTCATAATTTTATACCCTTGTTCTACTTATTTATTTTTATCTGGTCACTACGTGACTGACAGCCCCCACATTATTTTTCAGTTAACATCTGATCCATAACACAGCCCGGCTCAGGGCAACCAGAACTACCAACAATTTTTGCCGGCACACCGGCGACAGTTTTGTTTGCCGGAACGTCCTTTAATACAACTGAACCGGCAGCCACTTTTGCCCCATGGCCGATTTTAATATTCCCCAGGATTTTTGCACCCGCCCCCAGCAACACACCTGAACCAATTTTTGGATGCCGGTCATCGGATTCTTTACCTGTACCACCAAGAGTAACCCCTTGAAGAACAGAGGTATTATCCCCGATAACAGCAGTTTCACCAATAACAATTCCAGTGCCATGGTCAAACATGACCCCTCGACCAACTTTCGCCTTGGGATTAATATCCACCTGAAAAACCTGTGACGATCTGCTCTGCAGATAAAGGGCAAAGTCCGTGCGTCCTTCGGCTTGTAAAAAATGAGCAAACCTGTGGGTCTGCAATGCATGAAAACCCTTGAAATATAATATTGGAACCACTGCCCGCTCAACCGCCGGATCACGCTCAAGAACCGCCGCCAGATCAACCCGCATCGCTTCACCAATTTTTGGATCATCATCAAGCGAGCGGCTAAAGGCCTCCCGAATGCGATAGGCGGAAACATCCGCATGATCCAGCCGTGAAGCAAGACGAAAAATCAGCGCGTCTTCCAACCGATCGTGATTTAAAATGGTGGTTTCGACAAAACTGGAAAGCGATGGCTCAGCTGTTCTGATCTGTTCTGCTCCATCACGAACCGCCAGCCAAAGCGGATCAACCCGGTGCAGAATAGTCTGACTTTTCAATTCGGACACGTTATTCTCCTAAAAACTCATTTTTGCAGATTATCCCAAAGATATTAATTAGGAATTTGGGCCAAAAAATCAATGACCCCGCTCTTGAACTGTTTGTCACCGGTGGCCCGCATATGATCACGCCCCTTTATAACCAGCGCTTCTGCGTTCGGAAAAATCTCAGCCAGTTCTTCTGCTGAACCGCCGATTGTATCCATATCGCCAACCGCAACCAGAACAGGAACAGTGATTTTTTCCAGATCCTGCGCACTGATTCTGTCTCTGGAGGATTGCATGCAGGCCGCAAGCGCCCTCAAATCGCTTCCGGTATGTTCGGCAAAAATCCTGAATTGTCGCCCCACTTTAGTTTGCACATCCTCAAGGGATGGTGCCAAAAGCCCCTGCACTATTTCCTCAGACCCACCAAGACCATGGATCATATTTATACCCAAACCACCCAAAATCACAGCGCTGACTTTTTCAGCGAAATCCATACCCACAAACGCACATATTCTTGCCCCCATGGAGTATCCCATTATCGGCACTGGACCATGTTTTTCGACCAATCCCAGATGATCAATCAGACCCGCCACATCCCGCGCCATAAATCTGGCCGGATAAAGCGATGGATCATATAATTTTTGTGATAATCCATGCCCTCGATTATCAAGGGTGATCGGGCTAAATCCCTGTTCTTTAAGTTTTTCAACCCAGCCCGTATCAAGCCAGTTGATTTTACCGCTAGAGGCAAAACCATGCACCAGCACAATGGGTTTCCCCTCCCCATAAACCTCATAGGCAATTTCAATATTTTCAGACTTAAAACTTGCCATTAATTCACATTTCCAAAATAAACATTTATCATGTTTGAAGCACCTGCTTTATCAGCGATTGTTGCACCGTCAAACCTCATTTGATAACTTCGCTTTAATAGCGCTGGAAATTATTCGCCTTCCCCATTATAATTTAAAAAATTCGCCGACTCTGTTTAAATATCCCGCCCAGAAAAAAGCAAAAAATCATGTCATCAAATTCCACACCCCACTTTCACAATACTCAAGGCGTCTCCCGCATTGAAATAGGTGCCAGGGAGTTTATGTGTGTCGGCGCCCTGCCCCCTTTTGATCACCCCCATATATTTTTGGACATGGGAAGTGAGGGCGAAATTGTTTGCCCCTATTGCTCCACCCATTATGTATTCAACCCCAAACTTACGACCGGCACATCTGACCCTGCCTCTGCGGTATATACGCCAAAAACCGCTTGATAATTCCCCATACTAAATGGTGTCAACTTGTCCAAAAATGACAGCCTCCCGCAAAACTTGAATTCCACCAGAATGATTTATATCGCTGGCGCTGGCATAGCTGGAATGACCCTGGCACTGGCACTGGCAAAGCTTGGCGTAAAAGCGGTAATTATTGAAAAAACCAAAGGCCTGCAACCTGAAGGTGCAGGTCTTCAAATATCCCCCAATGCTCGCCATGTGCTAAATCAACTTGGCCTTTCTTCTGCTCTACATGGTTTGGGCTTTTCTCCTCAGGCCATTGATATTTATCCATTCAAGCGCGCAAAACCACTAAAAAGCCTAAAGCTTGGCCCTTTTGCGCAACAGCGATTTGACTCGCCATATATTGTTATTCACCGTGCTGATCTCGCTGATATTTTATATAAGGCCTGCCAGCAGTCAAATCTGATAGAAATCCATTTTGGCATAACCGGCTTTGATATGATTACCCACGCCAACGGACTTTCAGTTTCGCGTGAACACAGTGATGGACATATTCACGAAGCAAATCCGTTTGCCTTTGTTGGCGCGGACGGCGTGCACTCTGTTACCCGCACAAAAATCCTTTCCGGCCCTGATGCCAGCTATAGCGGATATACCGCCTGGCGCGCCCTGATACCAACTTCAATGATGAAGGCAGAACTGAACCTTTTTCATACCAGCCTGCTCTGGGGCCCAGGATTTCATGCGGTGGCCTACCCTCACCCCAGGCGGCACGTGATCAATATCGCTCTGTTTTCTAAAGAAAAACTTGGTGCCAACACCGGTAAAAAATCTGTTGCGCCCAACCTGCCAAAAATAGCCCTGACCTGCCCACGCTTCAATGCGATTATTGAATCATCAGAAGGAGAGTGGACCAACTGGCCCCTGTATGGGGTAAAGACCGGCCGGTGGCACAAAGGACCGGTCGGACTGATCGGAGATGCAGCTCATGCCATGCTGCCCTTTCAGGCCCAGGGGGCTGCCATGGCCATTGAAGATGCTGCAACCCTGGCCCCGCTTTTAGCCAATGCGAACGAGCCGCAAACAGCTTTTGCCACCTATTATGCGGAGCGAAAAAACCGGGTGCGCAAAATCATCAGTATATCCGCTTCAAACGGTGAAATTTATCACATGGGAGCGCCATTTTCTTATGCCAGAGACCTGGTCGTTCTGGCACAAGGCACAACCGGCCACCTGCGCCGCCTTGCCTGGATTTATGATCACAAAATACCCATATAGATCATCGCAAAAGCAAACCAGGCGCCAGCTGGAAATTCATGCTCCTTGAAAAAACCTGTTATTTAGCCTAGCTGAAATACTCATACTGTTTTTATACTTCCCTGATTTTTTTGCGAATGGATGCCATACGGTAAATGCCTGTTTCCAAAAGCTCCAATCTACCACTGATTTTTATACTGATTACCATTTTACTGGACATGATTGGCCTTGGCATAATTTTGCCTGTCTTGCCCCAGCTTATTCTTGAACTTAGTGGAGAGACCATAGCTAACAGCGCCATGGTTGGTGGTTATCTGGTATTTATCTATGCGTTTTTACAATTTATTTTTTCGCCGATTCTTGGAAACCTTTCCGACAGATATGGCCGCCGCCCCATATTGCTTTTGTCCCTGCTCGGCCTAACGGCGGATTATCTGATAATGGGTTTTGCGCCAACCATAGGCCTGTTGTTTTTAGGGCGCGCCCTGGCTGGAATTTCCGGGGCTGCAGTTGCCACAGCCACGGCCTATATCGCCGATATCACCCCGCCGGAAAAACGATCCCAACGCTTTGGATTAATTGGAGCGGCCTTTGGTCTTGGTTTTATTATCGGCCCGGTAGTCGGGGGTGAACTTGGCGAAATTTCTCCAAGAGCACCATTTTATCTGGCGGCAGCTTTAGCCTTTGCCAATTTTTTGTTTGGAATATTTATTCTCCCTGAAAGCCTTGGTAAAAGAAAACGCCGCCGCTTTAATATCAAACGCGCTAACCCCATCGGAGCAATTCTGGCCTTTCGTCCCTATCCGGCGATAATCTGGTTACTGGGCGCGCTGTTTTTATTTTCCCTTGCCATTCAGGCCTATCCGGCGGTTTGGAATTTTTTCACCATCGAAAGGTTTGACTGGACACCGTCTCAGATCGGGCGCTCCCTTGCGGTATTCGGGCTGCTATTTGCTTTGGTGCAGGCGGTGCTGATTGGCCCGGTAATTCGAAAGTTTGGCGAAAGCACCACGGTATTATTGGGCCTTACCGCTGGTGCCGTAGCATTTTTTGGCACCGCCTTTATTCACACCCCCATCGGCCTTTATGGATTTTTGGTGATTGGTGCCTTTTCAGGCCTGACAGCACCGGCCATAAACGGCCTGTTATCGCGCCAGATACCCGATAATGCTCAAGGCGAATTACAAGGCGCAGTCACCGCCACCAATTCCCTGACGGCAATAATTGCTCCTCTAGCTGCCACCCAGCTTTTTGCTTACTTCACTTCACCCCCGAATGCCCTCGGTGATCCTGGATATTTCCCGGGCGTTTCATTTTTTGGGGCTGGAATATTGATAGTGTTTTCTTTTGCTGTATTTTTTTACACAGCCAAACGCTTCAATTTACAAAGATTGAAAAATGCTCAACCGCCAACCAAAGCACCTGATATTGCCAAGCCGGGCGAAATTGCCGTTCGTCCACCCAATCTTACACCTACCGAGAAAGACAAATGAGCCAAGGAATAAAAATTCGCACCGCTACCATTAATGATCGCCAAGGGATATGGGAAATTTTGGACCCGGTGATTAAAGAGGGAAAAACCTATCCCCTGCCAAGGGATATGAGCAAAACAAAAGCCTTGGATTATTGGCTGGCAAAAATCCACCTCACCTTTGTTGCTGTATTGGACGAGAAAATCCTGGGCACCTATTATTTGCGCCCCAACAATCCGGGTGGTGGCTCCCACATTGCCAATTGTGGTTATGCCACCCACAAAAACGCCCGTAGAAAGGGCATTGCCAGATCCATGTGTGAACATTCTCTGGGTCAGGCTAAAGCGGCAGGATTTAACGCCATGCAGTTTAATTTCGTAATAGTCAGCAATCAGGGGGCCATAAAACTCTGGACAAAAATGGGATTTGAAACCCTTGCTACCCTGCCAAAAGTCTTTGATCACCCGGAATTGGGAATGGTCGATGCATTGGTGATGTTCAGGGAACTTTAGAAAAATCATTTGTCGCGGGCGTTTGTTTTTCTCGTCAGGCTAAAATCAAGTTTCTACTGCAAGAGTTGGGGGCCAATCTTCGTTTTGCATCCCCTCGCGATCACTCATATAAAACCCGTGAGCACCAAAAAAATCACGCTGCCCCTGAATGAGGTTAGCGGTGCCATTGGCCATTTTATAGGTATCGAAATAGGACAGCGCCGCCCCAAGACACATAGTTGGTAATGCATTGATTGCACCAAGCGAAACCACCTGGCGAAGAGCATTTTGATTATTGCTCATCATTGTCACGAATTCCGGCGCAACCAACAGGTTCTGCACATTGCCTTTTTCCAGCGCCAATGACATCTCATCTAAAAATTTGGAGCGAATGATGCATCCGGCTCGCCAGATTTTAGCGATACTTGCCAGAGGTAAATCCCATTCATGTTCCTCAGATGCAGCTTTAAGAACGGCAAACCCTTGCGCATAGGCGGCAATTTTCCCGGCAATCAGCGCCTGCTCCAGAATTTCGATAGCGATTTCAACATTGCCCTGATTTTTACCGCCAGTCTGACGACCGTTATATATTTTTTCAGCAGCAACCCTCTCCTGCTTCAAAGCCGAAAGAGCCCGCGCCGCCACCGCCCCTTCAATACTTGTTGCCGCAACTCCCAGTTTTGTGGCAGCAATTGCGCTCCAGCGCCCGGTGCCCTTTTGTCCGGCCTGGTCAACAATCAGATCAATAAGCGGCTTGCCGGTTTTTTTATCAATTTTTGCCAGAACATGCCCGGTGACTTCAATCAGATAGGAATTTAGTGGTCCCTCGTTCCAGCTTTTAAATATTTCCGAGCAGGCCAGCGGACTCATGCCCAAACCGTCGCGCATAATCCCGTAAATTTCCCCAATCATCTGCATATCGGCATATTCAATGCCGTTATGAATGGTTTTTACAAAATGGCCCGCGCCACCCGTCCCCATATAATCAGCACATGATTCACCTTTGAACTTTGCCCCGATAGCCTGAAGAATTTCCTTTGCCTGCAACCAGTGCTTTTTTGCACCGCCAACCATAATTGATGGCCCGAAGCGCGCCCCTTCTGATCCCCCAGAAACACCAATTCCCAAAAATCCAAAACCTGCCCGTTTCAAAGTTTCAAACCGGCGCTCGCTATCTGTGAAGTTGGAATTTCCCGCTTCAATTATAATGTCGTCCTCATCCAGATGCTCCATTAAAGCCGCTATGGTCTGATCGACGGGTTTTCCCGCCTTGACCATGATCAAAATCATTCGTGGCGCTTTGATTGAGAGAACAAAATCTGCCAGTTGAGCGTTGGGAATAATTTGATTTTTTAGCTTGCCAGCCCCCTCAACAAACTCATCAATTCTTGAAGCGGTTCTGTTGTGAACGGCAATATTATAGCCCTTATCGGCAATATTTAGCGCCAGATTGGAGCCCATGACCCCAAGACCGATTATTCCAATGTCGCCCTGTTCCATTTGTGCCGCCCTTGTTCAAAAAACCACTGCAATTAATGTTTGATAGCACAACCGCCCCATCATCACACTCAAACATGTGTGATAATCTGACAAATCCTCCAAAAAAAATTCATTCAAACCCGCCTTAAAATCGGCGCGATGCATCGAGAGCCAACCCTAATCCAACACTGCCGAACACATCGGTCTGCATGAATTTAGCATCGGGAAACAGGCGGTCCAAATGTGCGCACAAAACAGGAATTTGTGTTGAACCGCCGGTCATAATCAGCGTTTCAACTTCATGGGACTTAACATTTGCAGCCTTTAATACGGCATCAATTGTTTTAGGTATCTGCATTACGGTTTCACCAATCGCCTCGTCCAGGTCATTCCGGCTCAGTACCGCCTGCAAAACAACTTCTGGCACCTCAAAGCAAAGTTTTTGCTCAATTGAATGGGTCAGGGAAATTTTGCATTCCTCGACCTTTGAAGCCAGAAGGTGCCCGTATTTTCCCGAAACAATCGCCAGTAACTTGTCCAGCAATTCAGGGCTGGCAGCCTCCTGACGAGTTGAGCGCAAATTACGATGCACCGATTGTGTGTAAAGCCGGTTGATGCGGTGCCAGCTCGACAGATCAAAATAAGGACCGACAGGAACCTGCCTGTTTGATCGTTTAACACTGGAATGTAAGCCCAGCAGTGGCATAACATTCCCCATGGAAAACAACCGGTCAAAATCGCCTCCCCCCACATGCACCCCGCCTGTGGATAATATATCCTCCACCCTATCCACCTTTTTGGCCCGTTGCGGAGACAGTCGAATAACAGTGAAATCCGAGGTTCCTCCGCCTATATCCACCACCAGCGCCAATTGTTCATTCGCAATGCCACGCTCATAATCCAAAGCCGCCGCAATCGGTTCGTACTGAAACTCCACATGAGAAAACCCCACCCCCTTAATGGCGCTTTCAAGTTGGTCCTGCGCAGTTTTGTCCGCTATATCGTCGTCATCAACAAAGCGCACAGGACGCCCTGCGACAACATTGGCAACCGGCTCCAAAAGCCTGTTGTCAGATTGTTGCCTGATATGAGAAAGAAAAATCTCCAGAATTTTGCCAATCGCCAGTCGGTTGCCGCGAATACGGGTTTCATCATTCATCAGCGAAGTGCCCAACACCGATTTGAGCGCCCGCATAATCCGCCCTTCAGCACCGCTCACATATTCATCGAGCGCCGATTGTCCGAAATAAATCTGCTCGTCCTCAAAACTAAAAAACAGCACAGAAGGAAGTTGAAGCGCTTCCCCCTCCAGAGGCACCAGAAATGGCACACCCGCTTTATCCACCAGCCCAAGGGTGGAATTTGACGTACCAAAATCCAGTCCACAACTTGAACAATCCATTCTCCTGCCTCGCCTTTAGCTTTATCAAAAAACCAACCGGCGTGGACCCTTGCATGAAAAACCAGCAAAGAATTTACTCCATAGGCCGAGAAAATAATTAGAGAATTTACGCGTATAAAGACAAAAAATTGCGTTGGCAATTACTCTTTATGCAAAGTTTAAAATCAAACTCAGTTCACTTCACACCTGTTGTGTTTTTGTATCGCTTACCAAAAAAAAGCGCGACAGCTCCGATCAAAAGCAACACAACCACAGGCGCGATTACAACACGCTGGCTGTTTTTTTGATCTGAATGATAAACACAACGGCAAGCGAGCCTTAGAAAATGGCAAACCGCTTTGGCAAATATCCTAATTGGGGACAATTTTAACGATAGAAATGAACAATTTTGTTGAATTCCATAACTAGGGAGCCGCAACTGCCTAGCCAGAAACGGCCTTGCCAATAGCTTGCTCATCAACAACTTGCTCATCAGGTTTACCAACAACTGGCCCATCGGCAGCAAGCAATGATGCGTTTCCGCCAGCGGCAGTCGTATCAATGCACACATGCCTTTCAAGCAGGCAATAATCGCTCATATCATGTTCTGTGACGAGAGAGATAATCCGCCCGTTACGGCTTGCTAACGCTTTGCGAGCTTTTCGCAAATCATCTTGCATACTCCACAATGCTACAGCGCCAATGCCGTTCAGAGTTGAAAGTGCATCTCGATCAAGATAGCCAGAGATCGCATCAGGCCCCTGCGCACCGGGCACAACGCTAAGTGCAATGCCTCCGCAATCATATACAATCATTGCCTGACGTTGTGCGGCTGCAAGGGTTGGTCCCAAACAGATAACCACATCACTGGGGAACAGGGTAAGTCGGTTTGATTCACCTGTTGGCCCGGGCATATCCATAGCTGAAAGTCTTCTGCGAGGTGCTGTGTTGAGCCGATCAATTGCAAGCTGAACCATTTTTATATCTGCAGGTGGCTTTAATTTCAGCGGATGCTTTTCAAAAGATCCATAGGTAAAGCGCTTAAGATAGTGGGGGCCGCCGGCCTTTGGCCCGGTTCCTGAAAGCCCCTCCCCTCCAAATGGCTGCGAGCCAACAACAGCGCCAATCTGATTGCGGTTGATATAAATATTTCCGACATTAAGCCTGGTCGTTATTTGTTCAATCCGGTTATCAATTCGAGTGTGCAGCCCAAATGTCAGACCATAATTGCTATCATTGATATCATCAACAATCTCATCAATTTTTGAGGCTTTAAATGTTGCTATATGCAAAACCGGGCCAAATATTTCTCGCTCTAAATCCGCAATTCCTTTAACTTCAATTACGGTTGGTCCAATAAAATTACCTGTCCTTGGGGCTGGAATTTGCTTTAAAACCCGCTCTTCATATCTTGCTGTTTCAATATATTCTTCAATGTCTTCATGGGCTTTAACATTGATCACTGGCCCAATATCAGTTGAAAATTCCCATGGATTTCCAAGGACAAGTTCATCCATTGCCCCAAACAGCATTTTTTTAAAAGATGAGGCAATATCTTCCTGCAAATAAAGAATTCTCAAAGACGAACAACGCTGACCTGCTGATTGAAATGCAGATGTGATGATATCTTTTATGGCCTGTTCCGGCAAAGCGGTTGAATCAACAATCATCGCATTCAACCCACCGGTTTCAGCAATTAATGGAGCATATGGCACAATATTATCAGCCATTGATTTGTTAATTGTCTGCGCGGTAGCTGTTGAGCCTGTAAAACATATTCCGGCGATTGAGGCCTCGCTGGTAAGTTTAGCCCCGACAATGGAGCCGGTTCCGGGCAAAAACTGAAGCACCTCTTTTGGCACCCCTGCCTCATGAAATAATTTTACAGCGATATAGGCAGTGATTGGTGAAAGTTCTGAAGGCTTGGCCAGCACCCCATTGCCTGCCGCCAGAGCGGCACTAATTTGCCCGACAAAAATCGCCAGGGGAAAATTCCACGGAGAAATACAGGTGAATACTCCGCAAGCCTTGCGCCCGTCCCAAGCTTCTTGGCCATCAAACTTCTTGATTTGGGTTGCGTAATAGCGCAAAAAATCCACTGCCTCGCGCAGTTCAGCTATTGCATCCGCCGGGTTTTTTCCTGCCTCTCGCGAAAGGACAGCAAAAAACTCGCCAAAATTCTCTTCAAACAGATCCGAAGCCTTCACAAGGATGGCTGCACGCTTAGTGGCTGAATGTTTGTTCCACGAACGTGAAACCTCAATTGCCGCAACAACATCTTGCGCGCTCGCCTGAATTACCTGACCAACAATATCAGCCGGATCAGCAGGGTTTGTCAGTTGCTCTGGTATCTCCCCCTGATATGGAACCGCCAGAACAGGTTCAACATTCCATTGATGATTTTTGAATTTTTCTCGCGCGGTTTCAATTTCATTCAGGTCACGATCATTGTGCAAATCACGACCATGGGAATTTTTTCTTTTCGGCGCATAAATATCATCAGGATCGCATATGGCAGGATTTTTGTTGTTTTTGTTCAATGCCAGCACCTCAAAGGGGTCTGCTGCAACGATTTGTACAGGAATTTTACTATCAACAATCTGGTTTACGAATGACGAATTTGCACCATTTTCAAGCAGGCGACGCACAAGATAAGCCAGCAAATCGCGATGAATACCTACCGGGGCATAAATGCGGCAACGTGTGCCCTCACTTTTGTGTATCTCTTCATGCAGCGCTTCGCCCATTCCGTGCAGCCGCTGAAACTCAAAAGCGGATTTGTCATTGGCAAGCTCAAGCACCGCACTGACTGTGTGCGCATTATGGGTTGCAAACTGCGGGTATATGCGATCCGTCATAGAGAATAATTTTTTTGAGCAACATATAAATGATACATCTGTCGCCGCTTTTTTTGTAAAAACCGGATATCCTGAAAGCCCCTCAACCTGAGCCCGTTTTATTTCACTATCCCAATAAGCGCCCTTAACAAGACGAACCATGATTTTGCGATCAAGCTTTTGCGCCAGGGCATAAAGCCAGTCGATGACATACATCGCCCTTTTTGAATATGCCTGCACAACAACGCCAAATCCATCCCATCCGGCCAGACGCTCATCGCTAAGTACAGCTTCAATAACATCAAGCGAGAGATCAAGACGCTCAGATTCTTCGGCATCAATATTCATGCCGATATTTACCTGTTTGGATTGTAGGCTCAAGCCAATTGTGCGCTCGACCAACTCAACCATAACCTGCTTTTTTTGAGCGACCTCATAACGTGGATGCAATGCTGAAAGCTTGATTGATATGCCTGGATTTTCGCGTATGTCGGCAGAGTATGAATATTTGCCCAGAGTTTTTATTGCTGAACTATAGGCGGCAATAAATTCATTCGCATCATCTTTTGTAAGCGCCGCCTCGCCCAACATATCATAGGAATATGTGTAGCCATTTTTTATCTTTGACGCACCGCGTTCAATCGCCTGTTCAATGTTTTCACCAAGCACAAACTGGTCGCCCAAAATCTTCATGGCGCGTTTGATGGCAGTGCGGATTACAGGCTCCCCAAAGCGCTTCACCAGGTTTTTGACGACGTTGGCAACGCCTTCAGACTTGTCAAGAATTTTACCACTAAGCATAAGCGCCCAGGTCGATGCGTTAACCAGAGAAGAGCTGGATTTACCTAAATGATCGCTCCAGGATGAGGGGGCAATCTTGTCATTTATCAAATCATCAATGGTTCCTGAATCCGGCACCCTTAACAGGGCTTCTGCCAGACACATTAAAGCAATTCCCTCATCTGTGGACAGACCATATTCGATAAGAAAAGCCTCCATCAGCGACGGGGTGGAATTAGATCTGATATTTTCAATGGATGTTATGGCTCGATTTACTGAGTTTTTTCGCACTTTATAATCAATTTCAACCGCTTGCTGAGCTGATTGAATGTTCTCATTTTCATCCATCAGACAAGCTGCTCGAATATCTTCTCTAATCCTGTTCAATGCGTCCATTGCCTCATCCCCCAATTGCTGAATTGAGCCAACGTTTGCAAGCGCCACCCCATTTATTAATCCTAGCATTGACTAAAAAGCAAAGTGTCCTTAGAATTTTGAATATGCAGGTAATAAGTCCTGAATTTACAGGGTTTTAAAGGGAAAAATATGCTTTCTGACCAAAACAGCAGCGATATTGACCATTTTGATCTTCAGATTCTGGATATTTTATCAAAAGAGGGACGCATTCCAATAACCGCTCTTGCAAAACGAATTAACCTGTCAAAAAGCCCTTGTCAGGTGCGCTTTAACCGCCTGTGTGATGAAGGATATATTCTGGGATTTCGCGCTGTTTTAAATCCGCAAAGCCTAAAAAAAGAACATGTGGCTTTTACTGAAGTGAAATTATCGAACACGACCGAAAAAGCACTCGCCAGCTTCAATGAAGAGGTATGGAAAATTCCTGAAGTTGAGCAATGCCATTTGATTGCAGGCTCTTTTGATTATCTTTTAAAAGTGCGCACCAGAAATATCAGGGATTATCGTCGGGTTCTTGGCGAAGCTATCTCAGCCCTTCCCTATGTATCAAGCTCCTCAACCCATGTGGCCATGCAATCAGTCAAGGATTTCGCAATGTAGTCAGGTCAAAGCTCCAATTTATGAGATACTTCTTTTAAGGATTTATTCCGGGTTAAAAAATGTCGCACCAACGCAATTATGATTTTCTGAAACCAAAAAAACCACACTCAAAGGTTAAACCATTGTTGCGCATCGGGATTGTAGCGGTTCCAAATTTTACACTTGGCGCGCTCTCGGATCTGGTGGAATTCTTGCGCTATGCGGCCGATGAAAAAGACTATAGTCAGCAAATTTATTGCCAATGGAGCCTGCTGTCTCACAATTTGGATAAAGTCCTATCGAGTTGCGGACTTGAAATTGTTCCAACCGAAACATTTTGTGATCCGGCAACATTCGATTATATAGTAATTCTTGGGGGATTGCTGCATTCCAACGCCAAAATTCCCAGTGAAATTTATGACTATATTATTGAAGTTGAGCGCACCAATATACCCTTGATAGGTCTTGGTACAGGCCAGTTCCTGCTTGCTGAACTGGGCCTGCTGAATGCTCGCAAATGCGCTGTTCATTTCACCCATGAAATGACTTTGGAAAAGCTTTTTCCAAAAATTATTCCTGTGACAGACGAGCCCTACATTCGCGACGGTCAGTTTATTACGTGCTCTGGTGGTTTTTCAACCCTTAGCCTGGCAATGGCACTGGTGAGCGAACATTGCGGCAACTCTCGATCCAGAAAAGCACTGCACTACCTGATGGCCGGCGGCAATATCAGCGAAATCCATGGCTCTACGGTAAAAAACAATGAGTTGGAATTGCGCTGCAACGACGACATGGTGACTGAAGCCATAAGCATCATGCATCAAAAAAGCATGGAATTCACCACCATTGATGAAATCGCCCAAAAGCTGGGAACCAATAAAAGACAATTGACGCGTCTTTTTAACAGGCATCTCAAAATGCCTCCTGGGGAATACTGGCGTAACTTACGCTTGAAAAGCGCAAGGCGGGCGGTACTCAATACCAACAATTCAATCGCACAAATTGCCTACGAATGCGGTTTTGCTGATAGCTCGCATCTGGTTCGCTGGTTCAAGAAATATTTCGGCAAAACCCCAACTCAAATGCGCCGCATTCATTTAGACATTGGAATTAGTTGATAATTAGCAACATGCTTTTCTTCTATGTATTGTCCCAAATATACCATAGCAGGCCCCAAATATACAATATCATATTTTAAATTTACAATACGTTGAGTGATGTTTTCTGGCATTTAGTGGCTTATTCTGTCGTTTGGCGGTCTTGACCGTCAAATAGTTTGACATACAAGTAGTTTGGTCAGCAAATCAATGTTGAGAGAAAACCTAAGGGTCAGGACCCTAAAAATATAGAAATTGGATTTCAAGGGAGAAAATTTATGAAACTACGCTCAATTATAGGAGCAGTTATGTCAGTTGCTATTGGCATGACAGCATTTGCGGCACCCGCCATTGCCGCCGACAAACTTGACGATGTTATTAATTCAGGCGTTTTGCGCTGTGGTGTGGTGCTTGACTTTCCACCCATTGGCTTTCGTGATGCCAATAACGAGCCAACAGGCTTCGATGTAGAATATTGTGCTGATCTGGCAGCAGCTCTTGAAGTGGATTATGAAATTCTGCCTGTGACTTGGGCAGAGCGTCTACCGGTAATTATCACCAATCGCGCTGACGTGGTTTTTGGTGGCACATCTGATACATTGGCTCGCGCCAAAACAGTTGGCTTCACCATTCCTTACGCTATCTACTTTGCTCAGGCTGTGGTTGGAAAAGATTCCGGCATCGAGACATTTGAAGACATGCGAGGCAAGAGAATTGCCGCAGCAGTTGGCACCGTTATGGAGCAGGAATTCCTGAAGTATGCAAAAGAATGGGGCACTGAAGATCTGTATCAGGGCTACCAGAGTGAAAACGAGGTCTTTTTGGCCGTTGCTCAGGGTAAAGCCGATGCCGGCATTACCACTAACACAACAATCAAACCTATTACTGAACAGTATGATAGTTTGATTTCCGGCCCGCGCATGCCCTGGACAACTGATTACACATCCGTTGTTGGTCCGCGTAATGACATTGCGTGGCTCAACTACCTGAACCTGTTTATTACTCATCAGGTTCGCTCTGGCCGTTATCAGGAACTATGGCAGAAATACACTGGAAGCCCAGGCGCCGAGCTTAGAATTCCAGGAGTTATGTACTAAGAATTTTGTATCCAAAGCTGGTTATCAAAATTAATTTGTAACCGTTTTTGAACAAACAATGCTGACCCTTCAGGTTCTCTTTTGAAAATCTGAAGGGTCAATTTACGAATCAGATCATCCAGCAAATCATGATAGATCCAAATTAGAGCAATCCATATCGCCCAAACATAGTTATAAGCGATAATGTAAAAAACCAGCTCTGGGAGAATAAAACGTGGAATATACGTTTCAGTGGCGACCTGTTATGCGCCAACTGCCCGACCTTTTGGAAGCGGGTTTTATGACCTTGCAGGTATCGATTCTGGCAATGATACTTGGTACTGTTATCGGCCTTGCGCTGGCACTGGTGCGCATGAATGCCCCATGGCAAGTGCGCTGGCTTGCCACCACTTGGATTGAAGTTGCCCGCAATACTCCGGCCCTGTTCCAACTGTTCTTTTTTGGCTTTGGCCTTGGCGCATTCGGGATAAATTTAAGCCCCTTTGTAATCGTTCTTTCCGGACTGACATTTAACACAGCCGGATATCTTGCTGAGAATTTTCGCGGTGGATTTCAGGCCATCCCGGATACCCAGTTAAAGGCAGCTCGCTCGTTAGGGATGAGCGCCAGCCAGAGCTATATTCGCATTATCATTCCTCAGGTTTTCCGCATTATCTATCACCCGATGACCAATCAGATGGTTTGGGTGGTGCTGATGAGTTCTCTGGGCATGCTGGTGGGCTTTCGTGAATTAACCGGAGAGACACAGTTTTTCGCGTCCAGGACATTTCGCATATTTGAATATTTCATGGTGACTGCAATCATCTACTATTTTATCGTCAAAATCATCCTTGGCCTGTCCAAATTGATTGCCTGGCGACTGTTTAGGTATTAGGGGCAAATCATGGAACAAAGTACTGCTGTGGTTTTTTTCACAGGCTTCCAGTTAAGAGACATCTGGTATTTGGCAGAAGCCGCCGGCCGAACATTATTAATCTCTATCATCTCAATTACCGTTGGCTCCATTCTGGGATGTGTATTTGGCTGGATGCTTTATTCCTCAAAATGGCTTGGTGCGATGACACTTGGTCTGGTTCTTGATGCCTTTCGTAGTGTTCCGTTGATTATTCAACTGATATTGTTTTTCAATTTCTTCCCGATTATCGGCGTTCCGCTGGATCCGTTTACTGCGGGTACATTTGTGCTGACGATTTATACCGCTGCCCTTGTTGCAAACGTTGTGCGCGGTGGAATTGAAGCCGTAGGCATTCCCATGCGCCGCTCGTCTCGATCTCTGGGCATGAGCTATTGGCAGGACATGCGATATGTGGTCTGGCCAATTGGTTTAAGGGCGGTTTTTCCCGCATGGGTCGGTGTTGCACTTGGGGTAATGAAAGATAGCTCGTTAGTTTCTGTATTGGGATATGTAGAACTTTTGCGCGCCTCCCAAATTCTGATTACGCGGACCCAGGAGCCGTTTATCGTTCTGGCAGTTGCGGGGGCATTTTATTTTGCGCTTTCTTATCCCCTTTCAAAGTTCAGCGCTCGCCTTGAAGGAAAGTGGCAATCATGATTGAAGTCAAAAACATTCACAAAAATTTTGGAGATCTTCACGTTCTCAAAGGCATCGACCTTACCGTTAAAAAGGGTGAAGTTGTTTGTGTAATTGGCGCGTCTGGCTCCGGAAAATCCACATTGCTTTATTGCATCAACGGCCTTGAAAAAATTCAAAAAGGCGAAGTATTTGTCAATGGTGTTTCCGTTCATGCAAAGGGTACGGACATAAATAAGCTGCGGCAAAATCTTGGAATGGTGTTCCAGCAGTGGAACTCGTTCCCCCACCTTACAGCGCTTGAAAATGTGGCTCTGTCTCCTCGCATTGTCAAAAAAATGTCAAAAAAAGAAGCAAATGAAACCGCCAAAAAGCAACTTATTCATGTGGGATTGGAAGACAAACTCAATGTCTATCCGTCGGCGCTTTCAGGTGGTCAGCAACAACGCCTGGCGATTGCCCGCGCTCTGGCAATGGACCCGGAATATATGTTGTTTGATGAAGCGACCTCAGCGCTTGACCCAGAGCTTGTCGGCGAAGTTTTAGACACTATGCGCCTGCTGGCAAAAGAGGGCATGACGATGATTTGCGTTACGCATGAGATGAGCTTTGCCAGAGATGTCTCTGACAGAGTTGCATATTTTCATGAAGGCGTAATGGAAGAAATCGGACCGCCCGAGCAGATTTTTGGCAAAAATCCCAAATCAGAAAACACCAAAAAATTCCTTACAAATATTAGGTAGGCAAAACCAGCCTGCCCGGCGTGAGCGCTTAAAAACTTACAAAGCGACCAACGGCGCCATTAAATGATACGGGGGTGTCGGGGAAGCGTCCCTTGGACGCGACAGCCACGATACAACAAGCGGCGGCGGGGTGTCAGAACAGAAAAGTCTTGATCCAAGACCAAGCGTCACAAGTGCCGCCGGCCAATTTCTTGGCTACGCCATAAATTGCCCCCCCGCGGAGCCGCGTGCAAAGCCCGCCGGCGTGAGGCACAACAAGCCCGCCGGCGTGAGGCACAACAAGCCCGCCGGCGTGAGGCACAACAAGCACGTTGGCGCGAGCGATATAATGGTGCAGCGGGGCAAAGAAACCTCTAACACATCTACCCAATGCCGCAACAATTCACCACAGCAAATAAAGTAAATCACACTATGTGTGTGATGCGCCTCGAAGGAGAAACTTCGAACGCGCCAGCGAGCTTCAACGCGAGCCGCGGCTCGTGCCGCGCCCCATCGGAGCATGAGCGAAGCGAAATAGCGCGAGATATAAAAATGGTGCGGTCGAGAAGAGTCGAACTTCCACGGGTTTTACCCCACAGCGACCTCAACGCTGCGCGTCTACCATTCCGCCACGACCGCAAGCCAAAGGGAATTTGCAAATCACTTAAGAGATGCGGATTAGCGTTTAGCAAATCAATTACCGCATCTCAAGAGCTTACTTGAGCAATTGCAGTAAAAAAACCTTGGGTCTTGACCCTATGTTTCCAATGGGAGTTTTTTAGTAATTTCGATTGAGAGACGCCCGTCATCAATGCGAATTTCACCCTCGGCGATCTGTTTATTATTGCCGTAAACTTTCATAGGGTCGTCTTCGGTTGCATCCAACTCAATAACTGCGCCCCGACCAAGACGCAAAACATGATGGATAGGCATCATTGTTGCGCCCAGTTCCACCTTGATATCAACTTCAATACCTGCAACCACACTCATATTTTTTTCCAATAGCACGCAAACGCGCCCGGTTTTTAAGAATCTTATCTATGCTACAATGCGCAAATCATGGTTATCGAAAAGTTAACACATATGAATGTTTCTGAAAAATCATCTCCTCCCCCCTTGTTAAGGTCCGATAGCCAGCCCGTTCTGTGGAAAATTCTGGGTGGGATGGCCGATTACGAAAAAACCCTGGGGGAAATGCGCAAAACAGCTACTGAAATTTCTACTGGTCATGCGCAAGAGCAGGTTTGGCTGCTTGAGCACCCTGCCCTTTATACGGCCGGTACATCTGCAAAGTCTGGTGATCTTTTGATGCCAAAGAAATTACCGGTTTTTCAGGCCGGACGCGGTGGCCAGTTCACCTATCACGGTCCGGGACAAAGAGTGGTCTATGTAATGCTGGATTTGCGCCAGCGCGGTAAGGACATTCGAAAACTAGTTCAAAACCTTGAGGGCTGGGTTATAGATACGCTTGCGGCTTTCAACATAAAGGCCTTTCAGGTTCCGGGCAAAGTTGGCGTATGGGTGAAGCGTCCCGAATTAGGCTTTCAAAGACAGGACAAAATTGCAGCAATTGGCATACGTGTGTCCAAATGGGTAAGTTTTCACGGCATTTCGATAAATATCGCCCCTGACCTTTCCCACTATCTTGGCATTGTCCCCTGCGGAATATCAGATCAGGCAGTTACCAGTTTTGAAGATCTGGGGCATTTGGTTTCCATGGCAGAGGTGGACATTGTTCTGCGCCAGAAATTTGAAAACCATTTTGGTCCGACAAAATAATTTTAAATAGGTAGAAATATTTAGGAAAAATAGAATGCATCTGGCCCTGATCAATATTGCAAAAGCAAAATACCCAATGGATGATAGCCGCATGTCAGGTTTTGTAAACAATCTGGATGCAGTAAACAAAGCCGCTGAACGCAGCCCCGGTTTTGTCTGGCGGCTGATCGACAACGTAACAAAATCGGCAACCAGCATCATAGCCTTTAAGGATCCAAATATCATCACCAACATGGCTGTTTGGGAAAATCTGGAGGCACTTGAAAACTACACATACCGTACCATTCACAAGCGGGTATTCGCCTCGCGCAATAACTGGTTTGATAAAATGGATGGGCCTCACATGGCGCTTTGGTGGATAAAGGAGGGTGAAATCCCCACTGTTGAAGAAGGAAAACGCCGTTTGCAAATGATTGCAGATAACGGGTCCTCCGCCGGGGCATTCACCTTTGGTGATCCCTTTTCCCCAACAGGTATTCCCGAGGTGGGCGATTGACCTTTTCAAATTGTGCGATATGACAGCACCAACAGTTAAAAGTTACGGATCAACAATATGAATAAAGCGCCAAAAATCGGACTGGTAAGCCTTGGCTGCCCCAAAGCCCTTGTGGATTCTGAGCGCATTTTAACCACCCTTCGCGCTCAGGGATATGAATTTTCGCGCGACTATGCAGGCGCCGATCTGGTTATCGTAAATACCTGCGGCTTTATCGATAGCGCCAAGGCAGAAAGTCTTGATGCCATTGGCGAAGCAATAACAGAAAACGGCAAGGTGATTGTAACCGGCTGTTTGGGTGTGGAAGAGGATTTAATCCGCAAAACCCACCCCAAAGTTCTAACGGTGACCGGCCCGCATCAATATGAGCAGGTGGTGGAAGCGGTACATGAAACTTGCCCTCCCGTTCATGATCCTTTTGTTGATCTGGTTCCTGAGCAGGGTTTAAAACTTACCCCAAAACATTATTCCTACCTGAAAATTTCTGAAGGCTGCTCAAACCGCTGCTCTTTTTGCATCATACCGGCAATTCGCGGCGATCTGGTTTCCCGCCCTGTTGCCAGCGTACTTTATGAGGCTGAGCGGCTGGTAAAGGCCGGTACAAAAGAATTACTGGTCATCTCGCAAGATACCAGCGCCTATGGTCAGGACATTAAATATGCCAGCACGCCTTTTCATGGTCGCCAGGTAAAGGCAAAGTTTTTTGACCTTTGTGCCGAGCTTGGTGAGTTGGGAGCATGGGTGCGCCTGCATTATGTTTACCCCTACCCCCATGTGGATGCGGCAATTGAATTGATGGCTGACAATAAAATTCTGCCCTATCTGGATATCCCATTTCAGCATGCCTCCCCGACAATTCTAAAAGCTATGCGCCGTCCGGCCAATACCGAGAAAACTCTTGATCGAATAAATGCGTGGCGCAAAACCTGCCCCGATCTGGCTATCCGTTCAACCTTCGTTGTAGGTTTTCCGGCGAAACAGATGAGGATTTTCAAATGCTGCTTGATTGGCTTGAAGAAGCCCAGATTGATAGGGCTGGCTGCTTTGAATATGAGCCGGTAGCGGGGGCAAAGGCCAATGAAATAAAAGAAATTGTTCCAGATGAGGTGAAGCGACAACGCTATGAAATGCTGATGGAAAAAGCTCAACAAATTTCTGTTAAACGCCTGGCCAAAAAGGTCGGGCGCACTATTGAAGTGCTGGTGGATGACATCAATTTGGAAGAAAATCAGGCCACTGCGCGCTCCAAATGGGACGCGCCAGAAATTGATGGCAATGTGATTATTGATAATGCCACAGGCATAAAACCGGGCGATATGATTGATGTTAAGGTGCATGATAGTGATGCATATGACCTTTATGCAACCCTCAAAACTAATAACGCCGATCAGCAGGCAGATAGATAATGTCCCCACACACAACCCATCAGATACCAATAAAAGAGGGGATATTGGCGCTGGGACCAAAACCCCTGATAATGGGAATTCTAAATGTCACACCGGACAGCTTTTCCGATGGGGGGCGCCATACCAACCCCAAAATGGCCTTAGCTCACACTCGCGCAATGCTGGAACAGGGTGCCGATATTATTGACGTTGGCGGTCAAAGCACTCGCCCTGGAGCAAAGGAAATTTCCACCCAAGAGGAGTTGGATCGGGTAATTCCAGTAATCGAGCAATTGGTGTCCTCAGGAATAAAGGTTCCGATTTCCATCGACACTTTTAAGGCACTGGTGGCCGATCAGGCGATCCAGGCCGGGGCGACCATTATCAATGACGTCTCAGGCTTGCAGCGCGAGCCGGAAATCGCAACGATTGCAGCGCGCTATAGCACCCCGGTTATCATTATGCATTGGGACAAACAACGCAACGAAAGCGCTGATATAATAGAGGAAATGCATCGGTTTTTTGAATTGTCGCTAGAGATTGCTCAGAATGCTGGCATTGAAAAAAATAAAATAATTATTGATCCCGGCTTTGGGTTTGCAAAAACTCTGGAAGAAAACTATCAGATTCTAGGGCGTTTGCATGAATTGAACAAACACGGCTTGCCATTGCTGGTTGGCACTTCACGAAAATCAATGCTCTCCAAATTGTTGCAACCCGTCCCGGATGAACTTGCCACCGCAACCGCTGCTACCTCGGTGATTGCCTATCAACAGGGCGCGCATATTTTCAGGGTGCATGATGTTGCGCAAAATCTTCAGGCGTTGCAGATTGCTTATGCTAGCCTTTACGCAATAAAACCGCAGGATTCGAAATGAAAAAGCAAAATGATGACAGTATAATCCTTCAGGATCTGGTGTTTTATGGCTATCACGGAGTAATGCCCGAAGAAAACAAAGTTGGTTGTCGGTTTTCCATAAATGTCATCTGCGGCCTGGATCTGAGCAAAGCGGCCAATTCCGACGAGCTGGATGACACTATTTCCTATGAGCTTTTATTTAACAGTGTGCGAGATGCTTTTGCTGAAAAACAGTTCAAACTGCTTGAAGCTGTGGCACAACACATTATTGACCGGCTGTTTGCCACCTATCCACAAATCAACTGGGTAAAAATCAAACTATTCAAACCAGAAGCGCCAATTCCTGTTGCCACCGGACAATTCGGGGTAAAATTGTATCGGGAACGCGATAATGTCTGATGCATGGCTCAGCCTTGGGGGCAATATCGGCGATCCAACTCAACAGATTACCGATGCGTTAGAGCTTTTGGAAAAAACCCCAAAAATCTCAATCACCAAAAAATCCAGCATGCTGATAAATCCTCCCTGGGGGAAGGTTAATCAGCCTAATTTTCATAATATGACTATTGAAATATCTACCCAATTGGAGCCAATTGCCTTGCTTGACGCCTGCCAGAACATCGAAAACCTTCTGGGTCGTGTGCGCGGGGAAAAATGGGGGCCAAGAAAAATTGATATAGATATTATTGCCTATGACCGGCAGGTTTTGAGCATCGAGCGCCTAAACCTTCCCCATCACCACGCCCACGAACGTGAATTTGTTTTGAAACCATTGCGAGAAATATCCCCAGCCACTGCGCAATGGATTTTAGAACTAAAAGCAGTTCCTAAAACTTAGGGTCTTGACCCTAGGGTCCCTGATCCTAAATTTTATCCAGCAGCCGCAGGACCTTCAACGCCGCGTCAAATTCCACCCGCCGCTTTTCATGTCGTAGAATTGCCTCCGGGTCTTTTCCCCAGCGCTCGGCATTAAAATCCTCATCGACCAGAGCACATTTCCAGGCCATATCATCTGCAATCAGATTATGACGCAAAGCAAATGCCAACAGGCCAGAGCCGGTCAACCCGGTGATGGAAACCAGAGCGGTTGCAACAAAATAATCAACATTTGCCAAATCCGCATTTAAGGCTGCAAGGCTTTGCTCAGGCTGAGGTCTATGGATAATTCCACTCACAGGTTCAAAAATAATAGAGAAATGCATTTCCAGACTTGTCAGAACCGGGTTCCAGTGTTTGTTTTGAATTTCAACCAATTCCTCCGGGTGCTCGGCCCGATAAAGCAGCAAGTCATTGGCCCCAAATTTAACCACTTCATCGCGCAAATCCGCCACCACTTCATGCCCCCCTTCGATGGCAGAATTTATCAGGCGCACCAATGGCATTGTCCTGGCATCAATCACACTCTCCTGAGCCAGCCATTCTTTACTCAAAATTTCAGCTAGTTCCCTGGACGGAACTTCGACTTTTTTTCCTGCCGGGGTTTTGCAAAATCTGCCATCCAGCGCTATGCCAAATCCACTATCTGATTGTTCCACAGTGACATTCTTATAAAAACGCTTGGGCAATTCTTTTCTGGCATGTTGTTGCGCCCGGCCAATGCCCGCATCCATATTGGCCTGAATATCATCAAGAAAATCGCGCATTATTTGTCTCCAAACAAAGCGTCGATTGTCGGTATCAACTGATCCATCTCATCAATAATCAGATGAGCACCAGCGGCTTTTAGTTCATCAGGTTCATGATAGCCCCAGCTGACCCCCAGCGCATGGGTGCCGGCGTTTACCGCCATTTCCATATCGTGGGTAGTATCCCCGATCATTATTGTATTTTGCTTAGGACAATCAACAATCCCCATAGCTGAATGCACCATATCCGGATCAGGTTTTGCGCGATTGGTATCAGGGGTATGCACCGAGGTAAAAAGCTTTAAAATATCATGACCTTTAAGCACTCTGTCCGTGCCGGAACCAGATTTTCCAGTAGCAACCGCCATAACTATATCCTGCCGCCCGTGCAAAGCATTCAGCATTTCCAGCGCCCCTAAAAAAAGTTCCTCCTGCTTGGATTGCATAGCCCGGGCCAAAAATTCTTCACGATAAAGCCCAATAAACTTATCAATCTGCGCATCATCCAGATCCGGCGCAATGCGCCTGACACCGACCTGCGCACCAAGACCTGAAACAGAGCGAATGGTTTTTTCATCCGGCACCGCCAATCCCATGGATTTAAAAACAGAGCCGGTCGTGCCAACAAATAATGCCACCGTATCAATCAGGGTGCCATCCAGATCAAAAATTATCAGTTTTTGCGCGCTCATACATCCTCCGGATCGTCATTTTTAGCATCATAGCGTTTGGCATCAAAACCCAGCATGTCAAAGCTCTTTATCATATGCGGGGGCAATGGCGCACTGATATCCAGCTGGCTTCCATCCCGAAGAGGTATGGCCAGTCGACGTGCATGCAAATGCAAACCAGAACCAAGGCCCTCAGGGGGCTGCCAGTTCCAGTTTTCCATATCGCAATATCGTGGATCGTCCAGAATAGGCGTGCCCAAATTCATCATATGCACCCGCAATTGATGGGTACGCCCGGTTACAGGTTTTAACGTAACCCATGAAAATTTCTGCCCCGCATTATCGGTAACCGAATAATGGGTCATGGAATGTTGAGCGCCCTTATATCCCTTTTCCACCACCGCCATCTGTTCGCCATCACGGGTGGATACACGAGCAACAAAGCATGAAATCGTACCCTGATTTGGGCTGGGAACTCCCGCAACAATAGCCCAGTAAATCTTTCGTGCCGAACGCGATCTAAACACACCGCCAAAATGAGAAGCCACAGCGCGGGTTTTCGCCACCAGCAAACAGCCCGAAGTATCCCTGTCGAGCCGGTGCACAAGACGGGGCGCTTCGCCTTTTTTATTGGGCAGGCTTTTTAACATGCCATCAATATGGCGAGCGGTGCCGCTCCCCCCCTGCACTGCCAGACCATGGGGTTTGTTCAAAACGATTACATCATCGTCTTCATAAAGGATCCGCTGGCGCAAAAAATTGGCATCAGTTTCACTAAATCTGATTTTGGCGGGTTTTGATGCCCCATCATCTTTATCAATGGGAGGAATGCGAACAATTTGCCCTGAAGTAAGCCGCGTGCTGGTTTTCACCCTGCCCTTATCAACCCGAACCTGCCCGGTTCTGATCATTTTTTGCAAACGGCCAAATTTCACCTGCGGAAAATGCAATCCAAACCAGCGATCCAGTCGCATTCCATCCTCATCTTCAGTGATGGTTTTTTGCGCAACTCCACTCATAGGGGTAATCCTCTTGCAATTAACAGCCCGGCCCAAAGGGCTAAAATAGAGCCAGTCACTGTTATCAGCACATAAAAACCTGCCTGCATTAATGCGCCTCGTTCAAACAGAACAATGGTATCGAGGGAAAAAGCTGAAAATGTCGTAAATCCGCCCAGCAATCCAATGGCAATGAACAGGCGCGCCTCCCCCTGCCATGGGGGCAGGGTTTTGGCCAAAATTCCAATAAAAAGCCCCATTAATACTGATCCAATTATATTTATGGCGATTGTCGCCAGTGGAAACCCACCAAACCCGGTTTTTGCAACAAGTATCCCAACCCCATAGCGCCCCATGGCACCAAGAGCGCCCCCGGCACCAACCAATAAAAATCCGTTCATCAATATAATCTCCGCCAAACCATGGCCGTTACTTTTATTTGATTTCCTTTGAGCGCAAACGGACAAAATAGTCGAGCCGCTTTTTTATTTCACGCTCATATCCACGCTCAACCGGTGTATAAAATTGCTGCCTGCCAATTGCCTCGGGGAAATATTCCTGCCCTGAAAATCCTTCAACCGTATCATGGTCATAAATATAACCCTGCCCATAACCTTCGTTTTTCATCAATTTGGTCGGCGCATTTAGAATGGATTTTGGCGGCATTGGAGAGCCAGAGTTTTTGGCCAGTTTTGTAGCGGCTGAAAAGGCCTTGTAAACCGCATTGGATTTGGGCGCTATAGCCAGATAAACCACCGCCTGAGCCAATGCCAACTCCCCCTCGGGCGAGCCAAGCATCTGAAAAGCATCACGGGCCGCATTTGCCTGCACCAGCGCCTGCGGATCAGCCAGTCCGATATCCTCAACCGCCATGCGAATTAGACGTCGGGCCAAAAACATCGGATCTTCACCCGCATCAATCATTCTGGCAAAGTAATATAAAGCCGCATCAGGGTCAGACCCTCTAACGGTTTTATGCAGGGCTGAAATAAGGTTATAATGGCCGTCTTCTGATTTATCATAAACCGGTGCCCGGCGCTGCAAAAATTCAACCATTTCGCCAAGTTCAAAAAATTTGTCGTCGTCAGCGGCTGCCATTACCTCCTCCACAAGGCCCAGCAATGCCCTGCCATCCCCATCAGCCATGCCGATGAGACCGATGCGAGCCTGCTCCTCAAGTGGAAGTTTTTGCCCAAGCAGGCTTTCTGCCCTGACAAGCAATGCCTCAAGATCATTTTCGCTCAGCGATTCAAACCGCAACACCTGCGCGCGCGACAACAGAGCTGAATTGAGTTCGAACGAAGGATTTTGAGTTGTGGCTCCCACCAGAACAATGGTGCCGTCCTCCACAACTGGCAAAAACCCATCCTGCTGGGCGCGGTTAAAGCGGTGAATTTCATCCACAAACAGCAAAGTATTTTGACCCTGCTGCCGATAAAACCGCGCTTCCTCGAAGCATTTTTTAAGGTCAGCCACCCCAGAAAACACCGCAGAAATCTGCTTGAAACGAAATCCAATTTCATTAGCCAACAACTGCGCAACGGTAGTTTTTCCAGTTCCGGGTGGACCCCACAATATCAACGAACCAAGGCGTTTACTGTCAAGCATACGCTTGAGCGAACCCTTCTCACCAAGCAGATGTTCTTGCCCAATCACTTCGCCTAGTGTCGACGGGCGCAACCTGTCGGCCAGAGGGGTATTTTGACTAGCCTCTTTCTTACTCTCATCATCCTCTGTTGAAAATAGATCGCTCATTTTGTCTTTCCAAATTCAGGGTCAGGATCTTTAAATCATAGTTATGGCTTGATACCCTTGATCATTCCCAATTTAATCAAACTATGCGCTGCTGATAATGTTGCCTCCACCCCGTCCCTATATTTACCATTCAACAGTTTCTCCCCGGCAACTCCATCATAATTTCGTACCACATCCAGATCAGCAACCACTTGCTTAATCGTTTGGCTAAATAGGCCAATGAACTTCAAAAGCCAAATAGGTGCAACATTGTTAGGGAATTTAATATTAGGAAATTCACTGCGTAAAATATCCGCAATTTCAGTGAACTTGATATATTGGGCCGAGGCAATAATCCGCTGATCAATTGTATCATCATCGCCAAGCGCACCCACATGAATTTTGGCCACATCACGCACATCAACCACACTTAGTCCGCCCGGAGGAATTGCAGGAACCTGCCGATTCATCAAACGTAACACGATCTTCATGGAAGCGCTGATATCGGTGTCGGGAGCGGGACCAAACACCATGCTTGGACATATACAGGTTAGATCAAGGTGATTGTTTCTAGCTAGTTCCCATGCTTTTTTCTCCGCCAACACCTTGGCTTTAGCATAGGCCAAAGCCCCCTTGAGGCCATCAACATTCGTCCAGTCATCAACTGAAAAATGCACCGACTTGGATTTAATATCGTGCCCATATCCTATAGCGGCAATCGAGCTGGTCATTATTATGCGTTTAATTCTGGCCGCCCGAGCAAAGCCAAAAACTCTTTCAGTTCCCTCCAGCGAAGGGCGAATAACCGCCTCTGGATCCTTTGGCTCCCGTGCCGGCACATAGGCCGCCAGATGCATCAACGCCTCGGCACCATCCATGGCCTCTTGCCATCCCTCATCATGCAACAGGTCGCAATTCACCAGCTGCAACCTCTCCAGTGCCTGCTCCGAACACATCAATGATATTGCCTGACGCACCTGTTGTTTTTTATCAGGGTTGCGCAGCGTTCCACGCACAACAAAACCTAAATCAAGTAACTGCGCCGCCACATGTTTGGCTATGAAACCCGTTATCCCGGTTATGACAATGATTTTGGATTCCATAAAAACTCCCCCCGATACCGGTGTACATTTTCAAAAGTTGTACCACAAAAAAACGGCCGCGAATTATCGCGGCCGCTCAAAAGATTGATTTCAACAATTAGCCTGTGGGCGCACCCAAGAGCCAGACTTAAGCCACCGCTTCTTCTTCGGCATCATCAGAAACAAAATCAGCCGTTGGGCCAGAATCAAGTCCCTTGGCATCCACATCGCGATCAACAAACTCAATCACTGCAATCGGCGCATTGTCTCCGAAGCGATAGCCGGCCCGCATAATTCTGATATAACCACCCTGACGCTCTTTATAACGAGGGCCAAGCACATCAAACAATTTGCCAACCATATCCACGTCTCTAATCCGTGAAATTGCCTGACGGCGCGCATGCAGATCGCCACGCTTGCCAAGAGTTACAAGCTTTTCCACAATCGGGCGCAAATCTTTTGCCTTGGCCACAGTAGTGGTGATTTGCTCATGCTTGATCAAAGCTGCTGCCATATTGGCAAACATCGCCTTGCGATGGCTGGAGTTTCGATTTAACTTGCGACCGGATTTTCCATGGCGCATTTTTATTCTCCTTCATTCCACGCTCGCTTTAAGCTAAGCGCGTACTTGGTAAAACCAATTTTGGCAAAACCAATTTTAGATCAATAATGATCCTCATAGCGTTTTGACAGATCATCAATATTTTCTGGCGGCCAGTTGGCAACATCCATTCCAAGATGCAAGCCCATCTGCGCCAAAACTTCTTTAATTTCATTAAGCGATTTGCGCCCAAAGTTAGGAGTGCGCAACATTTCAGATTCAGTTTTTTGAATAAGATCACCAATGTAAATAATATTATCGTTTTTCAGGCAATTAGCCGAACGAACCGACAATTCAAGCTCATCAACCTTTTTAAGCAATGCAGGGTTAAACGCCAACTCAGGAACTACATCCTGAGCAACTTCTTGAACAGGTTCATCAAAATTGATAAATACCGAAAGTTGGTCCTGCAAAATCCGCGCGGCAAATGCCATGGCATCTTCTGAAGAAACACCGCCATTGGTTTCAATTTGCATGGTCAGCTTGTCATAATCGAGCACTTGTCCCTCGCGGGTTGGCTCCACTTTATAGCTGACCCGGCGAACCGGAGAAAACAGCGCATCAACCGGCACATAACCAATTGGAGCATCCTCAGGCCGGTTTTTATCAGCCGCCACATATCCCTTACCTGTATCAACTGTAAATTCGATGTTGACCTCAGCACCAATATCAAGATGGCAAAGAACCAGCTCAGGATTGAGAATTTCAATGTCTCCGGTGGTTGCAATGTCCCCGGCGGTAACTGCGCCCGGTCCTTTTTTGCTCAGAGTAAGGCGTTTAGGCCCCTCCTCTTCCATCCGCAAAGAAATTCCCTTAACGTTCAATACCAGATCGGTAATATCTTCACGCACCCCGGGAACTGAGGTGAATTCGTGTAAAACACCTTCAACCTGCATGGCGGTAACTGCCGCACCCTGCAATGAGGAAAGCAAAACCCTGCGCAGTGAATTGCCCAGAGTAAGGCCAAATCCGCGTTCCAATGGTTCAGCAGTAATCGATGCCTTGCGAGGATCATCTGCGTTCACAACAATGTCTAATTTGGTAGGCTTAATCAGTTCTTGCCAGTTATCCTGGATCACTTGCAACATCCTTTTAGTTTGGCGGATCGAATAGGTCTGAAGGGTCTAATTTCTGCCGTATCGCCGCTTAATGTGAATGTCGGTGAAAAAAATATTTCCACCGAGCGCACCAATATGTACTAGACGCGCCGCCTCTTGCGCGGGCGGCAACCATTATGGGGTATCGAAGTTACATCGCGAATTGTCGTTACGTTAAAACCAGCCGCCTGCAATGCGCGCAAAGCTGATTCGCGTCCAGAACCAGGCCCACGAACTTCAACCTCAAGGGTTTTCATTCCATGGTCCTGAGCTTTTTTGGCCACATCTTCCGCTGCCATCTGTGCAGCATAGGGAGTTGATTTGCGCGAACCCTTAAAGCCCATGGTGCCTGCAGACGACCAGGCAATAGTGTTGCCCTGGGCATCTGTAATAGTAATCATGGTATTGTTAAAAGTAGCGTTGACGTGCGCCACGCCGGTAATAATATTCTTGCGTTCGCGACGACGAACGCGAGTTGTTTCACTCTTAGCCATTTATATCCTCAATTCGATCTCATCACCGCCCCAACAGAATCGCCGGGCGGCTCCACCGAAGGTTTCCAAAAAAGGAAACCTTACTTCTTTTTACCAGCAATCGCCCGTGCAGGACCCTTGCGTGTTCTTGCGTTCGTATGGGTTCTTTGCCCACGAACAGGCAGACCGCGCCGATGACGAAGTCCGCGATAATTTCCAAGGTCCATCAGGCGCTTAACATTCATCGCCACAGACCGGCGCAAATCACCTTCAACCATATGACCTTGATCAATGGCCTCACGAACCTGAATAATTTCAGCATCGCTAAGTTCATTCACCCGGCGTTCTCCGGGGATTTTTACGATCTCACATATATCGTGAGCAATTTTTGGCCCAATTCCATGAATATACTGCAACGCGATAACCACACGTTTATTCGTTGGAATGTTAACACCAGCAATACGAGCCAACAGAGCTCTCCTCAATATTTATGTGCCGGTTCTAATAGCGGCAGCATTTCAACAATAAGGGACCGGAGAACGACCCCACCAAAACGATCGGGAACCGTTACCAGTCCTCATTAATACCAAGACTTACAACAATAAGACTTGCGCGGTTCTAAGGATTCGCTGGAGTGAAGTCAACACACTTCAAACACAAGCTCTCCCTATTTTTTAAGCAATTCAGCGATCTCAGCTGTCACTTCGTCAATTGACGCCATACCGTCAACGCTTTTAGCATTTCCCTGCTTTTCGTAATACTCAATAAGAGGTTTAGTCAGCTCTGAATAAACTTCCAAACGATTACGCATCACCTCTTCATTATCGTCCGCTCTGGCACCACCGCTTTGGGCAGCCCGATTGCGAATCCTCTCGATCAGAGCGTCGCTATCGACTTTAAGAACAATAACCGCATCAAGTGCAATGCCCTTTTCTTCCATCATCTCATCCAGGGCTTCTGCCTGGGCAATGGTGCGTGGAAAACCATCCAGAATGAAACCGCTTTTTGCATCTTCATCATCAAGCCGTTCAGATACAATGCCGCAAACAACCTCATCCGGCACCAGGTCTCCACGGGCCATGATTTCTTTGGCCTGTTGCCCCATGGGAGTGTTGGCCAAAATTGCTGAACGTAAAATATCACCGGTTGAAAGCTGCGGTATAGAATATTCATCAACCAGAATTTTTGCCTGAGTGCCCTTCCCGGCCCCCGGTGGTCCCATTATTATTAGCCTCATCGCCGCCTTTTGCCTCCAAGTCTGGACCGTTTGACCAGCCCGTCATATTGCTGGGCGATCAAATGGCTTTGAATTTGAGAAATAGTATCAAGGGTAACCGTAACCATGATCAACAGTGACGTGCCGCCGAGAAATGCCGAAACATTCAATTGCGATAGCAAAACTTCCGGGATTAAAGCAACAATTGTCAAATAGGCAGCGCCCGCCACTGTGATTCTGGACAATACATAATCAATATGAGAGGCCGTGCGCTCGCCGGGGCGAATTCCTGGAATGAACCCCCCTGATTTTTTCAGGTTGTCCGCAGTGTCGCTGGGATTAAAAACAATCGACGTATAAAAGAATGCAAAAAACGCAATCAGCGAGGCATACAACGCCAGATATAGAGGTTGGCCCCGTCCCAAAAGCGCAGCAATAATCTGCAGCCAGTTGGCCTCGCCCCCCGTTGGTTGGGCAAACGAGGTAAACGTCGCTGGCATCAACAGCATGGAAGAAGCAAAAATTACTGGAATAACCCCGGCCGTATTAAGTTTTAACGGCAGGTGGGATGTATCCCCCTGAAACATTTTATTGCCAACCTGGCGTTTTGGATACTGAATTAGCAAACGCCGTTGGGCACGCTCAAAAAATACGATCACAGCGATTACAACGATTGCCAAAATCAACATACCAAATACTGCAATCGATGACAAAGCACCGGTTCGGCTCAATTCAAGAGTCTGGGCTATTGAGGGAGGTAATGTTGCAACAATTCCTGCAAAAATAATCAGTGAAATACCATTGCCAACACCGCGTTGGGTGATTTGCTCGCCGAGCCACATCAAAAACATGGTGCCGCCAACAAGGGTCACAATCGTTGAAAGACGGAAGAACCAACCCGGATCAAGAACGACCCCCTGGCTGGATTCCAGACCCACAGCGATACCATAGCCCTGAACAGTGCAAAAAAGCACGGTAAGATAACGGGTATATTGATTGATTTTGCGCCGCCCCGATTCACCCTCTTTTTTCAATGCTTCAAGTTTTGGCGAAGCAGATGTAAGAACCTGAATAACAATCGAAGCGGTAATATAGGGGATCAGGTTAAGGGCGAAAATCGCCATACGCTCAACCGCACCACCAGAAAACATGTTTAACATGCCAACAATGCCCTGCGAGGCCTGCTCAAAAGTTTGAGCATAGGCGGCAGGATCAATCCCTGGAACCGGAATATAGGTCCCAAAACGATAAACCAAAAGCGCACCAAGAGTGAACATGATACGCTTTTGCAGTTCTTTCGCCTTTGCAAAGGTCGAAAAACTTAGATTGGAGGCTAATTGCTCGGCTGCAGAGGCCATTCTGACTCCGTAATGTTTTTAAGCTGACGCAAAAATTAAGCGTCTGAGGGCGAATATTTTTTGCCAACGAATTTTTCGACCACAATCACGTCGACTTTACCGCCATTGGCTTCAATTGCTTTTAATGCACCACCCGATGCATGAGCAACATTAAAAGTAACTTTTTTGGCCTTGAATTCACCGGAACCATTTACCAAGCGAACACCATCTTTTGCCCGGCGGATAACTTTAGCGCCAACCAGCGCTGCCGCATCAATAACACCTTTGGCATCAAGCCGTCCCGCATCAATGGCATCTTGAATTCTATCAAGACGTACCGCATTGAATTTCTTGGCGAAAGGATTGTTAAAGCCACGTTTTGGCATCCGCATATGAAGGGGCATCTGCCCCCCCTCAAAGCCTTTGATAGCCACACCAGAGCGGGATTTTTGCCCCTTAACGCCACGTCCGGCAGTTTTTCCGGTACCGGACCCAATGCCCCGGCCAACCCTTGTGCGTGCCTTGTTGGCACCGGCTATATCTTTAAGTTCATTCAATCGCATAATATTTTGCCTTTTCCCTTAGCTCTCGCCCTTAGCTCTCGTCAACAACGCGAACCAGGTGGGAAACCTTGTTGATCATTCCACGCACCTGCGGGCTGTCTTTAAGCACCCGCTGCTTGTGCATCTTGTTAAGTCCAAGGCCGACCAATGTAGCACGCTGGCTTCTATGGCGACGAATTGGACTTCCGATTTGTTCTACGGTTACGCTCTTATCAGCCATTTTCCGTTTACTCCGATATAATTTGTCTAGGCGTCAGCCGCGTTTTCACCGCGACGGGCCTGCAATTCAGAAACTTTTAAGCCGCGACGCTGCGCAACCGAGCGAGGACTATCAACGCTTTTCAACGCATCAAAAGTAGCCCGTACCATGTTATAAGGATTTGCAGAACCCTGGGATTTTGCAACAATATCGTTGATACCCAGAGTTTCAAAAACCGCACGCATTGGACCACCGGCAATAATTCCGGTTCCCGCAGGCGCTGCACGCAAATAAACCTTGCCCGCACCATGGCGACCGCCGGTATCATGATGAAGGGTACGCCCCTCGCGCAGGGGAACCCTGATCATCTGACGCTTTGCAGCCTCTGTTGCTTTACGGATGGCTTCTGGCACTTCACGAGCCTTGCCATGACCAAAGCCAACCCGGCCCTTTTGATCTCCAACAACCACCAAGGCGGCAAACGCAAAACGACGTCCACCCTTCACCACTTTGGCTACTCGGTTGATATGCACAAGGCGATCAACAAACTCACTATCGCGATCCTGAACGTCTCTCATTAGGCAAAACCTGCTTTTTTAGTTCGTTAAGTTTATAAAAATTAAAACTGCAAACCGCCTTCGCGGGCAGCCTCTGCCAGAGCTTTCACCCGGCCATGATAAATATATCCGCCACGATCAAAAATAACATTTTCAATCCCGGCTTCTTTTCCACGTTCAGCAATCAGCTTACCAACGGCACCAGCCGCTTTTTGATCGGCACCACTTGCTTTGCCTTTAAGGCTTTTATCAAGTGTTGAAGCAGCGGCGACTGTGTGACCAGTTGCATCATCAATGATCTGAGCATAGATATTCTTGCCGGAACGAAATACCGACAACCTGGGACGCCCACCTGCCCTGGCTTTTATAACACGGCGCACCCGCGAACTGCGGCGGCGCAAATTTTGTATACGGTTTGCCATCTAAAGGCACTCCTTACTTCTTCTTCCCTTCCTTACGGAAGACAAATTCATCCTCATACCGAACACCTTTGCCCTTATAGGGCTCTGGCTTACGATATTCGCGAATATTCGCTGCAACCTGACCAACCAATTGCTTATCAATACCTGAAACAATGATCTCGGTAGGCTGTGGTGTTTGCACCTGAATTCCCTCAGGCACCTGATAATTCACATCGTGAGAAAAACCAAGCGTTAGCTTCAAATTACTTCCCTGAGCCGCTGCACGATAACCAACCCCGGAAATCAACAGCTTTTTAGAAAAACCATTCTTTACGCCGGTTACAATATTTTGCACCAATGCCCGTGAAGTACCCCAGTTTACCCGGGCTTTCTTGCTGTCATTGGCAGGCGATAAAACCAACTCGCCTTCGCCCTGCTCAATATTTACCTGCTCGAGCAGGTTCATGCTCAATTCACCCTTGGTACCTTTTGCGCTCACTTTTGAGCCATCAACAGATACCGTCACGCCCTCAATGGACACAGGCTGTTTGCCAGTACGTGACATATTAAAAACCTTCCCGGTTCAATTCTCTTTTAAAATATTGTGCGGCCCTAGAAGACCTGACACAACACCTCACCACCAACATTACTAGAACGTGCCTCATGGTCTGCCATAACGCCTTTTGGCGTTGAAAGGATGGAAACACCCAACCCGTTGGCAACCTGGGGAATATTCTTCACCGAAGCATAAATACGGCGCCCGGGACGCGAAACGCGCTTGATTTCCCGAATAACCGGATCACGGTCCAGATACTTCAATTCGATTGAATATTCACTCGAATTATTTTCAAATTTTGTCTCAGTGTATCCGCGAATAAAACCTTCGCTTTTCAACACATCCAGCACGAAGCCACGCAGTTTTGACGCAGGCGTTAAAACCGTGGACTTGTTGCGCATCTGAGCGTTGCGAATGCGAGTAAGCATATCGCCAAGTGGATCATTAAGATTCATCTGTAGTTCTCCTTACCAGCTCGACTTGACCATGCCAGGCACCAGCCCGCGATTGCCAAGATTACGCAAAGATATACGGCTCATTTTCAGCTTGCGATAAACCGAACGCGGCCGTCCGGTAACTTCACAACGATTGCGCACCCTGACCGGTGAAGCATCACGCGGCAGTTTGGACAGTTTTAGCTGCGCATTAAAACGCTCTTCCAAAGAAACGGATTTATCCGCCACCATGGCTTTAAGCGCTAAGCGCTTTTCGCTAAAACGCGCCACGGTTCTGCGACGCTTGTTGTTCTTTTCAATGGCGCTCTTTTTTGCCATTCAATTAATCCTCTCTAATATTTCCCTTTAGGAATTTTCCTGACCAAAGGGAAAGTCAAATGCACGCAACAGCGCCAATGCTTCTTCGTCAGTATTGGCGGTGGTGCAAACGATAATGTCCATGCCCCAGATCTGATCAACTTTGTCATAATCAATTTCTGGAAATACGATATGCTCTTTAATGCCCATGGCAAAATTGCCATTGCCATCAAAACTCTTCACATTCAGCCCGCGAAAATCTCGAACCCGCGGCAATGCGATATTAATCAACCGGTCAACAAACTCATACATGCGTGATTTGCGCAATGTAACTTTACAGCCAAGGGGCATATCTTCACGCACCTTAAAACCCGCAATTGACTTGGACGCATAGGTAGTCAGCGCCTTCTGCCCTGCAATAAGGGTCATATCAGCAACTGCAGATTTTACCTTTTTGGTATCATTAACAGCTTCGCCAACACCCATGTTTAAGACAACTTTATCCAAACGCGGAACCTGCATCGGGTTTTCATAACTAAAAGTTTTAATCATTGAAGCGCGAACAGTCTCGTCGAAACGAGTGCGAAAACGCGGCACCATAACCTCAGCCATTGATCACTTCTCCAGAACGTTTGGCAATACGATGTTTTTTGCCATCCTTGATTTCAAACCCAACCCTGCTCGGCTTGCCGTCCTTGGGATCAGCATATGCCAGATTGGACAAGTGAAGCGACGCTTCCTTTGAAACAATCCCCGCTTCCTGGGAAGCCGACTGTTTAGTATGACGGCGAACCAGATTTACACCACCCACAAGAGCGCGGTTTTTCTCAACAAGAATTTGCAGGATTTCCCCTGTTTTACCCTTGTCTTTTCCAGTCAGCACAACAACTTTATCGCCTTTTTTTAACTTCGCGGCCATCTTACAGCACCTCCGGAGCTAGCGAGATGATTTTCATGTGATTTTTTGCACGCAGTTCACGGGGAACCGGGCCAAAAATACGCGTTCCAATCGGCTCATTATTATTATTTACCAAAACCGCCGCATTGCTGTCAAAACGAATAACAGAACCGTCCTTGCGACGGATATTAGATTTGGTACGAACTACGATCGCCTTGGCAACCTCGCCCTTTTTCACTTTGCCGCGAGGAATTGCATCCTTGATCGACACGACAATCAAGTCACCAACCGCTGCATATCTGCGCTTGGATCCACCAAGCACTTTAATACACATAACCCGCTTGGCGCCGGAATTGTCGGCAACGTCCAAATTTGATTGCATCTGTATCATTATTCGATGCCTTCTCTACTTGTTGGGGGATTATTGTTCCACCCAATATTCAAACCAGATTGTTAAGCCGAAAGAACTATCGACCAACGCTTATTTTTAGAAATAGGCGCGCATTCACGAATTGAAACCTTATCGCCCGTTTTGGCCGAGTTAGTTTCGTCATGCGCCTGATATTTTTTCGACCGGCGAATGGTTTTTTTGTACAGGGGATGCGCAAACCGGCGCTCCACCCGAACAGTTATAGTTTTATCGTTTACGTCGGAGACAACGGTCCCCTGCAAAATTCGTCTTGGCATTTTTTTTGCCCTTAGCTGTCGCGCTTTTCGCGCATGACCGTTTTAACTTTAGCAACTTCTCGACGAACCAGACGCACCCGCGCCGTTGATTCCATCTGCTGGGTTGCCCGCTGAAAACGCAGATTAAACTGCTCTTTTTTTAATGTAACCAGCTCATCTTTAAGCTCGTCCATTGTTTTTGCCCTGATATCTGCAATGTCCATCTTTACGCTTCCTTAGTCAGCGATGCGCTTAACAAAGCGCGTTTTGATCGGCAGTTTCATGGCAGCAAGCCGCAAAGCTTCACGCGCCACATCTTCTGTTACCCCATCAAGTTCAAACATGATCCGGCCAGGCTTAACCCGCGCCGCCCAATATTCTGGAGCTCCCTTGCCTTTACCCATCCGAACTTCGGTAGGCTTGGCAGTTACCGGGAGATCCGGGAAAATTCTAATCCACACACGGCCCGCACGCTTCATATGGCGGGTCATGGCCCGACGCGCAGCTTCGATCTGGCGAGCGGTAATACGATCCGGCTCCTGGGCTTTGAGACCATACTGACCAAAAGTCAGATTGGTTCCGCCCTTGGCAACGCCATGGATGCGCCCCTTATGAGCCTTGCGAAATTTTGTACGTTTTGGTTGCAGCATCTAACTTATCCTTAGCTTCGAGCACCGGGTGCGCGCCGTTGCTTTTGGCCACCACCGCCACCTTCGGTTGCGCGACGCTCGTGAGCCATGGGATCATGTTCCATAACTTCACCCTTGAAAATCCACACTTTAATGCCAATCACGCCATAGGTCGTTGCGGCTTCTGCAACTCCATAATCAATGTCGGCACGAAGCGTATGCAATGGCACACGGCCCTCGCGATACCATTCGGTACGCGCAATATCTGCGCCACCAAGACGACCGGCAACATTGGCACGAATACCCAAAGCTCCCATACGCATTGCTGTCTGAACACCACGTTTTGTTGCCCGACGAAACGCCACCCGGCGCTCCAGCTGTTGGGCAATTCCCTGAGCAACCAGGGTCGCATCAGTTTCCGGTTTTCTGACTTCAACGATATTTACGTGAACTTCTGAATCCGTGAATTTTCTAATTTTGCCGCGAATAGTTTCAATATCAGCGCCCTTTTTGCCGATAACAATGCCCGGCCGCGCTGTATGAATTGATACCCGACATTTACGATGCGGACGTTCAATCACGATTTTTGAAACCGCTGCCTGCTTGAGTTCTTTTTCAAGCATGGTACGAATTTTCAGATCTTCCTGAAGCAAAACACCATATTCGCCCTTGTTCGCATACCAACGCGAATCCCAAGTGCGATTGATCCCCAGCCGCATACCAATCGGATTTACTTTTTGACCCATTATGCGGTCTCCTCAACTTCACGAACAATAATCGTAAGATTCGCAAATGGCTTCAATATCTTTGCACCACGCCCGCGGGCCCGTGCCTTAAACCGTTTCATAACCATGGAATTACCAACAAATGCTTCGGCAACAACCAATGTATCCGTATCAAGGTTATGATTGTTTTCAGCGTTGGCAATCGCACTTTCCAGAGTGCTTTTAACAGCCCCGGCAATACGCTTGGGAGAAAAGCTCAAATCAGCCAGTGCAGCTTCAACCTTTTTGCCCCGAATAGACTGGGCAACCAGATTAAGTTTTTGCGGACTGGTGCGAACCCTGCGCAAAACCGCCTGGGCCTCATTGCTTTTGAGCGAACGCTCTGTTTTCTTCTTGCCCATAATCAGCCCCTCTTGGCGCGCTTGTCGGCCCCGTGACCATAATAGGTACGGGTTGGAGAAAATTCACCAAACTTGTGACCGATCATATCCTCGGATATCGAAACCGGAATATGCTTTTTGCCATTGTAGACCCCAAAGGTAAGCCCGACAAATTGTGGCAGTATTGTTGAGCGACGGCTCCAGATCTTAATGACCTCATGACGTCCGCCTTCGCGAACTTTATCGGCTTTTTTTAACAGATACCCATCAACAAACGGGCCTTTCCAAACGGAACGAGACATATTTTACCGGCCCTTTCTGGCGTGACGTGAGCGAACAATGAATTTGTCCGTCAGCTTGTTCTTACGAGTTTTCTTACCCTTGGTAGGCACACCCCAGGGCGTAACCGGATGACGGCCACCTGAAGTTCTGCCCTCACCACCACCATGGGGGTGATCAACCGGGTTCATGGCTACACCACGAACACTTGGCCGACGACCAAGCCAGCGCGAACGCCCCGCTTTTCCAAGGTTGGTATTTGAATGATCGGGATTGGAAACAGCACCAACTGTTGCCAAACATGAACCATGAACAATTCTTTGCTCGCCCGAGTTAAGGCGCAAAATGGCCCAGCCATGATCCCGGCCAACATATTGAGCATAGGCTCCGGCGGAACGAGCCACCTGCCCGCCCTTTTTGGGCTTCATTTCAATATTGTGAACAATCGTTCCCACTGGCATTTTCTCCAGCGGCATTGTATTGCCCGGCTTCACATCAATAGCATTGAGCGAGGAGATAACCTTATCACCAGCAGCCAGACGTTGCGGCGCAATGATATATGCCTGCTCACCATCATCATAAGTGATAAGAGCTATAAAAGCTGTACGGTTTGGATCATATTCTAACCGCTCAACAGTTGCCACAACATCAAAACGTGTACGTTTGAAATCCACAAGGCGATAGGTACGCTTGTGCCCACCACCGCGCCGACGCATGGTAATCCGACCCCGGTTGTTACGACCCCCTTTTGAGGAATTGGCTTCGGTCAGCTTCTTAACCGGGCCGCCCTTCCAGAGTTCACTTCGATCGATCCCGATTAGAGCCCGGCGACCGGCAGAAGTGGGGTTGTATGATTTAAGTGCCATAATCTTTCCCTAAAATCTTTTCTTACAGACCCGACGAAATGTCGATTACCTGGCCTTCGACCAGTGTGACAATAGCCTTTTTAACGTCTTTACGACGACCGGTTATGCCACGAAATTTTTTAACTTTGCCCTTGCGAACATGGACGTTGACAGCCTTGACCTTAACCGAAAACAAACGCTCAACAGCAGCCTTGATCTCAGGCTTGGTGGCACTGATGTACACATCAAACACCACCTGATTGTGTTCAGATGCAATGGTGGACTTTTCAGTCACCACGGGAGCAACAATCACATCATAATCTTTTACATTGTTCATGACAAACGTGCCTCCAAAGCTTCAACGGCATCCTTGGTCAATACCAGCTTGGAACGACGCAAAATATCATAAACATTTATGCCTTGAACCGGAAGTACATCAATCAACGGGATGTTTCTTGCCGCCAGAGAAAAATTATTATCCAGCTCAGCACCACCAATGATCAATGCATTGGAAAGGTCCATTTTGCCAAAACTTGCCCTCAAGGAAGAGGTTTTTGCCTCTTTTGCTTCCGCCTTGTCCAAAATAATCAGATCTCCGGACTTAACCTTGGAGCTAAGCGCATGCTTTAGAGCAAGGGCGCGAACTTTTTTAGGCATCGCAATTGCGTGACTTCTTGGTGTTGGACCAAAAGCACGACCACCACTGCGAAACAGGTTGGCTTTGCGCGAACCGTGACGAGCGCCACCGCTGCCCTTTTGCCGAACGGATTTTTTGGTGGTTCCGCGAATATCAGAACGATTTTTCACCGCGTGGGTGCCCGCCTGACGTTTAAGCAATTGATAACGAACCATGCGCTGCAAAATATCAGCACGAGGCTCAAGACCGAAAATGCTTTCCGCCAAACTTAACTTACCGGCCGACTTGCCGCCAAGACTTGTTACATTGATATCCATTTATTCAGCCCCCCCATCAGAGGTTGAAGCGTCAGAAGTTGATGCATCAGCTTTTTCAGCTTCTGCTGCGACTTCTTTTTCAGCAGCGGCGGGAGCCGCGTTATCCTGAACACCCTTGAACGATCCGGGGAATGAAGCACCATCTGGAGCGGATTTTTTAACCGCATCCCGAATAAACACCCAGCCACCTTTAGATCCGGGAACAGAACCCTTGATCATAATAAGGCCACGCTCAATATCTGTGCGCACAACCTCAAGATTTTGTGTGGTTACTCGCTCAGCACCCATATGTCCGGCCATTTTTTTGCCCTTGAACACTTTACCAGGATCCTGAGAATTACCAGTGGAGCCGTGGGAACGGTGAGATATGGAAACACCGTGAGTAGCGCGAAGACCGCTAAAATTATGCCGCTTCATAGCACCGGCAAAACCCTTACCCACAGAAGTACCGGTAACATCCACAAGCTGACCATCAACAAAATGATCCGCAAGCATGGAAGCACCAACCTCAATGAGATTGTCCTCACTTACCCGAAACTCTCCAACACAACGCTTCGGCTCAACCTTGGCGATGGCAAATTGTCCACGCCGGGCCTTGGAAACGTTTTTAACTTTAGCGGCACCGGCACCCAATTGCAGCGCAGTGTAGCCGTCTTTATCTTCCGTCCGCTGGCCTACCACTTGGCAGTTTTGCAAATCCAACACTGTCACAGGAACGTTAGTACCGTCCTCGGTGAAAATGCGGGTCATGCCCAGCTTCTGTGCGATCAATCCAGAACGCATTGGTTCAACCTCTTTCTTCAAACTCGAATTAGAGCTTAATCTCAACATCAACGCCGGCGGCGAGATCGAGTTTCATAAGTGCATCAACAGTCTGCGGGGTAGGCTCGACAATATCCAACAACCTTTTATGGGTGCGGATTTCGAACTGTTCCCGACTTTTTTTGTCTACGTGGGGAGACCTGTTGACGGTGAATTTCTCAATTCGTGTCGGCAAAGGAATAGGACCACGAACCTGAGCACCGGTACGCTTCGCCGTAGAGACGATTTCGCGTGTCGATACATCAAGAACACGATGGTCAAAGGCCTTAAGCCGTATACGAATATTTTGACTTTTCATTTCGCTTTTTCCAATTTACTGGCTCAATGCCAATATTTGTCGTCGATATTTATTGCAGAGTAGCTGCTTTATAAAAAGACCGGCGCGACACAAAAGCCGCGCCAATCTAAAAAATCTATTCGATGATTTTGGAAACAACGCCTGAACCAACGGTACGACCACCTTCACGGATAGCAAAGCGAAGCTTTTCTTCCATGGCGATCGGCACGATCAGCTCAACATTTACTTCCACCCGATCACCAGGCATAACCATTTCCACGCCATCAGGCAAAGTCACAACACCAGTAACATCGGTTGTGCGGAAATAGAATTGCGGACGGTAATTAGTGAAAAACGGAGTGTGACGTCCACCTTCATCTTTGCTCAAAATATAAGCTTCACCGACAAACTTGGTGTGCGGAGTAACTGAACCTGGCTTACAAAGAACCTGACCACGCTCAACCTGCTCACGATCAACACCACGGATCAAAGCACCGATATTGTCGCCAGCTTCACCCGTATCGAGCAGCTTGCGGAACATTTCAACACCTGTAACCGTTGTTTTCTGGGTTTCTTTAATACCAATGATTTCGACTTCTTCACCAACATTAACAATACCGCGCTCAACACGTCCGGTAACAACAGTACCACGGCCAGAAATCGAAAACACATCTTCAATCGGCATCAGGAACGGCTTGTCTTTTGGACGGGCTGGAGTTGGGATATATTCGTCAACCGCTTTCATCAGCTCAAGAATTGAATTCTTGCCGATTTCATCATCACGACCTTCAAGGGCTGCAAGAGCCGATCCTTTAACGATCGGAATATCATCACCAGGAAAATCATAGGAAGAAAGCAATTCGCGAATTTCCATTTCCACCAGTTCAAGCAATTCTTCGTCGTCAACCTGATCAACTTTATTCATGTAAACAACCAGGGATGGAACACCAACCTGACGGGCCAGCAAAATGTGCTCGCGAGTCTGGGGCATCGGGCCATCAGCGGCTGAAACAACAAGAATTCCACCATCCATTTGCGCAGCACCGGTAATCATGTTCTTCACATAATCAGCGTGTCCTGGACAATCAACGTGGGCATAGTGACGGTTTTCAGTTTCATATTCCACGTGGGAAGTAGAAATGGTAATGCCACGGGCTTTTTCTTCCGGAGCCTTATCAATTTCATCAAACGCTGTCACTTCAGCGCCGCCGCTTTCAGCCAAAACTTTGGTGATAGCTGCTGTCAATGTGGTTTTTCCATGATCAACATGGCCGATTGTGCCAACATTGACGTGGGGTTTGGTACGATCAAACTTAACCTTAGCCATTTTCTTTTCTCCGTAAGTATGTCAGCCCGCAAGCCAACGCAAATCCAAGTTTTAGTTTTTAGCGATATTTCGCCATTATTTCTTCAGCAGTCGCCGCCGGCACCTGCTCATAGTGATCAAACTGCATGCTATATTGCGCCCGCCCCTGACTCATGGAGCGCAGATTGTTCACATAACCAAACATGTTGGCCAAAGGAACAAACGCTTCAATCATCGTAGCAACGCCACGCGCTTCGGTTCCCTGAATCTGCCCACGACGGGAATTCAAATCACCGATAACATCTCCCATATAGTCCTCGGGAGTAACAACTTCCACCTTCATGATAGGTTCAAGAAGTTTTGGACCAGCCTGCTTCAAAGCATCGCGGAAGCCCATACGACCCGCAATCTCAAAAGCCAGCACCGAACTATCAACATCATGATAGGCACCATCGGTCAAAGTGACCTTTACATCAACAACCGGAAAACCAATCAGAACACCGGCTCCCATTACGCTGTTAACGCCTTTTTGCACACCAGGAATATACTCTTTAGGAATATTTCCGCCAACAATAGTATTGTCGAATTCAAAGCCGGCGCCTGCTTCATTAGGCATCACAGTCATTTTAATTCGTGCAAACTGACCAGAACCACCCGACTGTTTCTTATGGGTATAATCAATGTCGGTGGATTTGGTGATGGTTTCGCGATAGGCAACCTGAGGCTGACCAAT